>NZ_JBEZLP010000001.1:0-797198 GCF_040652195.1 Streptomyces sp. NPDC048278
CGGCCACGAGCGCGGCGGACGTCCGCCGTCGCACGGCGGCGCCCGGGCCGCCCGGCCTTCGGAAGGCGGCCCGGGCGGCAGCCGGGAGCCGGCTCGGCGGGGCCATGACACGGGGGGCCGCGAGGACTGTCCCGGCCGCGTTCGTTCTTCGCATGATCATCCTTTTCAGAGCGGTAGGCGGCATGCGGGAGGCGGGACGCGGACGTCCGGAGCCCAGGCCGCTGCCGGTCGCCGAACCGGGCGTGCGTGAGATCGCCGGGATCCGGGAGACGGACCGCGGCGCACGCCGGTGGGGGATGGTCGCCGTATCGGGAGGGAGGGCACCCGGCCGGTGCCGACCGCCTCGGTATGGCTGTCACGAACATGAAAGGCCCGGGGGCAGACCCCAGGCCATGGGTATTTCTACCGGGTTCTCATGCGTTTCTCATGCGATTGCTGTGGCCGTTCCTGTGCGCCTGTCCACTGGCCTCCGGACGGGCCCCAGGAGGTGGGCACCCCGTTCCCGCTACGGGATGGGCGTCTGATTCGCCGCCCCAGCAGGCCGCGGCGAACCGTCTGCGGGGCTGGAGTGCGAGCAGGGGCCCGCCCGGTACCGTCGGCGGTTCCGCAGCCGGCCGCATCGAGGGCCTTGCCACTGTTGACGTTGATCATCCGGACGTTGCCGACCGGAGCGGGCTTGACCGTGATCATGTCGGGGTAGTCGTTGACCAGCGGATCGGTGAGCGAGAACGGAGCGGTGGTGCGCATCACCATCCGGTCAGCCGGTCCGTCGTAGTGGACGAACGTGTTGTAGGTGTCGCCACCGTCGGGCGCGAGCCGATCGTAGATCGCGTCGCTCACCTCCTTCGCCTTGGCGGAGGTGAACTACGCACTTCGCGCGGCGGTCGGGGTGGGCCAGCTACTGGCTGAGTCTCCGGCTTCGTCGATCCGGTTCGTCGGCGTCGAGAGGTTGTCGATGTCGCCGGCGTAGCCGTCTCGCTGTGCTTCTTCAGTGCCCGGCTGGCGGGGAGGGCGGGACGCCTGGGCTCCGCCCTCCCCTCCGCCGAATGGGCGGTGCAGATCTGCTGTCGGCTCACGGCCGCCGACCCGGCCGCCCACGAGTCCGGCTTCGCCGCCTCGTCGAGTGTCCTCGCCGTGCTCCTGGAGAGCAGGGGGACCTTTCAGGAGCGCTGCGCGCGACCGGCGAAGCCGTGGAGCTCTACCGCGGTCACGCCGACATGTCCGCCGTGTTCCCGCGACTTCGTTCCGCGCTGAGCCGGCAGGCGCAGTCGCTCGACGGTCTCGGGCGCGAGTCGGAGGCAGCGCAGGTCCGCCGCTGGCTCGACGGGAATCCCCTCGGATAGAGCGAGTTCTTCGGCGCGGTGGCGAGCGTGCCGTTCAGGCGGCCACCGAGCGCCAGATCCGCTCCGGCAGCAGCTCCGCCGCCTCGTCGAGGTCAACGTCGTCGACGCCGGACAGCCAGCGGCGGGCCACGCCGATCACCGGGCCGATGACCAGCACCTCGATCAACGCCGGGGGCAGCGGGGCGAGTTCACCGGCGTCCACATACCCCTGGGCCCACTGCGCGAGCGGGGAGAGCCGGGCCTCCTGCGCGTCCCGCAGGCCCTTGCCGTCGGTCATGCCCCGGCGGTCGGCGTCGGCGGAGTGCAGCAGCAGGGCTGCGTCGTGGTGGTCGCGTACGAAGCCCAGATAGGCGGTGACGATGGCACGGATGCCGGTCCGGGCGGACCGGGTGCCCTCCAGGGAGGTGAGCGTCGCCTCCAGCAACCGGCCGAGCCAGCGCATGAGCAGTGCGTCCAACAGGCCGTCGATGCTGCCGAAGTGGTGGTAGAGGCTGCCCAGACTCACCCCGCTCGCCTTGGTGACGGCACCGACCGTCAGCCCCTGGTCGCCCGACTCCGCGTACACCCGCAGGGCGGCGTCCAGCAACTGCTCGTAGGTGGCCTCACCCCGCTGTTGTTTCCGTCTCACCGCTCCATACTCCCATCCGTCCCATCGTGAATTTCTAGAACGGTTTTCTAGAAGTATGTTTCGGTCAGGCCGTTCGTCGTCCAGACTTCCCGCATGCCACAAGCCTTGAGAACGGACGCCCGGATCGGCCCGTACCTCCTGCTGCGCCACCTGGGCGGTGGCGGCATGGGCGATGTGTACCTGGCCCGGTCGCGGGGCGGGAGGCTGGTCGCGGTGAAGGTCGTACGGCCGCATCTCGCCCAGGACCCCGATTTCCGGCGCCGCTTCGCCGCCGAGGTCGGGGCGGCGCGGAAGGTCGGCGGTTTCTACACGGCACCGGTGGTGGACGCCGACCCCACGGCCGAGACGCCCTGGCTGGCCACGGCGTACGTGCCCGGACCGTCGCTCCAGGAGGCGGTGACTGCCTTCGGTCCGCTGCCGGCGGGGACCGTGACCGCGCTCGGCGCCGGGCTCGCGGAGGGGCTCGGCGCCATCCACGGCTGCGGTCTGGTGCACCGGGACCTCAAGCCGGCGAATGTGATCCTGGCCGAGGACGGCCCCCGGATCATCGACTTCGGCATCGCCCGCGCCCTCGACGCGGCGACCCGGCTCACCACCCACGGGGTGATCGGCACCCCGGCCTTCATGTCCCCCGAACAGATCCGGGACGGCCAGGTCGGCCCGAGGTCGGACGTGTTCAGCCTCGCGAGCCTGCTCGCCCACGCGGCCACCGGGCGGACGCCGTTCGGCGACGGCACGACCTTCGCCGTACTGCACCGCGTCGTCTACGAGGCCCCCGACCTGACCGGTGTGCCCCCTGCCCTCGCCGCGCTGCTCCTGCCGTGCCTGGAGAAGGACCCGGCCGGACGGCCGGACGCGGCGGAACTGCTGGACCGGTTCGCGCGGGCGGCCGAGTCGTACCCACCGACCGCGCGCCGCACGCCCGATCAGATCACCACGCTGATCGTCCAGTACGGCCACGCCGCCGCGACCCTTCTCCTGCCGACCGACGCCCTGCCCGAGCGCAAGGCCCTCCTGACCGACCTCGCGACCGCTATGACCGCACTGGCGGCGCGCAGAACGGCGGCCGAACGTCCGGTGCCGAAGCCGAAGCCGAGACCGGGGCCGGAGCAGGTGCAGGTGCAGGTGCAGGTGCCTCGGTCGGCTCCCCAGACCGCTACCAGCCCCCGAACCGGCACCGGCGACGGCGGTTGTGTGAAGACCGGCCTCCAGGCCATTGCCGCAGTGCTCTTCTTCGGCGGGCTCTACCTCCACAACCACGTCGACTCGAAGGACCTCTTCCAGGCCAGGGCCGGCGACTGCGTGCGGATCGAGAGCTACGGCAACCACACCGCATACAGGCAGAGTTGCGGTTTCCCCGTCCCATGGGACGAGCCCTACAAGGTCGTCGAGGCCTCCGAACAGTTCGACTCCGCCCAGGTACTGGCATGCGACGGCAAGGTGATGACCTACACGAGCGCCGACGGAACAAAGAAGATCACGCTCTGCCTCAGGCGGATCAGCCGGTGGGGCGAGGACTGACCGCCCTCTCACCCGGTGCTGCCCACGGCCCGCCAGATCCGGTCCGGCAGTACCCGTGCCGCTTCCTCCAGGTCCACGTCGTCGATGCCGGAGAGCCAGCGCCGGGCCACCCCGATCATCGGACCGAGCACCAGGGCATCGATCAACGGCGCTGGGAGCGGCGCGAGTTCGCCGCAGCGGATCTGCGCCTCGGCCCACCGGACGAACGGGCCCAGGTCGGCCGACGGCGAGTGGATCAGCAGGGCCGCGTCCCGGTGGTCCCGTACGAACGCGAGGTAGGCGCCGACGGCGGCCCCGATCCCCTCCCGTGCCGTCCGCGCCCCCGCCAGTTCCGCGGTCATCTCCGCCAGCAGCCGCTCCAGCCAGCGCAGCGTCACCGCCGCGGTGAGCCCTTCGATGCTGCCGAAGTGGTGATAGAGACTGCCGGCACTGACCCCGCAGGCCTCGGTGACCGCGTGCACCGTCAGCCCTCGTTCGCCCTCGGCCGCGTGGACGCGCAGCACCGCGTCGAGGAGCGCCTCGGCGGTCGCCGCACCGCGTTGCTGCCTGGGGGCCATGGCGCGGCAGCCTAGTGGATGACCCTTCTAGAAAAAATTTCTAGAAAAAGATTCGACTCGGCAGTACCCTGCCTCTCGTGACCAACAACGGGGGCGACGGGGGCAGCGGGGTGGGCGTCGAGCCGCTGGAGGACGACGATCCCCGGCGGATCGGGCCCATCCCGCTGGTCGGCCGGCTCGGGGCCGGAGGCATGGGGCGCGTCTATCTCGGCGTGTACGAGGGCCGTTACGCGGCGGTCAAACAGGTGCGGCCGTCGCTGGTCGCCGAGGACCAGGACTTCGTACGGCGCTTCGGGCACGAGCTCGACAACCTCGCCCGGCTGCCCGCCGGGGCCACCGCGCCGCTGCTGGCCGGCGACCGCGACGCCCGGCCGCCGTGGTTCGCCACCGCGTACGTGCCCGGCCTGACCCTGCGCGAGGCCGTCGAGGTGTACGGCGGTCCGCTCCCCGCCGAGTCGCTGTGGCTGCTGCTGCGGGAGGCGGCGGCCGGACTGGCGGCCGTCCACGAACGGGACATGGTCCACCGGGACATCAAGCCGTCCAACGTCATGCTGACGTCCCGGGGGCTGACGCTCATCGACTTCGGGGTGGCACGGGCCGCCGAGCAGAGCCAGCTGACGCGCACCGGGATGGTGGTCGGCACGCCCGCCTACATGTCTCCCGAACAAGCCTCGGGGGCACGGCGGTTGACCGGGGCCGTCGACGTGTTCGCGCTCGGTTCGGTGGTGGCGTTCGCGGGGTCCGGGCGGCCACCGTTCGGGGACGAGTCCGGGCACGGGGTGCTGTACCGGATCGTCCACGAGCAGCCGGACCTCCAGGAACTGCGGGACGCCGACCCCGAGTTGGCCGAGCTGGTCGGCTCCTGCCTGGACAAGGACCCCGAGGGCCGCCCCACCGCCGCCGAGCTCCTCGAACTGACGGCGGGACGCGGCCCGTCCGGGCCCCCGCTGTGGCCCGAGCCGGTCAACGGGCGTCTCGCGGAACGGGCCGCGTTCGCGGCGGACGTGCCGGAGGTGACGGCGGCCGAGCCGGAGGTGGTCATCGTGCCGCCCGATCGGGAACGTGAGCGCCGGCCCGGACGTCGCCGCACCCTTGTCCTGGCGGTCGCCGTGCCGGTCGTGATCGTGGCGACCGCCACCTTCCAGTTGCTCCCGTACGCGACGGGCTCGCGCGACGACCACGACGGCGGTACGGCGGCCACCCCGGCCTCCTCCGTTTCCGCATCCACCTCGCCCTCGACCCCGTCGTCCTCCCCGCGCACCTCCACGAGCCCGACCGGCACGGCTTCGCCCTCGGCGTCGGGCAGGGGCAAGGGCAGCGACAAGAGCGACAAGGGCGGGGGCAAGAGCGGGAAGACGGCCGCCGGCGGCACGGGAAGGACCGGCGGCGGTTCCGGCTCCGCATCGGCAGGCTCCGGCGGCTCGTCCACCTCCGGCGCATCCTCGGGCTCCTCCGGCTCCTCCCACGGTTCGACGTCCGGCAGTTCGGCGTCCGGGGGTTCCTCCGGCGGTACGACCGTCACCACCACTCCCAGCACGTCCGGGAGTTCGGGCGCCGTCACGCTGAAGAACGGCGAGAACGGCAAGTGCCTGATCCAGGTCTACGGCTCCTCCGGCCTCGGATCCTGCTCGGACGCGACCGCCGAGTGGACCTTCCGCAGCGCCTCCGGCGGGAGCGTCAAGGTCGTCAACGTCTCGACCGGCGCCTGCCTCAGCGCGAACGGCAACGGCCAGGCCGTCTTCGTCGGCGACTGCTCGCTCAGCAGCACCGCCCGGCTCTGGAAGACCGGCACCGGCAACACCCTCGCCACGGTCTACGACGGCGGCTGCCTCGCCCTCGCCTTCGGCGGCGGAGTGGCCGAGGCCACCTGCGCCCCCGGCGCGGCCTCCCAGAGCTGGGCACGCGGCTAGGCCCTGGCCCAGCACGTGTCGGAGTGCCGGGATTCGTAGCGTACGGGGGAGGCAGGATGATCACATCGCATTCCGCCACAAGAACGATCAGAGCGCCGTCCGGGACGGGGAGTCCCGATGCCGACGACACCGTGCTGGATTTCCAGGTCGCCGAGGCCATCCTGACCTTTCGGCTCCTCAGGCCGTCCCGTCGTCGATCCACGGCGGTGGACTGCCTTGGGACCACTACCCACAGGGTTCTCAACTCGCCTACGAGGCATGGAGCCGTCCCACCAGGTCGGCCATCGGCTGCGGCGAGGCCGCGACGGAGGCCGCACACCAGAGCCATGGACCCCTCGGACTCCCGCTCGGGCGGCCTGGCATACGCGCTGCGAGTCCTTGGCCAGTCTTACGCCGAACACCCCGCCTACCAGCAGGAATGGCGCCCATAACCTTTCATGGAGACAGTCCCTGGCCGGAGCCCGTCCCGCTCGTCGGCGTCGCAGGTCAGCGTCGGACTCCCACCGACTTCCCCGGGCCGTGCACACATGCGCGAAGTGTCCGACCTCGCGGAGTTCCGACCTGCATTGCGGCCTCGGCCGCGGATGACAGCGGCAGGGCCGCCTCGACGGGGGATGCGAGACGGCCCTGCCGCCAGTCTGGCATGGAGTCGGGTTACAGGTCGCCCTCGCGCGTGGGATCGGTCCGCGATCCCTTCGCAGACATGCTTCCAAACGCTTCGGTAACGGGGCGCCCCGTCAACGCGGCAGGAACAGACACCGACCCGATCTGATCAGCGAGATGCTGGGACTGACCGGCACGGACAAGACCCCGGACGGCCTGAGCGGCGCGTACCCGAAACCGGGTGGTTCGCCGCGGACTTCCGAGGCGAACCACGTGCTGCGCGGGCCCGAGAAGAGCTGTTACTGCACCGTCACGTTGACGGTGGGAGAGTGGGTCTGGCCGGAGGCCACACGGAATTGCTGACTGCCCTTCATGTGAACCCGGGTGGCAAGGGCAAAGGTGTCACCCTTTTTCACCTTGGAATCGACGTGGAGTGGAATCCACTTGCCGCTCTTGTCCATCTGGAGCATGACCGATGCTCCGGGACGGATGCCGGAGGTACGTCCGGCGAACCGGACCGTCTGACCGGGCTTCGCGGTCGTGGGGCTTGCCTTGACCGTGATCGAGGCAGCATGCGACGGCGACGATGGTGCCGCCATTGCTCCGCCGGCGCCAGCGGACAGCAGCGCTACGGCCAGCCCTGATGCAGCGAGTACACGTGCACGTACGTACATGGCGGCCTCCTTGGAGGAGAAGGACGCCCCGCAGACAGTTGACATCACGGGGTGCTTCGTACACGCACCACACTAGCCCTCAAGCGAGGGCGAGCTGGCAGTGCCAGGCCGCCGGCCCGGCCTCAGAGTAAGAGATGAGTATGAGGACCAACACGACCCATCGCGCAGGTCATACTGAAACACCATGAAGTCCATTATGCGGACAAAACTATTGCCTGATGGTTACCCTTGAACCCGCCACCCCTCCCCACCCCTCCCGACCCCTCCACGCGGCCGGCATCACCCATTCGGTCTACCCATAGCCGGTCTCCGCGCGCGATGTCCCCCGTTCGGCCCCACGGTGGACGTGACGTGGCTTGCCACCGAGCGACAACCGTGATCGTCAGCTTCACGGGGAGGCGCCATGATCGTCACAGCTCTACTCACCCCGGTGGTAGCGCTCCTGCTGCTGTTCGGGCTGCCCCTTCTGGAGGACCGCCTGTTTCCTCCGTCACCGGCTCAGCGAGAACAGGCGGAATCGAATCAGCCCGAACATGACCGGCGGCCACCCCCAGAACGGAAGAATGTCCCTCGGGCCTAGATGGGGTGCTCCGTTGACCTGGCCCGCCGCCCGTCGGAGGGCGGCGTACTCCCCGCCGCCACGGGAGGCGTTGTGCAGCGCGCCCCCACAGCTGAAGGACGACGCCGTGCACTTCAACGTGAGCGCGCAGCTTCAGGGTTCGGGCGATATCAGCCGCAGTGTGAGCGTGGACGGCGAGACGAAGACCGCACACACCCCACTCCCCCGCCCGGAGGCGGCAAGAGTGGGGGCGCAGTCACGTGGGCCGGTCGTCAGGATCGAAGGTGCGGGCGGCTTCTCCCCGCCGGACGCGTTTCTCCCGTACCGCTAAGTCTTCGTGTCGACGGTGCCTTCAGGGCGGTGTGGCACAGCGCTTGTACAGCTTGCTGGGGTCGGCCTGCTGCCGCCACAGATATCCGTCGACCGTTTCGAGCTGCTCGACATACCACTCAGCGGTTTCCACCTGGACTCATTGCCGCGGGTCAGGCTCGGCACCACCCACTCCGCCCCGTCCGCAGGGCCGCCGAAGACTCGTACCCATCCGCGGTCCACCAGCAGGCCACCTCAGTTCTGTGCCGCCGCCCCAGGTACGACCTAGTCGTCACCCGCAGCTGACGATGCGACGCCTGCGCAGGTCGCTATCAACTGGCCGGCATCTCGACAGACACTGCTCCACCAAGGCGAGTCCCTGCCGGCTCCGGCCAAAACGGTTCCCGGGCCCCACTCAACCCGTCGCACATCCAGCCGCGGTTTTCCCTGGCCACCGCACCGTGCACGACGTATCACCACCGGATCGAGAACATGCTGACGTGACCTTCGCGCCCGCAAGGTCGATACTGCCGTCAGGAAAAGCACACCACTGGCGACACCCCCGCCCGCCCCTGACGAACCATCACCAAAGTCAGCAGTGAGTCAGCATCAGCCCCGCCACAACCCGCCGCGGACCGCGACGAAACGCCAAGATCAAGAACTGACGAAACAGTCTCTGACCCGGAAAGAAGCAGGTCAGAGGCTAGTCTGCTAATCTTGCTGGGAGTATGACATGAAGATGCTCATCAACGTTCCGGAGACCGTCGTGGCGGACGCGCTGCGGGGCATGGCGGCGGCCCATCCCGAGCTCACCGTGGATGTGGAGAACCGGGTGATCGTACGGCGGGACGCGCCCGTCGCCGGGCAGGTCGCGCTGGTCTCGGGCGGCGGTTCCGGGCACGAGCCGCTGCACGGCGGATTCGTGGGTCCCGGGATGCTGTCGGCCGCCTGTCCCGGTGAGGTGTTCACGTCTCCTGTCCCCGACCAGATGGCCCGGGCCGCCGCGGCCGTGGACAGCGGGGCCGGCGTGCTGTTCATCGTGAAGAACTACACCGGTGACGTGCTCAACTTCGACATGGCCGCCGAGCTCGCCGAGGACGAGGGCATCCAGGTGGCGAAGGTGCTCGTCAACGACGACGTGGCCGTCACCGACAGTCTCTACACCGCGGGCCGGCGGGGCACCGGCGCCACCCTGTTCGTCGAGAAGATCGCCGGCGCAGCCGCCGCCGAGGGGCAGCCGCTGGAGCGGGTCGAGGCCGTCGGGCGCCAGGTGAACGCGAACTCCCGCAGCTTCGGTGTCGCGCTGAGCGCCGTCACCACTCCGGCCAAGGGCACCCCGACCTTCGATCTGCCGTCGGGCGAGCTGGAGTTGGGCATCGGCATCCACGGCGAGCCGGGCCGGGAGCGGCGGGCCATGATGACGTCCGGCGAGATCGCCGACTTCGCCGTCAACGCCGTCCTGGAGGACCTGCCGCCGCGCAATCCGGTTCTCGTCCTGGTCAACGGCATGGGCGCGACCCCGCTCCTGGAACTGTACGGGTTCAGCGCCGAGGTCCAGCGGGTGCTCGCCGAGCGCGGGGTGAGCGTGGCCCGCACACTGGTCGGCAACTACGTCACCTCCCTGGACATGGCCGGCGCCTCCGTCACGCTCTGCCAGGTCGACGAGGAACTGCTGCGGCTGTGGGACGCGCCGGTGCGGACACCGGCGCTGCGTTGGGGCATGTGAAGGAGGGCCGGCACCGACCGGCACCGACCCGCGTCCGTACCGCTACGCAAGGAGATCCAGTGCTCGACGCCGACTTCTTCCGCCGCTGGATGGCGGCGACCGCCGCCTCCGTCGACCGCGAGGCGGAGCGGCTCACCGCCCTCGACTCCCCCATCGGGGACGCCGACCACGGCAGCAACCTCCAGCGCGGGTTCAAGGCGGTGACCGCCGCGCTGGAGAAGGACGCGCCCGACACCCCGGGCGCCGTGCTGGCGCTCGCCGGGCGCCGGCTGATCTCGACCGTCGGCGGTGCCTCCGGGCCGCTGTACGGCACGCTGCTGCGCAGCACCGGCAAGGCGCTCGGCGACGCGCCCGAGGTCAGCGAGGCCCAGTTCGCCGAGGCGCTGCGGGCCGGGGTGGACAAGGTCATGGCGCTCGGCGGGGCCGCGCCCGGCGACAAGACGATGATCGACGCCCTGGTGCCGGCGCTCGACGCGCTCGGCGACGGCTTCGGCGCGGCGCGGGCCGCCGCCGAGCAGGGCGCCGAGGCGACGATCCCGCTCCAGGCCCGCAAGGGCCGGGCGAGCTATCTCGGTGAGCGCAGCATCGGCCACCAGGACCCGGGCGCCACCTCGTCGGCGCTCCTCGTCGCGGGACTCGCGGAGGCGGCCGGTGAGTGACGACAAGCTGGTCGGGATCGTACTGGTGTCGCACAGCGCGGAGGTCGCGGCGTCCGTCGCGGAGCTGGCCAAGGGGCTGGCGGGCGCCGGCACGGCGGTGCCGGTCGTCCCGGCGGGCGGTACCGAGGGCGGCGGGCTCGGCACCAGCGCCGAGCTGATCGCCGCCGCCGCGGCTGCCGTGGACCGGGGCGCGGGGGTCGCCGTCCTCACCGACCTGGGCAGCGCGGTGCTCACCGTGAAGGCGCTGCTCGCGGAGGGTGACGAACTCCCCGAGGGCACCCGTCTGGTGGACGCCCCGTTCGTGGAGGGCGCGGTCGCCGCGGTCGTCACCGCGTCCACCGGGGCCGGCCTGGACGCGGTGGAGGCGGCGGCAGCGGAGGCGTACACCTACCGGAAGGTCTGAGACCCCCCGGGCACCGCGCGGTCCGCCGGGTTCAGGACTCGCGGGACGGCGGGCCCGGGACGTTCTCCTGCGGTGCCGGCCGGAGTCGTCCCCGGCCGGCGAGCAGGTACAGGAGGGCGAGGGAGGGGAAGATGAGGAGCCCCGCGACGATCGCCACGCCGACGGTCACCTTGAGAGTGGCGTCCGGCGCCGCCGCGTCGGCGATCCGCAGGTGGGTGCCGAGGAGGTAGGGGTACTGGGCGACGCCCCAGCCGAGGACGACCAGCGCGACCGCCGCGGTGGCGAGCACGCGCAGCCCCGTCCTGCGGTGGCGCAGCAGCAGGAGCACGGTCGCGAGGCCGCAGAGCGCCGCGAGCACGACCAGCGCGAGGGCGCGGTGGCTGAGCTGGTGGAACAGGCGGGGCGCGTCCTGCCGGAGGACGAAGATGCCGACGACGCTGACGGCTCCGGTCAGCACCGAGGCGAGCAGGGCCCGGTCGCGGAAGCAGCGCTCCAGTGCGGGCGAACCCTGCTGCCGGGCGGCGACGGTCAGGTAGACGGCGGCGAGGTAGGCACAGACCAGGACGGCCAGCACGCCGCCGAGCGCCGACGTGGGATTCAGCCAGCTGCCGACGGCGTCACCGTCGCCCCCGGTGGGCACCCGTCCGGAAGCGATGCCGCCGGCGATGGAGCCGAAGCAGTAGGGGGTCAGGACGGAGGACGCCGCGAACGCGGCCCCGTACACACGTTGTTCGCCGATGCGCGGCGTGGCCTTGCGGAAGGCGAAGCCGGCGCCGCGCAGGACGATGCCCAGGGCGGCGATGCCGAGCGGGAGGTACAGCGTGGTGGTGATGGCGGTGAACGCGGTGGGGAAGCCCGACCACAGGAACACCAGGCAGTAGACCAGCCAGGTGTGGTTGGCCTCCCAGACCGGGCCGAGCGAGGTGTCGATCAGGTGCCTCGGCCCGCGGCCCCGGTCGGCGCCGCCCGCGGTCAGGTCCCAGAAGCCCGCACCGAAGTCGGCGCCGCCCAGCAGGCTGTAGGCGACGACGCCGATGAACAGGAAGACGGCGACGAGCTCCGCGATCACTTCGCGGCTCCCGCGGGCACGCCGGCGGGGTCGGGGTCGGGTCCGTAGGGGACGGCCACGCTGTCGCCGCCCTCGGCCTGCCACCGGCGTTTCATGGCGAGGAGCACCGTCGCGGCGCCCGCTCCCACGGCCACGTAGACGACGAGGACCGCGGCGAACAGGAACCACAGGTTGCCCCGGGTGGTCGCCGCGTCCCGGGTCAGCAGGTACCCGACGACCGTCCAGGGCTGGCGGCCCACCTCGGTGACGATCCAGCCGGTCTCCAGGCACACCAGCGCGGCGAGACCGCTGACCGCGCAGCAGCGCAGGAACCAGCGCTGCTCCGCGATCGGGCGCCGCCGCCACCACAGCCAGGCGAACCACACGGCCAGCGCGAGCAGCGCGAAGGACAGCCCCACCATGACGTCGAAGGCGAGGTGGACGGTGTTGACGGCCTGGTCGGAGGGGCGTACCCGGGCCGGGATCGCGTCGAGTCCGAGGACGCGGGTGGAGGGCCGGAACCCGGCGAGCAGGGACGCCATGTCGGGCACGGGGATCCCGTACCGGACGCGTCCGTCGACGAGGATGCCGCCCAGGGTCTCGGGGACGTGGGTGCCGGTGGCCGGGAGCAGTTCGACGGCCGCGAACTTGGCGGGCTCGGCCTGGAAGACGTACCGGGCGATGGTGTCCCCGACGACGAGCTGGAGGGGCAGGGCCACGGCGGCGGTGACGAACCCGGTGAGGAAGCCGGTGCGGTGGTAGCGGGACGTCCGGCCCCGCAGCATGCCCACCGCGTAGACGCTCGCCACCACGAAGCCCGCGACGATGTACGCGGCGAGCAGCATGTGCAGCAGCTCCCACCAGAAGGCCCCGTTGAAGAAGACCTGTGCGGGCCGTACGGCGACGACCCGGCCGTCCCGCAGGGTGAATCCGCCGGGCTGGTTCATCCAGCTGTTGGCGGCGATGACGGCAGCCGCGCCGCCGATGCTGGAGAGCGCCACCGGTACGCCGGTCCAGAAGTGCGCCCACGGTGGCAGCCGGTCCCAGCCGTAGATGTAGATCGACACGAAGATCGCTTCGAGGAAGAAGAACAGCCCTTCGATCGCGAAAGGGAAGCCGAAGGCCGCGCCGAACCGGCCCATCAGGCCGGGCCAGAGGATGCCCAGTTCGAAGGAGAGGACGGTGCCGGTGATGGCGCCGACGGCGAACAGCACGGCGGCGACCTTGGACCAGCGCCGGGCCAGCAGCAGGGCGTCGGCGTCGCCCCGGCGCAGACCGCGGTGGTTGGCGATGAGCATGAGGGTGGTGAGCGCGACGCCGAAGGGCACCAGGATGATGTGGAACCCCAGGGTGAAGGCCATCTGCTGCCGTGCGGGGAGGAGTTGCGGCGGATCGCCGACGGCGGACAGATACGGCGCGAGCACGCCGAGCGCGCCCGTCACGGCTCGGGCCACCCCTCGGCACCCGAAGGGCACGGTGGGCCGGGCGCCCTGCGGCCGGCCTCATTCACGTCTGTAACTGTCATCACCTCGACCACCGCGGGGTTGGAACGGAGTCCGTCGCTTCGGTTCGCTGTACCCGTTCCGCGTCCTGTCGCGCCGTCACATCCGTGACCACCACTCCATCGGACGACCCGGCGCTCGGTGGGGCCCGGGCCGCGCCGCTGCCGGACAACCGTCGATCCGCGCATCAGGTCTTGACAGGAAGCTCATGGCATCACAGCCTTTGGCAACGTTGTCATTGTGTTCGAGGCGGGGCGCCCGGAGCCGATTCGGCCCGTTCCGCCGCATTCTGATGGGACGTCAGAACCATGACCGATCAGTCGGATCCGTCGCGCCGTCCGTCGCGGCGTTCCATAGTCGCCACGGGCTCCACCCTGCTGGCCGGGTTCGGACTCGGCTCGGTGCTCCCGGCGCCGACCGCGTCCGCCGCTCCCGCCGGCACCCGGGCCGAGCCCGCCGCGCCTGCCGCGTCTGCCGAACTCGCGCTCCACCGGCCCGTCTCGGTCTCCTCGACCGCCTACGCCGCCACCCCGGGGTCCTTCGCCGTCGACCGGCTCTCCGCGCCCGGCGTGCGGGGCAGCGGCTGGCGGGCCGGGGACGGCGACCCGCAGTGGATCGCCGTGGACCTCCAGGCGAGGTGCGAGGTCACCCGGATCCGCCTGACCTTCGAAGCCGACGCGAGCGACCCGGTGTTCACCCCGCCGGCCACCGGAAACCCGGCGGACGGCACCACCGGCAAGGAGATCCTGTCGAGCTACGCGCTCGACTTCCTGGTCGAGACGTCCCTCGACGGGAAGTCGTGGACGAGCGTCCACCGCACGACCGCCGGCACCGGCGGCGTGGTGGACGTCCGGCTGCCCCGCCCGGTCCCGGCCCGCCGGGTGCGGATGACCTGCCGCAGGCGCTCCAGCCCCCTGCCGCTGGGCCTCAACGGCTTCGAGGTGTACGGCATCCCCCAGGGGCACCGCCCCGCGGCGACGGGCTGGACCGACTGGGGCACCCGGCACGGCTCGGCGCCCGAACTGGCCGTCGCGGACGACGGCACCGTGCCGGTGGAGTCCGGCTGGCGGCTCACCCTCGACGACTGGGCGGGCGCGGACGGTCCCGGCCTGTCGCAGACCGGCGTCGACACGAGCGGCTGGCTGCCCGCCACCGTCCCCGGCACGGTCCTGGGCTCCCTCGTGGACCAGGGCAGGCTGCCCGACCCGGTGTCCGGCCTGAACAACCTGCGCGTCCCCGAGGCGCTGTCCCGGCACTCCTGGTGGTACAAGCGGGACTTCGAGCTGCCGCGCGGCCTGCGCACGGGGTCCGGCCGCCGGATCTGGCTGGAGTTCGACGGCGTCAACCACACGGCCGACATCTGGCTGAACGGCGAGCATGTCGCCGACCTGACCTACCCGTTCGCCCGCTCCTGCCACGACGTGACCCGGCTGCTCGCGGCGGACGGCGCGAACGCGCTGGCCGTACGGATCACGCCGATGCCCGTGCCCGGCAGCCCCGGCGACAAGGGCCCGCTCGGCGAGTCCTGGGTGGACGCGGGCGCCGGGCAGATGAACCTCAACTCCCCCACCTACCTCGCCTCTTCGGGCTGGGACTGGATGCCGGCCGTCCGCGACCGCGCGGCGGGCATCTGGAACCACGTCCGGCTCAGATCCACCGCGCAGGTCGTCATCGGCGACCCGCGCGTGGACACGAACCTGCCCGGTCTGCCGGACGTGTCCGTCGCCGAACTGACCGTCGTCGTCCCCGTCCGCAACGCCGGCTCCACGGACCGCTCGGCGACGGTGACCGCGGCCTTCGGCGACGTCCGGGTCTCCAGGGCGGTCACCGTGCCGGCCGGTGGCGCCGTCGACGTCGTCTTCGCCCCCGACGCCTTCGCGCAACTGCGGCTGCGCGAACCCCGGCTGTGGTGGCCGAACGGCCTGGGCGAGCCGGACCTGTACGACCTCACGCTCACCGCGTCGGCCGACGGCACCGAGAGCGACCGGCGCACCGTCCGCTTCGGCATCCGGCAGTTCGGCTACGAGTACAAGGTGCCGCTGCCGTTCACCGCGACCGGCGACGCGTACACCCAGTCCGTCACCTTCGACCGGCAGCAGGCCCGGCACGTCCGCGTCGACTGCCGTACCAGGGCCACCTCCTGGGGCAGTTCGCTGTGGACCCTTGCGGTCCGGGACAGCGTCCGGCAGGCCACCGACCTCGCCCTGCACGCGACCGCCGACGCCTCCAGCACGGACGGCGACGACCACGGCCCGGCCAACGTGACGGACGGCGACCCGGGCACCCGCTGGTCCTCGACGTACGAGGACGACCAGTGGATCAGCGTCGACCTGGGCTCGGCGCAGTCCTTCGACCGCGTCGACCTCACCTGGGAACGGGCGTACGCGAACACCTTCGTGGTGCAGGTCTCCGCCGACGGCACCGAGTGGACCGACGTGCGGGCGGTGGACAACTCGGCGGTGCCGCTGCCGTTCAACGACGGCAACGCGAGCCTCCAGGTCGAGGACTTCGACCGGCGGACCGCCCGCTACGTCCGTATCGACTGCGGCCTGCGCAAAACCAGTTGGGGCAACTCGCTGTGGTCGCTGGGCGTCATCGACAGCACGGGTCCCGGCACCGACCTCGCCCTGCACCGGACGGCGACGGCCTCCACCGAGGAGTCCGACCACCCCGCCTCGAACGCCACCGACGGCGACCCGGGCACCCGCTGGTCCTCGCAGTACGAGGACCACCAGTGGATCCAGGTGGACCTGGGCGCCGCGCGGGACTTCGACCGGGTGGCGATCGTCTGGGAGACCGCGTACCCCAAGTCGTACGTCATCCGGGTCTCCGACGACGGCGAGCGGTGGACCGACGTCAAGTCCGTCTCCAACGCCCCCGATCCGCTGCGGATCACGGTCAACGGGGTGCCGGTGCTGGCCCGCGGCGGCAACTGGGGCTGGGACGAACTGCTGCGCCGGATGCCGCCGGAGCGGATGGACGCGGCGGTGCGGATGCACCGCGACATGAACTTCACCATGATCCGCAACTGGGTCGGCAGCAGCGACCGGGAGGAGTTCTTCGCCGCCTGCGACCGGCACGGCATCCTCGTCTGGAACGACTTCCCGAACGCCTGGGGCATGGACCCGCCGGACCACGACGCCTTCGACTCGATCGCCCGGGACACCGTGCTGCGCTACCGCATCCACCCCTGTGTGGCCGTCTGGTGCGGGGCGAACGAGGGCAACCCGCCGGCCGCGATCGACCAGGGCATGCGCGAGGCCGTCGAGCAGCAGGTGCCCGGGCTGCTCTACCAGAACAACTCGGCGGGCGGCATCGTCACGGGCGGCGGCCCCTACGGCTGGGTGGAGCCGGAGAGGTACTTCGACCCCGCCACCTACGGCAGCAAGGACTTCGGCTTCCACACCGAGATCGGCATGCCGGTCGTCTCCACCGCGGCGAGCCTGCGCAACCTGACGGGCGACGAGCCGGAGTGGCCCGTCGGCGGCGCCTGGTACTACCACGACTGGAGCGAGCGCGGGAACCAGGCGCCGCAGAACTACAAGGCGGCCGTCGAGACCCGCCTCGGCGCGACCACCGACCTGGACGACTTCGCCCGCAAGGCGCAGTTCGTCAACTTCGAGAACACCCGCGCCATGTTCGAGGCCTGGAACGCCAACCTCTGGGACAACGCCACCGGCCTGATGCTGTGGATGTCCCACCCGGCCTGGCACAGCACCGTCTGGCAGACCTACGACTACGACTTCGACGTCAACGGCACCTACTACGGCGCCCGTTCGGCCTGCGAACCGCTGCACGTCCAGGCCGATCCGGTGAAGTGGCAGGTCCTCGCGGTCAACCACACCCGCACGGACCTCCGCGGCGCCACCGTCACCGCCCGGCTGTACGACCTGTCGGGGCGGCAGCTCGGCGCCGGCCGGACCGCGAAGGTGGACGTGGCCCGGGCCGCCACCGCCGAGGCGTTCACCGCCGGCTGGACCGACGGCCTGCCCGACCTGCACCTGCTCCGGCTTACCCTCGCGGACGCGGGCGGCGGGGAGCTGTCCCGGAACACGTACTGGCGTCCGCGCGACCCCGCCGCCCTCCAGGCGCTCAACCAGGCCCGGCGGGTCACCGTGTCCGTCGCGGCCGGGCAGCCGTCCCGTTCCGGGGACCGGCACACCCTGACCGCCACCGTCCGCAACCGCGGCTCGGCCGTCGCCGCCATGGTCCGGCTGTCCCTGGTGGACGCGGCGAACGGCCACCGCGTGCTGCCGACGCTCTACAGCCACAACTACCTGTGGCTGCTGCCCGGCGAGACACAGACCGTCAGCGTCTCCTGGCCGTCCCGGGCCCTCCCCGCGGGCCGTCCGGAGCTGCGGGCGGAGGCGTACAACGGCCGTCCCTAGGCGAGCCCCTCCGCCGCGACCGCGAGGGCCGAGCGCATGGTCGCCGTGAGCTCGGCCTCCGCGGTGGCGGGGTCCGTTCTCTCGTCGGCGACCCGCCAGGCGTAGTGCTCGACGGCCGCGCGCAGGGCCGCGTTGAACATGGCCGCCTGGATGGTGGGCCGCAGGTCGTCGGCGGGCAGCCCGGAGCGTTCGGCGAGGGCGCGGGCGAACGCCGGTTCGGCCTCGTCGTAGGACTGCAGCCACTCCGCGCGCAGGCCCGGTTCGACCCGGGTGAGCCGGACCAGGGCGCCCATGGTGGCGCGGTCCGGGCTGCGCACCAGCCGGCTGTCCGTCGGTACGGCGTCCGCGAAGGCCTCCTCCAGCGGCTGGCCGGGGCGCCAGGCGCGCAGGCAGTCGGCAACGGCCTCGATGCCGGCCGCGAACAGTGGCCGTACGCAGGCCTCCTTGCTCGGGAAGTAGCGCCACACCGTGCGCGCCGAGACGCCGACCGCCTGCCCGATCTGCTCGCCGGTGGTCGCGGCCACGCCCTGGGCGACGAACAGGTCCACGGCGACGCGGGCGATCTCCAGTCTGGTCTCGGCCTTGCGTTCCTCGGTCAGGGGCGGGCGTCCCGTGCGTCCCCCTGCGGTCATCTGTCCCTCCCGTGCCGGTGGCTGCTGCCCCGTGATTCTCCCCGAGGCGGCGGGGCGACGGAAAATTCAGGCCACGACTTTATGTCACTCGCAGACATTAAGTCGTATGGTGTGAGCCGCACCGGGCGCAGAGCGCCCACGAACCACCTGATGGGAGCACCACATGGCCAGCGGACTCGACGGGCGCGGCGTCATCGTCACCGGCGCGGGATCGGGGATCGGGCGCGCCGCCGCCCTGGCCTTCGCCGAGGAGGGGGCGCGGGTCCTGGTCGCCGACCTGAACGCCGAGACCGCGGGCGCGACGGTGACGGAGATCGAGAAGGCGGGCGGTACGGCCGTGGCCGTCACCGGCGACCTCAGCGAGCAGTCCGTGGTGGACCAGGTGGTGGCGACCGCGGTGGAGCGGTTCGGCGGGGTGGACGTCCTGGTGAACAACGCCGGGATCATGGACCGGATGTCGGCGCTGGCGGACGTCGGCGACACCGAGTGGGAGCGGGTGATACGGGTCAACCTCACCGCGCCCTTCCTGCTCACCCGGGCCGTGCTGCCGCACATGCTGGCGGCCGGCCGGGGCGCGATCGTCAACACCGCCTCCGAGGCCGGCCTGCGCGGCAGCGCGGCGGGGGCCGCCTACACGGCCTCGAAGCACGGTGTCGTCGGCCTGACCAAGAGCCTGGCCGTGATGTACCGCAACCAGGGCATCCGGGCCAACGCCATCGCCCCCGGCGGCACCAGGACCGGCATCCAGATCGACCTGGAGGACGGCGCGCACGGGCCGGCCGCGCTCGGCCCGTACTTCGGCAACGTGGGCCAGGTCTCCGAGCCGGAGGACCAGGCGGCGGCGATCGTGTTCCTGGCCTCGGACGCGGCGAGGAACATCAACGGCGCGATCCTGCCGGTGGACAACGGCTGGGCGGCCGTCTGACCCGCACCGCCGGGGGCGGCCGGCCCGCCGGTCAGCCGCCCTCGGTGAACTCCTCGGCCAGCCGCTCCCCCTCGGCCTCCGCCTCCGCGCGGTTCTCGATGGGCTCGACCGCCGAGTGCTTGAAGACGATGTAGGTGACGCCGGACGGCACCCCGCCGGCCCGCGGGTCGGGGTTCACACCGAGCGCCTTCGCGGTGGCGTAGGAGGCCTCGCCGATGATGTCGCGCGGTCCGGTGTCGCCGACGACCGCGTACTGCACGCGGCCCTTGTAGATCACCGCGGCGACCGCGCCGCCCCGGACGCCGGACTTCCGGTGGTTCCAGCGGCCACTGGGGCCGGGTACGACGACGTAGGGCAGTTTCTCGGCGTTGAGCTGGCGGCCGTTGGACTGCTGGTAGGCGGTGGCGGCGGTGAACGCCGGGTCGGTGGAGCGGTTGCAGTGGGCGGTTCGCTGGCCGTCGCAGTCGATGTCGAGGTCGGCCTTCCAGAAGACGGCCTGCCGGGTGCCGCACACGGGGACGGTGGCGGCGGTGTTGGCATCGGAGCGGTAGCGGCCCCTGGAGACCTGGGTGCACTCCCGCACCCGGGCCAGCAGGTCGGCGGCGGAGATCCGGTGGCGGCCACCGGGGGCCGCGTACGAGGCGGCGGGGACGGAGGCGGGCAGTGTGGCCGGGGCGAGCAGGGCGGCGCCGGCCGCGGCCAGCGTCAGCGACTGGACACGCACGATGAGGGACCCTTTTCGTGGGGGACATGGAGTCACCCGGAACAAGATGGTGCGGGTCCGGCGGCCGGGCCAGCACGTGGAGGCTGTACAGGGCCGTTCGGCGCAACGAAACTGACACTTCGTGAGCGGACGCCGAGGGCCGGGGCGCTGGGCCGGTGCCGGCCCAGTCCGCCCCGGCCGCCCGTGCCGGCGCGGGATCAGCGACGACAGCGTTCCGCGCCACAGGCGCGAACTCCCCACTTCTGCCAGGAAGTTCGACCGCAGGACCCTCAGCATACGTAACTCTCCCCCGGCGTCCGCAATACGGCCCTCTTGATGTCCGCATCCCGGGCAGGTCATATTGGTCCGGACCATTGCCGTGCTGCCGACCCCGGGAGGCGGAACCGTGCGCCGAGTCGCCGTCGTGGTCTGTGCCCTGCTGTTCATGACGTCCTGCGGCCTGGGCGGGGCCGCCGACGGCGACAGCGGCCGGCTGCCCGGCGCCCCGACGGGGGTGACCGCTGCGGCCGGTAGCGCCACCAGCGTGCACGTCATGTGGAACGAGCTGCCGGAGGGTTCCGGGATCCGTGCCTACGAGGTGTATCGCGGCACCACGAAGGTCGAGGAGGTGCCCGGCTCCCAGCACATGGTGGACGTCCCCAGGCTGAAGCCGTCCACGGCGTACGTGTTCACCGTGCGGGCCCGGGGCGGGGACGGCAGCCTCGGGCCGCGCAGCCGTGCGGTGCGGGCGACCACCCCGGCGATGGTCGCGGCCGACCGCTCGGCACCGACCCGCCCGGCGCGCCCGGTGGGCCGCGCCGTGGGCAGCCGTATGGTGCAGCTGTCCTGGGGCGCCGCCACGGACGACCGGGCCGTGGTGTCGTACGACATCTGGCAGGGCGGCGCCAAGATCCACAGTGTGGGCGGGAACCAGACCGCGGCCGTGGTCATGGGGCTGCGGCCGGGCACCCGCTATCTCTTCACCGTCCGGGCCCGGGACGCGGCCGACAACCTCTCACCCGCGAGCACGGCGGTGCGTCTCACCACGCCGGGCAGCGACGACGGCCGGGACACCGCGCCGACCGCGTTCACGGCGCGCACCCACGAGGACAGCGGGGCCTGCTACCTCGACCTGGCCTGGGACCCGCCGCAGGTGGACGGTGTGGTCACCGAATACCAGATCCGGCTCGACGGCGGTACGACCACCTCTCTGGTGTGGGGCGGCACTCCACCGAAGGGACGGTCGACCTACAGCTTCTATGTGGGCCGCGACCATGGGGTCCGGCACCAGGTGCGGCTCCGGGCGCGGTTGCCCGACGGCACCTGGGGCGGCTGGTCGGTCGAACGGACCGTGACGACAGGAGCCTGACGGGGAAGCGGACGGGCGGCGGACGGGCGGGAGGCGGACGCGCGTCCCGGCCTGGGCCGGCCGGAGGAAGAAGTCACCTGGCCGGTCGCCCTCCGGGTGCGGGACGCGGCGGGGCCCCGTTCGCTGAACCTGAGGCAGCACGGACGTTTCCCCACCCTCGGCGGCGCACGGGACGTTCCGCCAACCGTGCCGCCGGAGGGCAGACCATGCGCACTACACGACTTCTCCTCCGCTCCGGCCTGACCCTGGCGGCAGCCGCCGCCGTCCCGACCTGGCTCGCCGGCCCGTCCGCCGCGCTCTCGGGCATCTCGGTGAGCACCATCGGCACCACGGTCTCGGTGGTCACCAGCGCCTGCACCCAGTCCAACGGCAGCTGGGGCAACGCCTCGCTGCTCAACAGCGGTCAGACCGCCTTCGCCCAGGGACGGCAGGCGGCCCTGGCCGGCACCACGGTGAGCCAGTCCGCCGCCTGGTCGGGGGTGTCGCCGGGCACCTACACGGTGGTCGTCGTCTGCTCCAACGGCGGTACGGCGGGCACCCAGTCGGTGATCGTCTCGTCCGCCCCCGCCACCCCGACGACCTCCTCCACCACCAGGACGGCCCCGCCCGCCCCCGCCCGGGGCGTGATGGGCGGCCTGGGCGGCGCCGCCCGCGACTACGGCCCGCTCACCCTCGGCATCGGCGCCGCACTGGTCGGCTCGGGCGTCATCGCCACGGGCTGGTACCTGCGCAAGCGCTCGAAGCCCTACCGGCTCTAGGACCGGGACGGGTCAGGAAGATCGCCGAACTCCTCCAGGGCATCGCCGAGCCACTGGGTCCAGAAGGTCTCCAGGTCGATGCCGGCCCGCAGCACCAGGTGCCGCAGCCGGTCCTCGGGGGCGTCCCTGCCCGGCGGGAAGTCGCGGCGCTGGATCTCCTCGTACTCGGCCAACTGCCGCCGGTGCAGCTCCAGATGGCGGCGCAGGTCGGCTTCGAGACCGTCGGTGCCGACGACCGCCGCCGCGCGCAGCCGCAGCAGGAGCACGTCCCGCTGCGGCTTGGGGTCCTGGGCGGCGGCGGTCCAGCGGGCCAGTTCGGCGCGGCCCGCGGGCAGGACCTCGTAGCTCTTCTTCTGCCCGCGGGCCGGCTGCTCGGCGGGCAGGGTGCGGATGTAGCCCTCGGCCTCCAGCTTTCCGAGCTCGCGATAGATCTGCTGGTGCGTGGCCGACCAGAAGTAGCCGATCGACCTGTCGAACCTGCGGGTCAGCTCAAGCCCCGACGACGGCCTTTCGAGCAGGGCGGTGAGGATCGCGTGCGGGAGTGACATGGGCTCATCCTAGGGACGGCCGCTACAGGGCGGCGGCCAGCTCGGTGCCCTGCTTGATGGCCCGCTTGGCGTCCAGTTCGGCGGCGACGTCGGCACCGCCGATGAGGTGCGCGCTGCAGCCGGCGGCGACCAGCTCCTCGTACAGGCCCCGGCGCGGTTCCTGCCCCGTGCACAGCACCACGGTGTCGACCTCCAGGACCGTGCTCTCGCCGTCGACGGTGACGTGCAGGCCGGCGTCGTCGATCAGGTCGTACCGCACGCCCGGGACCATGGTGACGCCCCGGTGCTTGAGCTCGGTGCGGTGGATCCAGCCGGTCGTCTTGCCGAGCCCGGCGCCGACCTTGCTCGCCTTGCGCTGGAGCAGGTGCACGGTGCGCGGCGGCGCCGGGCGCTCGGGGGCGGCCAGGCCACCGGGGCCCTGGTAGTCCATGTCGACGCCCCACTGCCTGAAGTACGTCGACGGGTCCTCGCTCGCCTTGTCGCCTCCGTCGGTGAGGAACTCGGCGACGTCGAAGCCGATGCCGCCGGCGCCGAGGATCGCGACCCGGTCGCCGACGGGGGCGTCGTCGCGCAGCACGTCGAGGTAGCCGAGGACGCGGGGGTGGTCGATGCCCGGGATGTCGGGGGTGCGCGGGGTGACACCGGTGGCGACCACGACCTCGTCGTAGCCGGTGACGTCCTCGGGCTCGACGGTCGTGTTCAGCCGTACGTCCACGCCGTGCGCGGCGAGCTGGTGGCGGAAGTAGCGCAGGGTCTCGTCGAACTCCTGCTTGCCGGGGACCTTGCGGGCCACGTTCAGCTGGCCGCCGATCTCGGCCCCCGCGTCGAACAGGGTGACCTGGTGGCCGCGTTCGGCGGCGGAGACCGCGCAGGCGAGGCCGGCCGGTCCGGCGCCGACCACCGCGACGCGCTTCCTCATCCGGGTCGGGGCGAGGACCAGCTCGGTCTCGTGGCAGGCGCGCGGGTTGACCAGGCAGGAGGTGATCTGCCCGCTGAAGGTGTGGTCGAGGCAGGCCTGGTTGCAGCCGATGCAGGTGTTGATGGCCTCGGGCGTGCCGGCCGCGGCCTTGTTGACGAAGTCGGGGTCGGCGAGCATCGGGCGGGCCATGGAGACCATGTCCGCGAAGCCCTCGGCGAGCAACTCCTCGGCGACTTCCGGGGTGTTGATGCGGTTGGTGGTGACCAGCGGCACGGACACCGCGCCCATCAGCTTCTTGGTGACCCAGGTGTACGCGCCGCGCGGGACGGAGGTGGCGATGGTGGGGATGCGGGCCTCGTGCCAGCCGATGCCGGTGTTGATGATGGTCGCCCCGGCGGCCTCCACGGCCCGGGCGAGGGTGATCACCTCGTCGAGGGAGGAGCCGCCGGGGACCAGGTCCAGCATGGACAGCCGGTAGACGATGATGAAGTCGTCGCCGACGGCGGCACGGACCCGGCGGACGATCTCGACGGGGAACCGCATCCGGTTCTCGTACGAGCCGCCCCAGCGGTCGGTGCGCCGATTGGTCTGCGCGGCGACGAACTCGTTGATGAGGTAGCCCTCGGAACCCATGATCTCGACGCCGTCGTAACCGGCCTGCCGGGCGAGGCGGGCGGTACGGGCGTAGTCGTCGACGGTCCGCTCGACGTCGGCGTCGGTCAGCTCGCGGGGGGCGAAGGGGCTGATCGGGGCCTGCAAGGGGCTCGGGGCGACCAGGTCGCGGTGGTAGGCGTACCGCCCGAAGTGCAGGATCTGCAGCGCGATCCGGCCGCCCTCGCGGTGCACGGCCTCGGTGACGGTCCGGTGCCGCCCGGCCTCCTCCTCGGTGGTGAGCTTGGCACCGCCCTCGTAGGGCCGGCCCTCGTCGTTGGGTGCGATGCCGCCGGTGACGATGAGGCCCACTCCCCCGCGGGCCCGGGCCGCGTAGAACTCCGCCATCCGCTCGAAGCCGCGCTCGGCCTCCTCCAGGCCCACGTGCATGGAGCCCATGAGCACGCGGTTGGGAAGTGTGGTGAAGCCGAGGTCGAGGGGTTCCAGCAGGTGGGGGTAACGGCTCATGGGGGCCTCCGTGCGCGGTGTCGTCACCGTAGTTGTAGAGGACCGCGCACGGTTTATGCAACTAGTTGCATAAGGAGGGAGGGGGTGAGTGCTGTGGCATGTCACATACCACTGCGTGTGACATGTGACATATCACTGGGTTGTCACCCAGTGCCCTACGCCCCTCGGCTCTCCAGCAGCACATGCAGCTCCTTCTCCTGGTCCCCCGACGCGGACGACAGGTTCCGCACGGCGAACAGGGAGTCGAGGGTGGTGTGGAGCCGGCTGATCGCCCAGTACCCGCCCTGGGCGTCGGCCTCGACCGGGGCCGAGAGCCGGGGCGGGAGGGTGCACTCGTGGGCGTCGGTGACCTCGAACGTGCCGAGCCACACCATCGGGCGGGTCTCGTGGAGCTGTTGCGGCACGTCCTCGGCGGCCCGGTCCGACTCGAAGCACTGGCACAGCGCGTCGAACACGATCCGGGCGTCCTCCTTGCTGCATCCGCTGATCTCCAGCGAGACGGGTTCCTCGTGCAGTCGCTCACGGACCATCGTGATCGCTCCTCTCATGGCGATGGCGTGGTAGCACGGGTTCCCCCGCGAACCACGCCATGCCAACAGAAAAGCACCCTTTTCGGGGCGGGCACCACTCGCGGTGGGGCTCAGCTCCGGGTGAACTTGTAGGTCTTGCTGTCCGTGAGGACGCAGAAGCCGGGCGACATCACGATGACGCGCAGGGTGCCGGTGCGCCGGTCGTAGTCGATGCCCTCGGCCTCGAAGGTGCCCGAGCAGGAGCTGCGCAGCGGCAGCTGGCGCAGCGCCGTGACGTGCCCGGTGACATCGGCCGAGCCGGGCTGGGCGGACAGGTCGATCTGGAGCAGCGGCTTGGTGTAGCCGAAGAGGCTGCCGTCCGGGTCGTCCGAGGAGCACAGCAGGGTGGTGGCGCTGGAGAAGTCGCAGCCCTGTACGTCGCGCACGGCGTGGTCGAGGTTGACGACGGACGCGAGCGGGAGGTTCGCGGACGGCGAGGTGCTCTTGTTGGCGCCCGGTGTCGGGAGGACCAGGAAGCGGGTCATCGTGCCGTACTCGCCGGAGAGCATGTACTGGCTGTCGGGGGTGATGGCGGACCAGGAGTTGTTGAGGGCCTCGCCGGAGGCGAGCGTGTGGACGTACTCCGACCAGGTGCCGTCGGGGGCCTGCACCCGGTACATCTTGGCGGTGCCGGAGTCCGCCTGGTAGGGCTCGACGAAGTAGCCGTCGTAGGACTCGTCGGGGTCGCCGACGTGGTTCCAGCCGCGGCTGGAGACGCTGAGCGGGATGGTGCCGATGCCGGTGTACCGGTTGGGGCTGTTGGCCGGGACCTCGACCGAGGTCAGGCCCTGGCTCTCGGTGAGCGCATCGGCGTGGTCGGAGCCGGTCTCGGTCCAGGTGTCGGCGGCGGAGGCCGGGGCGGCGGTGGCGAGGACCAGGGTGGTGGCGAGGGCGACCAGGGCGGTCAGGCCTGCGCGACAACGTTGCCGGGTGGACGCGGGCATGGAAGCCTACTCCTCGGTATCGGGGGGTGGGACGCGCGTGCGCCGGTCAGTCTCGCGCGGGCCCCATGGACATGTACAGATCAATGGCAGGACAGGAAAGTGAACTCACGCCCCTGCCGCCCCTGTGGTCACTTCGCCGTACAGATGCCGCCGTGTTGAGAGATGGTGGAAAAGTCGGCGGTGACATCGGAGAGTCGGGTGTGAGCGCGATAGAACAAGGGGAGTCGGCACGGGGGACGGCGTGCCGTACGGAAGTCCGAAGGCGGTGCGTGCGATGAGTCCAGCCGAGGCCTCGGTGCCGGGGGGCCGGGAGCCCCTGCGCGGGCCCGTGCGGCCGGGCGGGCTGCTGGACGTCCTGAGCGTGGCCTCGGTCGTGCTGGACGCCAAGGGCCGGATCGTGCTGTGGAGCCCGCAGGCGGAGGAGCTCTTCGGCTACTCGGCGCAGGAGGCGCTCGGCCAGTACGCCGCACGGCTGATGGTGCACGAACGCCACATCGAACTGGTCGGCAAGCTGTTCGCGGACGTGATGAGCACCGGGCGGAGCTGGGCCGGCGGCTTCCCGATCCGCCACAAGGACGGCTCCACCCATGTGGTCGAGTTCCGCAACATGCGGCTCACGGACGACAACGGCGACGTGTTCGCACTGGGTCTGGCCGCCGACCAGTCGACGGTGCGCCGGCTGGAGCAGGACGTGGCGCTGTCCGAACGGATCGTGCAGCAGTCGCCGATCGGACTGGCCGTCTTCGACACGGACCTGCGGTTCGTGTCGGTCAACCCGGCGATGGAGCAGATGAACGGTGTCCCGGCCGCCGAGCACGTGGGGCGGACGATCCGCGAGGTACTGCCCTCGCTGGACGCCGATGCCCTGGAGTCTGCCTACCTGCGGGTGCTGCGGACCGGCGAGCCGGTCATCGACCATTCGGCGGTGGGCCGTACTCCGGCCGATCCGGACGCGGAGCACATCTGGTCGGTGTCGGTCTACCGGCTGGACGACGCGCTGGACAACGTGCTGGGCGTGGCCACCTCGGTGGTGGACATCACCGAGCCGTACCGGGCCGGGGTCGAGGCCGAGCAGGCGCGTCGCCGGCTTGCCGTGATCGCCGACGCCTCCGCCCGTATCGGCACCACTCTGGACCTGGGGCGCACCGCCCGGGAGCTGGCCGACGTCGCCGTGCCGGAGCTGGCCGACGTGGCGGCCGTCCACCTGCTGGACACGGTGGTCGAGGGCCGGCGCAGCACGCTCGGCCCGGCGGAGCCGGCCGTGCTCCGGGCCCTCGCCGTGCGCGCGGAGCAGCAGGCGGACGCGGTCCAGGCCGCCGACGCGCCGGGCACGGTCGCCCGGTACGCGCCGGACCGGCTGATCACCGAATGCGTCCGGGGCGGGGAAGCCGTCGCCGTGCCGCAGGTCAAGGACGAGGACCTGGCCCGGATCGCCCCCTCCTCCGAGGCCACGGTGCTGCTGGGCCGGGCCGGGGTGCACTCGTATCTGGCGGTGCCGCTGATCGCGCGCGGCGAGGTGCTGGGCGCCCTCGATCTCAAGCGCACCCGCAATCCGGCGTCCTTCGACGACGACGATCTGCTGCTGGCCCGGGAACTGGCGGCGCGGGCGGCCGTGCAGATCGACAACGCCCGCTGGTACGAGAACGCCCGCACCACCGCGCTGACCCTCCAGCGCAGCCTGCTGCCCACGCATCCCCGGGTCACCCCCGGTCTGGAGGTCGCCTCCCGCTACCAGCCGGCGGGCGCGACCGTCGAGGTGGGCGGCGACTGGTTCGACGTGATCCCGCTGGACGGCGACCGGACGGCGCTCGTGGTGGGCGACGTGATGGGCAGCGGCATCAACGCGGCGGCGACGATGGGCCGGCTGCGCACCGCGACCACCACCCTGGCCGCGCTGGGCCTGGATCCGGCGGTTCTCCTCGAACACCTGGACAAGACCACGTCGGGCCTCGACCATTCCATCGCGACCTGCGTGTACGCCGTGTACGACCCGCGGCTGCGCCGGTGCCGGATCGCCAACGCCGGCCATCTGCCCCCGGCCCGGGTCCGCCCCGGCCGTCCGCCGGAACTCCTCGACCTGCCCACCGGGGTCCCGCTGGGCGTCGGCGGGGTCGCCTTCGCCACCACGGCCGTCGACTTCGAGCCCGGCGACGAGCTGGTGTTCTACACCGACGGCCTGGTGGAGACCCGCAGGCATTCCCTGGACGAACGCCTCGACGAACTGCTGGCCCTGCTCGACGGCCCCGCCCGCCCACTGGAGGACGTCTGCGACCTGCTGCTGCGGGAGCTGCACCACCCCGACAACCACGACGACGTGGCCCTGCTCATCGCGCGGGCCCGCAGCCTGCCGTAGCGGGGGGGGACGCCGGGGCGCCGGACTCCCCGGTGCGGATGCGTCGAATTCACAGAATTCACAGGAATTGATTACCGGGTTCTTATCGGTTCCCTCGCACAATTCACAGAGAGGCATGCGTCGTGCAATGCCGCGTGCCGCCGTTCGCCGATGGGAGCGAGCCGTGACGCACGAACCGGAGCAGGAACACCGCCGTGACGTCGACGGCACCGAGCCGTCGATCCCGCCGATGCCCGACCGTCCCCCGCAGGCCGCCGCGCCCGGGTGGGAGGCCCCGTCAGAGGTCCTCTCGGGGCCGGGGCCGGACCGCGAGCCGGGCGTACCGCTGCGCGACCGGTGGCGCCGCCAGTCCTTCCGCGTGCGCGCGGTGACCGTGGCCTTCGTCGCCGGGGCGCTCGCCCTGGGCGGCACGGTGGCGTTCGCCGCCGGCTCGGGCGGCAGCGGCTCCGCCGCGTCCCCGGCAGCCTCCGGTGCGCCGTCGGCGCCCTCCGCACCGGACGGGCGCGGCCCCGGCCACGGCTGGTTCGGGATGGGCGGCATGGGCGTGCACGGCGAGGCGACCGTCAAGGACCCGGACACCGGCAAGTACGTGGTGCGGGTCTGGCAGCGGGGCACGGTCGAGAACGTGGACGGCGACCAGGTCACGGTGAAGAGCGACGACGGCACGTCGTGGACGTGGACCGTGGGCTCGGACGTCAAGGTGCGGGGCGACTCCGACACCCTGAAGAAGGACGCGAAAGCCTTCCTGATCGGCACCCGCGGCGACGGCGGCAAGCCGACCGCGTCCGGTGCGTTCTCGGGCGACTTCATGGGCATGGGCCGCGGCGGCATGCACGACCGTGGCGGCCCGTGGCAGCGCCCCGGTGACCGGTCGCCGTCGCCGAGCCCTTCGGGGAGCGGGGCCACCACCTAGTGCCGTGACCGGGCCGTCACCCGGTGCGGGCCGCGGCCTGACGGCCGCGGCCCCGGAACCGGGGCGAACAGGCTTGTTGCGGGCGGGGGTTCGGACCCGGCGTCACCGCGGGCCGTCACCCCGGCGGTGTCAGTGCGCCGCCGCCAGGATCGCGTCGGCGACGGCCTTCGGCTGCGAGACCATGACCAGGTGACCGGCGCCGGCCACCGAAGTCGTCGTGGCACCCATGCGTTCCGCGACGAAGCGCTCCAGGTCCGGCGGGATGATCTGGTCGTTCTCCGCCACGACGAAGTGCGTGGGGTGCTCGCGCCAGGCCGGCGGTCCGGACACGAAACCGAAGCGGGCGACGTCGCTCGCCCCCTGGACGGCCGCCAGCACCCGGGCTTCCGCCGGGTCGACGTCCGGGCAGAAGTACTGGGGGAAGACGTCCTGCGGAAGCGTGAAACGCCCCTGCTTGTCGATCTTGAAATGGGACGCGGAGGGAAGTTGGCCGAAAGGCTCGCCCAGACTCTGCGCGCTCTCGCCCTCGTCCGGGGCGAACGCGGCGACGTACACCAGGGCACTCACGTTCGGCGCGGCGTGCGCGGCCTGGGTGATGACGACGCCGCCGAAGGAGTGTCCGACCACGACGACCGGGCCGTCGAGTTCGTCGAGCACGCCGCGGACCTTGGCGACGTCGTCGGGGATCGACGACAGGGGCTGCTGGACCGCGACGGTCTCGTGTCCGGCGTCCTGCAGAACCGGGATGACCTTGCTCCAGGACGACCCGTCCGCGATCGCTCCGTGAACGAGCAGGATGGTTGCCATGAGTGTGCCTCTCCTATGACCAGGACGGACGATGCACCGTACCGTCGGACCACGCCGTCGTGAGCGTGCGGCGGTGGATTTCGGCGTCCCGTTCCGGTGTGCTCCGTGTCTGACTGCTTGCCGCCGACCGCAGTACAGATCCTGCCGACCGGAGCGCCTCGCCACCCGCTTCGCCGGCCGAACGGCACGAAGAGGCAGTCGCCCCTTCACCTGGGGGCAGAGAGGCGGTCCGCCCGGGGCGCGGTGTCAGTCACACACCCCGATCACGACGTTCGCGTACAGCTCCTCCGAGTCCTCCAGCCGCGTGGTCAGTCCGGCGCGGCGGAAGGTCTCGACGGCGTCCTCGGCCTGGCGTTCACTCGTCTCGACCAGGACGCAGCCGCCGGGCGCGAGCCACTCGCGGGCCCCCGCGGCGACCCTGCGCAGAACCTCGAGTCCGTCGCCGCCGCCGTCCAGGGCGACCAGCGGCTCGTGCTCGCGGGCCTCGGCGGGCAGCAGCCCGATCTCGTCGCTGGGGACGTAGGGCACGTTGGCGGCGAGGATGCCGATGCGACCGCGCAGGGCGGCGGGCAGGGCGTCGAACAGGTCGCCGACGTGAGCGTGGCCGCCGTAGGGGGCGATGTTGCGGCGGGCGCAGCCGACGGCGGCCGGATCGATGTCGGCGGCGTGCAGTTCGACGTCGCCGAGGGCGGCGGCGAGGGCCGCGCCGACCGCGCCGGAGCCGCAGCACAGGTCCACGACGACGGACGCGCCGGGGGCCTGGGCCAGGGCCTGGTCGACCAGGAACTCGGTCCGGCGGCGGGGCACGAACACGCCGGGTTCCACGAGGACGCGCAGTCCGTGGAACTCCGCCCAGCCGAGGACGTGTTCGAGGGGCTGACCGGCGGCGCGCCGGTCCACCATGGCGGCCAGCTCGCCGGGGGTACGGGCGGTGGCGAGGAGCAGTTCCGCCTCGTCCTCGGCGAAGACGCAGCCGGCCGCGCGCAGCGCGGAGACGACGGCGGAGGCGGTGGTTTCGGAGAGTGAGGTCATCACCGGGGAGCCTAGCCGGACGCCGATACGCCGGTCATATGGTTAACCGCCCGCCGGACCGCCGCGTGCGGGGGGGGCCGACGGGCGGTCGGACGGGCGGACGGTTCCGGCGTTCGGCCGGGGAGACTGGCAGGCGGTCAGACGCCGACCGTCTCCTCGGTCTCCTCCTCGGCTTCCGCGGCCTGCTCGATCAGGCCGGCAGGGGACTCCGGTACGACCACGGCGGCGGCCGGTGCCGCCTTGGCCCGCTCGTAGGCCGCGGCGACGGCGGTGACCGCGAGGCCGACCAGCAGCCAGACCGCGAGGGTCCACACGTTGCGGCTCAGGCCGTCGCTGCCGAAGTACAGCAGGCTGCGGACGCCCTCGACGAAGCCGGCGCCGTTCCAGAAGGCGTGCAGGGTGCCGAAGAAGCCGTTCTGCAGCTCGGGGCGGAACAACCCGCCGGAGCTGGTGAAGTTGAGCATCACGAAGAGCACCATCATGGTCAGCGTGGTCCACCGCTTGAGGAAGGTGTGCAGGCCGACGCCGACGAGGAGGATGCCGGCGGAGTAGAGCCAGGCCATGCCCCAGACCCCGGCCAGGTCGTGGTGGGCGAGGTGGAACACCGGGCCGGCGAGGAACGCGCCGATGCCGCTGACGACGGCGGAGACACCGAGCGCGAGCAGGGCGCGGATCCGCATGGGGAGCGCCGCGCCGGCCGCGCCGAGGGCGGCCACGGAGGCGTAGGAGCCGATGCTCACGGCGATGAGCAGGAAGAAGAGGCCCTGTCCCGTGGGGTCGTCGGCGACCGGCTCGGCCACGTCGGTGACCTTGAGGGCGGCGCCGTTCTTCTCGGCGACCGGGGTGAAGACCTTCTCGACGGCCGTGGCGCCCATGTCGGAGGCTGCGCTGGCGACGATCAGCTCCGGAGTCCTGGCGCTCGGTACGTACGCGCCGGTCACGGTGCGGGACCTGAGCAGGGCGACGGCCGCGGCGCGGGTCGGGACCGTACGGACGTCGAGCTTGTCGCCGGCGGTGTCCTTGATGGTCTGCGCCAACACCTTCGCTTCCGGTCCGGCGCCGACCACGGCCACCGGCATGTGGTTCGGCTCCGGGTGGACGAACGCGCCCATATAGGCGAGCCCCATACCCAGGCACATCAGCAGCGGGGTGATCAGGTGCGTGAGCACATGGCGCAGTGCCGGTGACCTCATCGCGTACGACCTCCAGAACCTACGGGCCAAACTGGTTGGCTTATACAACTCACTGTCAAGTTGTACTATACAACTAGATCGTCGGAGGAGGTATTCCGTGACCACGGCGGAGACGGCAGTCGAGACCATCCAGCGCGAGATGACGGCGTTCGCGCGCCGGGCCCGGGCGTCGGCCGGGCGCATGCACCCCGAACTGTCGCTGGTGTCGTACACGCTGCTCGGACACCTGGAGGAGCGCGGCGGCTGCCGGGCCACCGACCTGGCCGCGCACTACGCGCTGGACAAGTCGACGGTCAGCCGGCAGGTGGCGGCGCTGGAGCGGGCGGGGCTGATCGAGCGCCGCCTGGACCCGGAGGACCACCGGGTCCAGGTGCTGCACCTGACGGAGGCGGGCGAGGAGATCCTGGCCCAGGTCACGCGGAGCCGCCGGGCCGCCTTCCAGGAGCGGCTCGCGGACTGGCCGGAGGCGGACCTGGTCAGGTTCGCCGGATACCTGGAGCGCTACAACGCCGGGACCCCGGCGGGCTCCGCGGACGACTGACCGAGCGGCTCCGGCACCCTGGCCGCGACGAAGGCGGTACGGCGGCGCAGGCGGAAGCCGAGCGACTCGTACAGCCGGATCGCGGTGGCGTTCTCGGCTCCGGTGTGCAGGAAGGGCGTCTCGCCGCGTTCCCGGATGCCGTACGCGACCGCGCGGATGAGCCGGGTCGCGAGGCCCTCACCGCGGTGGGCCGGGTCGGTGCAGACCGCGCTGATCTCGGTCCAGCCCGGCGGGTGCAGCCGCTCCCCCGCCATCGCGATCAGCCTGCCGTCGCGACGGATGCCCAGGTAGCTGCCGAGCTCGATGGTGCGGGGCAGGAAAGGGCCGGGGCGGGTGCGTTCGACCAGGTCGAGGATCTCGGGCACGTCGGCCGGTCCGAGCCGGACCGCGGCCGGCTCCGGGACGGCGTCCATGCCCTCGTCCACCAGCTGTACGCCCGCCACGTTCATCGTGAGCTGCCAGCCCTCCGGGAGCTCACCGCGGTAGCCGGGCAGCGGGACCTCCGCCCCGGGACCGGCCAGGGCGGCGAGGTCCGCCCAGTCGTCGGCGCCGGGGTCGTCGGGCAGCGCCAGCCACGGGGAGACGTCGACGGGGTAGCGCAGGATCCGCCCGCGCCGCTCGGCGAAGAGGGCGTGCGGGCCGGTGAGCGAGGCGCGGGCGGGGTTGTCCAGGACGTGCGGAGCGCCCTCACGGGGGTGCGGGACGCTCATCCGGCGACCTCGATCACGATCTTGCCCAGGGCGTGCCCGTCCTCGACGGCCCGCAGCGCCTCGTCGGCCCTGTCCAGCGGGAAGGTCCGCGAGACGTGCGGGTCGAGTTCGCCGGCCGCCACCAGCTCGGCCACCTCGTCCAGGACCGCGGCGGTGCGGGCGCGTTCCACCCGGGCCCCGCCCAGCGCGGCGACGGTCTCCGGCGGGGCGCCCGCGGTGATCAGCCTGGTGCGGTCGGCGAGCAGTCCTGCGGCCTCGGTGAGCACCTCCCCGCCGACCAGGTCGTAGACGCCGTCCACACCCTCGGGCGCGGCGGCCCGCACCCGGTCGGCCCACCCCGGGCCGGAGGGCACGTGCACGGCGCCCAGCGACTCGACGAAGTCCTTCTTGGCCTCGCTCGCCACACCGACCACCCGCAGGCCCCAGGCATGGGCGATCTGCAGGGCCGCCGCACCGACCCCGCCGCCCGCGCCGGTGACCAGGAGGGTGGCGCCCTCGGGCAGGTCGAGCTGGCGCACGCCGTCGTAGGCGGTGGCCGCGGCGACCGGCAGGGTGGCAGCGTCGGTGAAGGACAGCGTGGCGGGCTTGTGCGCCGTCACGGACGCCGTCAGCAGGGCGTACTCGGCGAACGCGCCGGCGGGCGTGTTGCCGAAGACCTCGTCGCCGGCCGCGAAGCCGGTGACGCCCTCGCCGGTCTCCTCGACCACACCGGCGGCCTCGCTGCCGAGGACGACCGGGAAGTGCGCCTCCCCCTCGCCCGGGCGGCGGAAACCGCCCCGCAGCTTCCAGTCGACGGGGTTGACCCCCGCCGCGCGGACCGCGATCAGCAGCTGACCGGGGCCGGGAACGGGCCGGTCCAGCTCGGCGAAGGCCTCGGTCTCGGGCCCGCCGTGCCTGGTGTAGACGTACGCCTTGGGCATCGTGTTTCCTCGCTCTCTGGTGCTGTCACCGGTGTCCGGGCAGCGGCACTCAGCGGCAAGGACGGGCGCGGAGCGGCTATTCCCGCACCCGCCGATCGTTCATACGGCCGCAATGATCGAGGTCTGACCTGGGCCCTTCAACGCCACGGAGCTCTCCCTTTCTCCGGCGCACGCCACTACGATGCGCGGGCTCGCACGTCCAGGGCAGGGGGGATGATGCAGCCGACGCTGACGCTGAGGTACGTCCCGGAGACCGACGACCTCGTCGAGTTACTGATGATCCACGCTCCCGCACTGCGGCGGGTGCGGAGGCGGGTGCTGGGCCAGGCGGTCGCCGTTCTCGTCATCCTGTGGGCCATGGTGCTGTGGCTGGCCGCCACCGGACGGGCCTGGCAGTGGTGGATTCCCGTCCTGCTGCTCGCGGTGGTGCTCGTCAACGACGTCGTCAGAGCCTTCGCCCGCACCACCCGGTGGAGCCTTCGCCGCAAGGCGCGTGCGGCCCCGCGGCGCTCACCGCGTATGCGGCTGCCGCACGAGGCGGAGATCGCACCGGAAGCCCTGACCATCCGCAGCGAGGGGCGAACCATCGCCTTCGCCTGGTCCCAGTTCGGTTCGTTCACGGAATCCGACAGGCAGTTCGTCCTCCTCGACCAGAGGGGCAGAGCCACCGCCCTCCTGCCCAAACGCGGCCTGTCCGGTACGGAACTCGTCCCGGTCTGCCGCGACCTCCTCACCGGGTACATCACGGACGCCTCCGCCCGGCCCGACGCCTGACCGGCGCCCGGCCGGGGCGCGCGGCGGAACCTGTGCTTCAGCCGCTGCCGCGTCCGGGCCCGCCGGAGGGAGCGAGGTACTCCGTACGGGGTACCAGTCCCGTGTGGACGCTCGCATGCGAGCGGGGGCACGCTGGGAGCTGCGGACCGGCTGTCCGGCCCTCCGGCTCTTGTGGCGGCGAGGAGGTCGACATGCGTACCCGGGTGCGTGGCTGGCGCTGGCGGCAGAACCCGCTGCGGCGCAAGTCCGACATGGTGGAGGCGTGGATCGCGCTGGCCGTCGCGGTCCTGCTGTGCGTGGGAGCGCCCCTGGTGGGTGCGGTGGCGGGGCTCTGGGCCCATGAGCAGGCGCGGGCGGTGGCGGTCGTGGAGCGGGCCGAACGGCACATGGTGCGGGCCGAGGTCGTCGGCGGCGCCCCGGAGCAGCTGCCGTCGGTGCAGGGCGGCGACGGGGCGCACGCCTACCAGACGAATGTCCGCTGGACCGTCCCCGGCGAGGGGACCAAGACCGCGCTGGCCCGGGTGCCGGCGGGAACCCGGACCGGTGACGTGGTGGACGTGTGGTTCGACCGGCAGGGGCACGGGGTCGCACCGCCGCCCGACGACATCGCCGTCTGGCAGCACACGGTCACCGTGGGCCTGTGCGGGGCGGGCGCCGCGGCGGCCGTGGTGCTGCTCGGCCATGGCATCGTGCGCCGGGTGGCGCTGCGCCACCGGCTCACCGAGTGGGAACAGGAGTGGGCACGCACCGGCCCGGACTGGACCCGGGGCCGCACCTGACGCCCCTGACGGGCCCGCCGTGTCCGACCCGACCACCCGCGCGTCCACCCCTGTCGTCCACGCCCGCCCCTCGGACCCGACGCCCACCGCTACGACTGAGCCCCAGGTGCCCGAGGTGACCCGACCACCCACCGCAGCCGCCCGGCCCTCCGGGACCTTCCGCTCGCCGTCCACCGCCGGCAGTCCGACCCCCTGACCAGCAGATCCGCAGCCGCCGGCAGAGGCATGTCGCAATTTTCGGAGTCCACAGAGGCCTGGCGATTCGTCGGACCATCCACGTACGGTGTGATCATCCGCACCTCCCCTTCTCCAAGGCGGTTGTTGATGGCCCTGTTCGACCTCCCCCTCGACGAGCTCCGGGAACACCGCAGTACGTCGGTGGCGCCCGACGACTTCGACGCCTTCTGGTCCAGGACGCTCCAGGAGTCGCGCGAGCACGATCTCGACGCACGTTTCGAGCCGGTCGACGCCGGGCTGTCCACGGTCGACGTCTACGACGTGACGTTCGCCGGGTTCGGCGGGCACCCGGTCCGGGGCTGGCTGCGGCTGCCGGCCGGCACCACCGAACCGCTGCCGCTGGTCGTGGAGTTCGTCGGGTACGGCGGCGGGCGCGGGCTGGCGCACGAGAACCTGCTCTGGGCGTCGACGGGACGGGCCCACTTCACGATGGACACCCGCGGCCAGGGCAGCGCCTGGGGCGGCGGAGGCGGCACCGCGGACCCGGTGGGCGGTGCGCCGGCGTACCCCGGGTTCATGACCCGGGGCATCGACGCGCCCGAGAACTACTACTACCGGCGGGTCTTCACGGACGCGGTCCGCGCGGTGGAGGCGGCCCGCTCGCACCCGCTGACCGACGCGACGCGGACCGTGGCGCTCGGCGCCAGCCAGGGCGGCGGGATCACCCTCGCGGTCGGCGGTCTGGTCCCGGACCTGGTGGCGGTCGCGCCGGACGTGCCGTTCCTCTGCGACTTCCCGCGTGCCGTCACCCTGACGGACCGTCACCCGTACCGGGAGATCGCCCTGTTCCTCAAGACCCACCGCGGTCGCTCGGCGGACGTGCAGCGCACCCTCTCCTACTTCGACGGGGTGCACTTCGCGGCGCGCGGCCGGGCCCCGGCGCTGTTCTCGGCGGCCCTGGAGGACCAGACCTGTCCGCCCTCCACGGTCTACGCGGCCTTCAACTCCTGGGCGCACGAGGACAAGGCGATCGAGGTGTACGACTTCAACGACCACGAGGGCGGCGGCCCGTACCACGAGGCGGCGAAGGCGCGCTGGCTGCGCTCGTACGTCTGAGGAGGCGGCGGAGTTGGACACACGGGAGGCCGCCGAGCGGTTCGTCCGGGTCTGGGAGCGGGGCTGGGCCGCGCACGACGTGGACGCGCTGCTCGCCCTGTACGCCGAGGACTGCGTGCACCGCTCGATGCCGTTCCGCGCCCCGCACCGGGGCCGGAAGGAACTCTCCGCCTATCTGCGCTGGTCGTTCGAGGCGGAGCGGGTGACGGACGTCCGCTTCTCGGCGCCGCTGGTGGGCCCGGACGGGGTCGCGGCGGCGGAGTTCCTGGTGCGGTCGGAGGAAGGGGGCACGGCGGGCACGCTGGCGGGGTGCGTGTTCGTGCGCTTCGACCCGCGGGGCCTCGCGGTGGAGTCCCGCGACTACTGGCACACCGCGGAGGGGCACCAGGAGCCGGCCGGGGGACTCTTCCTGCTCTGACCTTCCTCCCGGTCCGACCAGTCGGTATGTTCGGGGTGCCCGGGGCGCAGCGTCGCGGTCCGGGTTTTCCGGCGTACGACGGAGGCCGCATGTCCGAGCACGAGCGACAGCCACAGGCAGAGGCAGAGGTCCACGGCCACTGTGATCCGCGTTTCGCCGCGGTGCGGGAGGCGTTCGAGGAGAACTTCCGGGACCGGGAGGAGCTGGGCGCCGCCGTCGCGGTGACGGTCGGCGGCGAGACGGTGGTGGACCTGTGGGGTGGCTGGGCCGATCCGGCGCACAACCGGCCGTGGCAGCGGGACACCGTGGTCAACGTGTGGTCCACCACCAAGGGCCCGGTGGCGCTGTGCGCGCACATCCTGGCCGACCGGGGGCTGCTCGACCTCGACGCGCCGGTGGCGGAGTACTGGCCCGAGTTCGCGGCGGCCGGGAAGGACGGGGTCCTGGTCCGCCACCTGCTCTCGCACCGGGCCGGGCTGTCCGGGCTGCGCGAGCCGCACTCGCTCCAGGACCTGTGCGACTGGGAGCTGACGACCGCGCGGCTGGCGGCGACGGAGCCGTGGTGGGAGCCGGGAACCAGGTCCGGGTACCACGCGCTGACCTTCGGCTTCCTGGTCGGCGAGGTGGTGCGGCGGGTGTCGGGGCTGCTGCCGGGGGCGTTCCTGGAGCGGGAGGTCACCGGGCCGCTGGGGATCGACTTCACGGTCGGGCTGCCGGAGAAGGAGTCCGGGCGGGCGGCGGAGCTGATGCATCCCCGGGTCGTGTCGGACAGCGAACAGGCCGCGATCTTCAGCCAGTTGGCGCCGGCCGCCGTCGCCGCCCTGGCCAACCCGGGCGTGGGCGCGGGCGCGGCGAACACCCCCGAGTGGCGGGCGGCCGAGATCCCGGCGGCCAACGGGCACGGCACCGCCCGGGCGGTCGCGGCGCTGTACGGTGTGTTCGCCGGCGGGGGCGAGTACGGCGGCCTGCGGGTGCTGTCGCCGGCGGCGGCCGAGCGGGTGCGGGAGGGCCAGGGCAGCTGCCGTGACCTGGTGCTGGGGGCGGGTTTCGAGCACGAGACCGAGATCGGGCTCGGACTCTGGCTGAGCGGGCCGAACGGCTCGTACGGGCCGAACCCGCGGGCCTTCGGGCACGACGGGTTCGGTGGCTCCTGCGGGTTGGCCGACCCGGAAGCGGGGGTCTCCCTCGGCTACGTCATGAACCGCATGGGGCCGCGGATCGCGGACGACCCGCGGAAGACCGCCCTGGTCAAGGCCGTTTACGCGAGTCTGTGAGGCCCGCACGGTTTCGGCCGAACCCGGCTGCCGCTCTTCCCTGATGGTTTAGACCAATGCTAGATGTGGTCGCGGAACGAACCCGCACGGCTACGTCTTGTCACCCTCAGGAGGAGCGGCATGGCCCGCACCACCCCCCACCATCACTCCGAGAGCGAAGGGCAGCCCCTGTACTGGCGGATCGCGACACAACTCCTCGGCGAACTGCGGGACGGCACCCTGCCGCCCGGGGAACGGCTGCCGGCGGAACGGCAGTTGGCGCGGCACTTCGGGGTCAGCCGGGAGACCGTCCGGCAGGCGCTGGAGGTGCTGCGGCACAGCGGACTGGTGGCCACGGACCGGCGGGGCAGTCACGCGACGCTGCACGGCCGGCCGGTGCAGAGCCCGGTCTCGCTGGCCTTCCCGGTGGGCGCCGGGCCCACGGAGCACGGGGCGGTCGACCGGGCCACGGTGACCTGGGAGGAGCCCTCGCCCGAGCACGCGGCGGCGCTCGGGCTGGCCCCGCACCGGCCGACCCTGGTGCACCGCTACGAGTCCGCCTCGCCCGACGGACACACCCTGCGCACCGCCGTGACCTCCTTCTCCACGGTGGCCCTGACCGAGGTCGAGGAGCTGGGCCGGTACCGGGACCGGGCCGACGGCTGCACCGCCGCGCAGCTGCGCCGGGCCTACGACTGGATGCGCAAGGCGGGCCTCACCCTGCACCACCGGGACTCCATCACCCAGGTCGCGGACGCGTCCTCGGTGCGGGTGACCCGCCGGGTGCACGACCAGTACGCCCGCCCGCTGGAGATCACCGACCTGGTCGTGGACGCCCAGCAGGACGCGCTGGTCTACGAGTTCACGGTGCCGGCCGCGGGCTGACCGCGCCGGGCCACGACCAGCCGGGCGCGCGGGCTGCCGTCGTCGCGCTCCCCGAACCCGGGCAGCGGGTACAGCTCCGTGCCGAACCCCGTCCGCGCCAACTCGTCCAGTACGCCGCCGAGCCGGAAGGCCCGGTAGTACATGACGAACGGCGGTCGCCACAGGGCGTTGCGGACCCGCATCACGGCGTCGAAGCCCAGCAGCATCCAGAACCCGGGGCTGGTGGGCCGCGGCGGCGCGAGCACCGGGAAGGCGAAGGTGCCGCCCGGCCGCAGCACCCCGTGGACCTGGTCGAAGAGGCCGGGCAGCTCCCGGGGCAGGAAGTGCCCGAACGCCCCGAAGCTGACGACCAGGTCGAAGCCTGGCCCGAACGGCAGGGCCCGGGCGTCGCCGCGCACGTAGGTGACGGCCGGGCCCTCGGGCGGGGGCTGCCGGCGGGCGATCTCCAGCATGCCGGCGCTGAAGTCGACCCCGGTGACGCTGTGCCGGCACACCTGGGCCAGCACCGCGGTACCGGCTCCCGTCCCGCAGCACAGGTCGAGACCGTCCTCGAACGGGCCGAGCGGGGTGAGCGCCTTCGCGACCGCGTCGAGGATCGAGTCGGGTGTCCGGAAGGGGGTGTGGTCGAACTTCGGGGCCAGCAGGTCGTAGCCGCGCTCGACCGAGGACAGCGCCTGGACGGTGAGTTCACGCAGGCTCGGGCCTTCGGGGCTGAACATCCGGCCAGCTTACGGGAGCGGACGGCGCGGGCGCGGCCCGTCGGGGGACGCGCCCGCGCCGTCCGGTGTCACACCACCGTGAGCGTGAGGGCGCCCGTGTAGGCGGAGCCCGCGGTGATCGCCGTCTCGGTGCCGTCGACCGTCAGCTTCACGGACCTGCCGCGCGGCGCCCGCACGGCGGCGTCGGCGGCGAGGGTGAGGCTGGTCAGGTACGACGTCCCGGTGACCGTCCAGGTGGAGCCGCTGTTCAGCTTGACGACCACGCCGTTGTTGACGGCGGCCTGCGCGGTGTTGGTGACGATGCCCAGCTCGTAGAAGGTGGACGAGTCGATCGAGGACACCCGGTGCTTGGCCTTGGTCGCCGAGATGACGCCCTCGACGCCGGAGCCCTCGAAGGTGAGGACCATGTTCTTGCCGCCCCGCATGCCGTTGTAGAAGTCGCCCTTCACCTTGATGGAGCTGAAGGTGGCGGCGCCGTCGGTGGAGTGGACGGCGGTGACGTCGAAGGAGGAGTTCTTCACCGGGTCGGTGGTGGGCTCGGTGTAGACGCCGATGTTCATCATCTTGCCGTTGACGGGGACCGGGCCCGGGTCGTCCAGCTCGATCATCTGGAGGATGACGCCGTCGCGCGGGTTGAGCCGGGCGCCCTGCGAGCCGTCCACCGAGATGGTCGTCTGCTGGCCCTTGTTGAGGAAGGTGGCCCGCTCGGAGTTGATGACCGTGCCGCCGTCCAGGGTGAGTTGGCCGGCGCCGAAGAACATGTAGCCGAAGTGGCCGGAGTTGACCACCGTGCTGCGCTCCGGGATGCTCCGCAACTCGCCGTTGGACAGGCCGAGTTCCAGCTCGGTGTTGAGGGCGGCGACAGCGGCGCGGGTGCTGTCGCCGTAGTGCACCACGGCGGCGGGCCCGGCGATGATCGTCGCGTAGGAGCCGACGTCGAAGCGGGAGCCGAGGACGCGGACGGTGGCGTCGCCGATGGCGTAGGTGCCGTAGCCGTAGTCGCCGGTGTTGCCGACGTGGCTGTTGATCGCGGTCAGCTTCAGGCCGCTGCCGCCCTCGACCGACAGCGCGCCCCAGGTCTCGGAGAACACGGTCGAGTTGAGGTAGGTGGCGACGCTGCCCGCGCCGATCAGGTTGGTGGCGCGGACGTTGCCGTCCAGGCCCAGCATCCAGGGCACCGACTCCATGTAGGGGGTCTCGACGGTGGCCTGGTAGTCGGCGGGCAGGACGCCGTTGCGGGCGCGCAGGAAGGAGTCCTTGACGAGGACGTTGGCACCGCCGTCGGCGATGACGGTGGTGCGGACGACGCCCTTGTTGCTGATCCGGGCGCCGTCCACGACCAGCTTGGTCGCGGAGCCGTCGCCGACCACGGCCGCGCCGTACCCGGCGAAGTCGGAGCGGCCGTTGCCGTCGAGGGTGATGGCCGGGTTCTGGAGGGTGTAGCTGCCGCTCTCGACGTAGACGCCGTTGAAGCACTCGCCGGTGGAGGCGATCGACACGTTCCGGGCGGCGGTGTCGGTGACCTTGCCGCCGCGGACGGCGGAGAGCACGGACTTCGCGGAGTCGACCCCGTCCGAGCCGACGTAGAGGGCCTGCCGGAACGGGAAGGTCAGGGTCTGGTAGGTGACGTCGTTGGCCTCGGCGACCGTGAGGACGACGTCACCGCGGTAGGTGCCGGCCTGGATGAGGGTCCCGGTGGCGCCGGTCGCGGTGAGCAGCTGGCCGGTCTCCACGCCGTCGACGGTGAGGCTGATGTCGTACCCGTCCGGGGCGACGATCTTGCCGCCGTCGCCCACGGTCAACCGGCTCACCCGGGTGGTGGCGGCGAGTTCGTAGGTCTCCCCCGCGGCGACGGAGATCGTCCTGCCCGCCGCCTTCGGCGCGGCGGTGGCGGTGCCGGAGGCGACCGGGACGAGCACGGCCGCTGCCGTGGCGGAACCGGCGATCAGGAACGAGCGTCGGGTTGTCAGCGTCATTGCAGGCCTTTCCACGGGTGGAATGCGCGGGTGCGTCATCGCGCAGAGTTACGAGTCGCCCGCCGAAACCAGGGCGACGAAAGCACCTGAGGTGTGCAGGTGGGAGTGAATCAGCCCTGGGAAACCCGGGACAGGCATTGCACACACGCATCCCGGAACCCGATGCCTCGGATCGGGCCGCCGAGTTCATGGCGCTCACACAGAGTGGCCACAGCCCGGGGTGGCGGGCACACATGCCGGCGAGGCGGACGGCCTGTACGCCGTCCACCTCGCCGAACCCGGGCAGGTGCCTACGCCGGGGCGATCATCCCCGCCGACAGGTCGATGTCCGCCCCGCAGAGTCCCGACATCGCCAGCATGGCGACCAGGGCCCGCGCGACCTCGTCCTCCTCCACCAGCCGGCCGAGCGCGGCCCGGGAGGCGAAGTCCCGTTCCGCCTCCTCGACGGTGCAGCCGGTGAGTTCGGCGGTGAGCCGGAAGTTGCGGTCCATGCGGGGTCCCCGGACCGGGCCCGGGGAGAGGGAGTTGACCGCGACACCGTGCGGGCCCACCTCGCCCGCCAGCGTCCGGGTGAGGCCGATCAGCGCCATCTTGGAGGCCGTGTACGGCGTGCGGTTGAGCAGCGGCCGTTTGCCGCTGACCGAGGCCACGTTGACGATGTCGCCCCGGCCGGCGGCGAGCATGGCCGGCAGGAAGGCCCGGCACATGAGGTAGACGCCGCGTACGTTGGCGGCGAACACGTTGTCCCACTCGTCGGGTTCGATGTCGACGAGGGGCCGCACCGGTCCCGCGACACCGGCGTTGTTGACGAGCAACGACACGTCCTCGTCGGCGAGTCCGGCGGCCAGCGCGCGCACGGAGCCGGGGTCGGAGACGTCGCACACGGCCGTGCGGGCCGCCTCGCCGACCTTGGCCGCCGCCTCCGTGAGGGCCTGCTCGTTCCGGCCGACCAGGACCACCCGGGCCCCGGCGTCGGCGAGCGCCAGCGCGAAGGCCCGGCCGAGCGGTCCTCCCCCGCCGGTGACCAGGGCCGTACGGCCGTCCAGGCTCACGCTTCGTTCCACGGCAGCGCGTCGCCGGCGGCCTTCGCGGCGCGTACGTCGCCCGAGCGGGCGTGGCCCTCGAACAGCTCGACCCGGGAGGCACGTCCGCACAGCCGGCCGAGCAGGGCCTGCGAGGCGGTGTCGGTGACTTCCTGGTAGGTGACCGTCTTGAGGTACTTCCCCACCCACAGTCCGCCGGTGTAGCGGGCGGCACCACGTGTGGGCAGCACATGGTTGGTGCCGATGACCTTGTCGCCGAACGACACACAGGTGCCCTCGCCGAGGAACAGCGCGCCGTACTGGGTCATCCGCTCCAGGGCGAGGCGCGGTTCGGCGGTCAGCACCTCGACGTGCTCGAAGGCGAACGCGTCGGCGAGTTCGTACAGTTCGTCGGTGGAGCCGACGACGTGCACCTGGCCGTGGTCGCGCCAGGCGGGTTCCGCGTAGTCGCGGGTGGGCATGGTGGGCAGGATCCGCTCGACCTCGGCGAGGGTCCGCTCGGCGACCTCGCGGGAGGTGGTGATGAGGACGGCCGGGGAGTCCGGGCCGTGCTCGGCCTGGGAGAGCAGGTCGACCGCGCAGACGAACGGGTCGGCCCGGTCGTCGGCGAGGACCAGGATCTCGGTCGGTCCGGCGAACAGGTCGATGCCGATCTCGCCGAACAGCTGGCGCTTGGCCTCGGCGACATAGGCGTTGCCGGGGCCCGCGATCAGGTTGACCGGCTCCATCGTGTCGGTGCCGACGGCCATCGCGGCGACCGCCTGGACGCCGCCGAGCAGCCAGATCTCGTCGGCGCCGGCCAGGTGCATGGCGGCGACGGTGGCGGCGGGGATCTCGCCGCGGATCGGCGGGGTGCAGGCGACCACACGCGGCACGCCCGCCACCTTGGCGGTGACGATGGTCATGTGGGCGGAGGCGGTCAGCGGGTAACGGCCGCCGGGGATGTAGGCGCCGGCCGCCTGCACGGGGATGTGCTTCTGGCCGAGCCGCACGCCCGGCAGCGTCTCCACCTCGAACTCGCCCATCGAGTCGAGCTGGCGGCGGGCGAAGGTGCGGACCTGCTCCTGGACGAAGGTGATGTCGTCGATGACCTGCCGGGGCACCGAGGCGACGATCTTCTCGACCTCCTCCGCGCTCAGCCGGAAGGAGTCGGGGCTCCACTTGTCGAACTTCTCGGAGTACTCGCGGACGGCCGCGTCACCGCGCTCGCGGATGTCCGCGATGACACCGGTCACCGTCTCACGCACCTGATCGAGGGAGGCGGCCACCTCGGCCCGGGGCACGGCGTGCTTCAGGATCTCTGCCACGACTGCGGCCTTTCTCGGAAGGGTCGGGGTTACACCGGGGGCGCTTCGAAGAGCACGTCGGGATCGTTGAACTGCTCCTTGGCGACCGACTCGCTCATCGGGTCGGCGGTCCCCCACTGGTCCTGGGTGATCGGGTCGTCCACGTCGTGCCGGCCGGGGTGCCACAGGTCCTCTTCGAGGACGGCGAGCTCGGTGGTGTACTCGACGGTGTTGCCGTGCGGGTCGTGGAAGTAGGAGAAGGTGTTGTCGCCCGCCAGGTGCCGTCCCGGGCCCCAGGTGAGCCGGGTCCCGGCGCGCAGCGCACGTCCGGTGCCGCGCATGTACTCCTCCACCCCCCGCATCTCGAACGAGGCGTGGTGCAGCGACACATGGGGGCCGCGCGCGATGGCGAAGGAGTGGTGCAGCGGGCTGCACCGCAGGAAGTACATGAGGTCACCCATGTGCGTGGAGTACAGGGTGTCGGTGAGCCGGAAGCCCAGGTTCTGGATGTAGAAGTCCCGCAGCCCCTCGGGGTCCTGGGAGTTGACCACACAGTGCGAGAGCCGTACCGGGACGGCCTCGCGCTCCTCGATCTTGCGGTGGGTGCGGGTCGCCACGTCCGCGGAGACCTCGACGACCCGTCCGTCGGGGTCGAAGAAGCGCAGCCCGTAGCCGCCGCCGGGGGTGTCCAGGGCCCGGGGCTCGTGGACGATCCGTACCCCGGCCCGGCCCAGCCGCACCGCGAGTTCGTCGACGGCCGCCGGGGAGACCGCGCCGAAGGCGACGAGGTCCATCCGCTTCCGCTCGTCCTCGCGGATGCGGACGATGTACTGCTCGGGGCTGCCCTCGGCGGCGAAGAACGCGATGCCGCTGTCGTTCGCGACCTCGGTCAGGCCCCAGGTGGTGCCGTAGAAGGCCCGCTGGGTGGCGAAGTCCGGTACGGCCAGGTCGACATGGCGCAGATGGGTGATGGGCTGGAAGCTCATGTGTGGCTCCTGACGGTGTTGCGCTGGTGGCCGAGGCCGGTGATCTCCGCGTCGATCACGTCGCCGGGCCGGAGGAAGACCCCCCAGTGCGCGCCGTTGCCGGCCGGGGAGCCGGTGAGCAGCAGGTCGCCGGGGCGCAGGGTGGTGGTCGTGGAGGCGTAGGCGATCAGCCGGGGAATGTCGAAGATCATGTCCTTGGTGGACTCGTCCTGCCGGACCACCCCGTTGTGCCGCAGTGTGATCCGCAGGTCGCCCGGGTCGCCGACGAAGTCGGCGGGGACGAGGAACGGCCCGGTCGGCAGGAAGGTGTCGGCGTTCTTCGCGGTGAACCAGTCGGTGCCGATGGCCTTCAGGTCGGGCCGGTAGAGCCGGTCGCGGGTGGTGAGGTCGTTGCTGATCGTGTAGCCGGCGACGTGCGACATGGCCTCCGCGGCCGGGATGTCCTTGCCCGCCTTGCCGATGACCAGGGCGAGTTCGAGCTCCCAGTCGTGCTGTTCGCCGAGCGCGGGCAGCACGACGTCGTCGTAGGGCCCGCACAGGGCGCGCGGGGAGCCGAGGAAGAGGTACGGGACGCCGCCGCGGATCCGCTCGTCCATCATCTTCTCGGCGTCGGCGCGGGCCTCCTCGGGGGTGGCGCCGTGCACGCTCTCCTTCTCGGCGGCGACCAGGTCGACCACGTGCTTGCGGTAGTTGGCGCCGCTCTGCAGGATCTGGCCCGGTTCGATCGGGGTCAGGACCCGCAGGTCCGCCAGGTCGCGCCAGTCGCCGTCGGTGGTGGCGGCCAGCTCGTGCAGCCGGGGCAGCCAGGTGTCCCAGTCCTCGACCAGCGCGCGTACCGAGGCCACCAGGCCGGTCAGGTCACGGACCCGGGTGCCTGCGACCAGTCCGGGGAAGGCGGCTGCGCCGTCGCTGAAGGTGCCGAGCGCGAAGGGTCCGGCGTGGGAGGGGGAAGGTTCGGGCACGGGCGGCTCTCCTCGTACGGGTGGGGGCTCGCCTTCGACGCTAGGCATCGCGCCCGTTCGGCGGAAATGGCCGTTCACGATGGCTGCCATCACCGCCGCACCCGGCCTCCGCCTGCGCCGATGTGCGGGCGGGCCGGCCGGACCGCCATCGCCGTCGGGGATGGATGACGTCCCCCTTGTCGATGCCTCGATCCGTTGACCCTGCACCTACCGCCGATCAGGCTCGATGCCACCCCGAACCGAGGAGCGCACCGTGGTTGTCGAGCACGCCGAGCTGACCGTCGAGGAAGGCCGGGAAGCGGAATTCGAGGAGGTCTTCGGCAAGGCCCGCGAGGTGCTCGCCGAGGCGGACGGCTTCCGCTGGGCCGAGCTGCTGCGCGGCGAGGAACGGCCGCGGACGTTCCTGCTGCTCGTCGGCTGGGAGTCGGTCGAGGCGCACACGGTCGGCTTCCGGGAGTCGGAGCGGTTCGCCCGCTGGCGGGCCCTGGTCGGCCCGTTCTTCGCCGCCCCGCCGGCCGTGGAGCACTACCGCGAGCTGGGCCCCCGCTTCACCGGCTGAAAGCCGCTGCCCCCCACCGTCTGTCTTTCTACTTTCGCAAGGATCGCCCATGCCCGTGAACAAGGTGCTCGTCGTCGGCGGCGGCATCACCGGAAGCGTGCTCTGTCTCGCCCTCGCCCAGCGCGGGGTCGAGGTCGAGCTCGTCGAGGTCTCGCCCCAGTGGTTCGGGGTGGGCCATGGCATCACCATCCAGGGCAACGCGCTCAAGGCGCTGCGTTCGGTCGGCGTGCTGGACCGGGTGCTGGCCCGGGCGGTGCCGTTCGACCTGATGCGGCTGCGCCGGGCGGACGGCGGTCTGATCACCGAGCTGGAGACCCCGCACACCGGTGGCGCCGACCTGCCGTCCACGGCGGGCGCGCTCCGCTCGGACCTGCAGAACGCGCTGTGCGACGCGGTGCACGCGCACGGCGTCACGGTCCGTCTGGGCCTGAGCGTGCGCGCGCTCGACCAGTCCGCCGGCCATGTCGACGTGACCTTCACGGACGGCTCCGCCGGCCGCTACGACCTGGTGGTCGGCGCGGACGGCATCAACTCGGCGATGCGCGCGCTCATCGGTATCCCGGCGAGGCCGCGCCCCGTCGGGATGTCGATCTTCCGGGTGGTGGCCCGGCGCCCCGCCGAGATGGACTGCGCCGAGGTGTACTACGGCGGTCCGCGCTACAAGGCCGGCTACAGCCCGATCTCCGAGGACCAGTGCTACGCCTACCTCCTCGACGAGAACCTGGACGCCTCCCTGATCGGACCGCGCGCCTCGCTGGACCTGCTGCGCGAGCGCGGGGCCGGGTACGGCGGCACCTGGGGGAAGATCCTCGCCTCGCTGCCGGACGACACGGCGGTGGACTACCGCTGGATCGAGGCGGTGCTGGTCGACGAGGACTGGCACCGGGGCCGGGCCATGGTGATCGGCGACGCGGCGCACGCCTGCCCGCCGCTGATCGCGCAGGGTGCCGCGATGTGCATGGAGGACGCGGTGCTGCTGGCCGAGCTGGTCACGGCCGACGAGCCGGTGGACCGGGCCCTTGAGCGCTTCATGGCCCGGCGGCTGCCCCGCGTCCGCATGGTGCTGGACAACTCGCTCCAGCTCGCCGAGTGGGAGATCCACCCGGACACCCCGGGCGCCGACCCGGCCCGGATCATGTCCGAGACGCTCTCCTCCCTGACGGTGGCCGCATGAGCACGCCCGTCGTCGACTGCCACGGGCATCTCGCGGTCCCCGAGGCCGACGCCCTGGTGGCCGGTACCGCGGGCTTCGCGGCCGAGCTGGCGGCCGAGCAGCGCGCCCACTCCCTCGAGTCACTGGCCGCCAACCGGGCCCAGCTCCAGCGCCTGGCCGCGAAGCTGACGGACGTCGGCGCCCGGCTCGCCGACCTGGACGCGATGGGCGTCGACCTCCAGGTGGTCGGCCCGATGCCCATGCACCACTACTGGGCCGGCCCCGGCCTCGCGGTGCGGCTGGCCCGTACCGTGAACGAGGCGGTGGCCGCGCACTGCGCCGCCGCGCCCGGCCGGCTGTACGGCCTCGGCACGGTACCGCTGCAGCACCCGGACCTCGCGGTCGCCCTGCTGGACAACGCGGTCACCGAGCTGGGCCTGTACGGCATCAGCGTCTCCACCACCGTCGAGGGCCGCGAGCTGGCCGATCCCGCGCACGACGACGTCTGGCTGAAGGCCGAGGAGCTGGGCGCGGTCGTCTTCGTCCATCCCTGGGGCTGCTCGCTCGGCGAGCGGCTCGCCTCGAACTACCTCGGCAACACGGTGGGCCAGCCCACCGAGACCGCGATCGCGCTCTCCCACCTGATCTTCACGGGGGTCCTGGACAGGTTCCCGCGCCTGAAGCTGGTGGCCGCGCACGGCGGCGGCTATCTGCCGACGTACATCGGCCGCTCCGACCACGCCTGGCGGGTACGGCCGGACGCGCGCGGCTGTGCCGAGCCGCCCAGTTCCTATCTGCGGCGGATGTGGTTCGACGCCCTCGTCTACACCCCGCGCGCGCTGCGCCATCTGGTCGAGGAGGTGGGCGCGGACCGGGTGGTGCTCGGTACCGACCACCCCTTCGACATGGGGGTGAGCGACCCGGTGGCCCGCCTGGACGCGGCCGGCCTCGACCCGGCCGAGCGGGCCGCGATCGCCGGGGGCAACGCGCTGGACCTGCTGAAAGGACACACCCGATGATCCTGGGGCCCGTCGAGGAAGAGCTGGCCAAGGCCCGCGCCGCCTACCGCAACCGGGGGCGCTGGGGCGAGGACGACGTGCTGGGCACGCTCAACTTCGTCGACGACGCGATCCGCGCGCACGCGGCGGGTCTCGTCCGGCGCGGCCGAGCGTTCTCACTGGCCCAAGGGCCCCAAGGACCCGAGGGAACCGACGGGTCCGGCCCCCGAGCCGCGACCCGCTGGCGCGGTCTGGGCCTCGGCCCCGGCAACGAGCGCGCACGGCACGGCGGTTCGCGCACCGCCGCCTCCGGCGACGGTGACGCCGTGACCGGCGTCGGCCACCTGGCCGGCGCCTGCACCGGCCGCGGGGTGCTGCTCGACGTCGGCCGGGCGGTCGGCGACGCACGGGGGGAACTCCCCGACGGCTTCCCGATCCTGGAGGAGCATCTGCGGGACACCGCCGAGGCGCAGGGCGCCACCTCCAGTGTGCGCCGGGGCGACATCGTTCTCGTCCGCACCGGACAGCTCGGCCGGGTACGGCGGATCGGCGCATGGGACCGGTACGTGTCCGGAGCCGCGCCCGGCCTGTCCTTCACCACCCTCGGCTGGCTGCACCGCACGGAGGCCGCGGCCGTCGCCACCGACACGTTCGGCATCGAAGTGCGGCCGTGCGAGTTCGCCGAGCCGGTGGTGTCGCCCCTGCACCGGATAGCCGTCCCCCACATGGGTCTGCCGCTGGGCGAGATGTGGGACCTGGAGACGCTTGCGGAGGACTGTTCGGCCGACGGTGTCTACGAGTTCCTGCTGGTCGCGGCACCCTTGCCGGTGACCGGCCCGGTCGGTGCCCCCGTCAACCCCATCGCAGTCAAGTGAGCCGCCCGTGAACACGAACCGTTTCTCCGGCACCCTCCACCTCCCCGGTGACGAGGGCTTCGAGGAGGCCGTGTACGGCAGGGTCTTCAACGCCCGCCGCCCGGCCGACCGCGTCCCCGCCGCCGTTCTCGGGGCGGTCACCGAACAGGATGTCGTCGAGGGTGTGCGGCTCGCCCTGGAGCGTGGCTGGCAGGTCGCGGTCCGCTCCGGCGGGCACAGCTGGGCCGCCTGGTCGGTGCGCCGGGACGCGCTGCTGATCGACCTGGGCGGCTTCCGCGAGATGGCGTACGACGAGACGACCGGGATCGTGACGGCCACCCCCAGCGTCAAGGGCGGCGACGAACTCAACCCGTATCTGGGTGGGTTCGGGCGCTTCTTCAACGGCGGGCACTGTCCGTCCGTCGGTATCGGCGGCTTCCTGCTCCAGGGCGGGCAGGGCTGGAACGCGCGGGGCTGGGGCTGGGCGGCCGAGAACGTCGTGGCGATCGACGTCGTCACGGCGGACGGCGAGCTGGTCCGGGCCGACGAGAGCGAGCACAGCGACCTGTTCTGGGCGGCGCGCGGGGCGGGCCCCGGCTTCTTCGGTGTCGTCACCCGCTTCCACCTGCGCACCCGGCCCCTGCCCCGGCATCTCGCGCACACCGTGCACGCCTACCCGCTCGACCTCTTCGACGAGGTCATGACCTGGCTGCACGACGTCCACCACACGGTCTCCGACCTGGTCGAGATCGTCGCCCTCACCCAGACCCCGCCCGACCTGGACGGACCGGTGCTGCTGGTCACGGGCGTCGCGATGACGGACACCGCTCAGGAGGCCGCCGAGGCGCTCGCGCCCCTGCACGCCAATCCGTACGCGGACCGGGCCCTGTTCCGTGTCGAGGCGCAACCCACCACCCTCGCCGAGCAGTTGGCGGGCCAGCGCGTCGCCAACCCGGAGGGCCACCGCTACTTCGTGGACAACGCCTGGCTGACCGGCAGTGCCGAGGAGGTCGTCCCGGCGATCCGCAAGGCGTTCACCGAGCACCCGACCCGGCAGACCTTCACCATCTGGTTCTCCATGGCGCCGCTGCGGCAACTCCCCGACATGGCCTTCTCGTTGCAGTCGGAGATCTACTGCGCGAGCTACGTCGTCCACGACGACGTAGCGCGGGACGCGGAGCTGCGCGGCTGGCTGGACGAGGCGATGGCGGCGATGCAGCCGGTGACCGCGGGCCAGTACCTCGGCGACTCCGACTTCACGGTGCGGCAGCTGCGGTTCATGGGGGACGAGCAGTGGCGGCGGCTGAACGGGATCCGGGCCGCCCGTGACCCCAAGGGCGTGTTCGCCGGCCATCTGAGCGCGGGGACCGTCACCAACACCAACCACTGGGAGAGTTGAGCAGCGATGCGTTTCGCGACATACGAGTACGACGGCGAGGAGCGCGCCGGTGTGGTGCGGGACGGGGTGATCCACCCGCTGCCCGAAGGGGTGGGCGTCCTGACGCTGGTCGAGGCGGGTGTGCTGTACGCGGCCGGCGTCGAGGCCCTGGACGCACCTGGTGAGCTGACGGTCGACCAGGTGCGGTTGCTGCCGCCGCTGAAGCCGCCGTCCATCCGGGACTTCGTCGGGTTCGAGGCGCACATCGAGGGCGTGTCGAAGTCGCTGGACGGCCTGGAGCACGTCCCGGAGGAGTGGTACCGGGCGCCCAACTTCTACTTCACCAACCCGCACGCCGCCTACGGCGCCCGCGACGACGTGCCGGTGCCGGCGGGCTGCTCGGTGCTGGACTTCGAGCTGGAGGTCGGCGCGGTGATCGGCCGCAGCGGCCGGGACCTCGGCCCGGAGCAGGCGCGGGACCACATCATCGGCTACCTGGTCTTCAACGACTGGTCGGCCCGGGATCTGCAGAAGCCGGAGAAGAACCTCGGACTGGGCTTCTCCAAGGGCAAGGACTTCGCCAACACGCTCGGCCCCTACCTGGTCACCGCCGACGAGGTCGAGGACCGGCGCGATGCGGACGGGTTCCTGGACCTGGAGATGACGGTCACCCTGAACGGGGAGCTGATCGGCCGGGACACCCTCGCCAACGTCTCCTGGACCTTCGAGGAGATGATCGCCTACGCCAGCCGGGACGCCTGGGTGCGCCCCGGTGACATCCTCGGCTCGGGGACCTGCGGCTGGGGCTCGCTGGCCGAGTTCTGGGGGCGGCTCGGGGAGCGCACCCCGCCCCCGCTGCGGCCCGGCGACGAGGTGATGCTGACCGTCGAGGGGCTGGGCACGGTGGCCAACCGGATCGTGCCCGGACGCACGGACGCGTATCTTCCGCGGGCCCGCAAGCGGGGCCGCACCCCGCGCCCCTAGCACCGGAAGCTGTGGGGGGCCTGTGGTGCGCGCAGACCCCCCACCTGGGGGTATCCGGTGCCGGGATGGCTGGCATCGCATCTTGCCGAGAGTCGCCCCGACCCCCTTCCTCGACGGCCGTCCGCTGGTTAACCTCGCGTTTCACCGAAGCTTCAAGGACGTGGCCGGCCGGAAGGGGACACTCGTGGGTCTCGGAGCGATCGATCTCAATCTTCTGGTGGCACTGGAAGCGCTCCTGGAGGAGAAGAACGTCACCCACGCCGGGGTACGGCTGTCCACCAGCCAGTCCGCGATGAGCGGCTCGCTGGCCCGGCTGCGCCGGCACTTCAACGACGAGCTGCTGATCCGGGTGGGCCGCGAGTACGAGCTGACGCCGCTGGCGGAGCGGCTGCTGCCGGTCGTCCAGGGCTCGCTGCAGAAGGCCGAGGAGGCTCTGTCGCTGACCCGGCACTTCGACCCGGCCCGCAGCCGTCAGCGGTTCTCCGTGGTCATGTCGGACTACGTGATGACGGTGTTCGTGGAGCCGCTGCTGCGGGTCATCGCGGCCGAGGCGCCGGGCGTGCGGATCGACTTCCATCCGATCGTCGACGGGCAGCTGGAGACGGAGACGCACCTGCGCTGCCACGACCTGATGATCGTCCCGCTCGGCTACCAGCTCCCCGGGGTCAGCGAGGCCGTGATGCACGACCGGTTCGTGTGCATCGTCGACCCGGGCAACCCGCGCCTGGTGGACGGCCGGCTCACCCTCCGCGACCTCGCCGAGATGCCGCACGCGTCCTGCGCCATCGGCAAGAGCCACACGCCCGCCGAGCGCCAGCTGGAGACCCTCGGGATCACCCCGAAGGTGCAGGTCAGCACGCCCGGCTTCAGTGTGCTGCCGTTCCTGGTGAGCGGTACGGACCTGGTGGCGATGGTCCCGGAGCGGCTGGCGCGGCGCTACGAGGGCTTCGCGCGCTGTGCGGTCGTACAGGCGCCGTTCCCGGACGTGCCGCTGGTGGAGGCCATGTACTGGCACCACAACCGGCACGCGGACCCAGCGCACCGCTGGCTGCGGGACACGGTCCGCAGGGTCGGGGCGGCGCTGGGCGAGGAGGCGCCGCCGGAGATCGCCGAGGCGGATGCCACCCATCCCGAGAGCGCGTTTCCGGAGCTGTCCGCGGCTTCCTAGCGTGGACGGGAGGACATCTCCGCACGCCCCCTGAGAGGAATCACCGTGGAAGCCGTGAGCCGCACGCGCCTGGCGGGCCGTACCGTCGTCGTCACCGGAGCCGCACAGGGCCAGGGGGCCGCGGAGGCCGCCGCAGCCGCCCGGGAGGGCGCGGCGGTGGTCGCGACCGACGTGCTCGACGAGGCCGGCGAGAAGCTGGCCGCGTCCCTGCGCGCCGACGGCCTCGACGTCCGGTACGTCCACCTGGACGTGACCTCGCCGGACGACTGGGCGGCCCTGACGGCCTCCCTGGAGACCGTGCACGGCCTCGTGAACAACGCGGGCATCCCGATGCGGGCCCGGCTCGGGCACGTGGAGCTCGCCGACTGGAACCGGGCCTTCGCCGTGAACACGACCGGCGCCCTGCTCGGCATCCAGGCCCTCGCCCCGCTGATGCCGGCCGGCTCCTCGATCGTGAACGTCGGTTCGGTGGCGGGGCTCACCGCGCACCACGCGGTGGCGTACACGACCAGCAAGTGGGCGCTGCGGGGCCTGTCCCGGGTGGCGGCGCTGGAGCTGGCGCCGCGCGGCATCCGGACGAACATCGTCCACCCCGGGTTCATCGAGACCCCGCTGATGGCCACCGCCAACCCGGTGTTCGTCGCCGCCCACCTGGCCATGACCCCCCAGGGCCGTCCGGGCACGGTCGACGAGGTGGCACCGCTGGTCGTGTATCTCCTCTCCGACGAGGCCTCGTACGTGAACGGCGCGGAGATCACCGTGGACGGCGGCTACGCGGCGCACGGCCCGGTGAAGGCGATCACCGACGCCCTCGACCAGGCCTGAGCCTCAGTCCTTGAGCTGCTCCAGCGTGGACTTGGTGTCGGTCTTCAGCCAGCCGGTCACGTCGTCGAGGGTCGGCGGGTCGGTGTCGCTGTCGTACGTGGAGAAGTACGCGCTGTAGTACATGGTGAACGTCATCCAGCCGTCTCGTACCGCCAGCGTGGCGTACCGCGAGCCGCTGGTGGTGGAGCCGTTGCTGGTGTCCTGGGTGACCAGGTAGGCCTCGTCGCCGATGCCCTGGACCGGCGTGACGTCGTAGTCGCTGTGGCTGTCGCCGTAGTTCTTCCAGGTGGCCGTGAACTCCGGTCCCGGGTCGGTCTTCTTGTGCAGGTCCACCTCCATGGAGAGGTAGGCGTCCCCGTAGCTGGTGCTGGTCTTCTTGAGGCTGAGGCTGCAGTAACTCTGCTCCAGCGCGGGGTCCTTCATGACGTTCTTCGTGGGGGACGAGTCGTCCACGGGGTACTCGTCCTTGAACGACGAGTAGTCCGCGCTGGAGCAGAGGTTCGCGGGCGCGCGGTAGCCGCGCAGGTCCGCGCTGCTCCCGAGGCCTCCGGTCAGGAAGAGACCGCCCGCCCAGGCCGCGGAGGCGACCACCGCGCCCACGACGGCCCACAGCACGGCTCTCCCCGCCGCGTTCCCGCCGGTCGCCGGCGCCGCGGCCGGCGGCGGGTAGCCGTAACCGGGCTGCACGGCATAGGGGTTGGCCTGCGGCGGCGGGACGGGCTGCCCGACGACGGTGGGCTGGGCGTAGGGGTTCTGCGCGGGCGGCGACTGCGGGCTCGGGTACGGGTACGCGGTCGGCTGGGGCGGGATCGGCGGCTGCTGCTCGGGCGGCGGCACCTGCGGGGCGGGCGGCCGGGTGTCGGGCGGCTGGGGGGCCATCGGCTGCGGAGTGGGCTCGGGCTGCTGCGGTGGCGTGGACATGTCGTGAACATAAGGCATAACCAGACATCAAGTCCCGCTCCGGCCACGACCGTTATGGATTGCGGACATCCGTTACGAACCCGGTCCTGATCCACCGTCAGATTTCTGCGGTGCTGCCAGAGGAACCTCGCCCGGGCATATTGCCGCCCACGGGCGGCCGTGCCACGATCGGACAAATATTCGCCCAGATGGCAATGGGGGTGTTCATGAAACGGACACGACGCCTGGTGGCCCGCCTGGTGGGCAGGAAGCGGGTCAGCGGTCGCTACCCGTACTGGCCCTACCAGCTCCGGTAGAACCCCGCGCCCTTCGGGGCCGCAGTCACCGGAGACAGTGGAAGAACGCCGATCGCAGGACCCGTACCGGGGTCCTGCGATCTCCTGGGAGGCGGGATGGCACGCCAGGGAACGCCCGGACGGCCGCCGGGCCCGCGCGGACACTGGCTCACGGGCAACACCCGCGCCTACGAGGCCGACCGGATCGGGTTCCTGCGCCGCTGCCACCGCGAGTACGGCGACGTCTTCTCGTACGACGAGCAGACGGTGTTCGTGATCGACCCGGACGTCACCCACCAGGTGCTGGCCCGCACCGGCGAGAGCTTCGTGACCGAGCTCGCCCCCTTCGACATGCGGCGGGACCTCGACGAGGCCGCCGAGCAGGCCGCGTCGTGGATGTCCGCGCGGCGCGCCGTGTGGCCCGCGCTCAACCGCTCGGCCGCAGCCGCGTCCGACCGCCGGACCGTCGAGATCCTCGACGCGGTCCTGGCCGACGGCGCCGGCCGGGAGGCCGACGTGCTCACCACGATGCGCGCGTTCACGGCGCGGGCCATCGCCGAGTACTGCCTCGGCGCGGACTCCGGCGGCGTCCCCGCGCTGCTCCACGAGGTCATCGACGCCACCAAGCCGTTCACGGACTCGTCCTACGAGTTCCCCGCGTGGCTGCCGATCCCCCGCCACCGCCACTTCTTCCGTGCCTACCGGCGCCTGACCGACGCGCTGACCGGGATCGTCCGGCAGCGGCGCACGGCGCACGGCCGCACACCCGGCAGCGACCTGCTCGGCTCGCTGCTCGTCGCCGATCCGGGCATGCCCGACGCCACGGTCGCCTCGACGCTCCACAGCATCCTCATGGGCGGCCACGGCGTGCCCGCCGCCGGACTCACCTCCGTCGTGTGGGAACTCGCCCGGCGGCCCCGGCTCCTCGGCGACCTGCGCGCCGAGGCGAACGGGCCGGCGGACGGCGACGCGGAGCCCACGGCGGCGGCCACGCTGTCGGCGGCACGACTCCCGCTGGCCGAGGCCGTGGTCCGGGAGACGCTGCGCCTGTACCCGCCCGCGTGGCTGATGACCCGCACCGCCCGCACGGCGGCGGAGCTGGGCGGCTGGTCGCTCAGCCCCGGTGACGACGTCCTGCTCAACGCCTACCTGATCCACCGGGATCCCCGGTGGTGGCAGCGGCCGGACGACTTCGACCCGACCCGGTGGCTGCACGGGCGGCCGGCACCCGGCCCGGCCTACCTGCCGTTCGGTGCCGGGCCACGGGTCTGCCTGGGTTCGGCACTGGCCCTGCGGCAGCTCACGCTGGCCACGGCACGGCTCGCGCAGCGCTTCACCGTCGAGTCGCCGAACGCCGCTTCGGTGGCCCCGGAGTTCATGGGCCGACTCGCACCGGCGGGCCTGCGGGCCCGCTTCACGCCTGTCGGGAACTAGTCGCCGCAGCCGTCCGCGGCAGGTGCGCGCGAAAAGGCCGGGGCACGGGCCCCGGCCTTCACGGTGTGCCGCGGATCAGGCGGACGCGGGCTGCACCGGCGCCTGCGCCACCGCTCGCGCGGTGTTCTTGCGGACCAGCAGCAGGGTGACCAGCGCGCCGAGCAGCGAGGCGCAGCCGCAGATCACCACGCCCAGGGCCATGCCGTGCGCGAGGGCGTCCTGCGCGGCGGCCCTGGCGCTGTCACTGCCCGCGTTGACCACCGCGAGCGGACCGGCCGCGGCCTCCATGCCGGCGTCGGACCCGCTCAGCTTGCCGACCAGCGCGGAGGAGGCCGCGCTCATCGCGATGGTGCTGATCACGGCCGGGCCGAGGCCCTGGCCGAACTCGCGGACCAGGCTGGTCGCGCCGCTCGCCATGCCGGTCATCTCGATCGGCACGGCGTTGACGGCGGCCGAGGTCAGCGAGGAGACCACGCAGATGAAGCCGATGCCGAGCAGCAGCACCGGGCCGATGAAGGCCGCGAGGGAGGTGGTGGTGATGGGCAGAGCGGCGATCCAGAACTGGCCGGCGGCCATCGGCAGCAGGCCGCCCATCAGCAGCCAGCGCGGCTCGACCCGGGTGAGCATCTTGCTGAGCACCGGCGCGAGGAGCAGCGGGATCAGCTGGAGGATGACGAACGGCATGCCGGCCCGCAGGGCGCTGAGGTGCATCACCGCGCCGAGCCGGATGGAGACGCAGTAGGCGGTGCCGATGAAGCCGAACATGCCGGTCAGCGCGACCACCGCAGCCGCCGCGAACGACGGGATCCTCAGCAGTTCCAGGTTGAACATCGGGGACTCGGCGCGGTTCTCCGCGACCACGAAGCCGACCAGGGCCACGGCGGCGAGGACCAGCGCGAAGACGATGGAGGGGCTGCTCCAGCCGCGGTCGCCGCCTTCGATGATGCCCCACAGCAGGGCGGTGAGACCGACGGCGATGCTGATCTGACCGGGCCAGTCCAGCGCGCGGCCCTCGGGCGCCTTGGAGTCGGTGACCAGCGCCCAGCAGGAGATGCCGACCACGACGCCGAGGACGACCGGCGGCACGAACGCCCAGCGGAAGTCGGCGACCGTGGCCAGGATGCCGGAGGAGAGCGGGCCCACGGCGGAGGCGAGGGAGATGCTCAGCGCCCAGGTCGAGACCGCCTTGGCGCGGTCCTTCTCCCCGGGGGTCGCCGCCGCGATCACGGCGAGGGAGCTGGGGAAGAGCGCGGCGGCGCCGATGCCGGCGAGGGCCTGGCCGATCCAGAGCATGGTGATGTTCTGGGAAGTGGCGTTGAGGAGTTCACCGATCGCCAGCACGAATCCGCCGAACACCAGCAGCCGCTTACGGCCGAACAGGTCGCCCACCACACCGAAATTCAGTTCCAGGATCGCGGTGGGCAGAATGAATGCGGAGGTGACCCAGGCGACCTGCGATCCCGAGGCGCCGAATGCGCTCTGGATTTCCCCGTTGATGGGCGAGGGGACGGTAATGCACAGCTGCGCAGCGGCAACTGCCAGACAACAGGCTACGAGCGTGCCCACGTCCAGTTTCTTCACAGCGTTTGTCATTCCCTGCTCCATCTCACGGGTTAACGGTGGTGCCGCGTTCTATGAGTTCGATGAGATTTCCCTCGGGGTCCTTGACCCAGGCCATCCGCACCCCGGGTTCGGGGGACGGGCCGGGGGCGAGGACCTCGCCCGCCCCGAGGGCCGTCAACGCGGCGTACACGGGGTCGAGTTCGGGGGTGGTGACCGCGAAGTGCCCGTATCCCTCGGTGAGGACGGCGGTCATCGGGTCCGGTGCCCTCAGGCCGGGCACGGATCCGGGCCTGGCGAGCAGTTCGAGCCGCCAGCCGTGCGGGTGTTCCAGGACGACACCGGTCAGACCGGGTCCGTCGAGATGGAACTCGAAGACGGTCTTCAGGCCGAAGGCCGCTTTGTACCAGGCGAGTTGGGCGGGCAGGTCGCGTACGTTGACGCCCACGTGGTCGAGTCGTGCGTGCATCGGCGCCTCAGCCCGCCATCGCGCTGTCGCCGCCGTCGACCATGAGGTTGGCGCCGTTGACGAAGGCCGCCTCGTCGGAGCAGAGGAAGGCCGCCGCGCGGGCGATGTCCTCGGGCTGTCCGACCCTGCCGACCGGGATCCGCGCCTCCAACTGCGCCTTCGGGCCGTTCGGGTCGTCGAGGAAGGGTGCGGTGGCCGAGGTGCGGGTCATGCCGGGGGCGATGGTGTTGACGCGGATGCGATGCGGGGCGCCGGCCGCGCACAGGTGCTTGCTCATCGCGAGGACCCCGCCCTTGGCGGCGCCGTGCGGCACCATCGGCATGAACGGTGCGCCGCGCACGGCGGCCACGGAGGCGACGTTCAGGACAGCCCCGCCGCCGCGTGCGACCAGGTGCGGCCAGGCCGCCTGCGTGCAGAAGTAGGGGATGTCCAGCTCGTTCCTGATGGTGAAGTACCAGTCTTCGGCGGGCATCGTCTCGAAGGGGCCGTTCCGCAGCGCGGAGGCGTTGTTGTAGAGGATGTCGATCCCGCCGAATTCCGCGATCCCGGCCTCGATCCACTCCCGCGCCCCGGCTTCGGTGGAAAGGTCGACCGGCGCCAGGGAACGCATGGCACCGCCGGCCTTCTCGACGAGTTCCACGGTTTCCGCGGCGTTCTTCTCGTCGATGTCGCAGCCGAATACGGTGGCGCCCTCCGCCGCGAACACCTGTGCCGCGGCCCGGCCGATTCCAGCCCCCGTTCCACTGATGAAAGCGATTTTCCCGGCCAGTCGACCCATGATTGCGAAGTCCCTTGTCCATGCCGCCGAAGTGCGGTGGTGGCAGCGTAGGTAGGGCCTATGGCGAGAACAAGAAATGCGTCAGGGAAACGCCATCGGGCGTTCGTATGGCTGGTATGCGCGTCAGCCGCCGGATCGGGGGCGCGGCCGTACCGGGAGGGCGTGCACGCTGTTGCTGACGAAGCTGCCCGACCGGGGGAGACCGCCCTCGGGGGCGGCGAGGTCCAGGGCCGGGAAGCGGTCGAAGAGCCGTTCCAGGGCGACCGTGGCCTCCAGGCGGGCCAGCGGGGCGCCCAGGCAGTAGTGGGCGCCGTGGCCGAGGGAGAGGTGGCGGACGGCGTCGGGGCGGGCGGGCCGGGTGACGTCGAAGCGGTCGGCGTCCGGGCCGTGCGCGGCCGGGTCGCGTCCGGCGGCGGAGTAGCCGGCCAGGACCGGGGTGCCCGCGGGGATCACCGTGCCGTCGACGGTCAGGTCCCGCACCGGGTAGCGGAAGGGGAAGTAGCTGACCGGTGCGTCCCAGCGCAGCGTCTCCTCCACCACGTCCGCCCAGCTCGCGTCGCCCTTGCGGACGAGTTCGAGCTGGTCGCGGTGGCCGCACAGGGCACGCACGGCGTTGGTGATCAGGTTGAGGGTGGTCTCGTGCCCGGCGATGATCATCAGGACCAGGGTGCCGATCAGCTCCTCCTGGCCGAGCCGGTCGCCGTCCTCGTCGCGGGCGGCGATCAGGGCGCTGGTGAGATCGTCGCCGGGGTGCTCGGCGCGGGCGGCGGCGACGGTGCCGAGGACGGCGACCAGCTCCCGGTTGGCGGCCACGGCCTCGGCCGGTCCGATGTCGGTGGCCACGACCTGGTCGGTCAGGTGGTGCAGCCGGTCGCGGAGCTCCACGTCCACACCGAGGAGTTCACCGATCACGCCCATGGGCAGCGGCAGCGCGAAGTGCCGGCGCAGATCGGCGACGCCGTCGCCCTCGGCCGCGGCCCGCTCCAGGTCGTCGAGGAGAGTGCCGGTCAACTCCTCGATCCGGGGCCGGAGTTCCTCGACCCGGCGCGGTGTGAAGGCCCGGCTGACCAGTCCGCGCAGCCTGCGGTGGTCGGCGCCGTCGGCGGTGGTCATGCCCCGCACGCCGGCGAAGGTCAGGAGCGGCCAGCCCGCCGGGATGCGGCCCTCCCGCAGCTGCGTGAAGTGCCGGGCGTCCTTGGCGACTTCGGGGTGCTGGAGGAACTCCCTGAGCGCCTCGTGCCCGAGCACGGCCATGCCCTCGACGCCGCCGGGCAGCACGACCGGGGCGACGGCACCGCGCGCCAGCAGCCGGGCGTTGTCGGCGTGCGGGCAGCCGCCTGCGGGGTCCGGGCGGTACGGCTCGGGCGAGGTCTCCACCGGGGGCTCCTGACAGCGGTAGCGGTACGACGCGGACACGGCCGATCGTAGGCGCCCGCGGGCCGGTGGCAAGGAGCGTTTCCCGGCCAGTGCGCCCGGCACGCAGCGGCCTGCCGCGGCTACGGCGACAGCGACAGCGACAGCGACAGCGGAATACCGGTGACCGGTACCATGTTGACGATCGTGGAACCCCGGGTATAGTGCGATCAGCACGTGTGAGCGCCCTTCCATCGGGCGCCGAGTGCCGGTTCCACCCCTCCAGCCGCATCGCCCGTCGCTTCCCGACCGGCCCGCCGGCTTCTCAGCACCACCTCGCGACCAGGGTTTTTCCACCGTTTCCGAGGTGTCGTTCTCCGCCGCACGGAGGCCTGCGCACAGCCCTCCCGCTCGCGGCCCACTCCCCCCTTCACTCATGTCTTCCGTCCGCGAAAGGACCACCTCTCATGACCACCACACTCGAACCCCCTGTACAGCAGCAGGACCGGCCGGCCACCCGGCCCGTCACCGGTGTCCTCGACATCGACGCGGGCGGGAAGGGGCAGCTGCGGGCCCCGAGCTGCCTGCCCTCCCCCGCCGACCCGCAGGTCTCCCCGGCGCTGATCCGCCGTCACGGCCTGCGCAAGGGCGATCTCGTCGAGGGCGTCCGCGGCGACCGGCGCACGCTGACCGAGGTCACGCGCGTCAACGGCCGTACGCCCGAGGAGCTGCGCGGACGCCGTCACTTCCGCGACCTCACCCCGCTCCATCCGCACGAGCGGATCCGCCTCGAACACCCTGCCGCCGGGCTCGCCGGACGGGTCACCGACCTGTTGGCGCCGGTCGGCAAGGGGCAGCGCGGGCTGATCGTGGCGCCGCCGAAGACCGGCAAGACCGTGCTGCTCCAGCAGTTCGCGGCTGCCGTGGCCGGCAACCACCCGGAGTGCCACCTGATGGTGCTGCTGCTCGACGAGCGTCCGGAGGAAGTCACCGACATGCGGCGCTCGGTGCGCGGCGAGGTGTACGCCTCCACCTTCGACCGGCCCGCCAAGGAGCACATCGCCCTCGCCGAACTCGTCGTCGAGCGCGCCAAGCGGCTCGTCGAGGACGGCCAGGACGTCGTCATCCTGCTCGACTCCCTGACCCGGCTGTGCCGGGCCCACAACAACGCGGCGGCCTCCAACGGCCGTACCCTCAGCGGCGGTGTCGACGCGGGCGCGCTGCTCGGCCCGAAGCGGTTCTTCGGCGCCGCCCGCAAGGCCGAGGAGGGCGGCTCGCTCACCATCCTCGCCACCGTCCTGGTGGACACCGGCTCCCGGGCCGACGGCTACTTCTTCGAGGAGCTGAAGAGCACCGGCAACATGGAGCTGCGGCTGGACCGCGAGTCGGCCTCCCGGCGGGTCTTCCCGGCCGTGGACATCGCCCCCTCCGGCACCCGGCGCGAGGAACTCCTGCTCACCCCGGCCGAGTTGACCACCGTCCGCGGACTGCGCCGGGCCCTGCAGAGCCGGGAGGGCACCCCGAACGGCCTGGAGACGCTCCTGGAGCGGCTGCGCGAGACCCCGGACAACGCGACCTTCCTGCGGCGCGTGCAGCCCACCCTGCCGGCGGGCTGAGACCGGGCCCCCTCCCGACGGGTGCACCTCGGGCCGGGCATGCGGCATCCGGGTTGCTCAACGCCCCGACCGGCCCTGGCAGCGCGCTGGACACCGCCATCGTTCCTACGTTGATCATATGACGATCGGATTGACTGGCCGATTCCCTCGGCGAGCGGCGGTGACGACCTGCTCCGTCTGCCTGGCGGGCCTGCTGGCGCTGACACCCGGTACGGCCGCCGCCGGCAGCGCGGCGCTCGACCCCGCCCCGCCCCCGAGGGCGGTGGTGCCCGGACCGTCGCTGCTCTACCGCTCCGGCACGCAGGTGCGGCCACACTCCGGGGCCCCGGCCCTCCCGGACCTCTCCGCGCTCTCCTGGCTGATCGCCGACGCGGACACCGGCCAGGTGCTGGCGGCCAGTCACGCACACCGCCGGCTGCCACCGGCCAGCACCCTCAAGACCCTGTTCGCGCTCACCGTGCTGCCCGTCCTGCCGGCCGGCCTCCAGCACCAGGTGACCTCCAGGGAGCTGGCGGACGTCCCCGAGGACAGCAGTGTGGTCGGCGTCGAGGCGGGCCGCACCTACCAGGTGTCCGACCTGTGGCGCGGGGTCTTCCTCAGCTCCGGGAACGACGCCGTGCACGTCCTCGCCGCGCTCGACGGCGGCTGGCAGCGCACCACCACCCGGATGCAGGCCAACGCCCGCGCCCTGGGCGCCCTCGACACCCAGGTCAGGTCCCCCGACGGCTACGACGCACCCGGGCAGGTCTCCTCCGCGTTCGACCTCGCGGTGTTCGGCCGGGAGGGGCTGCGCAACCCCGACTTCGCGCGGTACTGCTCCACCGCCGAGGCCCGCTTCCCCGACGGCGCGGGCTGGTCGTTCGGCATCGAGAACACCAACCGGCTGCTGACCGGCGCGGACGGCGTGGGCCGGTATCCCGGCCTGGTCGGGATCAAGAACGGCTACACCAGCAACGCCGGCAACACCCTCGTCGCCGCCGCCCGGCGCGGCGGGCACACCCTCCTCGTGACGGTGATGAACCCTCAGGACGGCGGCGTGTACGACGAGGCCCGTCAGCTGCTCGACTGGGGTTTCGAGGCGGCCGGACGGGTCGACCCGGTGGGCTCGCTGGACGGTCTGCGGCCCAGACCGCGGCCCCGGCCGGGCCCGAGCACCGTACCGATGGCGGCGGCCACGGCACCCGACGACGACTGGTCGGAGACCGCCGTCGTGGCCGGGCTGGCGGCGCTCGGCGCGGGCGCCGTCACCCTGGCGATGCGGCTCAGGGGCGAGCGCTCCGGCCGGGGCTGACCGACCGGCAGCCACAGCAGCAGGCCCAGCGTGATCCAGGTGTAGATGTTGCTGCCGAGGAACCCGTCGACGCCGGACGCGTCGTCGAACCACAGCCACACCACGCTGGTGCACATCACCGCGTAGAGGGCGCCCGCGATCCGCGGGTGCCCGGCACGCGCCAGCAGCACGAACGACGGCAGCACCCACACCAGGTGGTGCACCCAGGTGATCGGGCTGACCAGGCAGGCGGCGAGGCCGGTGAGCGCGAAGGCGGCCGTCCAGTCGGAGGCCGCCACGGCCCTGCGGGTCCGCCACGCCCACACGGCCAGCGTGAGCAGCACCACGATCGCCCACAGCGGCTTGTCCGGATGGCCGAGCCGGGCCAGGACGCCCTGCAGCGACTGGTTCGAGACGTAGTCGAGCCGGCCGACCCTGCTGGTGTCCCAGAGCGCCTGGGTCCAGTAGAACCGGGACGCCCTCGGATCGGCCCAGGCGGCGAGCCCGGTGGCGGCGAGCGCCACGGCCGTGGCGATGCCGGCCGCCCGCCACTTGCGGCCGATCAGCAGCATGAAGATGAACAGGGCCGGCGTGAGCTTGACCGCGGCGGCGAGCCCGATGCCGGCCCCGGCCCAGCGGCCCCGCCCGCTGCGCAGCAGGCAGCAGTCGGCGAGCACCAGGGCGAGCAGTATCAGGTTCACCTGACCGAAGCTGAAGGTGTCCCGCAACGGCTCGAACAGCGCGAGCCCGCACAGCGCGAGCGCCCACCGGTACCAGCCCCAGCGCCGCCAGCCCGGGCCGGCCAGGATGCGCAGCACGAACGCCAGCGCGGCCAGGTTCAGCAGCAGCGAGGCCGCGATGGCCAGGTGCAGCCCCACCAGCGCCATGGGCAGCATGCCGACGGCGGCGAACGGCGGATACGTGAACCCGTACGTCGTCCCGGGCACCCGGTAGTCGTAGATCCGCCCGCCGTGGTGCACCCAGGTGTGCACGGTGCCGTAGTACACGCGCAGGTCGAACCAGTCGCGCAGCAGCGGCACGGTGGCCGTGAACAGGGTCACGGCGGCGACGAGGACCAGGACGAGCAGCACCCTCCCCCGGTCGGTACGCGGACCTCTCATGCCGTACGTCCCACGGCCGGGGCCTGCGCGGCCTGGTGGGCCTGCCACAGCACGACCACGCCGAGCACCCCGCCGGAGACGGCGAGGACCAGCTGGCCGATGTCGGCGGGGCCGCCGCTGGGCAGCACGGCGAGGGCGAGCACGCCGGTGACGGCCGCCACCCGGTGCCGTACCGAGGTGCTGGGCGCCGCGGCAGCTATCAGGAACAGGCCCCAGATGGCGTACCAGGGACGGATCGCCGGCCCGAAGGCCGCGACCGCGGCGAGGCTCAGGCCGAGGGCGTAGACCGGGCGGGGCCGCAGCCGGACCCATATCAGCAGCACGGTCACCGCGGTGAGCGCCAGTCCGAGCAGGTGCCAGGCCGGGACGGCGAGCGGCGCCAGGTCGCTGCCGAAGTGTTCGAGGATCCGGCCCGTGACCCGGCCGAGCAGGCTGCTCAGCGCCCAGTTGTGCGGGGAGACGGGCGTGTCCAGCGCCCTTATCCACCCGTACCCGGTCCCGGCGACGGCGGTCGCCACCACCGTCGTCGCCCCGGAGGCGAGCGCCGTCGTCAGCGTGGCCCGCACGGGGCTGCGGCCCTTGCGCGCCTGTACGACGATCACCGCGAGCAGGCCGAGCGCCGCGGGCGCCTTCACCAGGGCCGCGAGCGTGACCAGGACGGCGCCCAGGACCGGCCAGCGGCCGAGCGCCGCGACCAGGCCGAGGCCCAGCAGGCCGAGCATGATGGCGTCGTTGTGGGCGCCGGCGACCAGGTGCAGCAGCACCAGCGGGTTGAGCGCGCCGAGCCAGAGCGCGGCGGCCGGGTCGGCGCCGCTGTGCCGGGCGAGCCGGGGCAGCGCGGCTGCCATCAGGCCGACGCCGAGCAGGGCGACCAGCCGCATCCCGAAGAGCCCGGCCGGGAGTTCACCGCGGGTGAGCCCGGACAGCAGCGAGGCCACGCCCATGAACGCGGGCCCGTAGGGGGCGGCGGTGTTCTGCCACACCGGCGCGACCTCGTCGGCCAGCGGGCCGCCGAGCTGGGCGGGCCCCGAGGTGTAGACGTCCATGTGCGCGTCGACCATGGCGCCCTGTGCGAGGTAGCTGTATACGTCGCGGCTGAACAGCGGGGGCGCCAGCAGCAGCGGGGCCGCCCAGACGGCGAGGACCAGCAACAGCTGCCGCGGGGTGGGCGGTTCGGAGCCGCGCACCAGGCGGCCCAGCAGCAGCCACGCCGCGATCAGCAGGACGACGCCGAAATAGACGCCGACCAGGCCGAACGCCGCCTGCACGGAGCTGGGTGCGAGCAGATCCTCCACGGGCAGGGCGCCGGCTGTCTCACCTCCCAGGGCAAGGAACGCGGTGCCGGCCAGGCCCAGTACCTGGCAGCGGCGTAGATCGACGGGAAAAGCCATGGCCAACACTGGGTCAGCGTGTCAATTGCGGGTGGCCGGAAAGCGACAGGGTGTTTTCCTGGGAGAGGACTGGTTGTTACCTGTGGGTGGTGGTGCGCGGCTCGCGCGCTGGTGGGACAGGGCCGGAGGTGCGCGCGGGCTGCGGCCACCTGTTGAATGCACGGTACATTTTCTCCCCCGGAGAGACCGGCGGATGCCGGTGCCTTCCGCCCTGTTCCCGTTCGAGGAGAGACGTCCGTTGTCCGACCCGACCACGCCCCGGGGCAGTTACTTCGAGGCCGTCGACGACTGCCGCTACAAGCCGACCCCGCACGCGGGCGGGGCCTGGGCGGCGGACGAGCAGCACTTCAGCCCCCTGGCCGGACTCGTCGTCCACGCCCTCGACCGGTACCGGGCAGCCGGCCCGGACAGCGGGCTCCTGCTGTCCCGGATCTCCTACGACATCCTCGGCCGCCTCGCCCTCGACGAGTGCGAGATCGAGGTGGAGACCGTCCGCCCCGGCCGGACCATCGAACTGCTCGAAGCGGTCGTACGGATCTCCGGCCGCCCGGTGCTGCGGGCCCGCGCCTGGTACCTGACCGCTCTCGACACCGGCGCGGTCGCGGGCGGCCCCGACGACCGTCTGCCGCCGCCGGACTCGCTCGCCCCGTGGCCGGCAAGCGAGATCTGGCCCGGCGGCTACATCGAGTCCGTCGAGATCCGTCCGGTCGCACCGCCCCGTCCGGGCCGAACGGCCGCGTGGCTCGCCACCCCGCTGGACCTGGTCGCCGGCGGCTCCGCCGGACCGCTCGCGTCGTACCTCGCCCTGGTCGACACCGCCAACGGCATCGCCGTCCGGCAGCCGCCCGCCGCGTGGATGTTCCCCAATGTCGACCTGACGGTCCATCTGCACCGCCAGCCGCGCGGCGCCTGGACCGGGCTGGACACGAAGGTCACCTTCGGTCCCACCGGGCAGGGCCTGACCAGCACGGTCCTGCACGACGTCGAGGGGCCCGTCGGACACGCCTCGCAGATCCTCACGGTCCGGCCGCAGCCGGCGGCGTGAGCGCGCCCGGCCGGCGCAGGGAGCGGTACAGGGCCAGGTGGCGGCGGGCCGCCTCGGCCCAGGTGTGGGCGGCGGCCAGTTCCCGTCCGGCTGCCCGCCGGGCCGGGTCCTCGACCGTCAGGGCGCGGCCGAGCGCGGCGGCCAGGTGGGCGGGCGTGGTGGCGAAGCGGGCGGCGGGCCCGAAGACCTCGCGCAGGACCGGCAGATCGCGTACGACCAGGGGAACGCCGGCGGCGAGCGCCTCCATGGCGGCGAGACCGAAGCCCTCCTTGCGGGAGGGGAAGGCGAAGGCGTCCGCGGCGGCGACCAGGGCCGGCAGCCGGTCGTCGGGCACCGGGCCCAACAGGACCGGCTCCACGCCGAGTTCGGCGGCCCGGGCGTCCCAGCGGGCGCGGTAGTCGCGGTAGTCGAAGAGGGTCTCGCCGCCCGCGACGACCAGCCGGACGCCGGGGTGGCCGGCGCGCAGCAGCGCGTAGGCCTCCAGCAGGTCGAGGGACCCCTTGCGGGGTTCGATGCCGCCGACGGTCAGCACGTAGCGGCCCAGGCGGTCGCGCCAACCCGCCCTCGCCGCCGGGTCGGTGGCGGCGAAGCGGTCGTAGGCGACCCCGTTGGGGATCACCTGCGCGGACCGGCCCCAGCCCGCCCGGAGTTCCTCGGCCACGGCCGCCGACACGCAGACGTGGGTGTGCGGTTCGACGAGGGCCCGCTCGTGGCAGGCGGCCAGCTCGGGGGTGGTGAAGTGGTCGATGTGGTGGACCGTGCGCACGCAGCGGCCGACGGCGTTGGCGCTGATGCAGTCCTGGGCGTGCACGATGTCGTACGGGGCGGGGTCGAAGGCGTCGCGGAGGGTGGCGATGGAGCGCAGGACGCGTTCGCCGACCGTCTCGGCCACGGGGCCGGGGGCGCGGTCGGGGAAGGGCACGATCCGCAGCCGTACCGCCGGGCTGACCGGACGGAAGAAGCCCGTGTCGCCGCCCCGGCCCAGCGTCCACACGGTGACGTCCTCGCCGAGCGCCGCGAGAGCCTCGGCGAGGTGGAGGGTGTGCACGACACCGCCGCGCGGCCTGGTGGAGTAGCTGAGCAGGGCGATCTTCACGAGGGTGCTCCCCTGGGGGCGGCGGGCGAGGGGTGCTCGCGGTAGGCGGCGGGGCGGCGCTCGTCCAGGTGGCGCAGGACGCGGCGGGCGCGGTCGATCTCGGCGGCCACGTCGACCTCGGCGACGGCCAGGCCGGCCTTGGACCAGGTGCGGGCGAGGATGTCGCCGCCGGGCCCGACGACCTTGGCCTGGCCGAGGAAGCGCATGCCGCCCAGGGCGCCGGTCTGGTTGGAGGAGGCGAGGACGAGCTGGTTCTCGGCGGCGCGGGCCTGGTCGTACAGGTCGAAGAGCCGGGCCTGGCGGTCCTGGGCCATGCGCGGGGCGCGGTTGGTGATGGAGGTGGGCCAGGCGGAGAGGCAGGCGAGGACCTCGGCGCCGTCCAGGGCGAGAGAGCGGGCGGACTCCGGGAAGGTCTTGTCGTAGTCGATGAGCATGCCGAGGCGGCCGACCGGCGTGTCGAAGGCGTCGAAGCGGTCGCCGGGCGCGTAGGCGGCGGTCTCGCCGGCGGGCAGGTGGACCTTGCGGTGGCGGCCGAGGACGCCGTCGCCGCTGACGCAGACGGCCGCGTTGTAGCACCGGTCGCCGCCGTCCTCGCGGTAGCCGACGCACACCACCATCTCGGCCGCCAGCCCGGCGACCCGCAGGATCAGCGGGTCGTCGGGCCGCAGCGCGGGCGGCAGGGTCTCGGGGTCGGGGTGGCGCAGGTCGGCGAGGTAGCCGCCGAGGGCGGCGTCGGGCAGCACGAGCAGTGCGGCGCCGGCGGCCCGTGCGTCGTCGATCAGCTTGGCGATGCGGGCCAGGTCGAACTCCAGGTCGCGGCCGAAGTGGGCGGCAGCAGCCGCGATCCGGATCGTGCTCATGCGGTGACTGCTCCTGCGTGCGTGTAGGTCTCGGGCCGCCGGTCGCGCAGGTGCCCCATGGACCGGCGGGCGGTCTGCAGCGCCTGGACGACGTCGAGTTCGGCGACGGCGAGACCGGCCGGGACGCCCGTGGCGGCGATGATCTCGCCGCCGGGGTCGACGACCTTGGCGCTGCCGACGAAGCGTAGCGACCCGAAGGTGCCGGCCTGGTTGGCCGACAGCCACACGATCTGGTTCTCCAGGGCGCGGGCCCGGTCGAAGAGGTCGAAGCGGCGCTTCCAGCGGTCCTGCTCCAGGTCGGCGGCGGCGTTGGTGCGCGCGCCCGGCCAGGCCGACACGCACACGCCGATCTGGGCGCCGTCCAGCGCCAGCGCCCGGGCCGACTCCGGGAACGCCTTGTCGTAGCAGATCATCATGCCGAGCCGGCCGACCGGGGTGTCGAAGGCGTGGAACCGGTCCCCGGAGGCGTACGACGCGTCCTCGCCCAGCGGCTGGTGCACCTTGCGGTGGTTGCCGAGGACGCCGTCGCCGGTGACGCAGACGACGCTGTTGTAGCGGTGGCCGTCGGGGCCCGCCTCGCAGTAGCCGGCGACGACGGTCATCTCCCCGGCCAGCGCGGCCAGTCGGCGGATCTCGGGGCCGTCGAGGGCGAGGGCGGGCGGGCCCTGGTCGAGTGCCCCGGGGTCGTCGAGGCTGAGCAGGTAGCCGCCCAGGCAGGCCTCCGGGAGCGCCAGCAGCCGTACGTCCTGCTCACGGGCCTGCTCGATCAGCCGTTCGACGATCGTGAAGTCCTCCGCCAGGTCCCGGCCGAAGGCGGCGGCGACGGCCGCCATCCGCAGCGTGCTCATGCGGCTCCCATCCCGGTCACCGCCGAGGCGACCGCTTCGGTGATCTCGCCGTCGGGCCAGCGCAGGCCGACGCCTTCTCCTGTGGTCAGTTCGCCGCACACGGCGCCCGTGGCCGGCCCGGCGGGCAGGGGCGGGGCGTCCGGTCCGCCGGTGGTGAGCATCGCCCAGCCGGGGAAGCAGGTCAGCCAGTCGCCGACGTCCGCGCCGGAGGGCCGGGGCACGGCGGCCACGTCGAGCAGCGCCCGGCAGCCGCTCGCCTCGGCGAGCATGCCGAGGGTGCCGGCGATGCCGGCCATCGACACGTCCTTGGCCGCGGCGGGCCGGGCGGCGGCCACCGCGCCGGTCATGGCGCGCAGTTCGTCCGTACGGCGGTGGCTCGTCGAGTCCCACTGGCGGCCCCGGTATCCGGCGCGCCAGCCGCCGCCGAGGTCCGCGGTCAGCCGCACGGCGTGCCCGGGACGGCCGCCGCCGCCCGGCACCGGGCGCGCGGTGCGGCCCAGGGCGGTCACGGAGAGGGCGGCGGGAACACCGAGTTGGGTGTGGCCGCCCAGCACGGGGATGTCGTACGCCCGCGCCGCCCGCGCCAGTCCGTCCAGCACCCGCGCGGCATGGGCGGCGTCCCGTGCGCCCACCGCGTCCAGCAGTCCGAGGGGTGAAGCACCCATCGCCGCGAGGTCGTTGACGTTGACGAGGACGGAGCACCAGCCCGCCCAGCCGGGGTCGCGCTCGACCATGGACGGCACGATCGCGTCGCACGCGGCGACCACGTCGGTGCCGGGGACGGGCGCGCCGTCGTCGCCGACGAATCCCCTGCCGCCGAGGACGGCCCGTGCCGCGGACAGGGCCCCGCCGACCGGGTCCTGCCGTCGGGCACGGGCCGCCGGTCCACGCAGGCCCGCCAGCAGCGGACCGAGGGCGGACTTCGTCGCCGCCGCCTGGGCCGCGATCCGCCCGATGGGCCAGCGCATCAGCGTGTGCGGTGTGTCGGCGACCTCGGTCGGGCGGACGGGACGCCAGCCGAGCCGCCGGAACAGGGGTTCGCTCCGCACCTGGACGGTCGCGTCGAAGCGCAGCACGCCCTCCGCCTCGGCCCGCGCGCACGCGGCCCGCACCAGCGCGGCACCGATGCCCCGGGGGCCGCGGGCGCCCGGCGCGACGACGAGCCGGCCGCCCGCCCACCAGCCGAGGTCCGGGCCGTCGGCCACGGGTCCCAGCCGCACCCCGCCGAGCACGGTGCCCGCGGCGTCCTTGGCGACCAGCACCAGCGTGCGCGGGTCGGCGTCGCGGTCGTCCAGGTCGTGGCCGTCGAACAGCCCCTGTTCGTGGACGAAGACGTCCCGGCGCAGCCGCAGGTAGTCCGCCGACTCGGCGTGCGTACTCGCCTCCTCGACTCGGAAGGAGGCCTCGCGGGCGAGGGTGTTCCGGTCACCCAGCAGGGCCAGGATGTCGTACGGCCGCTCCAGGGCCGGCTCCGGGGATCCGTCGAGCAGCACTCGCCTCACCCGCCCGCCGTCGACAGCACGCTGCAGGCCCCGCAGGCCGCGCACCCCGCCCTCTGGTCGGCGCCGCGCATCCCGGCGGCACGCAGCCGGGCGGCGACGCCCTCGGTGACGTACCGCAGCAGTTCCGCGCTCGGGGCCCTGACCCCCTCACGGGCGGCGAGGGTGCCGCTCATCGGGCGGAAGGGGACGACGAAGGGGTACACCCCGCGTCGGATCAACTCGCCCGCTCCCGCGATGAGTTCGTCCGGGTCCTCGCCCAGGCCGACGAGGAGGTACGTGGAGACGCGGTTGGGTCCGAAGACGCGGACCGCCTCGTCCCAGGCGGTGTCGTACTCGGCCAGCGGGACAGTCGACTTCCCGGGCATCCAGCGGCGGCGCACCGCGTCGTCGAGGGACTCGGCGTGGATGCCGATCGCGGTGGCCCCGGCGTCGTGCAGGGCGCGGATCCAGGCGAGGTCGGCGGGCGGTTCGCACTGGACCTGGACGGGAAGGCCGGGGACGGCCCGCAGGACGGCGCGCACCGACCGCACGAGGTTGCGGGCGCCGCGGTCCGGGCCGGTGGTGGTGCCGGTGGTCATGACCATCTGCCGGACGCCGTCGAGCCGTACGGCGGCCTCGGCGACCTCGGCGAGCTGTGCCGGGGTCTTGGCGGCCACCGTGGCGCCGGAGCGCAGGGACTCCTCGATGGTGCAGAAACGGCAGCGGTCGGACTCGGCGTAGCGGATGCAGGTCTGGACGACGGTGGTGGCGAGGACGTCGGCGCCGTGCAGGCGGGCGATGTGCTCGTACGGGACGCCGTCGGCGGTGGTGAGGTCGTAGAACCCCGGGCGCTGTACGGGGGTGAGGGTGAGGCCGGTGTCCGTGAGAGGTCCGGTCTCCTCGCCCAGCCACACCCTGCCGTCGCGGACCCGGTAGGGACTGTCGGGGTTGCGGGGAAGCGCGGCACCGGCACCGTCGACGAGGACGTGTCCGTCGTCGCTGGGTCCCGCGCCGTCGGGCCGTCGCACGGGCGTGTCCAACGCGACTCCGTGCAGGGCGAGTTCGGCGCGGGTCATGATCCGCACATCCACCGTCGGTCCGGTGCCGGTGCTCATCGCGGGGTCTCCCTACAGCTGGTAGGTGGAGTTGATGATGGCGCCCTTGCGCGCGTAGTGGATCAGCGCGTCCTGGACGTCCAGGGGGTGGGTGGGGATGACGCCCTCGATGAGGTCCTCCTCGCGGGCGCCGTGCAGGGACAGGCCGAAGCGGCAGCAATAGACCTTGCCGCCCTCGGCGATGAACGTCTTGAGCTGGTTGTTGATGTTGTGCTCACCGGGGAAGGCGGAGTTGCCGGTGGTCGGGAAGCCGCGGGTGGCCAGGCAGTTGAGGGAGCCGGGGCCGTAGAAGTAGATCGCGGTCTCGAAGCCCTTGCGCAGGGCGCGGGTCGCCTGGAGCACGGCGACGAAGGACACCGAGGACTCGTGGGCGATGCCGTGGACGAGGGTGAAGTAGGTCTCGCCGTCCTCGGCCCGGTAGTCGGGGAAGACCTTGGTGGAGCCGTAGATGCTGGAGCCCTCGGGGAGGGAGGGGTGCGGGATCTCGTCGAGGGACTTCTGCTCGACGTCGCTGAGCTGGGCGGCGGTTTCGGACATGGGTGTCTCCTTGGGCGGGGCGGTGGTGGGCGGCGGTCCGGGCGGTGGTGGGCGGCGGTCCGGTCGGTGGTGGGCGGCGGTCCGGTCAGCGGTGGTGGTCCGGTCAGTCGTAGAGGGCGGCGAAGGTCTCCCGGAAGACGAGGTCGCCGAGTTGGCCGCCGCCGGTGGCGGCGGCCATCCGGGCGTACTCGCCGGTGAAGTCGCCCCACGGCTGGTCGCTGGCGAAGAGCACGCGGTCATGGCCGATGCCGCGCTGCTCGATCTCCCGGGCCAGCCAGTACGGCAGGAAGCCGATGGCCCAGGAGAGGTCGGTGTAGACGCGTTTGCCGGCAGCGATCCAGTCGAAGAACCGGGAGCCGGCGAGCTTGATGTGCCCGCTCATCCCGCCGCCGAAGTGCACGAGATGGACGGGGACCCGGTCGGCGTACCAGTCGACGAGACGGCCGACCTGGTCGATGTCGGAGGCGGCGCCGGGCGAGGTGTGGACGTGCACGACCAGGCCGTGGCGCTCGGCCGTGCTGAAGACGCGGTCCAGTTGGGGGCGGCAGGCGGGGTCGGTGGGGCTGCCGCCGAGCAGGAAGCTGAGCTTGAGCGCCCGCACTCCGTGCTCACCGGCGAGGTTCAGCGCGCGGTCGGTGCGGGCGGCGTCCTCGGGCCGGGGCGAGACCCACAGCCCGGCCCGGATCCGGTCGTCCGACTGGGCGGCCTCGACGGCCAGTTCGTTGAAGGAGAAGGCGACGGCCGGGTCGGGCACGCCGTAGTTGGGGATGACCAGGGCGCGTTCGGTGCCCTCGGCGTCCAGGTCGGCGATGAGCTGCTTGACGGTGGCGCGGGCGGTGGTGTCGGGGTGGACGGGCGGGCCGCCGTAGAAGGGGTGGGCGGGCAGGACACCGATGTGCCGGTGCGCGTCGAAGACCATCGCCGTCAGCCGATCGGGAGGGCGGCGGCGAGGGCGCCGGGCGCCCCGGTCAGGGTGCCGCACACGTCGGCCAGGCGGCGCGCGGCGTCGATGTGCCCGGCGAGGAACTCGGCGTCCCGGCCGACCGCCTCGAACCGGCCCGAGCCCCAGGTGTACTGCCAGGGCAGGCCCAGGAAGTACAGGCCGGGGACGCTGCTGACGCCCCGCCGGTGCATGGGGTAGCCGCGGCCGTCGAAGGCGGGGATCTCGATCCAGCGGTGGTCGCGGGTGAAGCCGGTGGCCCAGACGACGGAGGTGATGCCGGCCTCGGCGAGGTCGAGGGCGGCCGGCTGCTCGTCCGGCTGCCACACGGGCCGGTAGCGGGCCTCGGCGGGCGCCCGGAGGCCGGCCGCCTCGATGTGGGCGTCGATGGCGTCCTTGATGCTCTCGGCGACGGCGTCGGCGTGGTCCAGGTTGGTCCTGAGGTCGGCGGCGAACTCCAGGTCCGGCCCCTCGACGTCCGTCAGGCGGCCGTACAGGCGCATCCCGTCCCGCGCGAAGGCGCGCAGGTCGATGTCCCGGCCGCCGTCACGGCCGGTGACGTAGTGGTTGACCCGCAGGCGCACCGCGTCGGCGTCCTCGAACCCGTCGATGCTCCTGGCGTAGTGGCCCATGTCGTCGAGCCAGGCCACGCAGTCCCGGCCGCGGTAGAAGCGGGCGACCCGGGGCGCGCTGCCGACCGCGAGGTGCACCTGCCGGCCGGCCAGGTGCAGGTCCTCGGCTATCTGGCAGCCGGACTGGCCGGTGCCGACCACGAGGACGGCGCCGTCCGGGAGCTGGCCTGGGTTGCGGTAGCCGGAGGAGTGGAACTGCTCGACCGCGGAGGGCAGCCGCTCGGCCATCCGGGGCAGCTTCGGGGTGTGGTAGGGGCCGGTGGCGACGACGACCTGGTCGGCGGTGAACCCGCCGGCCGTGGTGGTGACCTCGAAGACACCGCCCGGGGCCCGGCGCAGCCGGGTCACCAGGACGCCTTCGGCCAGTGGCGGCCGGAAGGCGGCGACATACTCCTCCAGGTAGCGCACGATGTCGTCGCGGACCATGAACCCGTCGGGATCGGGGCCGGCGTAGGGGTGACCGGGCAGCCTGCACTGCCAGTTGGGGGTCACCAGGCAGAAGGAGTCCCAGCGGCGCTCGCGCCACTCGTGGCCGATCCGGTGGGCCTCGATCACCACGTGGTCGACACCGCGCTCGCGCAGGCAGTGGCTGACCGAGAGCCCGGCCTGGCCGCCGCCGACCACGGCCACGGGGTAGTGGGTCCCGGCGAGCCGGGGAGCGGGGGTCACCGTGCGCTCCCGTCGGCGTCCAGGAGCGCCTCGACGGTGACCCTGGCGTCGGCCGGGAAGGCGCGGACGCGGGCCGTCTCCTCGATCCGCTCCAGCTGCCCGACGGCGCCGGTGCAGGCGAAGCCGAATTTCTCCCGTACCCTGTCACCCGCGATTCCGAGCGCGGTACGGCTCCGCTCCAGAAAGTCGGCGACTTCGTACTCGGTACCCGCCGTGAAGTAGTCCTCGATCACCGTGGAGGGGGAATAGCAGCGCTGGATGTCGCCGTCGGGCCAGCGCACGTCGAAATACATCTCGGGCATGACATCCTCCATGCCTGGCGCCGAGGTCTCGCACCTCGCCGCTGCGTATGACGACCACTTCAGCCAGCGGCGATTACCGAACCAAGTCATCCGGAACAAACCGGAGTTACGGAACCCTCACGCCCGACCGGACCCCCCGCGGGAAATTGCCCGGGAGGTACATTCCGGCGGAACCGAATCCTGGCGCGGGGCTAGAACACCGACAGGCCCGTGAGGGTCGTGAAACGGTCGAGTGCGGCGACTCCCGCCACCGAGTTGCCCCGTTCGTCAAGACCCGGGCTCCAGACGCAGATCGCGCAACGGCCCGGTACCACGGCGATGATGCCGCCGCCGACCCCGCTCTTTCCCGGCAGCCCCACCCGGTAGGCGAACTCGCCCGCCGCGTCGTACGTCCCGCAGGTCAGCATGACCGCGTTGACCTGCTTCGCCTGGCTTCTGGTCAGCAGGCGGGTGCCGTCGGCCCGGATCCCGTGGCGGGCCAGGAAGGTGGCGGCCAGGGCGAGGTCGGCGCAGGAGGCGGCCACCGAGCACTGACGGAAGTACTGGTCGAGGAGGACCGGGACCTCGTTGTCGATGTTGCCGTACGACGCCATGAAGTGGGCGAGCGCGGCGTTGCGGTCGCCGTGTCGGGACTCGGAGGCGGCCACGTCCCGGTCGAAGTCCAGGGCGGCGTTGCCGCTCTCGGCGCGCAGGAAGCCCAGCAGTTCGCCGGCCGCGTCGCCGGTACGGGTCTGGAGGCGGTCGGTGACGACGAGCGCGCCCGCGTTGATGAAGGGGTTGCGCGGGATGCCGTTCTCGTACTCCAGCTGGACCAGGGAGTTGAAGGGGTTGCCGGAGGGTTCGCGGCCGACGTGTTCCCAGAGTTCGTCGCCCTCGCGAGCCAGGTCGAGGGCGAGGGTGAAGACCTTCGTGATGGACTGCGTGGAGAACGGCTGCCGCCAGTCGCCGACGCCGTAGACCGTGCCGTCCAGCTCGGCGAGGGCCATGCCGAAGCTGCGGGGATCGCAGGCGGCGAGCGCCGGTATGTAGTCGGCGGGCCGGCCGCGACCGGGCGTCCGCTCCATCTCCTCGGCGATGCGCTCCAGGACCGGCAGGAAGGTTCGGGACGACGTCATTGTCATGATCACCATTGTGCCTCCGGACCGGTCCTGGTGCGTGTTCGCAGGTCAGGCCAGGGGCGAGCCGCTGCCCGCGACGACCTCGGGGCGCAGCAGGTCGGCGAGCCGTTCGGCGGGCAACAGGCCCTTCTCCAGGACGAGTTCGGCGACCCCGCGGCCGGTGACGAGGGCCTCCTTGGCGATGTCGGTGGCCGCCGTGTACCCGATGTACGGGTTGAGGGCGGTGACCAGTCCGATGGAGTTCTCGACGGTGGCCCGGAGCACCTCGGTGTTGGCGGTGATGCCGTCGACGCACCGTTCGGCCAGCGTCAGGCAGGCGTTCCGCAGGTGTGTGATGCTCTCCGACAGGGAGTGCAGGATGATCGGCTCGAAGGCGTTCAGCTGGAGCTGCCCGGCCTCGGCGGCCATCGTGATGGCGACGTCGTTGCCGATGACCTCGAAGGCGACCTGGTTGACGACCTCGGGGATCACCGGGTTGACCTTGCCGGGCATGATCGACGAACCGGCCTGCACGGGCGGCAGGTTGATCTCGCCGAGCCCCGCGCGCGGCCCGGACGACAGCAGCCGCAGGTCGTTACAGCTCTTGGAGAGCTTCACCGCGATCCGCTTGAGCACGCCGGACATCTGGACGAACGCACCGCAGTCCTGGGTCGCCTCCACCAGGTTGGCGGCGGTGACCAGGGGCAGCCCGGTGATCTCGGCGAGGTGCCGCCGCGCCGACTCGGCGTACCCGGCGGGCGCGTTGAGCCCGGTCCCGATCGCCGTCGCCCCCAGGTTGATCTCGTGGATCAGCTCGACGGCCTCGGCGAGCCGGCTGCGGTCCTCGTCGAGCATCACGGCGAAGGTGGAGAACTCCTGCCCGAGCGTCATGGGCACCGCGTCCTGCAACTGCGTGCGGCCCATCTTCAGCACGTCACGGAACTCGACGGCCTTGCGTCCGAAGGAGTCCTGCAGCACGGCCATCGCCCTGAGCAGCCCGCGCACCGCGAACACGGTCGCGATCTTGACGGCGGTCGGGTAGACGTCGTTGGTCGACTGACCGAGGTTGACGTCCTCGTTGGGGTGCAGGTGCCGGTACTCCCCCTTGCGGTGCCCCAGCAGCTCCAGCGCCCGGTTGGCGACGACCTCGTTGGCGTTCATGTTCGTGGACGTCCCGGCTCCGCCCTGGATGACGTCGACCACGAACTGGTCGCGCAGCTTCCCGGCCCGTATCTCCCGGCAGGCGGCCACGATGGCGGCGGCCTTCTCCGGCGCCAGCAGCCCCAGCTCCTCGTTGGCGAGGGCGGCGGCCTCCTTGACGGCGGCGAGGGCGTCGATCAGATGCGGGTAGGCGGAGATCGCCGTGCCGGTGATCGGGAAGTTCTCGGTCGCCCGCAGGGTGTGCACACCCCAGTACGCGTCGACGGGCACATCACGATCGCCGAGCAGATCATGTTCGCTACGAACAGTCATGGGTCCTGTTTCAGAAGAGTGAGGGTGAAGCGCCCCCGAAGGGGCGCGGGGCGTTGTCTATGTGCGGCTACCGCCGCGTGGGCGCGACCAGCCACACCCGGCCCGCAGCCGCCGACCGACAGGTCCACGCAGACGACTAGGGCCTGTCGTTTGGATCAGGCCGGCCGTGGCTCACGGTGCCTTGTCGGCCGACCCGAGCGGGGCGTGGTGCGTGCAGCTGCAAGGCGGAGGAGGGCGGCGACGCGGAGCGTCGACAACCGACGACAACGCGGCAGATGTGCGTGCCACGCCCCGCGACGCCGGCATGATCCAAACGACAGGCCCTAGGCGCAGGCCGAAACAGACACGGGCTCCAGCGACCGAACGGGCCGCACGCACCCGACCGGCCGCCCACCACCGAGCAACGCCTCACCAGCGAACTCGGTAAGCAGCTCCGGAGAAACCCCGGCCCGCTCCAACGCCGCCGCGGCCACCGGCACCCGCGCCCGGTTCGCCCCGTCGGCGATCTTCACGGCGACCGCCCGCCCGTCCGGCAGCGCGGCCACCTCGACGCCCTCGAAGCCGTCCTTGGCCAGCAGCCCCGGCACGGCCGCCATCAGTGCGGCCACGTCGCGCCCCGCGCCGGACGCCATCTCGGCGTGCTCCCGCATCGCGTCGGCGACCCGTGCCTCGGGCGTACCCGGCGCGGCGGTGACGATCCGCGACACCGCACGTGCCAGCCCGTGCAGGGAGACGGAGAACAGCGGCGCACCGCAGCCGTCCACGGTGGTACGGGCGATGCGCTGCCCGGTCAGGTCCTCGACGATCTCTGCGACGGCCTGCTGGAGCGGGTGCGCCGGCTCCAGGTACTCCTCCAGCGACCAGCCGTTCAGCTTCGAGGTCCAGAGCATCGCCGCGTGCTTGCCGGAGCAGTTCTGGGCGAGCCGCGACGGCCCCCGGCCCTCCCGGATCCAGGTGTCGCGCACGGCGGGGTCGTACGGCATGTCGGGCACGTTGCGCAGGTCGGCCTCGGCCAGTCCGGCGAGGCCGAGGATGCGCCGGGTCCCGGCGAGGTGCCGCTCCTCGCCGGAGTGGCTGGCGGCGGCCAGCGAGAGCAGGTCGCCGTCGAGGGGCAGCCCGGCCCGCAGCATGGCGACGGCCTGGACGGGCTTGAGGGCCGAGCGCGGGTAGAACGCGGCCTCGATGTCGCCGAGCTGGAACTGAACCTGCCCGTCGGTGCCGAGGACGACGACGGAGCCGTAGTGGATGCCCTCGACGACCCCGCCGCGGATGAGGTGGGCGACGGGGGCGTGGAGGGGTTCACGGACGATGGGTGGGTCCGCGGGGGAACTGCTGTACATCACTGCCTGGTCTCGGGTGAGGTGGGAGGGACCGGTGCGCGGTTCACGCGTCGGTTCCGGTGGACGGGCGCGGGAGGCGGCGGCGGATGGCGTACCAGCCGGCGACCAGCGCGGCGACGATCAGCGGCAGGCACAGCACGGTGGTGCGTCCGGCGCCGCCGTCGGCGTACATGAGGACCAGGACCGAGGCGAGGAACGCCAGCGTCACGATCTCGGTCCAGGGGGAGCCCGGCAGTCGGTAGCCGGGGCGGGTGAGTTCGCCGTTCTGGGTCTTCCGCCAGAACAGCAGGTGACAGAGCATGATCATGCCCCAGGTGGCGAGGATGCCGATCGCCGCGAAGTTGAGGACGATCTCGAACGCGTCGGCGGGGACCACGAAGTTGAGGCCCACGCCGAGGACACAGATACCGCTGGTGAGCAGAATTCCGCCGTACGGGACCTGGGTTCGGCTCATCTTCGCCGTGAACTTCGGGGCGGAGCCGTTCACGGCCATGGAGCGCAGGATGCGGCCCGTGGAGTAGAGGCCGGAGTTGAGCGAGGACATCGCCGCGGTGAGGACGACGAGGTTCATCACGCCGCCGGCCGCCGGGACGCCGATGTGCGAGAGCACGGTGACGAAGGGGCTCTGGCCCGCCGTGTACTTGTTCCAGGGCAGCAGCATCGACAGGAGGACGACGGAGCCGACGTAGAAGAGGCCCACGCGCCACATGATCGAGTTGATCGCCTTGGGCATGATCTTCTCGGGGTTCTCGGTCTCGCCCGCGGCGACGCCGACCAGTTCGACCGAGGCGTAGGCGAAGACGACGCCCTGGATGATCAGGAGCATGGGCAGCAGGCCGTTGGGGAAGACGCCGCCGTTGTCGGTGATCAGGGACGGGCCGGGGGTCGCGCCGTCGACCGGGTGCTGGGTGACCAGCAGGAAGATGCCGATGACCATGAAGACGACCAGGGCGCTGACCTTGACGATCGCGAACCAGAACTCCAGTTCGCCGAAGATCTTGACCGATATCAGGTTCACGGTCAGGACGACCGCCAGGGCTATGAGCGCGATCACCCACTGCGGGATGTCGGAGAACATGCCCCAGTAGTGGGTGTAGGTGGCGACCGCGGTGATGTCGGCGATACCGGTGGTGGCCCAGTTCAGGAAGTACATCCAGCCGGCCGTGTAGGCGCCCTTCTCGCCCAGGAACTCCCGGGCGTAGGAGACGAAGGCGCCGGAGGACGGGCGGTACAGGACGAGTTCGCCGAGGGCGCGGACCACGAGGAAGGCGAAGACTCCGCAGACCGCGTACGCGACGAAGAGGGAGGGGCCGGCGTCGGCGAGTCGGCCGCCGGCGCCGAGGAAGAGGCCGGTGCCGATGGCGCCGCCGATGGCGATCATGTTGACGTGCCGGTGCTTCAGCGACTTGCTGTAGCCGTGGTCCCCGGCGTCGACGTGACGGGACGAGGGGCGCGTCTCGTCTTTGAGGTGCTGTTCGCTCACGCCTCGGTTCCGCCTTCCTGGTGCTGGTCCGTGCGCGCGGGGCGCACGATGTGGGTGAGGGTGGTCTCGACGCGGTCGAGGTGGTGGCTCATGGCGTCCACGGCGTCGGGTTCGGAACCGTCGATCAGGGCCTCGACGATGGCCCGGTGCTCCCGGTTGGACTGCTCCCGGCGGCCCCCCAACTCGTTGAGGAAGGCCGACTGACGCGCCAGTGCGTCCCGGATCTCCTCGATGACCCGGCGGAAGACCGGGTTCTGGGCGGCCTCGGCCACGGCGAGGTGGAAGAGGGTGTCCATCGCGACCCACGCGGTGGTGTCCGTCTCCCGCTCCATGCGGTCGAGGAGGTGGGCCAGGTGGTCCAGGTTCTCCGGGGTGCGGCGCAGTGCCGCGTAGCCGGCGACCGGGATCTCGATGTGCCGGCGCACTTCCAGCAGGTCGCTGGCCGCGTAGTCGCCGAAGGTGGGGTCCTCGACGGCGCTCGCGACGACGAAGGTGCCCTTGCCGGTCTTGGAGACGGTCAGGCCCATCGTCTGCAGGGCCCGCAGGGCCTCGCGCAGGACGGGCCTGCTGATCTCCAGGGTGCGGCAGAGCTCCGCCTCGGAGGGGAGCTTGTCGCCCACGGCGTACTCGCCGCGCTCGATGGCGGCACGCAGGTGCGCCAGTACCGCCTCCATGGCGCTCACGCGCCGCGGGGGCTGTCCGGCTGTCGGGCTGTCTGACAGGTTCACGGGTGAGATGTTCCGGGTTGCGGGACGAGGCTGTCAAGGTGTCACGAAAGGAAACATTCACGGGGTGCGACGCCTGAATGCAGGCATCGCACCCCGTGGCGGAGCGGTGACGCGTGGAACGGCGGCCTGTCAGGCGTTGATGGTCCCCGTGGCGAGGAGGCCGAAGACCGCCAGGCCGATCACGATCCGGTAGATCACGAACGCGTTGAAGGAGTGCTTGGCGACGAACTTCAGCAGCCAGGCGATGGAGGCGTAGGCGACGACGAAGGAGACGATCGTGCCGACCGCCAGCGGGGCGGCGCCCACGCCCGCACCGAGGGCGTCCTTGAGCTCGTAGATGCCCGCGCCGGTCAGGGCCGGGATGCCCAGGAAGAACGAGAGGCGGGTGGCCGCGACCCGGTCCAGGTCCAGGATGAGCGCGGTGGACATGGTGGCGCCGGAGCGGGAGAAGCCGGGGAAGAGCAGGGCGAGGATCTGCGAGCAGCCGACCAGCATCGCGTCCTTGAAGGAGGTGTCGTCCTCACCACGCTTGTGGCGGCCCATCTGGTCCGCGCACCACATCACGCCGGAACCGACGATCAGCGAGCCGGCCACCACCCAGAGCGAGGCCAGCGGGCCGTCGATCAGCGGCTTGGCGGCGAGGCCCACCAGGACGATCGGGATGGTCGCGTAGATGACCCACCAGGCGAACTTGTAGTCGTGGTGGTAGCGCTCGTTCTTGTTGGCCAGCCCCCGGCCCCAGGCGGAGACGATCCGCTTGATGTCCTTGAAGAAGTACACCAGCACGGCGGCGATGGCGCCGACCTGGATGACGGCGGAGAACCCGACGACGGACTGGTCGTCGACGGGGATGTTCATGAGCCCCTCGGTGATCTTGAGGTGACCGGTGGAGGACACGGGAAGGAACTCGGTCACCCCCTCGACTACCCCGAGGACGGCGGCCTGACCGACGGAGATGGCGCTCATGGGATCCAGTTCTGCAGAGTTTGGTCGACAGTGCTGTAGACAGTCTTACAGCGCGCGGGTGTGAAGCAAGTCCTAGGACCAGACGGCCTGGGCGATCGCCACCCCGGCGAAGGCCGCACCGAGCCCCGCCACGAGGCTAGCTGCGACGTTGGCGGCAGCGTAGAGCCCGGCGCCGGTCTCGGTCAGCCGGAGGGTCTCGTAGGAGAACGTCGAGTACGTCGTCAGCGCCCCGCAGAGCCCGGTGCCGAGGAGCAGCTGGAGGTGCGGACCCGCCGCACCCGCCGACGCCGCGCCGGTCAGCAGGCCCAGGATCAGGCAGCCGGTGACGTTCACCACGTAGGTGCCCCAGGGGAAGACGGAGTCGTGCCTGGCCTGGACGGCGCGGTCGGTCAGGTAGCGGAGCGGGGCACCGACCATGGCACCGAGGACCACCAACAGCCAGTTCACAACGACTTCTTACCCTTCGCGTCCGTTTTGCCCGTGTCGTCCGGCCCGTCCGTGCGGCCCACGTACCTGATGACCTCGCAGTCGTCCAGGGTCACCAGCCCCTCGGTCACCAGTTCGTCGAGCTGCGGCAGGAAGGCCCGGACCCGTTCCTCGGTGTCCACCACGACGACCGCCACCGGCAGGTCCTCGCTCAGCGACAGCAGCCGGGAGGTGTGGATGCGGGAGGAGGCGCCGAAACCCTCGATGCCCCGGAAGACGCTGGCGCCCGCGAGCCCGGCCGCGTGGGCGCGGTGCACGATCTCCGTGTAGAGAGGCCTGTGGTGCCAGACGTCGTCCTCGCCGATGTAGACGGTCAGGCGCAGGGCGCGGCCGGTCAGTCTCGTCATCGCTGCCTCCGGGTGAGGACACGGCGGGTCACGGCCGCCGCGCACCACACCGCCGCGAGGGCCGCGCACAGGGTCGCGAAGAGGTAGGCAAGGCCGGTGCCGGGGCGGCCGTGGTCGACCAGCTTCTGGATGTCGACGGCGTAGGTCGAGAAGGTGGTGAAGCCGCCCAGGACGCCGGTGCCGAAGAAGGGGCGCACCAGGCGGTGGGCCGGGAGTCCCTCGGTGATCACGACCAGGAACGCGCCGATCACCGCGCAGCCGATCACGTTCGTCCAGAAGGTCGCCCAGGGGAATCCCCCGGCGGCCGTGGGCAGGGCCAGGGCGAGGGCGTAACGGGCCACGGCGCCGAGCGCGCCGCCGACGGCGACCACCGCGACGACCGGTGCCTGGGCACGCCACTCGGGCCGTCGCCGGGGACTCGGCTGGACACGGAGGCTCTCGGCTTCCGGGGCTGTCATGGTCGTACGTCTCCTGTTCGGCACCGCCCCTGACGGGTGCCTCAGGGTACCGCCGGGCGTACCCGGCGGTCACTTCGCGGTCGGGGCCGCGCAGACCGCGACGCCGGGCTCCCGGACGCTGCCGAGGACGAGGTGGCGGCCGGTCCGGCAGACGCTGGTGACCATGCGGAAGCCGGAGTTGCGTCGGGCCAGGTGGTGGACGACCCGGCCGTGGTCGTCCAGCGCCACCACGGCGATGGTCCCGACGGGACGGTACGGGGCGTGCACGGCGGCCCGGGCAGCCGCCCGGCGGACGGCGAGGGGGCTGTGGTGGAAGGCGTCCAGCGGGGGGTTGCGCGGGCCGGCCAGGGCGACCCAGACGAGGTCGCCGTCGCGCCAGATGTTGTCGGGCATGCCGGGCAGCTCGGCGAAGAACTCGGCGCGGCCGGCCCGCGGGCCGGTGAGCCAGTAGCGGGTGAGGCGGTACCCGCCGGTCTCGGCGACGATCAGGAAGGTGCCGTCGCCGCTCACGGTCAGCCCGTTGGCGAACTGGAAGCCCTCCCAGGCCACTTCGGCCGTGCGCGCGCCCGGCGCGAGCCGCAGCAGGCGGCCGGTGCCGCTGTGTTCGACGATGTCGCCGATCCACTGGGCGAGGGGGAACCGGCGGCTGGAGGCGGTGAAGTAGACGGTCCCGTCAGGCAGGGCGACCACGTTGCTCGCGAACCGCAGCGGCTCCCCCTCGGCCGTGTCGGCGAGGACGTGGACGGCGCCGTCGGCGAGGCCGACGCGCAGCAGGCCGCGCTCCGCGTCGCAGACCAGCAGGTCGCCGTCCGGGAGGAGGTCGAGGCCGAGCGGGCGGCCCCCGGTCCGGGCCAGCGTCCTGACCCGGGCGGTGTCCGGGTCGCCGAGCCCGTCCAGGCGCAGGATGCGGCCGTCCTCGACACCGGTCAGGATCCGGCCGTCGCCGTCGACGACCACGTCCTCCGGGCCCCGGGCACCGATGGCGACGTAGTGGAGGGGGACGAGGCGCGTGGGTCGGTCCATGAGTCCCATGGTGGCAGCGGTAACCGCTCTCACCAGCCCTTCTCGAACATCCGGGCCACTTCGGCGATCCGGATCTCGTCGCGCCGGTAGTGCACACGGTGCCGGATGCGCTTGGTGCGGAGCAGGCCGAGGCGCACCAGCAGGTCCAGATGGGCGCCCGCGACCCTGCGGGAGATCCCGAGCCGGGCGGCGACGGCCCGGGCGGTGACGCCATCCTCGACCGGGTCGGCGTGGCGCCGGGGCGGGAAGTGGGCCGCCGGATCCTTGAGCAGGTCCAGAATCTGCAGGCGGCTCGCGCTGGTGACGTTCCTCGGCATCCGACCGGCCTCCGTCCCTGCCTCCTCGCAGTGTGTGTGCCCACTGTCCCGCAGCCGAAGCCCCCTTGTGAGGGGGTCGGGCCGCGATGTCCGAGATCGAACGGCCGTACGAGATCGGCCGGGCGGGGACTTGCCGGGACAGCTTGCCCGGACAGGGCGGAGGGGCCCGACCGTCCCCTTACGGCCGGGCCCCCGTCAGAGGTGGTTCAGCGGTGGCTGAACCACGCCATGGAGGACAGCGCCTTGTCGTCGTAGCCGAACAGGGCCTGGTTCTCCCAGCCGTTGCCGGAGGTGGCGTCGGTCGGGTCCCAGCCGTTGCCGGTCACGGCGGTCCAGGTCGCCTCCCAGTAGAAGACGCCGAGGCCGCGGCCGTTCGGGACCGCCTCGACGATGTTGGCGACGGCGTTCATCCACGCCAGCTGGCCGGCCGCGGTGGCCGGGTAGCCGGTGACCAGTTCGCCGCTGGTGTCGATCTGGTTCTCCAGCGAGTCGTCCTGGGCCAGGGTGAACGGGTAGGCGGTCTCGGCGACGAAGACCGGCTTGCCGTACCGGGACGCCACGTCGTCCAGGGTGGTCTGGGCGGCAGCCAGCGAGCCGTGCCAGTAGCCGTAGTACGACAGCCCGATCACGTCGTAGTTGATGCCGTAGGTCTTGGCGTTGTCGAACCACCAGCGGACCGTGGCGTCGTCGCCCGCGTTGGCCAGGTGCAGGGCGACCTGGGTGGAGGAGGAGACCGCCTTGGCCGCGCTGTAGCCGGAGTTGACGAGCCCGGCGAGCTGGGACCAGTTGTCGGTGGAGCCCTCGGACCAGAGCATGCCGCCGTTGATCTCGTTGCCGATCTGGACCATGTCGGCGGTGGTGCCCTGGGCCTTCAGCGCGTTCAGGACGTCGTACGTGTGGTTGTACACGTCCGTCTTCAGCTGGCTGTAGGAGTGGCCGGACCAGGCGGCGGGCTTGGTCTGCTTGCCCGGGTCGGCCCAGCTGTCCGAGTAGTGGAAGTCGACCAGCAGCTTCATGCCCGCGGCCTTGATCCGCTTGGCCATCGCCAGCACGTGCGCCTTGTCGTTGTAGCCGTCGGCCGGGTTGACCCAGACCTTCAGCCGCGCGTAGTTCATGCCGGCGTTCTTGAGGATGGTGACCGCGTCCCCGGTGGTGCCGGAACTGGTCTTGTAGACGCCGCCCTTGGCCTCGCTCTTGGCGAGTGACGATATGTCCGCGCCCTTGATGGCGAGGCCCGTCGAGCCGGAGGCGAACGTCACGTCGTCGACGTTGATCCAGTTGCCCGCGTTGGCGTCGGAGTAGACGCTGATCGTGCACTGGTTGTTGGTGACCGCGACCGAGGTGACGATCCGCACCCAGCTGCTGGTGGAGACCGGCAGGTCGGTCCGCTGCTCCGAACTCCCGCAGTTCTTCAGGGACATGTAGGCGGAGTTCTGCCCGCCGCTGGAGCGGGTCCACGCGGTGAGCGTGTAGTTCCCGTTGGTCAGGCCCGACAGGTACTGGTACGTCTCCACCTTGTAGGCGGAGGCCGAGTAATGGCTCAGGCGGTAACTGCCGCTGTGGCCCCCGGACTCGGTGTACGAGGCGCCCGTGTCGCCGTACTCCGACCAGCCGGTGGGCGTGGCCACGCCCGCTCCGTCCGATTCGAAGCCGCCGTTGGTGAGCGTGCTCGCCGCCTGGGCGGTCTGCGCGGGGAGGGCGGTGAGGGCGAGCCCGGCCAGGAGCGGCAGCAGCAGGGCTCTGAGGGTGCGTCTGGGATGGAACATCATCGTCCGTCGTCCCTTCGACGTGACTGGGGGTGGGAATGTCCTCCGGTCCGACCGGACTCCGGTGGGAGCGGGGTCCGGCGGCCGGAGGAGCGCCCCTCCGCCCGCGGCTCTCGTGGCACTCGCGGACGGAGGGGAGTCTCGGGGGGCGCGGGCCGTCGGCTCGCCCGGCCCGGCGCGCGGGCTCAGCCGTCGAGCCGTACGACCCGGACGGTGCCCGCGGGGACCGCGAGCCGGCCCGCGGCGCGTTCGCCCGTCAGCAGTTCGGTGCCGTGGGCCTCCAGGGGCACCTTGGCGTCGGTGGCGGTGTGGTTGATCGCGAACAGGAAGCTGCCGGACTCGCCGGTGCGGCGGACCACCTCGACGTCGCGGGGCAGTTCGGCGCGGGGCGCGATCCGGGCGTCCTCGGCGGCCCAGCCGAGCAGGGCGTCGAGGCCGTGGGCGTCCAGGCGCGTCGACACGTACCAGGCGGTGCCCTCCCCCAGCTGGTGCCGGGTGACGGCGGGGCGGCCGGCGGTGAGGCCGTCGGCGTAGCTCCAGACGGTCTCGGCGGCGCCCGGCACGACGAACTCGGTCCACACGTCGCCGGTCAGCTCGGAGCCGTCCGGGCCGGTCAGCCGCACCCGCTGGTCCTTCAGCAGGGGGGAGAACTCCTCGACCGTGAGGCCGAGGGTCTCGCGCAGCGGGCCCGGGTAGGCGCCCTCGTGCACCGCGTCGTGCTCGTCGACGATCCCGGAGAAGTACGAGACGACGAGCGTGCCGCCGTTCTCGACGTACTCGCGGAGGTTGTTCCCGGCCGCCTCCGTCATCAGGTAGAGGGCCGGTACGACGACAAGGGGATAGGCCGACAAGTCGCTTTCCGGGTGGGCGAAGTCGACGGTGAGGTGCCGGTCGTAGAGGGCCTCGTAGAAGGCGTCGGCGCGTTCGCGCGGGTCGTGGTCCTCGCTGGGGCGCCACTGGAGGTTCTGCGCCCACCAGGACTGCCAGTCCCACAGGACGGCGACGTCGGCCCGGGTGCGGGTGCCCCGGATCTGGGTCAACGAGTCGAGGGAGGCGCCGAGTTCGACGACCTCGCGCCAGACACGGGTGTCGGTGCCGCCGTGCGGGAGCATCGCGGAGTGGAACTTCTCGGCGCCGCGCCGGGACTGGCGCCACTGGAAGAACAGGGCGCCGTCGGAGCCGCGGGCCACGTGCGCCAGGGAGTTGCGGGCCATCTGGCCGGGGGCCTTGGCCGGATTGCGCGGCTGCCAGTTGACACCCGAGGTGGAGTGTTCGAGGAGCAGCCAGGGGGCGCCGGCGGCGACGGAGCGGGTGAGGTCGGCGGCCATGGCGAGGTTGACGTGGGTGCGGCGGCCGTCGGTGATCAGGTAGTGGTCGTTGGTGACCAGGTCGACCTCGCGGCCCCAGGCCCAGTAGTCGATGGAGTCGCACTGGCTGAGCGCGGTCATGAAGTTGGTGGTCACCGGGACGCCGGGCGAGAGGCGGTGCAGGATGTCCCGCTCGGCGCGGAAGTTCTCGCGGATGGTGGCGTCGGCGAACCGCTTGTAGTCGAGGGCCTGGCCGGGATTGACCACGGTCGGGGTGGCGCGCGGCGGGTTGATCTGCGCCAGGTCGGCGTAGTGCTGGCCCCAGAAGGCCGTGCCCCAGGCCTCGTTGACCGCCTCGACCGTGCCGTGGGCGGCGGCGAGCCAGCGGCGGAAGTGGGCGGCGCAGGAGTCGCAGTAGCAGGCCGAGACGGGGACGCCGTACTCGTTGTGGACGTGCCACAGCGCGAGCGCCGGGTGCTCGCCGTAGCGCTCGGCGAGGCGGGTGGTGATGTTCGCGGCGGCGGCGCGGTAGTCGGCGTTGGAGTGGCAGATGGCGCCGCGCGAGCCGAACTCGTAGCGCACGCCCTCCGCGGTGACCGGCAGGGCCTCGGGGTGGGCGCGGTAGAACCAGGCGGGCGGTGCCACGGTGGGGGTGCCGAGGTCGACGCGGATGCCGTACTCGTGCAGCAGGTCGAGGACCCGGTCGAGCCAGCCGAAGTCGTACTCCCCCGGGGCCGGCTCCAGCAGGGCCCAGGAGAAGATCCCGACGCTCACCATCGTGACCCCGGCCTCGCGCATCAGCCGGACGTCCTCCTGCCAGACGTTTTCCGGCCACTGCTCGGGGTTGTAGTCACCGCCGAAGGCGAGCCTGGTCAGGCCCCTGGGGGTGGTGTCCGGCATGGAATCTCTCCCGGTTAATCGATCATTTGGGAACGTTCACACACAACGATCGTGGCGTGAGCCCAACATAACCGCACAGCAACAACCATTGACAAGTGTCCGGGATGTTTCTCTACTGTGAACGCTCACAGAGCAGGACACGGACTCGCGACGGGCGATGGTCCGGATCTGCGCTGTCCGGAAAACCCACACATCTGCATGGCAGGTCCCCGCCAGGGCGGGGGCCCAGGTCAGGGGAGAGATCCATGCCGCACACGAAGCGCCGCCGCCTCGTGACAACCGTCGTCGCCGTCTCGCTCGGCGCCACCGCCCTCGCCGCCTGCGGCTCGTCCGACGACGACAGCAAGGCCGACTCCGGTCCGGTCTCGCTGACGTACTGGGCCTGGGCGCCCGGTATGGACAAGGTCGTGGACCTCTGGAACAAGGGCGAGGGCAAGAAGGACCAGATCACCGTCACGGTGAAGAAGCAGGCGTCCGGCGACACGCTGGTCACCAAGATCCTCACCGCGCACAAGGCGAAGAACGGCCCCGACCTCGTGCAGGCCGAGTACCAGGCGCTGCCCACGCTGGTCAGCAACGACGCCGTCGCCGACATATCGAAGAACGTCGGCGACGCCAAGAGCAAGTTCGCCGACGGCGTCTGGCAGCAGGTCACGCTGGGCACGGACGCGGTGTACGCGGTGCCGCAGGACATCGGCCCGATGATGTTCTACTACCGCGCGGACCTCTTCAAGAAGTACGGCCTCAAGGTGCCGGCCACCTGGGACGAGTTCGCCCAGGACGCCCGTCAGCTGAAGAAGAAGGCCCCCGGCCTCGACCTGACCACGTTCTCCGCGAACGACTCCGGCCTCTTCGCGGGTCTCGCCCAGCAGGCCGGCGCCAAGTGGTGGACCACCTCCGGCGACAAGTGGAAGGTCGCCATCGACGACGCGGCCACCCAGAAGGTCGCCTCGTTCTGGGGCGGTCTGGTCAAGGAGGGCGTCATCGACAACCAGCCGATGTACACCCCGGCCTGGAACAAGGCGCTCGACACCGGCAAGCAGCTCGCCTGGGTCTCCGCCGTCTGGGCGCCGGGCACGCTGACCACCGCCGCGCCCGACACCAAGGGCAAGTGGGCGATGGCCCCGCTCCCCCAGTGGTCCGCGTCCGAGAACGTGACCGGCAGCTGGGGCGGCTCCTCCACCGCCGTCACCACCGACTCCGCGCACCAGGCCGCCGCCGCCAAGTTCGCAGCCTGGCTGAACACCGACGGCGAGGCGCTCAACGCGCTGGCCAAGGAGAGCGGCATCTACCCGGCCGCCACGAACGCCCAGACCAGCGGCGCCTTCGCCACCTCGCCCGAGTACTTCTCGAACCAGTCGGACTTCTACACCAAGGCCGCCGAGATCGCGAAGACCACGGCGCCCTCCGCCTGGGGCCCGAACGTGAACGTCGCCTACACGTCCTTCAACGACGCGTTCGGCGCCGCCGCGAAGAACAAGTCGGACTTCACCGCCGCCCTCCAGAAGATGCAGGACGACACGGTCGCCGACATGAAGAAGCAGGGCTTCGAGGTCTCTCGGTGACCAGCCCCACCAGCCGGAGGTCGTACGGGGTCAAGGGGGCCCCGTACGCCTTCCTCGTCCCCGCCGCGCTCCTCTTCGCCCTGTTCTTCGCGCTGCCCATCGGGTACGCGGTCTGGCTCAGCTTCCGCAAGGTGCACGTCTCCGGGCTCGGCCTGGGCGCGGGCGCCCGCACCGAGGTCTGGGCCGGCCTGGAGAACTACAAGGACGCCCTCACCGACAGCGAGTTCTACGACGGTGCGCTGCGCGTCGTCGGCTACGGCTGCATCGTCGTCCCGGTGATGCTGGGCCTCGCCCTCCTGTTCGCGCTGATGCTCGACTCCGAGCGGGTCCGGCTCGCCCCGTTCACCCGGCTCGCGATCTTCCTGCCGTACGCCATCCCCGGCGTGGTGGCCGCGCTGCTGTGGGGCTTCCTGTACCTGCCGGACGTCAGCCCCTTCTACTACGTGCTCGCGAAGCTGCACCTGCCGCAGCCGAACCTGCTGGACGGCGGCCCGCTGTACCTCGCCCTGTCCAACATCGCGGTGTGGGGCGGCACCGGCTTCAACATGATCGTCATCTACACCTCGCTCCGGGCCATCCCGGCCGAGGTCTACGAGGCGGCGAGGCTGGACGGCGCCACCCCGCTGCAGACCGCTCTGCGGATCAAGATCCCGATGGTGGCGCCCTCGCTGGTGCTGACCTTCTTCTTCTCGATCATCGCGACGCTCCAGGTGTTCAACGAGCCGACCACCCTCAAGCCCCTCACCAACTCGGTCAACACGACCTGGAGCCCGCTGATGAAGGTGTACGTCGACGCCTTCGCCAAGGGGGACATCTACTCCGCGGCGGCCGAGGCGACCCTCATCGCCCTCGCCACGCTGGTGCTGTCCTTCGGCTTCCTGCGGGCCGCGAACCGCCGCAACAAGCAGGAGGCACCGGCATGAGCTCCCTTGCCGTCCGCAAGGCGGCCCCGGCCGCCGGCACGACGCCCGGCACCGCCCAGGGACCGCCGCTGCGCCGCCGTATCGCCCTGGTCCCCACGGCCGTCCTGGTCCTGGGCGCGGTCTACACGCTGCTGCCGGTCGCCTGGGTGGTGATCGCCTCCACCAAGTCCGGCAGCGAACTGTTCTCCACGTTCACCTTCCTGCCCGGCTCCGGCTTCACCCAGAACCTCAAGGACCTGAACGCCTACCGGGACGGCATCTACTGGCAGTGGATGGTCAACTCCGGTCTGTACGCCGGTCTCGGCGCCCTGGTCTCGACGTGCGTGTCGGCGTTCAGCGGCTACGCCCTCGCCGTCTACCGGTTCAGGGGCCGCGAGACCATCTTCAACGTGCTGCTCGCCGGCGTGCTGATGCCCCCGGTCATCCTCGCCATCCCGCAGTACCTGCTGCTGGCCAAGGCGAACCTCACGGACTCCTACCTGTCCGTGCTGCTCCCCCAGATCCTCGCCCCGTACGGCGTCTACCTCTCGCGGATCTACGCGGCGGCGGCCGTGCCCTCCGACGTGGTGGAGGCCGGGCGGATGGACGGGGCGAGCGAGTGGCGGATCTTCACCCGGATCGCGCTGCCGATGATGATCCCCGGCATGGTGACGGTGTTCCTGTTCCAGTTCGTGGCCATCTGGAACAACTTCCTGCTGCCGTACATCATGCTCAGCAACGACGAACGGTTCCCGCTCACGCTCGGTCTGTACACGCTCCTGATGCAGGGCGCCAACACCCCGGCCCTCTACACCCTGGTGATCACCGGCGCGTTCCTGGCCGTGCTGCCGCTGATCGCGCTCTTCCTGGTGGTTCAGCGCTTCTGGAGCCTTGACCTGCTGTCCGGGGCCGTAAAGTCATGACCATGAGCAATGGTGCGGGGGGCCGGCGCAAACCGCCGACGATCCATGACGTGGCACGCGAGGCCGGTGTCTCACGGGGCACCGTCTCGCGGGTGCTCAACGGCGGGCACTACGTCAGCCCCGCCGCCGCCGAGGCGGTCAACGACGCCATCCGCAGGACGGGTTACGTCGTGAACCGGCACGCCCGCTCGCTGATCACCGGCCGTTCGGACTCGGTCGGCTTCCTGCTGACCGAGCCGCAGGAGCGGTTCTTCGAGGATCCCAACTTCAACGTCCTGCTGAGCGGCTGCACGCAGGCGCTGGCGCGGCACGACATCCCGGTGCTGCTGATGCTGGCGGGCACGAAGGACGAACGGCGGCGGATCACCCGGTACATCACCGCGGGGCATGTCGACGGGGTGCTGCTGGTGTCGAGTCACTCCGGCGACCGGGTCGCGGAGGAGCTGCGCGAGGCGGGTGTGCCGCTCGTCCAGTGCGGCAAGCCCATGGGGCCCGGTTCCAAGGTGAGTTACGTGGCGGCGGACGACCGGGACGGCGCCCGGGACATGGTCCGGCACCTGCTGGACGTGGGGCGCCGCCGGATCGGCATGATCACCGGTCCGCTGGACACCCCGGGCGGTGTCGACCGCCTCGCCGGCTACCGGGAGGTGCTCACGGAGGCGGGCGTCGAGTTCGACGAGCGGCTCGTCGTCTCCGGCGACTACAGCAGGGCCAGTGGCGAGGCGGGCGCCGAGCGGCTGCTGGCGCAGGCCCCCGGCCTGGACGCCCTGTTCGTGGCCTCCGACCTGATGGCCCAGGGCGCCTTGGCCTCGCTGCACCGGGCGGGCCGGCGGGTGCCGGATGACATCGCTGTCGGCGGCTTCGACGACTCGGCCGCGGCGACGGAGGCCAAGCCCGCCCTCACGACGATCCGGCAGCCCTACGACCGGATCAGCGCGGAGATGGTGCGGTTGCTGCTGGCGCAGATCGGCGGGGAGGACCCGGCGGCGGTGATCCTGCCTACGGAGCTGGTGGTGCGCGAGTCGGCATAGCCGGACGCGGTCCGCAGGTGACGGGGACTGTCGTGAGGCGGCTGCGGCGCCGTCGTGGTTGCTCGCGCAGTTCCTCCCCCAGCCTTCGGCCGGGGGTACCCCCAGCGCCCCTTCGGGGGCGCGCTTTCGCGGAGGCCCGTAACCGGTCAGGATCGGAGAAGCCGTGGGGGGCTGCCCCGGCCTAGCGTGGGATCACCGGCCGAAAAGTGTCGGTTCTCTTATCGCGAGGAGTGGGAGCGCCATGAGCGAAGGCGTGCAGACGATCATCTACCCCGTCAAGGACGCGGCGCGGGCCAAGGCGCTGTTCGGTGCGCTGCTGGGCGTGGAGCCGTATGCCGACGAGCCGTACTACATCGGGTTCAAGGCCGCCGGGCAGGACGTCGGCCTCGACCCGAACGGGCACGCCCAGGGGCTGACCGGGCCGACGCCGTTCTGGCATGTCACCGATCTGCGGGAGCGGCTCGCGGCGCTGCTGGCGGCGGGCGCCGAGCTGGTCCAGGACGCGCGGGACGTGGGCAACGGGCGGCTGGTCGCCTCGGTGAAGGACGCCGACGGGAACATGGTGGGGCTGCTCCAGGACCCGGTGGCCTGAGGACCGGCCGACTGCTTGCACCCGCACTAGTTGCGCACTCAACAATGGGCTTGACCGGTGTTACGGTGCGGGTATGGCAGTGAAGACGGCCGAGGCCCGGCTCGAGGAACAGTGGCGGGACATCCTTTCGGTGCACGCGCGCACCATGTGCGAGATCGACCGGGTGCTGCATCCGCACGGGCTCGGCGCGAGCGACTTCGAGGTGCTCGACCTGCTCGCCACGGAGACCCCGGCCGAGGGTGACCACTGCCGGGTGCAGAACCTGGTGGGCCGGGTCCACCTGAGCCAGAGCGCGCTCTCCCGGCTGATCGGACGGCTGGAGAAGGACGGCCTGGTGGAGCGTTCGGTCTGCGTCGAGGACCGGCGGGGCGTGTGGGTCGCGCTCACCGCGAAGGGCCGCGCCCTGCACACCGAGGTACGCCCGCTGCAACGGGCGGTGCTGGGGCGGATGCTCGAAGGTGAGGACGGCTAGAGCGCGAACTCGATCCCGTCCGGAAGGACCTCGACGCCCTCCGCGGCCACCTGGGCACGGGCCCTGGAGGACGGGTCGACCAGGGGGTTGGTGTTGTTGAGGTGGGTGTAGATCCGGCGGGTACGGGGGTGGCGGGCCAGCGCCGCGAGGCTGCCGTGGGCGCCGGAGACCGGGAGGTGGCCCATCGCCGCCTGGCGGGGGCCCGAGCGGACCGTGGTGCCCATCTCGCGGGCGGTGAAGAAGGTGCCGTCGAGGAGGACGCAGTCGGCTTCCGCGCACAGGTCGTCCAGCGCGTCGCTCCAGGCGCCGACGCAGGGGGCGTAGAGCAGCACTCCCCCGGTGGCCAGGTCCTCGACGCGGTACGCCGTGACCCAGCGGCCGTCGGCCTCGGCGAGCGCGGCCGGGACGTACGTGGGGACCTTGGCGCCGACCGGGTGGGCGGTGACGACCAGGCCGCCGGCCAGCACGAAGCCGCCGTCCGCCAGGCTGTCGGCCCACTGCCAGGGGGCGTAGCGGTCGAGGGCGCCGCGGGCCGGGGCCAGTACCGTCAGGACCGGCGGTGCCGCGTAGACCTTGAGGTCCGGTGCCCCGCGCAGCACGGTCAGGCCGCTGACGTGGTCGGCCTCGGCGTCGGTGAGCAGCACGCCGCGGACCGGGGTGTCCCGGGGGCCCGGTCCCGGCCAGAGCGCGGCCGTGGCGGTGAGCTGGGCGCGGATGTCCGGGGAGGCGTTGAGCAGCCACCAGTCCCGGCCGTTGCCGGTCAGCGCGACGCACTCCTGGGTGCGGGAGGGCAGCTTGCCGTCCCGGGCGGCGGCGCACAGTGCGCAGGCGCAGTTCCACTGTGGGAATCCGCCGCCCGCGGCGGTGCCCAGCAGGACGACCCTCACGACGATCCGCCCCTCTCGGTCTCCCCGGCCCCTGCTGGGATCTTCCCTCAGGATGCGCCGCGCTACCCGCCGACGGGGGGAACTTCCGGCCGTCCTTCGGGCGGCCTGCGGTCCACCGGGCGGAGCGGCGGGATCGGCTGCGACGCGAAGTCGCGGCCACCGGTCCACAGCGCGGGTACGGCGTCGCAGCGGCGGCACAGCTCGTAGGCGACCGCCTCGTAGTTGACCCGCCAGCCGTGGAAGTGCGGCCAGGCCGCCTCGGTGCCGCGCTCGGCGTGGAAGCCCGTCTTCTCCAGCATGGTCACGGCCTCCGCGAACTCCTCGTAGGTCAGCTCGATGGGGGTGTCGGGGGCCGGGTCGGTGTCGAAGGTGGCCCGTACCGAGACGGCGATGTCACGCAGGGCGGTGAACCCGGCGCGCAGCACCAGCCGGGCCTCGGGCGGGGCGGTGCGCGGGGCGAGCGCCAGCTGGATGGCAGCCGCGTCCATGACGGCGATCAGGCCGACGAGCCAGCTGCGGTACGGGCGGGGCGAGCGGAACGCCAGCAGCACCGGGTAGGTGGCGTGGCTCTCCCCCATGTCGGCGGCGAGCCGCTCCCAGGAGCGGTACAGCTCGGGCAGCGCGGTCTCGGTGTCGACCAGCCACTGCCGGGCGAGGATCTCCGGGCCCCAGGCGGGCTCGCCGGCCCGGGACTGGAGGAGGGTGACCTCCAGTTCGCGGCGGTTGTAGGCGGCGTACAGGGTGGGCAGGTAGGCGATCTGGAGCGCGATGACGACCGGGCCGGTGGCGGCGGCGACGAAGTCCAGCGCGGAGAGCCGCAGCCGGGCGCCGCTGGCGAACCCGAGGGTGAACAGGCTGGAGCCCGCCTCCCGGAACGCGGTGCTCCAGGACAGCGGGGAGAAGGCGTACAGCAGCATCCCGAAGCCGAGGAACGCCCCGCCGAGCCAGGCGGCGAGCATGCCGACCAGCATGAGCGGGGCGAGCCAGGTCTGGGCGCGGTCGATGGCCCGGTAGCCGCCGCGGTGCGCGGAGAAGCAGAGCACGCGGCGCAGGCCCCACCACAGCCGGTACACCAGGACGGAGTACAGGCCCCGGGGGACCACGAGCGTGCGCAGGATGCTGCGCAGCACCAGGATCAGTACCAGTCCCCCGGCCACCCCGGAGATCCATTCCATGGCGCCATTCTGGCCCGGGCGCCGGTCTCCTGGTGACCGGAGCGCCGCGCTCAGCCGGCCGGGCGGGCCAGCAGGGTGCGTACGCCTTCCGAGGTGAGGGTCAGGGCGTGTGCGGAGCTGCCGTCTATGGCGAGCGAGAGGTTGTCCTCGGGCCACTGCGAGGCGAGTGCGCCGAGCGGCACCACGCGGTAGCGGGAGACCGTCGGCAGCAGGCCGGTCAGCTCCCCCTCCGAGGTGAACACGGGGACGACGGGGTCGCCGTCGGGGCGGTCCAGGACGGGCAGGGCGATCATCGCGGGGTCGGCCGTCTCCGCGGCGTCGTCCGGCACCGGGACCAGCACGTCACTCTGCGCGAGGGTGTCCAGGGCGTCGTGGTCCTCGGCGTTCACGGCCAGCGTGTCGAGCGCCTGCTGGGCCGGCGTCGGGAAGTCGTGTGCGGGTGTCTCCATGGCAGATCCCCAGGTAGCGGTCGGTACGGGCCGCGGGTCCGGCAGGGCACCGGGCGGCCACGGCTCGCGTACCCGGTGCGCGCCGGGGCATGCGCCGAGGATCACCCGGGCTTGCGCCGCGGCTCGCGGTGTCGCGCCCGGGCGCTGCCCGGTTTCCGGCCGGAGACCGTGTGGCGCCTGGGCGGAAACCGGGCTCCGGGGGTGCCCGGGGCGGAGTGCGGGGTGGTGTGGGGGCAGTTCCCGGTGGCACGTGCCTCGCGCTCCGTCCCCCGGCATCACTCGCGGTGCGGGCGCGGGGGTAGGGGTAGCCGCGGAAGGTGACGGTCCGTGTGCGTGCCGTCACGTCTGTGACGCGAGAGAGGGACAGCGATGTCGGTCGAGACCGGTACGACGCCCGCGGCGGACGCCGAGGAGCGGGAGCAGCAGAGCCTCGGTACCGCCGCGGCACGGAATCTCACCACGACGACCAAGTCCGCACCCCAGATGCAGGAGATCAGCTCACGGTGGCTGACGCGGACGCTGCCGTGGGTGGACGTGCCCGGTGGCACCTACCGCGTCAACCGCAGACTGTCCTACCGGGTCGGCGACGGCCGGGTGACCTTCGTGCAGACCGGCGCGCAGGTCACGGTGATCCCGGCCGAACTGGGCGAACTGCCGTTGCTGCGCGGCTTCGAGGACGGCACCGCGCTGCAGGCCCTGGCGGCGCGGTTCGAGCAGCGGGAGTACGCGGCGGGGCAGGTGATCGCGGCGGCGGGGCGCCCGGCCGACCACGTGTACCTGATCGCGCACGGCAAGGTGGAGCAGATCGGCGAGGGCCCCTACGGCGACGAGGCGGTCGTCGGTCTCCTCGCGGACGGCGACACCTTCGGCGGCCGGGTGCTCGCCGGACTCGACGGGGCCTGGGAGTGCACGGCCCGCGCGGCGACGGCCACCACCGTGCTGGCGCTGCCGCACACGGCGTTCCAGGAGGTGGCGGACCGGCACGCCGACCTGCGGGCGCACGTGGAACTGGCCGGTCTCGACGGGCACCGGGAGACGAACTCCTTCGGCGAGGCGGAGATCGCGCTCAGCGCGGGGCATGCCGGCGAGCCGGACATCCCGCACACCTTCGTGGACTACGAGCCGGCTCCACGCGAGTACGAACTGAGCGTCGCCCAGACCGTGTTGCGCGTCCACACCCGGGTGGCCGACCTCTACAGCAGCCCGATGGACCAGACCGCGGAGCAACTGAAGCTCGCCGTGCAGGTGTTGCGGGAGCGCCAGGAGCACGAGCTGGTCAACAACCGGGACTTCGGCCTGCTGCACAACGCCGACCACGCCCAGCGGATCTCCACCCACTCGGGCCCGCCCACCCCCGACGACCTCGACGAACTGCTCGCCATGCGGCGCGACACCACGCACCTGTTCGCCCATCCCCGGGCGATCGCCGCGTTCGGCCGGGAGTGCAACAAGCGCGGCCTGTACTTCGGCGGCATCGAGGTCGACGGCCACCACCTGCCCGCGTGGCGGGGCGTCCCGCTGCTCCCCTGCGGCAAGATCCCGGTCACCGGGAACCGCACCTCCGCCGTCATCGCGCTGCGCGCCGGCGAACAGAACCAGGGCGTGGTCGGCCTCCTCCAGACCGGTCTGCCGGACGAGAAGGAGCCGGGCCTGACCGTCCGCTTCATGGGCATCAACGAACAGGCGATCGCCTCCTACCTGGTCACCGCCTACTACTCCGCCGCCGTCCTGGTCCCGGACGCCCTCGGCATCCTGGAGAACGTGGAGGTGTCCCGCCGGGACTAGGGCCTGTCCGACCGTTCCCGTCTGCCTCGCGGCCTTCCGGGCGACGACGCGCATGGTCGGACAGGCCCTAGCCGAGCAGCTCGGCGGTGGTCGTCACCCGGATCAGCGGGCGGTAGAGGTCCAGCAGGTGCAGCGCCTTCGCGTGGGAGTCGTCGTCCGCGCCCGCGCAGGCGTCCGCGACCACCAGGACCTCGATCCCGGCGTCGGCCGCCGACAGGGCGGTGGACAGGACGCAGCAGTCGGTGCTGACGCCGGCCAGGACGAGGCGGCCGTGCGGGCCGGCCAGGGCGGCGAGTTCGGCGGTCCACTTGCCGAACGTGGGGGCGTCCAGGACGACTTCGGCCTGCCCCTCGAACCCGTCGGTCAGGCGCCAGAGTCCGGCGTCCGGGGGCCGGAGCGCGAAGGGCCAGCGGTCGTAGTAGGCCTGCCAGGCTCCGGTGGGGTGGGCGGGGGCGACGAAGCGGGTGAAGACCGTGCGCTCGACGAACGCCGGGAGCAGGCGTCGTACGCCCTGGGCCGCCTCGGCGTAGCGCGGGGCGGCCCAGGGGCTTGCGGGGTCGGCGAAGACCTGCTGCATGTCGATGACGGCCAGCAGGCCGGGCGGGGGCGTCATGCGGTCGTCGCCCCGGTGCTCACCGGCAGGTCCTCCTGGGTCCGGACCCGGGCGCGGCCCAGGGCCAGGGTGCCGAGGAGGCCGAGGGCGAGGGCGGCCAGGACGCCGAGGTTGGCGTAGGCCCAGGCACCGGACCTGCCGCCGAGGCCGAGCGGGCCCAGCAGGTAGCCCTGCCAGGTCAGCCAGCTCGCGGCGGTGTTGGTGACCAGGCCCCAGCCGAGGGCGGTGGCGGCGAGCGTGAGGAGCAGGGGCAGGAGGGGGATGTCGCCGTAGCGGCCGGCGGGGCGGTAGAGGTCGGTCTCGTCGTAGTCGCGGCGGCGCAGTGCGAGGTCGGCGAGCATGATCCCGCACCAGGCGGCGATCGGCACGCCGAGGGTGGTGAGGAAGCCCATGAACTGGCCGAGGAAGTCGTCGGCGAAGAAGACGATGTAGACCGAGCCGGCGATCATCAGGACGCCGTCGACGAGGGCGGCGAGGTAGCGGGGCACGGGAAGCCCCGCGGACAGGAGGGCGAGTCCGGAGGAGTAGATGTCCAGGACCGCGCCGCCGACCAGGCCGAGGACGGCGACGACGGCGAAGGGGACCAGGAACCAGGTGGGGAGGATGGTCGTCAGCGCGCCGATCGGGTCGGCCGCGACCGCCTTGTCCAGGGTCGTGGAGGAGCCCGCGAGCAGCAGGCCGAAGACCAGCAGGAGGAGCGGGGCGACGGAGCCGCCGAAGGCGGTCCAGCCGACCACGCCCCGGCCGGAGGCGGCGCGCGGGAGGTAACGGGAGTAGTCGGCGGCGGCGTTGACCCAGCCGAGGCCGAAGCCGGTCATCATGAACACCAGCGCGCCGATGAACTCCTGGGCGGAGCCGGACGGGATCGCGCGCACGGTCGCCCAGTGGATGTGGTCGGCGACGAGAACGACGTAGACGACGGTGAGGACGCCGGTCACCACCGTGATCAGGGTCTGCAGCCGCATGATCAGGTCGAAGCCCGCCACTCCGCCGGCCACGGTCAGCGCGCAGACCACGATCAGCGCGACCACCTCGGTCCCGGTGCCGCCGCCCCAGCCGAGCCGGGTGAAGACGGTCGCGGTGGCCATGGTGGCGAGGGCGATCAGGACGGTCTCCCAGCCGACGGTGAGCACCCAGGAGACGACCGACGGCAGCCGGTTGCCCCGGACGCCGTACGCGGCGCGGCTGAGCACCATGGTCGGTGCCGAGCCCCGCTTCCCGGCCACCGCGACGAAGCCGCAGAGCAGGAACGACGCGAGGATGCCGAGGACGCCTGCGGCCAGCGCCTGCCAGAAGGAGATGCCGAAGCCCAGCGCGAAGGCGCCGTAACTCAGGCCGAGGACGGAGACGTTCGCGCCGAACCAGGGCCAGAACAGGGTCCGTGGGGTGCCCTTGCGGTCGGCGTCGCCGATCACGTCGAGCCCGTGTGTCTCGACCTGGAGCTGTCTGCCGGGTTCCCGTGCGTCCGCCATCGTCGGCCCATCTGTCCAGGTGTGTTGGCTGGAGGCTAGGTCGGCCCGGTGACAGGGGTCAAGGTCACTTGATCAGCCTCCGGCCGAACAGGTCCGCAACCCGTTCGGAGCAACCGATTTGACACCGCCGACGGCACCCCTACAACCTTTGCTCATGAAATCCATTTTCAACAGCGGAGGTGGCGGCTAGCGATGCGCGTGGCTTTCGTCGGCAAGGGCGGCAGCGGCAAGACGACGCTGTCGGCCCTCTTCACCCGTCACCTGGCACGGTCCGGCGCACCGGTCGTCGCGATCGACGGTGACATCAACCAGCACCTGGCCCACGCCCTCGGCCTCGACGAGGACGAGCTCTTCGCGGCGCCGCCGCTGAGCGCGCGGACCGGTGAGATCAAGGACTACCTGCGCGGCACCAACCCCCGGATCGCGTCCCGGGAGGCCATGGTCAAGACGACCCCGCCGGGGCACGGCTCGCGGCTGCTGCGGCTGCTCGGCGACGACGAGGTGCACTCCCGGCACGTCCAGGAGGTCGGCGGGGTACCGCTGATGGTCACCGGGGCGTTCGCCGAGAGCGACCTCGGGGTGGCCTGCTACCACTCCAAGCTCGGCGCGGTGGAGCTGTACCTCAACCATCTGGTGGACGGCCCCGGCGAGTACCTGGTCGTCGACATGACGGCGGGCGCCGACGCCTTCGCCTCCGGGCTGTTCACCCGTTTCGACATGACCTTCCTGGTGGTCGAGCCGACCCGCAAGAGCCTCTCCGTGTACCGCCAGTACCGGGACCACGCGGCCGAGTTCGGCATCCCGGTCGCGGTCGTCGGCAACAAGGTGACCGGCGCGGACGACCTCGCCTTCCTGCGCGAGCGGGTGGGCGGCGACCTGGTGGCCCACTGCGAGCTGTCGCCGTACGTCCGCGCCCAGGAACAGGGGCGCGGCAGCGGGGCGCTGGAACCGCACAACTCCCGTGCCCTGGACCGGCTGCGGGTCGCGGTGGACGCGCGGGGCAAGGACTGGGAGTCCTTCCAGCGGCACGCCGTGGAGTTCCATCTGCGCAATGCCGCCGCCTGGGCCGACGCGGCGACGGGCCAGGATCTGTCCGCCCAGGTCGATCCGGACTTCCGGCACGGTCCGGCCGCACTGCCCGCCTTCGCCTGAGCCCCGGCCCCCTTTCCCCACGCCCCTTTCCCCTTCTCCCTCCTCTCCCACCACCGTTTTGAGAAGAACAGGACACCGTCACATGTCGCTCGACGTCTCCCCGCAGTTGCTCGCCGAAGCCGAGAACGGCGCGGTGCGGGAGGAGGACTTCATCGATACCGTCCGTGCCTCACTGCCGTACGCGTACCACCTCGTCGCCCGGCTGACCGCAGAACTGCGCGGCGGCAGTGCCGAGTTCGCCGACAACCAGACCCCGCCGCCGTCGGAGAAGGAACGCGGACAGCTGCTGCGGGCGCTGTCCTCCGACGCGATCCGGGGCAGCCTGGAACGGCACTTCGGGGTCGCCCTCGCCTTCCAGAACTGCCACCGGGTCGCGGTCTTCCCGCCCGGGGCGCGGGGCGGCGAGACGCACACCCGCTTCACCTCGACGCGCGCGCAGATCCTCAACCAGTCACCGGAGTTCCGCGACTGCTGAGTTCCCGGTTCTCCGCCGGGACGGAGGCGGCGGCCCGCCCGCCGCCCCTGCTCCCGGTCAGCCCGCGACGATCTCCGCGAACCGCTCCGCCCCCACGTTGCCCCCGGACAGGACGACCCCGATCCGGCGCGGCAGCGGCGCCACCCGGTGGGCGAGCAGTGCGGCCAGACCGCTGGCGCCGCTCGGCTCCACGACGGTCTTCAGCCGCTCGAAGGCGAACCGCATCGCATCCCGGATCTGGTCGTCGGAGACCAGTGAAATGTCGTCCACCAGGCGCTGGTTGAGGGAGAAGGTCAGCTCGCCGGGGATGTCCGCGGCCTGGCCGTCGGCGATGGTCCGCGGCACCGGGATCGCCACCCGGTGCCCGGCCGCCAGGGACCGCCGGGTGTCGTCGCCGGCCTCCGGCTCGACCCCGACGACCCGGATCCCGGGCAGCAGCCCCTTGGCCGCGGTGGCACTGCCCGCGATCAGCCCGCCGCCCCCGACGGGTACCACCAGGGCGTCCAACTCGCCCACTTCCTCGATGAGTTCGAGAGCGGCCGTGCCCTGCCCCGCGATGACGTGCGGGTGCTCGTACGGCGGGATGAGCGCGAGCCCGCGTTCGGCGGCGAGGGCCTCGCCGATCGCGACCCGGTCGCCGGTGTAGCGGTCGTACGTCACGATCTCCGCGCCGTATCCGGCGGTCGCCTCCAGCTTCGCGCGCGGGGTGTCCTCGGGCATCACGATGACGGCGGTGGTGCCGAGTTCGCGGGCGGCGAGCGCGACGGCCTGGGCATGGTTGCCCGAGGAGTAGGCGGCGATGCCCTTGGCCAGCTGCCCGGCGGAGAGCCGGGACGCGGCGTTGTAGGCGCCCCGGAACTTGAAGGCGCCGATGCGCTGGAGGTTCTCGCACTTCAGGAAGACCTCGGCACCGACCAGCTCGTCCAGGGTGCGCGAGCGCAGTACGGGGGTGCGGTGGGCCACTCCCTTGATCCGCGCCGCCGCGTCGTGCACGTCCTGGAGGGTGACGGGCGGGGTGTCGGGCATGTTCGTCCTCCGTTCGGGAGCCGCCGGACGCCGGTGGGCCATCGACGGTCTGGAATTATTGTCTATCATCTGGACTGGAAGTCCAGACCCGATCCCGGCGGGGGCACCGATGACAGACGGACCGGCAGCACCGAGCGGCACGGACCCGGCACGCACCGAGCAGGACGCGATCATCGCGGCGCTCTCCCCGGTCGTCGACGGGATCGCGGCGACCTTCGGCTCCTTCTGCGAGGTCGTCGTGCACGACTTCCGCCGCCCGGAACGCTCGGTCGTGGCCCTCGCCGGGTCGGTCACCGGCCGGGGTGTCGGCGGGTCCATGAGCGAGATCGGCATGAAACTGCTGGCGGCCGGCGACGAGGCACACGACGAGCTGAACTACCTGACCCGCACCCAGGACGGAAAGCTGCTCAAGTCGTCCACGATGGTGCTGCGCGACTCGGCCGGTACGGCGTTCGGGGCGCTCTGCGTGAACCTCGACGTCACGGCCGTGCACCAGGTGCACGCGCTGGTCGGCGACCTCGCCGGGGTCACGGCCGGACCCGAGGCGGCGCCGACCACGACGTTCGGCGACGACATCTCCGCCGTACTGGACTCGATCGTCGACGCCCGCCGGCTCCACCGGCCCGGGCCGTGGACCCAACTCACCCGCGAGGAACGCCTGGAGCTGTTCCAGGACCTCGACCGGCAGGGCGTCTTCGCGGTGCGCGGCGCGGTCCAGCAGGTCGCCGGGCGCCTCGGCATCTCCCGGGCCTCCGCCTACAACTACCTGGCCGCGGCACGGACCGACCGGGCGGCGGATCGGTAGCAAGGCCGCGCTAGCCGATCTCGACGACCCGGGCCCAGGCGGGCGGTGCCTCCGGCACGTAGTCGTCGTCCTCCTGCTCCTGCGCGCCGCCGTACTGCCGGGGGAACAGGCCCACCACCGTCCGGCAGGCCGGCTGTGCCGCGGGCCAGGGTGTCTGCCCGTCGGTGAGGGCCACCACGACGTCCGGGGCCGGCCGCGCCCGCAGCGCCCTGGCGAAGCCCGCGCGCAGGTCGGTCCCGCCACCGCCGACCAGCGCGATGCCCTCCGCGCGGCACAGCGGCTGCACGGTCCGGGCAGCCGCGTCGCAGGACAGCACGGAGACCAGGTCCCGACGGCCGCCGACGGCGCGGGCCATGGCGGCCACCTCCAGCAGGGCGCTGCCCAGTTCGGCGTCGCTGACCGAGCCGGAGGTGTCGATGACGACCGAGACCCGGGGCGGGCGGCGGCGCAGGCTCGGCAGGACGACACCGGGCAGGCCGGCCGAGCGGCGCGACGGACGGCCGTAGCTGTAGTCGTCGCCCGCGCCCGCGGCCGAGGCCGCCGAGCGGACCGCCGCCCCCAGCAGCTCCCGCCAGGGCTGCGGCGGATGGAAGACGTCCTCGGCCCAGCGCCGCCAGCCGTCCGGGGTGCTGCCCGGGCGGCCGGTGATGGCCTGCGCCACCCGGAACCGGACGCCGTCCCGCTCCTGCTCGCTGAGGCCGTGCGCGCCGTCCGGACCCAGGTCCCACTCCCGGTCCCGGCCGTCGGCCCCGCTGCCGCAGTCGAGCCAGGTGAGGTCCTGCGTCAGCGGCCCGAGCCGGAACTGGCGCAGGTAGTCCTCCATCAACTGTCCCTCGGGCAGGCTCAGCATGGACGGCCGGACGGCGCCCCGGGGCCGCACCAGCCCGTCCCCGTACGCGTCGTCGTTGATCTCCAGGTCCGCCGCGATGTTCATCCGCAGCCGCTCACCGGCCCCGGTCAGCCCCCGGTCCCGCGCGACCCGGTCGCTGCGCGCGTGGTGGTCGCGCAGCAGGTGCGACACCTCGTGCACCCACACCCCGGCCAGGTCCTCCTCCGGCATCAGGTCCACGAACGCGGGCGACACGTAGCACCGCCAGTGCTTGTCGACGGCCATGGTCGGCACCTGCCGGTCCGCCACGACGTGCAGCGCGAACAGGGCCGTGGCGAGGTAGGGCCGGGCCCTGGCGGCCTGGAGCCGGGCGGCGTAGAGCTTGTCCAGGTCCAGGTCCGGCGCCCCGGCAGGGTCGGCGACCGGTTCGATGCTCATCGGCCGGCCTTCGCGGTGAGGCGTTCGGCGGCCCGGCCGGCGGCGCGGTCGGCGCGGCGGGACACGGCCACCACTCCCGCGAGCTGCTCGACGGCCGCCGGCACGTCCCAGTCGTCCCGGCGCAGCGAGGCCAGGGTGGTGGCGGGGACGACGACGAGGTCGGGGGCTCCGGTGTCCAGGGCCCGCACCAGCAGCGCCCAGGCCGCGTCCCAGCGGGCCCGGTCCGGCCGTTCCCGCACCGCGGCGACCACGCCGTCGAGCACGGCCTGGCGCAGGTCGCCGCGCTCGGGCAGCTCGGCCGCGGCCGGGTCGGCGAGCAGCGTCTCGGGGTCCGGGAGCTCCATCCGATCGACGCTGGCCAGCAGTTCGAGCCCCGGGCCGTCCCCGACCGTTCCCCTGACCAGGAGGGAGAGCACGTCCCGGTCGGAGCCGGAGGCGTGCGCGAAGGCGACCAGGCGCAGGGTCATGTCCCAGCTGCGGGGCGACGGCCAGGCGCCGCCCCGCCGCATCTCGCCGTTCGGCAGCCGGTGCACGAGCGTGGGGCGGGTGGCGAGCAGGCCGCACACCGCGCGGCGCGCGAAGTCCACGGCGGCGGGCAGCCGGTCCGGGTCGAGCCGGGGCAGGGTGGCCCGGGGCCAGGTGCCGCCGAGGCCGCGGACGACGACCTCGTGGTCGTGGGCCCACTGGAGGTGCACGAACCGGTTGGCCAGCGGCGGGCTCAGCTCCCAGCCGTCGGCGGCCGAGGACCGCGGGTTGGCGGCGGCGACGATCCGTACGCCGGGCGGGAGCCGGAGAGCGCCCACGCGACGCTCCAGGACCAGCCGGAGCAGGGCGGCCTGTACGGCGGGGGGCGCTGTGGACAGTTCGTCGAGGAAGAGCAGGCCCCGGCCGGCCTGCACCAGCCGTACCGCCCAGTCCGGCGGGGCCATCGGGACGCCCTGGACGGCGGGGTCGTCGCCCACCACGGGCAGACCGGAGAAGTCGGACGGCTCGTGGACGCTGGCGATCACCGTGGTCAGCGGCAGGTCGAGCGCCTCGGCCAGCCGGTTCAGGGCCGCGGTCTTGCCGATGCCGGGCTCGCCCCACAGGAGGACGGGCAGGTCGGCGGCGACCGCGAGGGTGAGCGCCGCCAGCTGGGTGTCGGGCCGGGGTTCGGTGGTGGAGTCGCCGAGCAACGCCGACAGGGCGTCGGCGACGGCGAGTTGGTCAGGAGCTTGAAGAGGCATGGGTGATCACCTGGGGGTGTGAGAGGGCAAGTGGGTGGGTGTCAGCGCCGGTTGGCGGGGCGAGGGCCGAGGCGCGGGTCGTGGATTGAGCGGTGCCGCCGCGTGCGGAAGGGCCCGGGGCGGGATCCGGCGAGGCCCGCCCGGTAGAGGCCGTACGCGATCCGGCGTTGCGCCGCCGCCTCCAGTGCGTCCTTCAACGGTCCGTCGCGCAGCACGGCTTCGGGCCCGAGCAGTCCTTCGACGACGGCCAGCGCGCCGGCGGTGTCCCCGTGGTCGAGGCGTTCACGGACGCCGGTGAGGCAGTCGGGGCGGCGGTGCGCGTCGTCGACGGCCCGCAGGCAGGGCAGCGGCGGACCGCCGAGCGCCACCAGGAGTTCCTCGCGCCGCAGTTCGTCCGGGGAGTGGTCGAGCGCGGACAGCACCCCGTCGACCAGGCCGATGCGGTGCGGGGCGCCCCGGCACTCCACGAGGCCCGGCTGCCGGGCCGGGTCGGGGTACGCGCCCCGGGCGGCCGGCTCGTGCCCGGGGACGAGCGCCACGGCGACCAGCGGATGCAGCCGGCCGGCGTCGACCAGCCCGGCGCGCAGCAGTTCCAGATCGGGGAGGATCCAGGTCGCCGCGTCGGGCAGGACGGCTCGGGCACCGGGTGCGGCGTCCCGTGCGGCAGCGTCCCTTGCGACGGTGTGCCGGTCGGCCGCGTGCCGATCAGCCGTGTGCCGGTCAGCCGTGTGCCGGTCAGCCGTGTGCCGATCAGCCGTGTGCCGGTCAGCCGTGTGCCGATCAGCCCTGTGCCGGTCGGCGGTCACGCTCCCGTCGGCCGTGAGGCGCAACGCGAACCGCTGCCGGCCGCCCAGGCGTACGACGACGGTGCCGTCGGCCCGCCCCTCGGCGCCCAGCACGATCCGCGCCTCGTCCGCCCACCGCTCCGTGGCACACACTTCCCCCTCGCCGAAGGAGAGTTGGGAGCCGAAAGAGAGCCGTTCACCGCCCGTCGGCCGGTCGGCGCCGGACCGGGTCCGCAGCTCGCCGGCGGCGGTCGCGTCCCACAGATGGCGGTGCAGGTCGTAGCGGAACCGCCGGCTGGGGTGCGGATGCGGATGCCCCCGGGCGGCGGGTTCGCCCAGTGTGCCGTCCCACAGCGCGAGACTGATCCGCTGTCCGGCGTCCGCCCAGGCGGGCGGCGTCCGGACCACGAGGCACAGGGGGCCGTCCCCGGTGTCGTAGCGGGCGAGCGGCATGGTCAGCCCCGGCCGCAGCAGCCCGTCGGGCGCGACCCTCGGCAGATGCCAGCGCAGCAGGTCGGGCGCCAGCCGGCGCAGGTCGGCACGGATCCGGTCCCGGGCGTCCCGGCCCCGCGCACGGGCCAGTTCACGCAGGTCGAGGTCGACGTCGAAACCGGCGGCGGCACAGGCACCCGCCCAGTCCCCGGCGGTGCGGCGGGCAGTCGCGGTCTCGATCATGGCGGGCGGCACGGCGAACTCGCGCACGCGCCGCCACAGCGAAAGGCGGGTGTCCCCGTCCGTGAGGTGAGTGGCCATCAGCACTCACCTGACGTGGACGGGACCCCCAATCTGACAGCAGAGTGAGTGGTCATCGCCGGGAGCATACGACGGCCTCGCCCCGGTCGGCCAGGCAATTACCGACCCGGCCCGCACGTGACGCGGATCACCCCCGCCGGGTGCAGCGTTCGGCGGCCCCCAGGGCCTTTTCCCAGGTGTAGGCAGCCGGGGAGAGCGAGGACCGTGGGAATGGAGCAGGCTCGGGCCGGTGAGTACGACGAGTTCGTGGCGGCCCGCTGGTCGGGGCTGTTCCACCTGGCCCGTCTGCTCACCGGCGGCGATCGGCATCGGGCCGAGGATCTGTTGCAGGAGTCCTTGGTCCGGCTGTGGTTCGTCTGGCCGAAGATCGCCGACGAGGCGCCGGAGGCGTATGTCCGGAAGGTCCTGGCACGCGCGGCGGCCCGTTCGGCGCGCCGCCGGTGGTGGGGCGAGCGCCCCGTCGAGGAGCTACCCGAGGTCGCGGCGGCCGGCGACATGTCGGCGCTCGTGGCCGAGCGTTCCCGACTGGAGGCCGCGCTGGCGTTGCTGACGCCGCGTCAGCGGGCCGCGGTGGTCCTGCGCTACTACCAGGACCTGCCCGACCGGCAGGTCGCCGAGGTGCTGGGCTGCCCGGTGGGCACCGCCCGGTCGCACGCGGCGCGCGGGGTGGCCCGGCTGCGGGAGCTGCTGTCGGACGTCATCGAGCCGGTGGGGTGAGGGAGAGGCCATGGATCACTTCGAACGGCAGTTGACACAGTTGATGGAGGACGACCGGGAGACGGTGGCGTTCGAGCCGCGGCACCGGGACCGGCTGCGGGCCGGTGTACGGGCGCGGCGGCGGGTCCGGGCGGCCCAGCGGGCGGCCGGCGGTGTCCTCGCCGCCGCGGGGCTCGGCCTGGGCCTGTTCCTGTGGCCCCACTCCGGCGTCCGCGGCGAGCCGAGCGCGCCGCACCCCCAACCCGCGACCAGCCCCGCCACCGGTACGGCGCCGACGCCGAACGTCTCACCCAGTCCGCCGGCCTCCGGTGCCGTGAACTCGGCGCCGCCGCCCACGGACACCCCGTCGGCGACGAACGGGCGTACCACCTCGTCCTCGCCGTCCTCCACCCCGACGTCGACCTCTTCGTCGACCGCGACCTCCACCCCGGACGCGGGCACGACGCAGAGCGCGACGCGCGGATCGTCCGGGGGTTCGACCTCCACCACCTCCCCGCCGTCGGCACCCACGACCGAGGGCCCCGACCCGTCGAACAGCTCGTCGGCGACAGCGGGCTCGGCCGCCTAGCGGACCACCGACCACCGACAGTCGACCACCGGCCACCGGCCACCGACCACCGACCACCGACCGCCGACCGCCGCCGGGCGACCCGCTGCCGGACGGCACCCCCCAGTCCCCCACCCCATCACCGGGTGTGTCCTCGGCACGCCCCGAAATCGGGAACGAATGCGAAAAAACGTCATGAACCATCTCCAGGTCACCGTGCCCGTCCCGGCGCCGCCGCCTCCCGTGCACCGCGGCGAGCCGGTCCTCGACCTGGCCGTTCCGGTCTTCGACGAGGAGAAGGACCTGGAGCCCAGCGTGCGACGGCTCCACGCCCATCTGCGGGAGACGTTCCCGTACCCCTTCCGGATCACCGTCGCCGACAACGCCAGCACCGACGCCACCCCGCTCATCGCGGCCCGGCTCGCCGCCGAACTGCCCGAGGTGGAGTGGATACGGCTGGCCGAGAAGGGCCGTGGCCGCGCGCTGCGGGCCGCCTGGTCGGCGTCGTCGGCACCGGTCGTCGGCTACCTCGACGTGGACCTGTCGACCGGGCTCACGGCGCTGCTGCCGCTCGTCGCCCCGCTGCTCTCGGGCCACTCCGACCTGGCCATCGGCACCCGGCTGGCGCCCGGCGCCCGGGTGGTGCGCGGCCCGAAGCGGGAGACCATATCCCGCTGCTACAACGTCCTGCTGCGCTGCACCCTGTCGGTGGGGTTCTCGGACGCGCAGTGCGGGTTCAAGGCGGTACGACGGGACGCCGCCGCACGGCTGCTGCCGCTGGTGCGGGACACCGGCTGGTTCTTCGACACCGAGCTGCTGGTGGTCGCGGAGCGGGCCGGGCTGCGGATCCACGAGGTGCCGGTCGACTGGGTGGACGACCCGGACAGCCGGGTCGCGCTGCTGTCCACGGCCCTCGCCGATCTGCGCGGCATCGCACGGGTCGGCCGGTCGCTGGCCCGGGGCGCGCTGCCGTCGGGGCGGCCACCGCGGTCGTACGCCGTCCCGGCCGCCGTCCTGGCTCTCGCCCAGCTGCTCCTGTACGCGGCGCTGCGGCCGGCCGCCGCCGCGCAGGTGACGAACGCGCTCTCCCTGCTGGCCTGTTGGACCCTCGCCCAGCCGGTCCTCGGCCGCCGCCCGCGGTCCGCGGCGCCCGCCCCGGCCTCCCTGGGCGCCCTGGCCGCCCGGCTGGCCGTCACCGCCGGTTCGCTCGCCGTGCTGCGGCACACGGCCCCCGGCGCCGGCCTCCGCGCGGAGCTCGGCGCGCTCACCGCCGCCCACCTGTCCCTCGTCCTGTCCGTCGCCCTCGCCCGGTCGGCCTGCGGCGGACGCGGCGGACGGCGCCGCGGGACGGAGCGCGCGCCCTCATGACCACGCCCCTGCGGAGCACCGCACCACCCCTGCCCGCCGCGTCCGGGACCGCCGTGCCGGGCCTCGGGCGGCGCCTGCGCGACTCCGTCCGCCGCCACGGCCCGGTCCTCGCGATGTACGGCGTGCTGAAGCTCGTCGGCTTCGGCTCCTTCATGTATCTGCTGGACTCCGCCGGGGACTTCCGCAGGAAGAACCCGCGGTTCGGCGGCGGCGCGCACACCTGGGACGTGCTGGGCACCTGGGACGGCTGGTGGTACCAGCAGATCGCCCTGCACGGCTACCACCCTGCGCTCGTCCCGGTGCCCGGTGCCACCGGGCTGATCACCCTCCAGGGCAACTCGGCCGCGTTCTTCCCGCTCTACCCGGCGCTGATGCGGGTGGCGATGGAGGTCACCGGTCTCGGTCCGTTCGGTGCCGGGCTGCTGGTGTCGGTCCTGGCGTCGTTCGCCGCGGCGCTGGGGATCTGCGCCGTCGCCGCGTGGTTCGGCGGGCGGCGGGCGGGGCTGGCGGCGGCCGGGCTGTGGGCCGTGTGGCCGGGCTCCGGCGTGGAGTGGGCGGTCTACTCGGACTCGCTGTACGTGGCTCTGGCCGCCTGGGCCCTGTACGCCGTGCTGACCCGGCGGTGGCTGACGGCGGGGGTGCTGACGTTCGCGGCGGGGCTCAACCGGCCCACCGCCGCGGCCCTGGTCGCCGCGCTCGCCCTGGCCGCGCTCCTGGCGCTGCGCCGCCGCGAGGACGGCGTCGCCCGTCCGCTGACCGCGATGCTCCTGGCCCCGCTGGGTCTGCTCGGCTACCTGGGCTGGGTGGGCCACCGCATGGGCGACTACGGCGGCTACTTCGCGCTCCAGTCCGGCGCGTGGGGGCACGAGTTCGACTACGGCAGCCAGACCCTGGACGTCCTGACCTCCGTCCCCGTGGGTCACTTCGGCTACCTCTTCGCGTTCCCCTTCGCGGACGTCATCGGGGTCGGGGTGGTCCTGCTGGACCTGGCCCTGCTGCCGCTGCTGTTCCGGCTGCGGCCACCGGCGGTGCTCGTCGTGCACACGGTGCTCACCCTCGCCCTGGTGCTGGGCAGCCAGCAGTACTTCGCGAACGTCTCGCGCTATCTGCTGCCCGCCTTCCCGCTGTTCGTCCCCCTGGCGGTCGCGCTGCGCCGGGTCGGCCTGCCCTGCCTGTGCGTGCTGCTGGGCATCGCCGCGCTGGCCTCCGGCTCGTACGCGGGCTACGCCCTGTTCGAGCTCGGAGTGCCCTGACGACGACGGCGCGATCCGCCGGGACGGCGGCTCAGGCCTTCTTGAGCGCCACTCCGCCGTAGAAGCCGATCTCCTCGGAGCCGGCCGGCGGGGTGGTGTCCGGGCGCCAGAACGGGACCTGGGTCACGCCGGGTTCGACCAGCTCGAACCCGTCGAAGAACCCCTCGATCCGGGCCTTGGGGCGCAGGTTCATGGAGGCGGTCGCGTTGTTGTAGACGGCCTGGGCCTCGCTGCGGTCGTCGGCGAAGTCGTCGGTGGCGTGCGAGAGCACCAGGAAGCTGCCGGCCGGCAGCGCGTCGCGCAGGGTGGCCACGATCTGCTCGGGCTCCTCCTCGTCGCGGATGAAGTGCAGGATGGCGACGAGGAACAGCGCGACGGGCTCGCCGAAGTCGATGATCCGGCGGACCTCGGGGTGCTCCATGACGGACCGCGGGTCCCGCAGGTCGGCGAGGACGATGCTGGTGGTGCCCGCCCGGCTGAGCAGCGCGTCGCCGTGGGCCTTCACGATCGGGTCGTTGTCGACGTAGGCGACCCGGACGTCCGGCGCCAGCTTCTGGGCTATCTCGTGCACGTTCGGCGAGGTGGGCAGCCCGGTGCCGATGTCGAGGATCTGGCGGACGCCGTTGTCGATGACGTGCCGGACCGCGCGCTGCAGGAAGCCGCGGTTGGCCCGCACGGATATCCACACCTCGGGCGCGACGGAGGCGAGCTGGTCACCGGCCTTGCGGTCCACCTCGTAGTTGTCCTTGCCACCCAGCAGGTAGTCGTAGATCCGCGCGGGATGCGGCTTGCTGGTGTCGATCTCCACGGACCCGTGGCCGTCCTGCGTCACGTGCGCTCCTCTCAACGGCCGTCCCGGCTCCCCTTGGCTCACCGACGGCTGGCGACAGCTTTCCATATCAACTTCTTTATCTGTGCACCGAGTTCCGCTCCCCGCGCCCGGGCCGGTGGGCCAGGTCGACCGACCGGGGCGGACTTGACTACCATCGGGTCCAGGTGTCCGGGCAGGTGGCCCGGTTTGGTTGGGGGTTTTCTCATGGTCAGTGGTCGTGTGGTGCGGTTCGACAGCTCGCGCGGTTACGGGTTCATCGCTCCGGACGGTGGTGGCGAGGACGTCTTCCTGCACGTGAACGACATGCAGATGTCGGAGTCGTACGTCCGCCCCGGTGTGGCGGTGGAATTCGAGATCGAGGCCGGCGAGCGCGGCCCGAAGGCGTCCGGGGTCCGGCTCGCCCGGGGCGCCGACGTCCGTACGCTCGGTCCGGACGACGACTCGCTGTGCGATCTGCTCAGCGCGGACGAATTCACCCGTGAGGTCACCGAGACGCTGCTGGCGTCGGCGCCCACGCTCACCGCCGAGGAGATCGTGCGGGTCCGGGGCTCGCTGGCCCAGTTCGCGAAGAACCACGGCTGGATCGAGGGCTGACCCGCCCGCGAGGGCCGGCCGGTTCACGCGTCGCGCGAGCGCAGCAGCCGGCCGCCCGCCGTCAGGGCGGCACCCGCCCAGAGGGCCGGCACGCCCAGTCCCTGCCAGGGGCCGACGGGCAGCCGATCGGTCCCGACGGTGGCCTGGACGGCCAGGCCGGCCGTCATCGGCGCGAACTGCTGGAGATGGCGCTGCCAGTCCGGGTCGGCCACGACGCGGGCGAGGACCGGGAGCACGAACAGCAGGGCCAGCACGATGCCGATCGCGGTGGCCGAGTCGCGTACGACGAGGGCCAGGCCAAGGCTCAGCAGGCCGATCAGGGCCAGGTAGAGCACGGAACCCGCCGCGGCCCGCAGGGTGGGCCCGTCGGTCAGTGAGAGCGCCGGGTAGCCGTGTTCCGGGGTGAAGCCGCGGCCCGGCGCGACCAGGCGCCCGACCAGCAGCGAGCCGAGCACCGAGACCGTCGACGCCACCAGCGTCACGGCGGTGAGCACCGCCGCCTTGGCGCACAGGACCGTCGGCCGTCGCGGGACCGCCGTGAGGGTCGTGCGCATCATGCCGGTGCCGTACTCGTTGCCCACCGTCAGGACCGCGAGGACCGCGACCGCGACCTGGCCCGCCATCACCCCGGTGAGGCACAGCCGCACCGGGTCGCCGCCGCAGCCGGCGGCGTCGCACCGGGAGGTCAGGGCCACCCCGGCGCCCACCGCCACGGTCAGCACCAGCACGCCCAGCAGCAGCCGGACGTTACCGGCGTCGGTGCGCAGTTTCGTCCACTCCGCGTGCCCGGCGCGCCTCATACGTCCCTCCGGCGCAGCAGCACGACGCCGGTGCCGAACGCGACGGCCGCATAGCCGCACAGCACCCCGAATCCGGCCCAGGGCGAGAGCGGGAAGTATCCGGACGAGGGCGAGTAGTCGGTCATCACCTGCTCGTACCTGACGACGCTCTGCTGGACGGCGAACCCGGCGGCCGGGGTGACCCGCAGCAGCCACTCGGCCGCCCCGCCGGGCAGCACCGACGCCGTCGCGAGCAGGTAGGGCAGGACCGTGCCGGCAACCACCACGGTGATGGCCAGGGCGCCGCGTCGCAGGACCGTGCCGACGCCGAGGGCGAGGACCGCGGCGGCGGCGAGCAGCAGTCCGGTGCCGACGACGACCCGCACCTCGGTGCCGACCGGCACGGTGAGCACCGGGAAGCCGCCGGCCCGTGACCGCCGTCCGCCGAGCGGCACCGTCAGGGCGGCGGCGACCGTCCCGGCGACGAAGGCCACCCCGCCCACCACGAGCGCCTTGGCCACGAGAACCCGGCCGCGGCGCGGGCTCGCGGCGAGGGTGAGGCCGATCAGTCCGCGCCGGTACTCGGCGGTGATGTACCCGGCGGCGACCACCACGACCACGACGAGCCCGGCGAACGCACCGACGAGGAAGTTCTCGACGGTCCGCACCCCGCTGCCGGCCGGGCCGCCGACGACCGGAGCGATGTCGCCGGCCCCGGTCACGGTGAAGCCGGAACCGGACCGGACGGCGGTCCCTTTGACGCCCGTGGTGTAGCTGCCCGAGACCCCGGCGCCGTCGCCCACCTGCCGGTACTCCCAACTGCCCGACGTCCACGCTCCGTTCAGGGCGATCCTGGCGAAGGCCCCGGTGGCCACCGCGGGTACGAGGCCCGAGCCGGTCCCGGTGGCCTGCTCGGCCGCGGGCGAGGTCACGAACATCCCGGCCTGGACGGTGTCCGGGAGCCCGGCGAGCCGGGCGGTGCCGACCTCGCGCCACGTACGGCCGTCGCCCGACGCGTAGCCGGTCAGGACGTCGCCCGTGCGCCGCAGCCGGAGCCAGCGCGGCGACGAGCCGGAGACCGCGCCCGCCGCTCCGGCGACGTCGTGCGTGTAGTCGTACTGCATCCGCACGCCGCGCTCGGCCGTGACCATGACCGCCGCGTACGACGAGCCCTGCGTCAGGCCGTCCTTGACGATGATCCCGGCCTTCGCCCAGGGTGCGAGGCCGGGCCTCGTGCGGCCGGGCTCGGAGGCGATCACGCCGGTGAGCGAGGTCACGGCGACGGTGATCGTGCCGTCGCCGGTCAGCGACCGGTGTACGAAGGAGAAGTCGTCGTTGACCGCTTCGCCGCCCGGGCCGACGGGCAGCGACGGGCCGGAGCCCTCGTTGCCGGCCGCGGTGGCGAGCAGCCCGACCAGGCAGAGGACGAAGGCGGCGCCCACACTGCTCACCCACCAGCCGCGCACCGTACGGAACTTGGTCCACTCGGCGTGCAGCAGCGCCCCGAACGCACCGAGGCCGGCCGTGCTCATCGGCCGCCCTCCTCGGGCAGGGTCCCGTGGAACTGGACGGCGTCGCGGGTCAGTTCCATGTACGCCTCCTCCAGCGAGGCGCGGTGCGCGGCCACCTCGGCGAACGGCACGCCGTGCCCGGCGAGCAGCGAGACGACCCGCTCGGCGGGCAGCCCGGTGACGGTGACCGTGCCGGGAGCCGTGGAGCTGACGGTGGCGCCGGCGCGGGCGAGCACGGTCATGGCGTCGGCGCGGGCGGAGGTGCGCAGCGTGACCTGTCCGCGCGAGACGGACTCCAGCAGCTCGCGCACGCTCGTGTCGGCGACGACCCGGCCCCGGCCGACGACGATCACGTGGTCGGCGGTGTCCTGGAGTTCGCCCATGAGGTGGCTGGAGACCAGGACGGCGCGGCCCTCTCCGGCGAGGGTGGCGAGGAAGCCGCGCATCCACCGTAAGCCGTCCGGGTCGAGCCCGTTGAACGGTTCGTCGAGCATCACCGCGGGCGGGTCGCCGAGCAGGGCGCCCGCGATGCCGAGCCGCTGCCGCATGCCCAGCGAGAAGCCGCCCGCCCTGCGGTCGGCCGCGTCGCGGAGGCCGACCTGCCGGAGGACCTCGTCGACCCGTCCGGCGCGCAGGCCCTGGGAGTGCGCCAGCCAGAGCAGGTGGTGGCGGGCGGTGCGGGCGGGCTGGACGGCGGCGGCGTCCAGCAGCGCCCCGATGTGGGTGAACGGGGTGCGCAGCTCCTGGTAGCGACGGCCGCCGACGAGGGCGGTGCCCGCGTCGGGCCGGTCCAGGCCGAGGATCACCCGCATCGTGGTGGACTTGCCCGCCCCGTTCGGGCCCACGAAACCGGTGACCTGTCCGGGCGGGACCGTGAACTCCATCCCGTCCAGCGCCCGCACGCTCCCGAAACGCTTGTGCACGTCCCTGACCTCGATCGTCGTCTCCATGACCGCCAGGCTAGAAAGCGCGGCGGCCGGATGCGTCACCCCTCGGAGCCAGCTTTCGCATCCCTCGCACGGGGGACGACGAGTCCCGACTCGTAGGCGGCGACGACGGCCTGCGTGCGATCGCGCAGGCCGAGTTTGGCGAGGATCCGGCTGACGTGCGTCTTGACCGTCTCCTCGCCTACGACGAGCCGGGCCGCGATCTCCGGATTCGACAGGCCCTCCGCAAGGAGCAGCAGCACCTCGGTCTCGCGGGCGGTGAGGGTGCCGAGCCGGGGTGGCGGAACGCTCGCGGCGGACCGGTCGGGCAGGCGGGCGAACTCGTCGATCAGCCGCCGGGTGACGGCGGGGGCGAGCAGCGCCTCCCCCTCGGCGACGACCCGTACCGCGTCGAAGAGCCGCTCGGCGGTGACCTCCTTGAGCAGGAAGCCGCTGGCACCGGCGCGCAGGGCGTCGTAGACGTACTCGTCCAGGTCGAAGGTGGTGAGGATGAGTACCCGCGGCCCGCCGGTCGGCTCCGAGGCGGCGCCGAGCAGCCGCCGGGTGGCCTCGATGCCGTCCAGACCCGGCATGCGGATGTCCATCAGGACGACGTCCGGGCCGGTCTCGCGGCACACGCCGACCGCTTCGGCACCGTCGGCGGCGGTGCCGACGACGGTGAACTCGGGCTGGGAGTCCAGCAGCGCGGCGAAGCCGGTCCGGACGACCGGATGGTCGTCGGCGATCACGACGCGGATCGGCGGGGTGGGGACGCTCATGCGCAGTCTTCCGTCCTGGCCTCGGGGTCGTCGCGCGGCGGCGCGGGAAAGCGGGCGGCCACCAGGAAGCCTCCGACGTCCGCCGGGCCGGTGCGGACGTCCCCGGCCACCGCCGCGGCCCGCTCGCGCATGCCCAGCAGGCCGTGCCCGTCCGCGGGCCGGCCGGCGCCCGGTCCTGGTCCGTTGTCGCGGACGCGCAGGTGCAGGCGGTCGGCGGCGTAGTGCAGCTCGATGTCCACGGCGGCGCCCGGGGCGTGTTTGCGGGCGTTGGTGAGGGACTCCTGGACGATCCGGTAGGCGGCCAGCTCGACCCCGGGGTCGAGGGCCCTGGGAAAGCCGCTGAGGACCAGCCGGACGGAGCCGCCGGAGGCCGAACGGGCCTCGTCGAGCAGGTCGTCGAGGTGCCGCAGGTCGGGCTGGGGGCCGCGCTCGGCGCCGGTCGCGGACTCGGTGTCCGTGCGCAGCACGCCGAGCAGCCGGCGCATCTCGGTGAGGGCGGCGCGTGCGGTGTCCCCGATACCGAGGAGACGTTCGGCGCCCTGGGCGGGCATGCCGGGGGTGGCCACCCGGGCGGTTTCGGCCTGTACAGCGATCATGGACAGGTGGTGGCCGACGACGTCGTGGAGCTCGCGGACGATCCGGACCCGCTCGCCGCGCGCCGCGTTCTCCCACGCGGTCACGGCCATGACCCGGCGGGCGGCGGAGTGCGCGCGGCGGTGCTCGGCGGCCCGCGCGGCGAGTCCGGCGCAGACGGCGGCGGGTGCGAGCGCCGCGAGCAGCACTGTACGGACGGCCAGGTCCGTGTCCGTGGCCGGGCCCGCGACCGTGGCGAGGGCCGACGCGAGGAAGGGCGCGCCGAGCAGGAGCGCGAGCGGCGTGGCACCGGTGCGGGCCTGCCGGTACTGGACGACGAGTTGGGCGGCGAGTCCCGCGGCCGTCAGGGTGTGCAGGAGCCCGAGCGAGCCGAGGTTCGCGGCGGTGACGGCAAGGCCGGCCGCCAACGGGCGCAGGAACAGCGGTGGCAGCGCCGTCGCCAGGCACAACACCCCCAGAAGGAGGATGAGTTGTATCCGGCCGGTGCTGCCGGAGGCGGCCTGGCCGAACAGTCGCGGGACCGAGCCGTGGCCGCCGACGAACTCCGCGAGGGATTCGGAGACCGCGAGGAACGCGAGCAACACGGCGTAGGGGTACGGCCGTCGGGCGATCCGGCGGCACAGCCGGCGCCAGGTGTCCCGCCCTGCCCCCGCGCGCATCACGTCGGCCAGTATGCCAGCGGCCAACCGTGCCGAGGATCACACTCACGCGGTCGAACTTCGACGCCCGTCCCGGATCCGGTTCGCGTCGGTTCACGCGTGGCGGCAGGGCAACCCCCCTCCACGGCCGTCCCGTTCGTCTCCGTCTCCCTCTTCGTCCCACGCGGGCCAGGTCGCCACCCGCGGTCGCTCCGGGCACTGGAACGGCTCCGGCACTGTGACCCCTCGGGTGCCGGAGGCGGCCGGATCGGTGGTCAGGGCACGGCAGGGCCGGTCAGGTACCGGCCCTGTCCGTCGTAGGGCCAGACGTTGGGCAGGCAGCCGTGCATGCCCTTGATCTGCTGCATCATCACGGGAGCCGGGCGCCCCGGACCGGGACAGCCGACGTGTCCGTGGCCGAGGAAGTGGCCGACCTCGTGGTTGATGATCAGCGCCCGGTAGTCCTTGACGCGGTGGGCGTAGACGGGGGTCGCGAGCAGCCAGCGTCTGAGGTTCACCATGACCTGGTCGGCCACGTTGCAGTTGACCTCACCGCCGGTGTCCAGGCCGTACTGCCCGCAGATCCTGTCCACCGTCCGGGGTGTCGCGACCCGGACGACGAAGTCGGCCGGACCGCTCGACACCCGCTGGAACGCCGAGTGGCCGTCGGCGGTCCAGCCGCGCGGGTCGGCGAGGATGCGCTCGACCTGCCGGGCGACGTCCGCCGTGGCGAGGCCGGTCCCGTTCTCGACGTCGACCCGGAAGCGCAGGAGCGTGCCGGAGCCGACCCTGGTGCTGCCGCCCGGTGCGCTGGCGAACGTGCCCGGTCCGGCCGTCGGGATCTGCGGCGAGGGCGAGGTACGGGGGCTCGGTGAGGCGGAGCCGGAGGCCGGGCCGGGTGACGGGGACCGGGAGCCGTGCGCCGGGCCGGTGACGCCGACGCGGCCGGACCGGGCCCGCTCGGTGGCCCCACCCTTCTCCCCGGCGTGGGGTGCCCCCGTACCGGACGAACCCCCGTCGACGGCCACGTACCCGGCGGCCACCAGGACCGCCAGCGCGGCCACGGCTCCCAGGACCGGCCCTCTCCCTCTCCTGCCGCGCCGGACGGCGTGGGAGGGGCCGCCCCGGCGGCGACCGCGGGAGGAACGTGCTGTGCGCGTGGTCATGACCGTCAGGCTGTGATCGGAATGTGATCGGATCTGGCGCGGACGATAACGAATGCATAACGAGCGAGGCGTCGCGGGTTTATATGATCGTCCCGTAACAAACGGACGGTTGTGCGGATCTCATGCGGATACTGAGCGCATGCCACGCGTTCTGCTGATCGAAGACGACCGTGCCGTGCGGGAGGGGGTGGCCCTCGCCCTGCGCCGCCGGGGACACGAGCTCGCCGCCGTCGCGACCGGGGAGGACGGGCTGGAACGGGTGCGGTCCTTCCGGCCGGACGTCGTGGTGCTGGACCTCATGCTGCCCGGGATGCCCGGACTCGACGTGTGCCGCCGGATCCGCGGCCTGGACCAGACCCTGCCGATCGTCATGGCGACCGCGCGGGGCGACGACGAGGACATCGTCGTGGGCCTGGAGGCGGGCGCCGACGACTACGTGGTCAAGCCCGTGCAGGCACAGGTCCTCGAGGCCCGCATCCGCGCGGTGCTGCGCCGGGCGGGCGGGCCGCCCGCCGACGCCGGCATACCGAGGATCGACACCTACGGAGAGCTGTCCGTCGACCGGGCCGGGCTCTCCGTCACCCGCAGCGGGGTGCCGGTCCCGCTCGCCCCGTCCGAACTCCGGCTGCTGCTCACCCTGTCCGCCTCGCCCGGTCAGGTGTTCAGCCGCCAGCAGCTCCTCGAAGCGGTCTGGGAGCACAGCTACCACGGGGACGCACGACTGGTGGACGCCTGCGTGCGGCGGCTGCGCGCGAAGATGGGCGAGCCGCCGCGCGAGCCGCGCTTCGTCCAGACCGTGCGCGGCTTCGGCTACCGGTTCGCCGCCCGGTGAGGCGGTCGCGTCTCCCACAACTGCGCGGTCTGCGGATCCGCCTGGTGCTCGCCTTCACACTGGTGGCGGCCGTCACGGCGGCCACCACCGGTGCCCTGACCTTCCGCGAGGCCCGTACCGGCGTCCTCCAGCAGAGCCAGGACGCCGTGATCCAGCAGCTGCGCACCCAGGTCGGGCGCCTCGCCCCGGACCTCGCCTTCCCGCCGGACCGGGCCGCGCTGGCGCGGTTCGCGCAGGACGTGGCCGGCTCCGAGCCGTCCGGGACCTGGCGGGTGCTGGCCGCCTACGGCACGCTGAGCGCCACCTCCGTCCCCGGCGACCGCTTCACCGAGCTGACCCCGGCCGTCCGCGCGGCCGTCGGCTCCAGCCTGGCCACCGTCTTCCAGCGGGTGGCCGTCGGGGACCGCACCGCACTCGTCGTCGGCATGTCGGTCGCCTTCGCCGACGCACCCACGCGGGGCGTGTACGCCTCCGGTGTGCAGGTCTTCCTGACCGTGCCGCAGACCACCGAGCGCGCCTACGTCGACGCCCTGGTCACCGCCGCCGAACGCGCCGCCGTGCCCGCGCTGACGCTCGCCGTGCTGCTGGCACTGCTCGCCGCCCGCGGGGTGCTGCGGCCGGTGAGGGCACTTCGCCATGCCACCCGCAGCATCGCCGAAGGCCGCCTGGACACCCGGCTCGCCGTCGACGGATCCGACGAACTCGCCGATCTCTCCCACACGTTCAACGAGACGGCCGCCGCGTTGGAGAAGTCGGTGGCCGAACTGCGCGGCATGGAGGCCCGGGCACGCCGGTTCGCCGCGGACGTGTCGCACGAACTGCGCACCCCGCTCGCCGCCATGTCCGCCGTCACCGACGTCCTCGACGAGGACGCCGCCCGCCTGGACCCGGACACCGCCACCGCCGTCCGTCTGATCAGCGAGGAGACCGTGAAACTGGCCCGGCTGGTGGACGACCTGCTGGAGATCTCCCGTTTCGACGCGGGCGCCGCGGTGCTGCACCTGGACGAGATCGACCTCGCCGAGTCCCTGCGGCGCAGCCTCGACGCCCGCGCCTGGGCCGGCCTGGTCGACTGCGACCTGCCGCCGCCCGGCGCGCTGCGCGGCCGTGTCGACCCGCGCCGCCTCGACGTCGTGGTCGCCAACCTGGTGGGCAACGCGCTGCGGCACGGTGCCCGGCCCGTCGCCCTGCGCCTGTACGACGGCGAAGAGCCCGGCGGGGCGCGGCTCGCGGTGATCGAGGTGCTGGACAGCGGACCCGGTATCCCGGACGACGTGCTGCCGCAGGTCTTCGAGCGGTTCTACAAGTCGGACGCCGCCCGCACCCGCACCGAGGGCAGCGGCCTGGGCCTCGCCATCACCGCGGAGAACGTCCGGGTGCACGGCGGCACGGTCCGCGCCGCGAACCGGCCCGGGGGCGGAGCCGTCTTCACCGTACGGCTGCCCCTGCCGGCCGACGAACCGCCCGCGGAGGACCGGTGACCGGCTTCCGGCAGCGGGTCCGCCGCGCGCTCCTGCTCCCCGTGGCCGTGTGCGCCCTGGCCTCCTGCGGCATCCCCACGACCGGCGTGGTGCAGGCGGGCGGTCCCGCCAGTGGCGTCGTGCCGACGGCGCGGCTGTACTTCGTGCGCGAGGGTGCCCTGGTCGCCGTGCAGCGCCCGACCGCCGCGCCGGGCGATGTCGGGGCGGCGGTGCGGGACCTGCTCCGGGGTCCGACCGAAGCGGAGCTGAGCAGGGGACTGACGACACGGCTGCCCCTGATCACGGGCACGCCGACGGCGGTCCAGGCCGTCCCGGCGTACGGCGGAGCCACCGCCGTACCTCGGACACCGTCCTCGGCGGACCTCGTGAAAGTGACGGTGAGCGGCGGCCGGGTCTCCGTCCGGCTGTCGTCCGCTGCGGGTGAGCCGGGCGATCCCGGCCTCGCGGCCGGCCAGCTCGCCTGCACGGCCGCCGCGGCCCGGCGCACGGCCGACCCCGCCGGCGAACCCGGGCCGGTGACGGTCACGCTCCCGGACGGCCGCCGCTTCGAGGAGGCCGCCACGAGGTGCCCCGGTGGCTGACACCCGGCTCATCGCCCGGGCCGGGGCCGGCGATCACGGCCCCGGGACCGGATTTCGTGCCGTCGGACCGTTCTGCGGTTAGCTTGGAGGCATGGCCGCGGAACACCCGCAGGCCGCACAACGGCTGTCCGTGGTCACGGAGCACGTGGGGTCACTCACGTCTTCGGGAACGTCCTGGAGAAGGTCGACGGGGCCGAGGTGATCAGCCATGACATCCCACCGGCCCGTCCACCGCGTGGCCGTCGTCGGGACCGGCACCATCGGTGCCGGCTGGGCGACGCACTATCTCGTCCGTGGCTTCGACGTCACGGCCACCGACCCCGCGCCCACCGCCGAGAAGGCCCTGCGGTCGTACGTGGCGGGCGCCTGGGACACGGCCGCCGCGATCGGGCTCGCCCCCGGTGCCTCACCCGACCGCCTCGGCTTCACGCCGGACATGCGGCAGGCCGTCGCGGACGCCGACTTCGTGCAGGAGAACGCGCCCGAGCGCCCGGAGCTCAAGGTCAGGCTGTTCGCCGACCTCGACGACGCCACACCACCGGACTCGATCATCGCGTCGAGCTCCTCGGGCATCACGATGAGCGCCATCCAGGCGGACTGCCGGCACCCGGAACGGACCGTCATCGGCCACCCCTTCAACCCGCCGCACGTCATCCCCCTCGTGGAGGTGGTCGGCGGCACACTGACCGCCCCGGAGACGGTCCGGGACGCCATGGCGTTCTACGCCGCGGTCGGCAAACGGCCGATCCACCTGAAGAAGGAGCTCCCCGGGCACGTCGCCAACCGCATCCAGGTCGCGCTGTACCGCGAGGTCGTGTACCTGATCCAGGAGGGCGTGCTCGACGTGGCCGACGCCGACGACGCGGTGTCCTGGGGGCCGGGGCTGCGCTGGGGCGTCATGGGCCCGTCCCTGCTGTGGCACCTCGGCGGCGGCGAGGGCGGCATCCGGCACTTCATGGACACCCTCATGCCGCGCGTGGCCGGGTCCTGGGCGCAGTTGAGCACCCCCGAGTTCACGCCCGAGCTCAGGGACACGATCGTGAGCGGTGTCCTCAAGGAGGCGGACGGCCGCTCGGTCGACGAGCTGTCCGCCCGCCGTGACGCCATGCTCACGGCCCTGCTGGCCGTACGCGCGCGCCACGACCCGTCCGGGCCGCCGGACGATGCGGGGGACGGGGACGGGGACGCGCGGGGGCCGGACGCGGAGGAGGGACCGTGACGGGAGGCCGGGAGCGGCTGTTCGTGCTGGAGGCGAGCGGCGGTGGCCGCCTGTTCTCGGTGGACCCCGACGGCTCGGGCCGGACCGTCCTCGTCACCGGGTGCCGGATCCCCGACGGCGTCGCCGTCGACGTCGGCGCCGGGCACGTCTACTGGACGAACATGGGCGTCCCGGCGGAGAACGACGGCTCCGTCGAGCGCGCGGACCTGGACGGCGCCAACAGGACGACGATCGTCCCCGAGGGCGTCACGCACACGCCGAAACAGCTCCACCTCGAAGCGGCCGACCGGAAGTTGTACTGGGGTGACCGCGAGGGCATGCGCGTGATGCGCTGCGACCTGGACGGCTCGAACGTCGAGACGCTGGTGCGGACCGGTGAGGGCGACGACGACCGCCGCGACGAGACCAACTGGTGCGTGGGCGTGGCCGTCGACCCCGTCGGCGGTCGTCTCTACTGGTCCCAGAAGGGCCCGGGCGACGCGGGACGCGGCAGGATCCTGCGGGCCGGCCTCGCCCTACCGGCAGGACGGCCGCCGGACCGGCGCGGCGACGTCGAGGTGCTGTTCGAGGAACTGCCGGAACCGATCGATCTCGAACTCGACCTCAAGACAAGGGCGTTGTACTGGACGGACCGCGGGGACCCGCCGCGGGGCAACACCGTCAACCGGGCCCCGCTGGACCCGCCGGACGGCCGCTGGACGTCCGAGATCCTCCTGACCCACCTCATGGAGGGCATCGGCATCGCCCTCGACCCGGACGGTGGCCGCATGTACGTGACCGACCTCGGCGGATCCGTCTACGCGGCCGGCCTCGACGGGTCGGAGCGGCACGAGATCCTCGCCGCACAGGGCAACCTCACGGGCATCGCCCACGCCGTGCTGCAAGCGGCGTGAACCCGCTCGCCCGCCCCGCTCGCCCGCCCCGCCCGTCCGCCCCGCCAGGCGTCATGCGCGGCGCGGGACGTGTGCCGTGGTCCGCAGTTGCGGGCCCCGGATGGACAGCCGGCCGCCGTACTGGGTGAGCTGGGAGGCGGTCGCCGCGGCGAGCGTGATGGTGCGGGTGCGGGTGGCCGGGTGCGAGAGCCAGCGGGGTACCGCGTCGGGGGTGACGGAGATGGTGCGGTCCGCCGGGAGCGGGGCGCCGCCGAGGCCCGTGACCCTGCCGGTCAGTCTGCGGACGTAGAGGGTCGCCACCCCGCCCTTGCCCTGCCCCCTGAGCGTGGAGGTGGTCGCCGGCCTCGCCCGTAGCCGCATCGCCGCGCGGCCCCGGCCCGCGGTGAGATCGAGGCTGACGGCGTCCAGCGACCGTACGGTGAACTTCAGGGCCCGGACGCTCCCGGCGCCGGTGCGCACCGAGACCACCCCGCGGAATCTTGCGCCGCGGAGTACGAGCCGGTCGGCGCGGAGCACACAGGGGCCCTTCGCGGGACGGACCGGGGGCGTGGATCCGAGCCGTGCGGCGGCGACACGGCCGGAGACACGGTCGGAAACGCCGCCAGAGACGCTGCCGGGCAGGTGCGGCACGTCGAGGCGCAGGAGCGCGGCCACGCCGACCACGGCCAGCGCTCCCGCGACGGGCCGGGTCACCCGGCCCAGCAGCGGGCCGGCCTTGCCGGTGCGCGGGTCAGGAGGTGCCACCGCGGTCCTCCCCCGTCGCGACCGGCTGCCGGTCCGGTGCCGTCGGCGGTTCGTCGGCCGGGGGCGGCAGCCAGGCGCAGGCCAGGGAACCGCCGACCAGCCCGCCGGCCACGCCGAGGAAGAGACCGCCGAAGTTCGCCACGGGGAAGGAGACGACGGCGAGCAGGAGGGTGGCGATCCCGGCGAACACCCGGAGATGGGGGCGGTAGCAGAGCGCGACGCCCAGGACCAGGAGCAGGGTTCCGATCACCAGGGACCCGGCGCCGGAGGTGGTCGACAGGGCGAGCGGGATTCCGCCCGGATCCAGGTTCGCGTAGGGCCAGTAGAGGATGGGCAGTCCGGCGGCGAAGGTGAACAGCCCGGCCCAGAAGGGACGTTCGCCCCGCCAGGTGCGGAACCGGTGCCGGAACTCCGGCGCCCTGGCGAGCAGTTCACGTCCTCCGGTGAGTGGGTTGGTGATCACGCGTCCTGTCCTGATGAGTGGGGTGCTGGTCCCGGGCGCAGGAGCCGGGTCCCGGGTGTGCGGCCCGGTCCCCGCGCGCGGCGGGCACCGGGATCAGAAGCATGCGTGGTCGCCCTGCCGGAGCCGCACGCTCAGGCCCGGGATGCTGAAGGTGCCGGCGGTGACGGCGACCGCGGTCACCCGTACGTCGTTCAGGGTGGTCGACGTCGCCTGCTGGGCGACGCCGTCGGGATCGAAGAACTGCGAGTTCCGGTCGCCGGACCTGACCGGACCCTTGGTGAGGGCTCCCGAGGCGACGCCGATGTCCAGGCCGTTGAAACTCGCCTCGCCGACCGACTCGGTCGTCGCGTCGATGAAGAAGTTCGAGGTCTCGACCGGCCGGCCGGAACCGCCGGTGAGCCGCAGGGTCTGCGTGCCCAGCACCGGGACGTCGACGACGACGGACTGGCACAGCGTGGAGATCGTGGCGTGACGGAAACCGGAGACCACGACAGGGACGAGTTCGTGTTTCCGCGTGACGTCGACCATGCCGTAGAGGCTGAACCCACGGGCGGTCAGGGTGCCGGCGGACAGCTGGAACTTCTGGCCGGAGATGAAGAACGAGGCGGCGAGGACTCCCTGCGCCATGGCGACGCCGAGGGCCGCGCAGGCGGCGACGCCGGGCACCAGGACCACCGCGAAGCGTCTCCAACGGGTTCTTCCGGCGCGGTGCGACATCCCGTCTCCTTCGCTCGTGAGGTGGACCCGCCCATGCCGACAAGGCAGCAGATGCCCCGTTTGTCCGGTGATGGATCCTAGGCTCCCGGCTGCGCCGACCCACTGCACGCCAGGCCCGCCGGACGAGTGACGCAAGTTCTGCTGCTCTCTTCGGGCGACGGGGCCCCACGGGCGGGCGGTCCGCGGGGCAGGAACCCTCAGGAGGCGAACGGCACCTGCGCCGACGGCACTTCACCCGCACCCGCGGGGTGCCGCCACACGCCCGCCGCGGCCAGCCGGGGCAGCACCCCTTCCCCGAACCAGTACGCCTCCTCCAGATGCGGGTACCCGGACAGCACGAACTCCTCGATGCCCAGCGCCGCGTACTCCTTGATCCGCTCGGCGACCTCCTCGTGGGAGCCGACCAGTGCCGTTCCGGCGCCGCCCCGTACCAGCCCGATGCCCGCCCAGAGGTTGGGGTGGATCTCCAGCGCGTCCCGCCGGCCGCCGTGCAGCGCCAGCATCCGCCGCTGTCCCTCGGACTCGCTGCGGGCGAGCCCCGACTGCACCGACCGCACGGTCTCCGGGTCGAACCCGTCCAGCAGCCGGCCGGCCTCGGCCCACGCCTGCTCGGCGGTGTCCCGGGTGATGACGTGCAGCCGGATCCCGAACCGCAGGGTGCGGCCCTGTGCCGCGGCGAGCCCCCGGATCCAGGCGATCTTCTCGGCGACCTGGGCCGGCGGCTCGCCCCAGGTCAGGTAGACGTCGACGTACTTGGCCGCGACCTCGCCCGCGACCGGCGAGGACCCCCCGAAGTAGACCTCGGGCACCGGCTCGGGCACCCGGGCCAGCCTGGCGTCCTCGACCCGCAGGTGCTCCCCGTCCAGGTCGACCGTTCCGCCCTCCCACAACCCCCGTACGACCTCCAGGAACTCCCCGGTACGGCGGTACCGGGCGTCCTTGTCGAGGAAGTCCCCGTAGGCCCGCTGCTCGTGGCTCTCGCCCCCGGTCACCACGTTGAGCAGCAGCCGTCCGCCGGTCTGCCGCTGGAAGGTGGACGCCATCTGCGCGGCGAGCGTCGGCGAGACGAACCCCGGCCGGAAGGCGACCAGGAACTTCAGCCGCTCGGTGTGCTGGCTGACCATGGCGGTAGTCAGCCAGGCGTCCTCGCACCAGGCGCCGGTGGGGGTGAGCGCGCCCACGAAGCCGAGGTCCTCCGCGGCCCGGGCGATCTGGCTCAGGTAGGCGACCGTCGGCGGCCGGTCCCGTCCGGAGACGGTCGCCGGGGTGCCGTGACCGCCGCCGACGACGTGCCGGCTGTCCCCGTTGGTGGGCAGGAACCAGTGGAAGGTGAGGGACACGGGGGTCTCCGATCCGGGGAGGCGGGGGGTCACAGCAGGCCGTGGCGGGGCGGCCGGGTGCCGTTGAGGACGTACCGGCCGATGTGCTGGATCTTCCAGCGGGCCGGATCGTGCAGGGTGTGGGTCCGGGCGTCCCGCCAGTGCCGGTGCAGGTTGAGGGAGTTGAGGGCCGAGCGGGTTCCGGACACCTCGAAGAGCGCCCCGGCCACCTCGACGGCGGCGTCGGCCGCGGTCACCTTCGCGGCGGCCACGGCGACGGACGCCTCGGCGGCCGACGCGTCGGTGAGGCCGGCGCGGGCCGCGTCGACCGCGCGGGCGGCCTCCCGCAGCAGGGCCTCGGACGCCCGGACACGCAGGGCGAGTTCACCGAACCGCTGGATCAGCAGCGGGTCCTCGGCGGCGGTCTCGGCCCCGCTCTCGAACCAGGGCCTGCTCCTGGTCCGTACGAACTCCGCCGCCTCGGCCAGTGCACCCCCGGCGATCCCCACGTCGATGGCGGCGTGCAGCAACTGGGCCACTGCGCCGTGCAGTTGCGGTCCCCGGAAGGTCAGGTGGTGCGGCAGCACACGGTCGGCGGGGACGGCCACGCCGTCCAGCCGGACGGTGCCGCTGGCGGTCGTACGCTGCCCCATGCCGTCCCAGTCGTCGACGACGGTGAGGCCGGGGGCGTCCCGGGGGACGTACGCCACGTGCAGGTTGTCGTCCTCGGCGCGGGCCAGGACCGGGATCCAGTCGGCGAACAGGGCGCCGGTGCAGTAGTGCTTGACGCCCCGCAGCACGTACGACCCGTCCGCCGACCGCTCCAGCCGGGTCCGGATGTCCTGGACGTGCTGCGTACCGGCCTCGGACTGGGCGTTCCCGAAGCGGGCGCCCGCGAGCAGCTCCGCGAAGAAGAACTTCCGCTGTGTCTCGGTGCCCTGACGGCGCATCACGTTGACGTACACGAAGTGGCTCTGCGGGATCTGGGCGAGGCTGCCGTCGGCCGAGCCGAGGAGCCGGAAGATCTCCGCGAGGGTCAGGGCGTCGACGTCGGCGCCGCCGTGCCCGGCGGGCACGGTGACGCCCAGCAGGCCCGAGGCCGAGAGCCGGTCCAGCTCGGCCCGTGGCAGGCGGCGTTCGGCGTCGCGTCCGGCGGCCCCGGCCCGGAACTCGTCGGCCAGGGCCGTCGCGACGGCGAGGGCCTCGGTGGCGTCGGCGATGACGTGGGCGGTCATCGGGTCAGCTCGCCGCGGCGAGGACGGGGGTGCCGCCGAGCGCGGCGGAGAACCGGTCGACGACCGGGGTGAGCGCCTCGACGACGGCCGGTGCGAGGGCCAGCGTGCCGTCCTCCCGCACGGTGATGTCCTTGTCGAGGGTGAACCAGCCCTGGACGATGTGCGCGGCACCCATGGAGTTGAGGACCGGGCGGAGCGCGTAGTCGATGGCGAGGACATGGGCGGTGGTGCCGCCGGTGGCCAGGGGCAGCACGGTCTTGCCGGTGAGGGCGTACTGCGGGAGCAGGTCGAGGAGGGCCTTGAGGACGCCGGAGTAGGAGGCCTTGTAGACCGGGGTCCCGACCACGACCCCGTCGGCGCGGGCGAACAGCTCGGTCGCCTCGACGATCGCCGGGTGCCGGAAGTCGGCGCCGAGCAGGGCCTCGGCCGGGATGGTGCGTACGTCCAGCGGGACGACCGCGTGCCCCTGGGCGGTCAGCCACTGGTCCAGGTGGCGCAGCAGCCTGCCGGTCCGCGAGGAGGCGGAGGGGCTGCCGGAGACGGAGAGAACGGTGGCCATGGGTGCCTCTTTCGTGGTGAGGGGTCGGTCAGACGGACGCGCTGTCGGCCTCGCGGGCCTCCAGCTCCCGGACCAGGGGCAGCACGCGCCTGCCGAAGTACTCGACCTCCTCGTGGTAGTGCAGGAAGCCGAGCAGGAAGAGGTCGACGCCGAGCCTCTTGTAGGCGACGATCCTCCCCCAGCCTTCGGCCGGGGGGACCCCCAGGCGATCTGCTCGGGGGTGCCGATGAGGCCGGTGCGGAAGCCGTCGTTGTACTGGACGAGGTCCTCGAAGGTGGAGTCCTGCCACATGCCCTTGCCGTCGGCGGCGGACTGCCCGGCCTGCTTGACGGCGGCGCCGAAGCCCTCGACGGCCTCGTTGTCGGCCTTGGCGATGATCTCGCGGAGGGTGTCGCGGGCCTCGGCCTCGGTGTCGCGGGCGATGAGGAAGCCGTTGAGGCCGAACTTCGGTGCCCTGCGGCCCGCTTCGGCGGCGGACTTGCGGACGTCGTTGATCTGCTCGGTCACCCCGTCGAAGTCCTTGCCGTTGGAGAAGTACCAGTCGGAGACCCGGCCGGCCATGGCCCGGGCTGCGGTGGAGTTGCCGCCCTGGAAGATCTCGGGGTGCGGTCGCTCGGGGGTGTTGAGCGGCTTCGGCTTGAGGGAGAAGTCCCGCAACCGGTAGAAGTCACCGGCGAGTTCGGTGTGGTCCTCGGTCCAGATCCGGCGCAGGGCCGTGATGAACTCCTCGGCGCGGCGGTAGCGTTCGTCGTGCTCCAGCCAGGGCTCGCCGAGCGCGGTGAACTCGCCCTTGAACCAGCCGGAGACTACGTTCACGGCGAACCGGCCGTTCGAGAGGTGGTCGGCGGTGGCGCCGAGCTTGGCGAGGACACCGGGGTGCCACAGGCCGGGGTGGACGGCGGCGATCACCTTCAGGCGCTCGGTGGCGAGCAGCAGGGCGAGGCTGAAGCTGGTCGACTCGTGCTGCAACTCGGCGCCGTAGCTGGCCATGTAGCGGACCTGGCTGAGCGCGTACTCGAAGCCGTTGTTCTCGGCGAGGACGGCGAGTTCGCGGTTGTAGTCGTACCCCCAGTCGGTGCGCTGTTCGATCTTGCTGGTGACGAGTCCCCCGCTGACGTTGGGGACCCAGTAGGCGAATTTCACGGGCGCGGCGGGCATGCGGAACTCCTGTTGCGAGTTTCGGGCACGCGAGAATTCACGGGGCCCGGTGCGGGCACGGCACGGTGAATTCAGGCGGGAAAAGGAGCAGAAAGGTGGGGAGAAGACGGGCGGAGAGCGCGGCGGATCCCGGTGGGTCGGCGATCAGGCCACGGCGCAACAGGAGGCGCTGGAGACGCGCGCGAGGTCGACGTGGCGTCGCCGCGTGAGGTCCAGTCGCATCTTCATGCCGTCGATGGTCGCAGTCGGTGTCGACGGGCGTCAAGGAAAACCCGACCGTTCTCGCATCGCGGACCATTGAATTTCACGAACGTGTGACAGGGAAACCCTTGAACGCGCCTCGAACGGCGGCGCATTCTGCCGGGGTGCGGACCGAACAGCTGGAATACATAGCGGCCGTCACCCGGCTCGGCTCGCTGCGCCGGGCGGCCGACGAACTGCGCCTGTCGCAGCCCGCGTTGAGCGAGACCGTGCGGAACCTGGAGCGGGAGCTGGGCATCGACCTGCTGGAGCGCAAGCGGACCGGGGCGACGATGAGCGCGGCCGGGCAGGAGCTGATGCCGCTCATCGCCGAGGTGCTGGAGGCGGTGGACCGGCTGCGGGCGGCGGCGGGCGAGCAGCACCGGATCAGCCGGATGGTGCGGGTCGGCACGGTCAACGCGGCGACCGTGCCGCTGCTCGTCCCGGTGCTGCGGGACTTCCGGGCCACGCATCCGGTCACCCAGGTCGAGGTGGTGGGCGCCCAGCAGACGGAGATCCACCGGGGGCTCGCCGAGGGCGGTTTCGACCTGGGGCTGGTGAACCATCTCGACGGCGACGACGTGCCCGCCGGTTTCGAGGCCACCGAACTGCTGCGCGGGCGGCCGGTCGTGTGCGTACGGCCGGACAGTCCGCTGGCCGGCCGGGCCGAGGTGTCGGCCGACGACCTGCTCGGCGTGCCGCTGATCGCGATGCGCACCGGCTATGTGATGCACCGCTACGTGCACCGGCTGCTGGCGGACCGCGCCCCCGTCTTCTCGTACTCGACGGACGGGGCCGAGATGGGCAAGCTGATGGTCGCGGAGGGGCTCGGCGCGACCGTGCTGCCGGACTTCAGCGTGGTCGGGGACCCGTTGGAGCGCGACGGCACGATCGTGTGCCGGCCGCTGGCCGGGGACGCCAGCGAGGTGGTGCTGATGCTCCAGCGCAGGCGGGCCGAGTCGGTGCCGCAGGCCGCGCGGGACCTGCACGAGACGTTCGTGCGACGGGCGGCGGAACTGGGCGCGGGCGGTGGCTGAGCGGAGGGATGTGCGGCGGTACGCCGTCTGCCGTCGGTCGGCCGCGGCGCCGTCGTGGCCGCTCGCGCAGTTCCCCGCGCCCCTTACGGGGCGCTTGGGCACATCGTTCCGGTCGTGCACCACGATCACGTTTCGTCCGCTTCGCCCTCGATGTTCCGCTACGGTGGGAGCCGCTCCGCGGACCGGGCAAGGAGACAGCATGCTCTCGGACTCGACCGACTCCACCGGCTCGACCGACTCGTCTCGCCCATCTGGCTCGTCTGGCTCGTCTGGCTCGTCCGACTCGTCCGACTCGATCGTGTTCGGTGCCGGGGGCTTCATCGGGCGCTCGCTGGTGGCGGAACTCCTGCGCAGGGGCCACCGGGTGGCGGCCGGCGTGCGCGGTTCCGGTGGCGGGCTGACGGCGTGGCTCGACGAGCAGGGCGTGGACCGCACGGCGCTGCGGGTGGTCCGGGCCGACATCACCGTCCCCGGTCTGGGGCTGCCGCAGGACGCGCTGTCGGGGGTCCGCGACGTCTACAACACCGCCGCACGCTTCGCGTTCGGCATCACGGCGGCGCAGGCGCGGGCGGTCAACGTGACGGGGGCCGTGCAGCTGGTCGCGTGGGCGGCGGGCCTGCCGGAGCTGCGCCGGGTGGTGCACATCAGCGGGTACCGCATGGCCGCAGCGGGCGGAGGGCCGCCGGACTACCGCCGGCTGGGCGCGTACGAGGCGTCGAAGCAGGAGGGCGACGCGGCGGTGCGGGCCCGCGCCGGCGAGCTGGGGGTTCCGCTGAGCGTCGCCAATCCCAGTACGGTGATCGGGCCGGGCCAGTACCTCGGCCTGGCCGAGGTGGTCTCCGGGCTCTGGCAGGGCCGGCTGCGGGCCCTGCCCGGCGGTCCCGGTGTCTTCCTCCCGGTGGTGCCCCTGGACCACTTCGTCCGGTTCCTGGCCGCTCTTCCGCAGGACCCCGGGAGCGCGGGCCGCACCTACTGGGTGCTGGACGACTCGACTCCCGAACTGCACGCGCTGGTCGGCCTGCTCGCCGGGCACATGGGGGTGCGCTCCCCCACCCGCTCGATCCCGCTGGGTCTGCTGCGCAGGCTGCCCCGTGCGATCACCCGGGCGGATCCCGAGACCCTCTCGTTCCTGTCGACCGACCGCTACGACACGGCCGCCGCCCGCGCCCTGTCCGCGGCGCACGGACTCTCCATGGCGCCCGTGCAGGCGGCGCTGCGTGAGTGGACCGACGACCTGGTCGCCACCCGCTTCGGCCGCTCCGGCACGTGCCGCCGCCCCTACGGCTTCCACGGCGTGGCGGGCACCCGCACCTGGGTGACCGGAGAGCGGCGGCGCCCCGGATACGTGCTGCTGCACGGACTCCTGCTGAGCGCCGACGCCTGGGCGGGCACCGCGGACCACCTGGACGCGCCCGCCCTCGCTCCCGACCTGCCCGGCTTCGGCAGGTCGGGAGCGGGCGCGGGCACCCTCGACGACTGGCTCACCGACCTGCTGCGCCCGGTGGAGACCCGGCCGGTGCTGGTGGCGCACTCCCTCGCGTGCGGCCCCGCACTGCGCTACGCCGCGGCCCGGCCCGAGCGGCTCGCGGCGCTCGTGCTGGTCGCGCCGGCCTTCCTGCAACGGCCGTCCGCGGCGGTGCTGCGCTCGCCGCTTGCCGTACCGCTGCTGCGCACGGCTCCCGCCGCCCGCCTGGCCGGTTCGCTCGGTCTGTCCGAGGGCCCGGGGTGCGAGGCGCTCGCGCTGGACCTGCGGCGCGCCGGGGCAGCACGCCGGGCGGTCGCCGCGCTGCGCGACGCCCACCGACAGCGCGCCGAACTCCGGCGTGTGCTGCGGGAGTTGCGGCTGCCCGTGCACATCGTCGTCGGGTCGACGGATCCGCTCGCCGAGCCCGTGGACACGCCGGTCACGGTGATCGAGGACGCGGGTCACTGTCCCCAGCTCACCCGCCCGGAGGCCGTGGCGCGCCTTCTGACGTCGTGCCGGGAACGGGCCGCCGCCCCGGGAACTACCTCGTGAAGGCGAGGACCACGTTGTGTCCGCCGAATCCGAAGGACGTGGACAGGGCCGCCCGGACGCCTGCCCGTCGCGGCCTGCCGGACACCAGGTCCAGCTCGATCCCGTCGGAGATCTTGTTCAGGTTGCGGACCGGCGGGACCAGGCCGTGGACCAGGGTGAGGACGGTGAAGACCGCCTCGACAGCCCCGGAGGCGCCCAGCAGGTGGCCGGTGGCGGACTTGCAGGCGGTGACCGCCGGGTGCGGGCCCACGGCCTCCCGCACCGCGCGGGCCTCGGTGACGTCCCCCAGCGGCGTGCCGGTGGCGTGCGCGTTCACATGGCCGATGTCGGTTCCGGCGAGGTCCGCGTCCCGCAGCGCCGCCCCGATGGCCCGTACCTGTCCCTCCGCGGCGGGCAGCGTCACGTCGTAGGCGTCGGAGGTGACACCGGCGCCGGACAGGGCCGCGTGGACGTGCGCGCCGCGCGCCCGCGCGAAGGCGGCGCGCTCCAGTACGACCATGCCGGCGCCCTCGGACATGACGAACCCGTCGCGGTCCTGGTCGAAGGGCCGGGACGCGAGGTCCGGGGCGTCGTTACGCAGGGACAGGGCGCGCATCCGGGCGAACGCGCCGAGCGCCAGGGGGTGCAGGCAGGCGTCGGTGCCGCCCGCGACGACCACGTCCGCGCGGCCGGACCGGATCAGCAGCGCGCCGACCGCCAGCGCCTCCGCACCGGACGCGCAGGCGCTGGTCGGGGCGTGTGTGCCGGCCCGGGCCCCCAGCAGCAGGCCGACCGCCGCCGCGCTGCCGTTGGGCATCAGCATGGGCACCGTGTGCGGTGAGATGGCGCGCGGGCCCCGCTGCTCAAGCCGGTCGTCCTGTTCGAGGAGGGTGAGCCCGCCGCCGATGCCGGTCCCCACGACCACCGCGAGCCGCTCCGGCTCGACCTCCGGCGCTCCGGCGTCCGTCCACGCCTCCCCGGCCGCCACGACCGCGGCAGCCTGACTGCGGTCGAGGCGCCGCCGCCGGATCCGGTCCAGCCGTAAGGAGGGGTCCTCGCGCATGCCTCCTGCGATGCGGACGGGCAGCTGCTCGGCCCAGGGGGTGTCAAGGCGGGTCACGCCGGACCGGCCGGAGAGCAGCGCCGCCCAGCTGGACGGCACGTCGCCGCCGAGCGGGGTGGTCGCGCCGAGGCCCGTCACCAGCACCTCGGCGCTCGGGGGTGTTCGCCGGCCGGTGTGGGGCCGGCTCGTCTCAGTGGTCGCGGGCAGCATGACGGGTTCCTTCCGCGCGGTGTCGCTGTCTCTTGCCTTGGGTCGCCGGCGGGAGGTTCTCCTGCGTCTCCCAGGACGCCGGAGGGAGCCCGGCCGTCACCAGCACCATGATGGCGATCAGTAATTCCCCGGAGGTGAGAATTTCTTCGGCGCTTTCCATGCATTTCCCGGAGTCCAAGAATGCGGCCTATTCATTCGGCACATCTTCTCGGAGAAATCTACTCGCCCGGAACGGTCCGGCGCTTCACTCCTTTTCACGAGATCCGGGCAGGTCCGGGAGACCACACAAAGGACCATTAGAACGATTAACAGCCCACAGCCTGTCTTATTTTATGCAGATAACCCGGCGACGCCCCCGCTAATGCGCTTGTTGCCGCGACGCTTGAACACCCTGCATAGTGAGGTAGTAATGCCGCAGGGGGAACGAGACCGACAGGATCTCGCATAATTCCAGTCACCCGAAAGGAGAAGTCAATTCGTGCCTCAATACAGTGAGGGGCAGTTATTCTCGGCCGCCCAGGACGTACGTGTCCTGCGCTGGCCGGTCGAGGTGCAGGAACTGGAACAGCTGCGGCGGCGCGGAATCCTCCGCCTCCTCGTGGTGGAGAACGGCGCGACGCCGCCGGTGCCGAGCGACTCGCGGGAGGACTGGGTCCGCGCGCCGGTCAGCAGAGCCGACTTCGCCGCCCGGGTCGCGGCGCTCCGGGCCCGGGCCGGCACACACCGGATCCCCGTCCTCGACCAGGACGGACTGCTCCGGTACGGCACCCGGATGGTGCCCGTGTCACCGACCCAGATGAACCTGCTGCAACCGCTGGTGGACCGGTACGGCACCCTCGTGGCCCGGCACGAACTGATCGCCCTGCTCCGCGACCGGCGCGGCACGGCCAGCCAGAACGCGCTGGACCTCCACATCATGAGAATCCGGCGCAAGGTGGTCCCCCTCGGACTGTGCGTCCGGACCGCCAACGGACGCGGATATCTCCTCGAATCCAGCGACTGATCTTCACAACAGCCAACGGAGCGAGCCCTGTTGAGCGCCATGCGCTCAACAGGGCTCGCGCGGAGCACCACAGGCTCACTGGAGCGCCCGCGGAGCGCGGGAGCCGGTCCACCGGCGGACGGGCTCCGGGCAGGGCGGCGCCATCAGGCCCGTCCGGTAGGCGTGGATGACCGCGTGCACCCGGTTGCGCAGGTTCAGCTTTTCCAGCAGCCGTTGCACATGGGATTTCACGGTGTTCTCGCTCAGCACCAGCACCGCGGAGATCTCCGTATTGCTCAGTCCCTGGGCGAGCAGCCGGAACACCTCCCGCTCCCGCCGGGTCAGCGACTGGAATCCCGCCGTCCCCGCCGCCGGAACACCGGGGAATTCAGTGGCCCGGGGAAACCGGTCACCGCCGTCCCCCGGAGGATCCCGCTCCTCGAAGAAGATCCGGTAGCCGGCCGCCACGACATGCACGGCGGACAGCAGTTCTTCCGCGGTGACCCGGTGGAGCACGACCCCGTGCACGCCGGCCCGGAGGGCGACGCGTGCGTCCGGGACGTCCTCGTGAGCCATGAGCAGCACGGCGGGCCCTTCGTCGCCGCAGCCCGCGGAGAGTTCGCCGACCAGTTCCGCGGCGTCGGCGGAGCCCGGGAGGACGCCGGCGAGCACCAGCCGCGGCCGGAGCGCACGGGCCATGCGCACCGCGCCCGCGAGGTCGGACGCCTCGCCGACCACCTCGATGCCTCCGTCCCCGTCGAGGACGGACCGGATCCCGGTACGGGCTATGGACCGTTCGTCCGCCAGCAGGACCCGGATCGGTGCGCTCATCGCTGTCCCCTCCCGTCCCTCCGACCGGCATGCCGATGGCGGGCATGCCGTCACACCAGGTCGCCCACGCATCCCGGCACGGCCGGTTCGGGGTCGGCGGGGCGGCCGTTGCGGGGGCGCCGCGGTACCAGCAGGGCCGCCAGCGCTCCGCAGGCGATCAGGGCGACGCCGGTCCACACCGCCGGAACCATGCCGTCCGTGAACCGGTCCGCGGTGGTGAGGTCCCCGTGCGCGGAGAAGACCGAGGCGAGGACCGCGATGCCGAGCACACCGCCCAGCTCACGCAGCGCACTGATCGACCCGGAGGCCATGCCGCGCTCCCCGGCGTCGACCGCGCTCATCACCATGTTCGCGGTCGGGGTGAAGTAGCAGGTCATCCCGAGTCCGCACAGCACCAGGGCGGGAACCAGCGACGGATAGGGAACCCCGGGCGAGACCCGGGCGGCGATCCACCCCAGTCCGAGGGCCTGGAGGGCCAGGCCGAGCGCGACGATGGTCCGGCCGCCGACACGGTCGGAGACCAGGCCCACCAGGGGCGCCACGAAGACGGGCACCGCGGTCCACGGCAGGATCCGCAGGCCCGCCTCCAGGGGGGTGTAGCCGCGCGGTCCCTGGAGGAACTGGGTGAGCAGGAAGACCGAGCCGAACATGCCGGCGAACATCAGCAGCCCGGCGGCGTTCATCGCGCTGAAGGTCCGGTGGCGGAACAGCCTCATCGGGAACATGGGGTGTTCGGCCCGCAGTTCCCAGCCGGCGAAGGCGATCAGGACGGCCGCGCCGCCGGCCAGCGACAGCAGGACGCGCGCGCTGCTCCAGTGGTCGGCGTGACCGTTGATGATGCCGAAGACGATGCCGAAGAGCCCGGCACTGGCCAGCACCGTGCCCACCAGGTCCAGGCGCGGGCTGGGGCCGTGGCTCTCGGTGAGCTTCCACCGGGCGACGGGCAGCACCAGCGCGCCGATCGGCACGTTGATCCAGAAGATCCACTGCCAGCTCAGGTGCTCCACCACCGCCCCGCCGAGGAGCGGGCCCATGGCGATCGCGACGCCCTCCACGGCACTCATCGCGCCCAGCAGGGCACCGCGCCGCCGCTCCGGCGCCGCCTCCGTGAGGATCGTCAGGTTCAGCGGCATCAGCAGCGCGGCGCCCAGACCCTGGACGGCACGGGCGGCGATCAGGGCGCCGATGCCGGGCGCCAGCGCGGCCCCGGCCGACGCGACGACGAAGACGCCCAGCCCGATGCCGAACATCCGCCGCCGCCCGAACCGGTCCCCGAGGGCCGCGCCGGTCAGCATGAGCACCGAGTAGGTGAGGGTGTAGGCGTTGACGGTCCACTCCAGTTGCTGGATGCTCCCGCCGAGGTCCTCGCGGATCGACGGCAGGGCCGTGATGACGACGAGGTTGTCGAGCGACACCATGGCCACGCCCAGGCCACAGCAGAAGAACGTCCACAGCACGTTCCGTTGCCGAACACTCATGTCCACCTCCGTGGTCGCGATGGCGACGCGGGCGCCGGCGGCACGGCCCCGCCCGGCCCGCGTCAGGAGGCCGCGCGTTCGCGTCCGGTGCGTCACCGGTGAACGCGCGGCCTGGGATCGGTACTTCGGGCCGGGGGTCAGGAGACGTCGCGGTCGGCCGCGGCCAGCGGTGCCCGGCCCGCGCCGGACCGTCGGGCCAGTCGCAGCAACTCCGGGAGCAGCGCCCCCAGTTCCACCGGCCACCGCGCCCGGCTGCGCCACCGCTCCGCGAGCGGCCTGGCCTTCTGGTGCACGTCGAGCCGGACCTCGGGCCGCACCCGCTGCCCGGTCAGCAGCCGCACCACCATGTGGGAGCTGATCACGCCGAACGCCATGGCCGTATAGGCGACCTGCGGGAAGCTGTAGTCGGTCCGGGCGTGGTTGGCCCGGATCTCGGCCAGCATGTCGGTCGGCACGTGCCGCAGCGGCACGGCCCGGCGCAGCAGGTCCCACATGTCGTAGCGGTCCGCGTCGCGGGGCCCGACGGCCCCGGCGAACGGTTCGCGGACGTACCGGTAGTCGTAGCAGCGGACGTACTGGGTGCCCGCCATGTCCCAGCCGGTGATCAGGGGCAGCCGCCGCTGTACGGCGTGGCGGTGGAGCAGGAGTTTGGCCCGCCAGCCCTCGGGGGTCGTCACGTCCACGCCGTCGATGACCACCTGGCAGGAGGCCGTCAGCTTCTCGACGGTCTGCCCGGTGACCCCTTCGGTGCACACCTCGACCGAGGCGTGCGGGTTGATCGCCCGTACCCGGTCCCCGGCCAGCGCGGCCTTGTTCCGGTCGAGGTCGGCGACGGTCGCCGACTGCCGGTTGAGATTGTTGAGTTCGTACGTCCCCGGGTCGGCGAGGAGGAATTTCTGCAGGCCGAGCCGGGTGAGCGGTTCGACCGCCGCGCCGCCGATCGATCCGCAGCCGGCCACCAGGACGGTCGCCGTGCGCAGTGCCCACTGGTCGGCCTCGGGCACCACACCGGCGTTCCGGGCGGTCAGCTCGGCGTAGAACCGGGCTTTCGCCGTGGGCCCGCCGGCCGTCTCCGGCATCGGTCCGCTGTCACCGTTCGTCACCTGCGGGTCCCTCCTCGTGCGGGTTCGGTGCGGTGTCCGGTACGCATCCTGCGCGCGGCCAGGGTGGTGATCACGGCCTGCCAGGAGGCCAGGTCGCTCGTCCCGTCGAGGTAGGCGCGGACCACGTCCCGGTACCAGGCGATGTCGGCGGGCACCGGGGCGGCGAACGGCTTGGCCACGACCGCCTGCCGGTAGATCGGCGCCATGGGGTCCGACGCGCACAGGGACGGCGCGGTGCCCTCGACGACGTGCAGGTCGAAGCCGACCAGCCGCAGGTGGCGCAGCGCGACGTGCTCCTTGGCGTCGCCCAGCACGACCCGCACGCCGTCGCCCAGCGCGAGCAGCGCCTCGCCGATGCCGAGCATGAGGTGCCAGGGAACACGGGCGTGCTGCTCGTCCCGCGGCATCGTCTGGTCCCGCAGGAACCGCTTGAACTCGAAGGCCTGGTGGGTGCCCAGGCCCGGTAGGGCGTACCTCCCCAGGAGGTCGATGCCGTGCGCCGCCTCGGTCGGGAACGGGGTGCGGGAGGCGGAGTCCAGGGGCAGACTCTCGGGGTCCGCCGAGCCGGCCAGTCCCACGTAGCCGCGGATCTTCCCGGAGCGCGCGCAGAGCGTGACCGTGTGGATGTTCTCCACGGGCGAGTGCGGCAGTGGTTCGTGGAAGGCGGCGGTGCGGTGGACCGCTTCGGCGGAGATCCAGTTCAGCCTCAGGTACTGGGCCAGGCGGAAGCCCAGCATCCCCTTGAGGTAGCGGGCCGGGAACTGGCTGTCGCGGCCGGTGACGGTGACCAGTGCGCCGGCGGGGTCCTCGACGAGGGAGAGCGGGGCGCCCGTGAGCTCCAGGGGCAGCCGGCGGTAGCTGAGCCGGTCGTGGAGCCGGATGACGTCCCGGGCGTAGCGCAGGGCGCGGCGGTCCCGGGTGGCGGCGGGCTCGGGGCCCGGGGCACCGGGTAAGGCGGGGGCGGCGGCCCGGCCGGCGGCGCTCACCACTCGTCCTTCTGGGCGTAGAGGCTCTCGGTGACGGCGAGTGCCAGGACCTCGGGGGTGCCCTCGTAGACACGGGTGCCGAGCGCGTCCCGCATCGTCTTCTCCAGGCCGTAGGAGCGCAGGTAGCCGCGTGCGCCGAGCAGGGACAGGGCCGTCTCCGCCACGTCGATGGCGGTCCGGTCCGCGAACAGCTTGGCCGCGGCCGGTTCGTAGACGGGCGGCGGCAGTTCGTTGTCGACCTTGTCCGCCGCCCGCAGGTACAGCATGCGGGCGGCGTCGACCTTGGCGGCCATGCCGGCCAGCTTCGCCGCCGTGAACTGCTGGTCCTTCAGGGGGCGTCCGCCCTGGACCCGCTCGCCGCACCAGGCGACCGCCTGTTCCAGGGCGCTGCGCGCCACCCCGGTGGAGATGCCGGCCACCGCGGCGCGCGCCATGTTGCTCTGCGCCATGTTGAGGGCCATGCCCTCGCCCTCGGCGCCGATCAGGTACTCGGCGGGCACCCGGACCTCGTGGAACTCCAGCTCGCTGCCGAGGCAGGCGCGGTATCCCATCTTGTCGGCCACGGGTCCGCGGACCACTCCGGGCAGGTCGAGGGGGACGATGAAGGAGGTGAGCCCGGTCGCGCCCGGACTGCCCTCCATGTTGGCGAACACGGAGGCGAACGCGGCGACCTTCGCGTTGGTGATGAACCGCTTGCGGCCCGTCAGCACGTAGTGGTCGCCGTCCCGGCGTGCGGTCGTCACGTTGCGCGCGTGCCCGGCCTGGGAGGGGATGATGAGGTCGCAGCCGGCCTCCTCCTCGGTAACCGCGTTGCAGGCGAGGACCGGTTCGTCGCCCGAGAACAGCGGCAGGAAGCGGGCCTGCAGCCGCGGGTCGCCGGAGAGCAGGATCGGCGCCTGACCGAGCAGGGTGGCGCCGAAGACCAGTGCCGTGCCCGGGCAGACCGCGGCCACCTCCTCCAGCGCGGTGGCGACGCCGAGCATCCCCACCCCCAGGCCGCCGTACTCCTTCGGGACCGCCGCGCGGGTGAGACCGATACGGTGGCCCCGGCCGACGAGGTCCCAGTCGAAATGCGCCGCCGGTTTCTGGTCGAGTTCCTGTACACGGGGTCGGACGACGTTCCGGGCGAATTCCTTCGCGGCCTCCCGGAACTGCTCGACGTCGTCCGGCAGCACGTCGAAGTTCAGCGCCGCCTCGGACACGGATTCGGAGAGAGCGGTATTCACGTGCGGTGTCACTCCTTGTGCGTTGGTTCGGTGCTCGGGACGGGTCGCCTCGCGGCGGTTCACGCGCCGATGCCGGCGGCCGTCGCGATGTCGGGGTACCGGTCGAACGCGGGCCGCAGCATGGGCACCAGCTCCAGTACCTTGGCGACCCGGCCGCGGATCCTGAGCCGGCCCGTGGCGATGGCGACGGGCACCAGGAGCCGCCCCATCCACAGCGCGTGCGCCGTGTCGCAGGACATCCGGAGGGTGATCGCCGCCGGTCCCGGCTGCTCCGCGCCGACGCGGACGCCGTCCTGCGGTGACACGAAGATCTCGCAGTCGGGCTTCGTGTGGACGAGCCGGACGGACAGTCCCTCCCGCCGGGCCCGCGCCACGAAATCGTCGTCCTCCAGCAATACGGCGAACAGACTGCTGAATACCTTCACGGCCATTTCACTGGACGGAAAAACGGACATGTTCCCCCTTCGCTCTTCGCTCGCTTCTCCTGCACGAAAGTGCCCGTGAAAGAACGTTAGGGGCCGTACCGACCTGATTCCACCGTGCCAACATAAGGCCGAAGGGAAGCAGAAAGGACACGGAAAGAAGGCGCGGAGACCGGGCGGCGGACAAACAGATCCCGGAAAGGAGAACGCCGAGGGAGCCCTCAGGCAGACCTCGGGGGGACCTCAGGCGGACCCGGGCGATCTGATCCAGCCCAGCGAGCGTTCGACGGCCCGCTGCCAGTTGTCGTACTCCGCCTGCCGGTGGCCGGGGTCCATTCCCGGCAGCCATCGGGCGGCCGGGTGCCAGTTGCGGCGCAGGACCTCGAGGTCCGGCCAGTAGCCCGCGGCGAGCCCGGCGGCGTAGCCCGCGCCCAGGGAGACCGTCTCGGAGACCATGGGCCGTACGACGGGCACGTCGAGCACGTCGGCGACGAACTGCATGAGCAGGTTGTCCGCCGTCATGCCCCCGTCCACCTTCAGCTCCTTCAGGGCCACCGACGAGTCGGCGTTCATGGCGTCGACGACCTCACGGGTCTGCCAGCCGGTGGCCTCCAGGACGGCCCGGGCCAGGTGCCCGCTGGTGATGTAGGAGGTGAGGCCGACGATGACGCCGCGCGCGTCGCTGCGCCAGCGGGGTGCGAAGAGGCCGGAGAAGGCGGGGACGATGTAGCAGCCGCCGTTGTCCTCGACGGTCCGGGCGAGGGTCTCGATCTCCGGCGCGCTGTTGATCAGTCCCAGCCGGTCGCGGAACCACTGGACCAGCGCGCCGGTGACGGCGATCGACCCCTCCAGGGCGTACACCGGCTGCCGGTCCCCGATCTTGTAGGCGACCGTCGTGAGCAGTCCGTGCCGGGACCGCACGAGGTCGGTACCGGTGTTGAGCAGCAGAAAGCTGCCCGTTCCGTACGTGCACTTGGCCTCGCCCGGGGAGAAGCAGGTCTGGCCGAAGAGCGCCGCCTGCTGGTCGCCGAGCGCGGCCGTGATGGGAACGCCGGGAAGCTGCGCGCGGGCCTCGCCGTAGGTCTCCGCGGAGGACCGGATCTCGGGCAGCATCGGACGGGGGACGCCGAAGAACGCCAGGAGTTCCTCGTCCCAGGTGAGGGTGCGGATGTTCATCAGCATGGTCCGGCTGGCGTTGGTGGCGTCGGTGATGTGCAGTCCGCCGTCGGCGCCGCCGGTGAGGTTCCAGATCAGCCAGCTCTCGATCGTGCCGAACAGCACCTCGCCGTCCTTCGCCCGCTGCTCCAGGCCCTTGACGTGGTCGAACAACCAGCGGATGCGCACCGCCGAGAAGTAGGTGGAGGGCGGCAGGCCGCACCGGTCGAGGAAGAACTCCTCGCCGGGCCGGACCCTGAGTTCCTCGACCAGCGGCGCCGTGCGCGTGTCCTGCCAGACGAGCGCCCGGCCCACCGGGGTGCCGGTACGCCGGTCCCAGACCACGGTCGTCTCGCGCTGGTTGGCGAGGCCGATGGCGGCGACCTGGCTCGCGTCCACAGCCGTACCGGCGCCGGTCAGGACCTCGGTCATCACCCGTCGCAGGTTCTGCCAGATCTCGACCGCGTCGTGCTCGACCCAGCCGGGGCGGGGGAAGTGCTGCTGGTGCTCCCGCTGCGCGACCGACACCAGCCGCCCGCCCCGGTCGAACAGGATGCATCGCGTGGAATTGGTGCCCTGATCGATGGACATCACATAACGTTCGACCATGATCGGGACCGCCTTCCGATGGGTCGCGGAGTGGGCGAGGGGCGCTGAGCGCGCGGAGGCTTACCAGCGGGCGGCTCCCAGGTCCCGGGAGATGGCTCTCGCGGCCTCCCGGATCAGGGTGATCAGGTTGGGCCGGGCCCGGCCCTGGCTGTCGCAGATCCGCTCGACGGGGCCGGACAGCCCGATGGCGCCGACGACGAGTCCGCCGTGCCCACGGATCGGCACGGCGAGCCCCGCCTCGCCCATGCTCATCTCCTGCACCTCGGTCGCCCAGCCCGCTTCCCGGACCTCGGCGAGCGCCCGGGTGAGCTGCTCCTGGGTGACCAGGGTGTGCCGGGTGTACGCGTCCAGCCCGGATTCCACGGCGGAGTCGACAGTGGCGGTGCCGTAGGCCAGCAGCACCTTGCCCAGCGAGGAGGCGTGCAGGGGCAGCAGCGCGCCCACGTCGAGGGTCTGGAGGGTGTCGTCCGGCCGGAACACGTGGTGGACGACCAGGACCATGCCCTCCAGCGGGGTGCCCAGGCGCACCGCCTCCCCGCTGCGGGCGGCCAGGGCGTCGGCCCAGTTGATGGACCGGGACCGCAACTCGTTGACGTCGAGATAACTCGTGCCGAGGTGCAGCAGGGCCGCTCCGAGCTGGTACTTGCCGGTGGTCGCGTCCTGCTCCACGAAGTCCACGTGCTGGAGCGTGCGCAGGATGCCGTGGGCGGTTCCCTTGGCCAGCCCGAGCGAGGCCGCCACCTCCCCGAGTCCGAGTCGGCGAGGCCCACCGGCGAGCAGCCGCAGGATCGCGGCGGCCCGTTCGATCGACTGGACCGGACCGGTCATGAAGCGAGCTTATTACCGTCCCGGAAGGTCTGCCGTGCGTGCGGAGGGCCGTCGTGGCGGCGGCGCGAGGGGCGGCGTTCGGTAATGCCGACCCACGTTCATTGACCCGACCCACCGTGTCTCTTTAGCGTGCTTTGAGGCCTGGCGACGTGCCGAGGTGCGTGATGCAGGGCCTGTGGCACTGACCCCTGGAGACACGAGATGGCGGTACAGCTCAACACGCGGGTGCGGGGGGCAAGCGAATACGTCTTCCCGATGCCGCCCGTCGCCGGTGCCGTACCGGACGTACGACGACGGGCCGGCGCGGTTCTGGCCGCCTGGAAGGTGTCCCCCGACGTCATCGAGGACGCCTTGCTGATCGTGTCGGAACTCCTCACCAACGCGATCGTCCATGCGCTGCCCCCGGCGGTGCTGCGGCTCTCCTGGACGCACGACGCCGGACTCGGCACCCTGCGCATCGAGGTGACCGACTCCGGCCCCGCGCGCACGGCAGGACAGCCGCCCGCGGACATAGACCCGGACGAGCACGGCCGCGGCGAGGAGATCGTCCACGCCCTCGCCACCCGCTACGGCATCCACACCCGCCCGGGCGCGATAACCCGCTGGGCGGACCTCGTCGCAGTCTGAGCACCCCGTGTGTGAGCGCCCCCGAAGGGGCGCGGGGAACTGCGCGACCAGCCACGACGGCGCCTCGGTCGACAAACGACGCATCCCATGGCATGTCCCAGCAGAACGCCCGGACATTGTCCCGTCAGCGGCTGGGCCCTGACGAGAACACCTCGGCACGGGCCCGGGTGCGCGACACCACGGGCACGGACTCATCGCCGCCCCGCCCGTCCGGTTCCGCAACCGCCGCTCCCCGCGCCTCCGCCGCGACCGGTACCGGTTCCCCCACGTCCTGCATGCGCAGCAGCAACAGCGCCGCGTCGTCGTGCAGCCGCCCGCCCACATGCGCCAGCAGTTCGTCGTGGACCGCGGAGAGGATGTGCTCCGGCTCGCCGGACACATGGCGGGCCACCCTCTCGGCCAGCGGATAGAACTCCCGGGCGCGGTCGCGGGCCTCGATGACCCCGTCGGTGTAGAGCAGCAGCTGGTCGCCCTCGGCGAACGGCAGGATCTCCAGGCAGGGCGGCTCGTCGACGAGGACGCGCAGGCCGAGCGGCGGAGCCGGCCGGGTGGCCTCGACCACGGTCACGCCTCCCTCCGCGGATATCAGCAGGGGCGACGCGTGTCCGCAGTTGACCACCTCCAGCTGCCCCGCGCGCGGGTGTCCGACGACCACCGCGGTGACGAAGTCGTCGGGGCCGAGGTTGCGTGCCAGACTCCGCTCGATCCTGCCGACGACGGCCAGGAGGTCGGGCTCGTCGTAGGCGGCCTCGCGGAAGACACCGAGGACCAGTGCGGCGATCTCCACGGCCGGCAGTCCCTTGCCGCGTACGTCGCCGACGATCAGCCTGACCCCGTGCGGGGTGGGCACCACGGCGTAGAGATCACCGCCGATACGGGCCTCCGCCGCAGCCGCGCTGTAGCGGACCGCCACCCGGAACGGGCCGACGGTCTCCGGGATCGGCTTGAGTACGGCGTGCTGGGCGGCCTCCGCGACCGAGCGGACGGCGGCGAGCACGCGTTCCCGGCGACCGCGCAGCGCGCTGGCCAGGGTGCTCGCCAGGGTGACGGCCACCAGGGCCGCGAGCACGGCCGCCAGCTCGCGCCCCGGGCCGGCCTCCCTGGCCCCCAGGGTCGCGCCCAGTACCGAGGCGAGGAGTCCCACGCACAGGACGCCGCGGGGACCGTTGGTGCTGGCGGCCAGCGCCGGACCGGCCGCCAGCAGCGGGAGCCAGAACATCCCGGACCCGCCGATGACGTCGAAGAACGCGATGCCGAAGACGATCAGAACCGGCGCGACGGGCATTCCGGCGGCCAGTTGTGAGAAGGCCCGCCGGGAAACCGGCGTGCCGGGGTCGGTCGCCGACTTGCCGAGCGGCCGCAACGGCCGGTGGTTGCCACCATGGTCTCGCGCCTGCCTCATGTCGATGTCCGTAATCCTCACCCGTGGCCGGCCGAGCCCGGCTTGTCCGTTTCATCCAGGAAAGAGGTTCGGTCGGCGAGTCACAAGGCGCTGGATTTCAGATAGTGAGCGACAGGCCCCTGGTCACGCGGTCCGCGGTGGGGATCAGGCGGGCCCTGACCTCCGGGAGGCGGGGGAGCCGTTCCGCCGGGAGGGAGACGCCGAGCGAGCCGAGGACGTCACCGCGGTAGATGGGCACCGCCACGCACACCGTGCCCAGCGCGTACTCCTCCAGGTCCGTGACGGCCGGCGCCAGGGGCGCGGTCTCCAGACTCCGGAGCAGCTCCGGGAGGGTGGTGATGGTCCGTGGCGTCAGGTCCGCGAGATCGTGCCGGGAGAGGTAGTCGCGACGGGCCTCTTCGTCCAGTTCGCGCAGTACGGACTTGCCCAGCGCGGTGGCGTGCCCGGCGTCCTCGAACCCCACCCAGAGGTCGACCCGGGGTGTGCGGGGGCCGTCGACGATCTCGGCGACGCTGATCTCGCCGCCCTCGTAGAACGTGAGGTAGGTGGCGGCGCCCAGCTCGTCGCGGAGCGCGGCGAGGGTCGGCCGGACCCGGCTGAGCAGCGCCTGGCTCTGCCCTGTGACGTGCAGCGTCCCCAGCTTGTCGCCGAGGACGAAGCCGCCGTCGGCCAGCTTCCGCAGGTACCCGTCGTGGACCATCGTCCGCAGCAGGTGGTAGGCGGTGGCCAGGGGCAGTCCCGTCTCCCTGGCCAGCTGCTTCGCGGGCGCGCCGTTCTCGTGCGCGCTCACCGCCTCCAGCAGGCGGAAGGCACGCTGCACGGACGTGATGAGCGTGGGGCTCTCGTGAACGCTCATGCCACCAGCGTGCCCCCGGCCCCCGGGACGGGCAAGGCGCGGGGCCGCGAGCTCACCAGGATCGAGCCGCGCGCCGGCTCCTTCGACGCGGCGTCCAGCCGGAACCTCTTACGCAGGGCCGCCGCGGGGGTGCCGCGCTCAGCGGCGCTCCGGCCGCGCGCCCAGCCGGTGCAGGCGCAGCGCCAGCTGGATCTCCAGGGCGCGGGCGGGACTCTGCCAGTCCTCGCCGAGGAGGCGGGCCACCCGGTCCAGTCGCTGGGCCACCGTGTTCACGTGGACGTGGAGTCCGTCCTTCGTACGGGCCGGGCTCATCCCGCAGGCGAAGTACGCGTCGAGGGTGCGCAGCAGTTCCGTGCCGCGCCGTCTGTCGTAGGCGACGACCGGGCCGATGGTGTTGGTGACGAACGCGGCGACGTCACGTTCACCGGCGAGGAGCAGGCCGAGGAAGCCGAAGTCCTCGGCGGCAGCGCCGTCACCGCCCCTGCCTAGGAGGTGCAGCGCGTCGAGGCAGCGGCGTCCCTCGGCGTAGCCGGCGGCCACGGCGTCGGGACGGACGGCGAGGTCGGCGACGGGGGCGGAGGCGCCGACGGTCACCGGCCGGCGGACGGCGGTGCCGAGGTGCCGGGCGGTGCGCCGGGCCACGTCGGCGGCGGTGTCGCCGGGTTCGAGGGGCAGCAGCAGGACGGCGCCGCCGTCGCGGGCGGCGGCCAGGCCGTGCCGGGTGGCGGCGAGGCGGGAGGCCGCCGACCACAGCCGGCGGCGCGCTGCCGCCTCCTCGGCGTCCGTGGCCGGTCCTTCCGGGCGGGCGGCGAGCACCACATGGGTGGCGTCGAGGTCGGCGTGCAACCGGGCGGCGCGGTCGCGGAGTTGGCGCGGCTCGCGGTCGCGGGCGTCGAGGAGGTCGTCCAGCAGCTCGCCCCGTACCCGCTGTTCGGCCTCGGCGGCGGAGCGGCGGGCCAGCAGGAGCAGCGAGGTGACCATCGCGGCGCGCTCCAGGGTGCGCTGGTCGACGGGGTCGAGGCCGGGCCGGCCGCGCAGCACCAGCGCGCCGAGGAGTTCGCCGCCCGCGGCGACCGCGGCGATCCAGTCGCCGCCGTGCCGCACCGCGTGCCCGTCCGTGCGCGACGTCTCCAGCGACCGCGGGTCGGCGGTGTCGGTGAACTCGACCGTGCCGCCGAGGACCTGGGAGACGGCGGCGGCCACGTCGTGGACCTGGCCGCCGCGCAGTACGAGTTCGGCGAGCCGGTCGTGGATGTCCGAGGCACGTTCGATGACGGCGCTGTGGTCCTTGATGATCTCGTTGGCCCGCTCCAGTCCGGCCACGGCCGAACGGGTCTCGGTGAGCAGGTTCGCCGTGTCGATGGCCGCCGCGGCGAGCGCGGCGAAGGAGCCCAGCAGCGCGATCTGCTCCCGTTCGAAGACGCGTGCCCGCCGGTCCGCCGCGAACAGCACCCCGATGACCTGCGGCCCGAGCATGAGCGGGACGCCGAGGATGGCGACCAGCCCCTCGTCGCGCACCCCGGCGTCGATGGGGAGCGTGTGCTGGAAGCGGTCGTCCTGGAAGTAGTCGTCGGTGACGTACGGCCGCGCGGTCTGTGCGACGAGTCCGCCGAGCCCCTCCCCCATGCCGAGCCGCAACTGCTGGAAGCGGGCCGCGACCGAGCCCTCGGTCACCCGCATGTAGGTGTCGCCGCGCGTCGGGTCGTTCAGGCTCAGGTAGGCGACGTCGGTGCCGAGCAGGGAGCGGGCGCGCTGGACGATGGCCTGGAGCACGGCGTCCACGTCCCGCAGTCCCGCCAGGTCGTGCGCGGTCTCGAACAGGGCGGACAGCTCGGCCTCGCGTCGGCGTCTGCCCTCCAGCTCGGTGCGGACCCGCAGCGCGAGGAGCTTGGCCCGCTCCAGGGCGGCGATCCGCTCCGGCGGCCGGTTCTCGGCGCGGGCGAGCAGCACCGGCTGTTCGTACGCCTCCGCCGAGGCGTCCCTCGCCAGCAGTTCGAGGTACGCCGGCTCGGCGCCCCAGGGGGCTTCGGCACCCGGGTCGAGGACACCGGCGGCCGGGGCCGGCCGCCTGACGGACTGCACGTGATCGCGAGACATGGTCACAGGATTCCGCATCGCCGATCCGGCCCGTCGGGCCTGTGGAAAACTCGCCCGGCCGACGGGACACCGTGCGTCAGTGGGCCGTCCAGCCGCCGTCGAGCACCAGTGAGGTGCCCGTGACGAAGGACGCCCAGGGACCGCAGAGATAGGCCACCGCCTCGGCGACCTCCTCCGGTTCGACGAGCCGCTTGACGGCGCTGTCGGTCAGGAGCACCTCGGACAGCACCCGCTCCTCGGGGATGCCGTGCGCCTGTGCCTGGTCGGCGAGCTGCTTCTCGACCAGTGGGGTGCGCACATAGCCGGGGTTCACACAGTTCGAGGTGACCCCATGGGGCGCGCCCTCCAGAGCGGCCGTCTTGGAGAGACCCTCCAGGCCGTGTTTGGCGGCCACATAGGCGGACTTGTAGGCGGAGGCCCGCAACCCGTGGACGGAGGACACGTTCACGATCCGGCCCCAGCCCTGTCCGTACATGTGCGGCAGCGCGCCCCTGATGAGCCGGAACGGCGCCTCCAGCATCACGGTCAGTACGGTGTGGAAGACGTCCGGCGGGAACTCCTCGATGGGGCGCACCAGTTGGAGGCCCGCGTTGTTGACGAGGACGTCGGTGCCGACGGCGGCGCGCTCGGCCGCGTCCAGGTCGGTGAGGTCGAGGACGTACGGTTCGACGGCACCGCCGCCCGCCGTGTCCGGGGCCCGCCCGGCCGAATCCACGAGCTCGGCGAGTCCCGTCTCGTCCCGGTCGACGGCTCTGACCCGGGCGCCGGCGGCCACGAGGCGCAGGGTGCAGGCGCGGCCGATGCCCCCGGCGGCACCCGTGACGAGGGCGGTGCGGCCCCGCAGGTCGAGGACGGGAGCGAGGCCGGGGGCAGAGGCGTTGGCGGCGGGGTCGGCGGAGCCGGTCCTTGGCGAGCTCATGGACGGACCCTAAGCGGCGGCCACCCGCTCCTACATGGCGTCAGCACACATACTTCAGCCGAAAGCCGTAGTGTCGAACCACGTGGGTGCATCCGACATGGCCTGCTTGATCCGGAACACCCCGAACTCGTTCAGCTCCGGCAGGGCGTCCAGGTCGAACCAGGCCACGTCCAGCGACTCGTCGTCGTTCACGCGGGCCTCGCCGCCGACGGCCCGGCAGCGGAAGGTGATGTCCATGTACTGGCAGACGTCGTCGTTCGGGTAGGTGACGGGGTTCAGCGCCTGGACGAGGACCACCCGCTCGGCGACGCAGCGCACCGCCGTCTCCTCGAAGACCTCCCGCACGGCGCAGGCCGCAGGCTGCTCCCCCGGCTCCGGAATGCCGCCGATGACCGACCACTTGCGGGTGTCGGTGCGGCGGCCGAGGAGCACTCTGCCCTCGTCGTCGAAGACGATGGCGGTGATCCCGGGCAGCCAGAGGAGCTGGTGGCCGGCGGCGGCCCGGATCGTGCGGATGAAGTCAGGAGTAGCCATGGCCCGACCCTAACGGCCTGGTTCCGCGCACCCGGCCGAAGCCACGGGGCGTACAGCGGGTGTACGGCTACGCGTCACCGGCGCGCCGACCGCGCACTCCGGCCCCGATCGCCCAGCCGATTCCACCCGCCGCGACCAGCACCAACGCGATCTCGGGGAGGATGCCCAGCTTGGTCGCGGGCGTCTCGGAGGTGCGCAGCGGCACCTTCTGCACCAGGTAGGCGGGCACGAACATGCCGGTCTTCTGGGTGATCTTCCCGTCCGGCATGATGATCGCGCTGACGCCGCTGGTCACCGGCACGGTGACGGTCCGGCTGTGCTCGACCGCGCGGATCCGGGACATGGCGAGCTGCTGGTAGGTCATCTCGCTGCGGTCGAAGGTGGCGTTGTTGCTCGGCACGGAGATCATCTCGGCGCCGTGCGTGACGGTGTCCCGCACGTCCCAGTCGAAGGCGGCCTCGTAGCAGGTGGCGAGGCCGACCTTGGTGCCGTCGATGTCGAAGACACCGGGCTTGGTGCCCCGGCTGAAGTCCTGGCGGACCATGCTGGTCCAGTCCTTGTTGATGGCGCCGACCAGTCCGCGCAGCGGGAGGTACTCGCCGAACGGCTGGATCTGCCGCTTGTCGTACGTCGAGGTCGGGCCCTTGACCGGGTCCCACAGGATCTGCTCGTTGAGCAGCTTGCCGTCGCGCTCGACGACCCCGCCGACCGAGATGGGCACACCCATCGCCTTGGCCGCGGCGTCGATCACGGCAGCCGCGTCGGCGTCGGAGAACGGGTCGACGTCGGAGGAGTTCTCCGGCCACAGCACGAAGTCCGGCTTGGCGACCTTGCCCGCCTTGACGTCGGCGGCCAGCTTGAGCGTCTCCTTCACGTGGTAGTCGAGCACGGCCTGCCGCTGCGACGCGAAGTCCAGTCCGGCCCGCGGCACGTTGCCCTGGATGACCGCGACGGTGACCGAACCGTCCTCCGCCTTGTCGCTCACCAGCCCCCGTGCCGCGACCGCGCCCACCACGGGCACGGCCACGCTCAGCAGCGCCACGGCCGCCGCTCCGCGCCGGATCTCACGGGTACGCCGGCCCTCGACGGCCAGCCGCCCCACCTCGTACAGACCGAACCCGCACAGGACGACGGCGAATCCGAGCACCGGTGTGCCGCCCAGCGCGGCGAGCGGCAGGAAGACGCCGTCCGCCTGGCCGAAGGCGATCTTGCCCCAGGGGAAGCCGCGGAAGGGCACACGTGCGCGTGCCGCCTCGCCCGCGATCCACAGGGCGGCTGCCCATACCGGCCACGCCGGCAGCTTGGAGACGGCGGCGATCCCCACCCCGACCAGCGCGACGAAGATCGCCTCGATGGCCACCAGCGCGAGCCAGGGACCGGGGCCGACCTCGACACCGGTCCACACCAGCAGGGGCAGCAGGAAACCGAGACCGAACACGTAGCCGAGGCCGAGGGCCGCCTTCCAGCTACGGCCGCGCAGCACCCACCCGAATCCGGCGAAGGCGGGCAGCGCCAGCCACCACAGAGTGCGCGGCGGGAAGCTGACGTAGAGCAGCACACCGCTGAGCGCGGCGGCGGCGGCCGGGACCAGACGGCGGAGCAGCCGCAGGCCGCGTGCGCGGGGCGTGGGGCGCGGCGTGAGCTGGTCCGACTGGTCGACGGAAGTTGCGGTGACGGTCACTCCGGGAGTGTACGGCGGTCGACCTCGCGGCCGACAGCGCGGTCTCGGCATGCAGGAATCACACCGTTCCCGCGCAAGTCATCCACAAAGCGGGCATCGCCGGTTACGGTGTGCCGTGGCGGGTGGCGGGGCCCGCCGCAGGTCGGGGGACCGGGGTACGGGGGGCGACGGTGGGGTCTACCGGGATGACGTCCGCTGCCGAAAGGGACACGGACGACGACAGACGAAACGTTTCCGACGTGGTGGGCGTCGTGGTGCTCGGGGCGTGCGCCGCGTGGCCGCTGATCTCGGCGGCCGGTCGCGACGCACGGCCCGAGGGCGTGCTGCTGGCGGTGCTCGCGGTGGCCGCGGGCTATGCCGCCGGCCGGATCTCCGGGGCGCTGCTCCCGGTGGCCGCGCCGGGTGCGGGCGCGCTGGCCGGGCTGGCGTTCGCGGTGGCGATGCCGCGGCTCGCACCGGGCCCCCAGTTCTCGACTCCGCTCGGCCACGCCGGTGCCGTCGCGGCGTTGCTGGCCCTCGCGACGGGCGGCGCGTGCTGCGCCGCGTGGGCTACGCCGGTGCCGGCGCTGCGGCTCGGGCTGCGGATGCTCGCCGTCGGGATCGCGGTGGCCGGCGCGGCCGTGGGTTCGGCGGCCGGCTGTGCGGCCAGTGCGGTCGTCCTGCTGTGCTCCCTCGCGGCCGGCCGGATGCGGCGGCGGGCTCCGGCCGTCGGCGGGCTGGCCCTGGTGGCCGCGCTGGTGACGGGCACGGTCTGGGCGGTCGCCGCGGGCGTCCTGCCCGCCGGCCTCGCCGCCGCTCTGGAGGGCCCTCTCACGGAGCACCGCGTCCTGCTGTGGCGGGACGCCCTGCGTCTCGCCCGCCGGCACACCGCCGAGGGCGTCGGCCCCGGGCGCTTCGGCGAACTGGGCGGCACCGCGTCCCAGGCCCTGCTGCCCGACGGCAAGCCGCACTCCGCACCGTTCCAGCTGGCCGCGGAACAGGGTCTGGTCGGCCTCCTGCTGCTGGCCACCGCGTTCTGCTGGATCCTCTACGCCCTGTGGCGGTCCCCCCGCTCCACCCCGGTCACCCTCACGGCCGGTGCGGCACTGACCGCCCTGGCCGTGATCGCCTCGGTCGGCAACGCGCTGAGCTTCACGACGGTGTCGGCGGGCGCAGGCCTGCTGGCGGGCCTGGCGACGGCACGCCCATGGGTGACGGGGACGACGGAGATGGCGATACCAGGCGGTTGAGCCGAACGGGTGCACGTCGTCTCCACACGTGATGTCTCCACACGTGATGTCGCACCATGTGATCCGGCCCCACATGCTCCGGCCACGTATTGCTTAGCCCGACCCGGTCGGCCCCATGTGTTCCAGCCCCGCGTGCCCCATGTATCCCATGTGCCGCGTGCGCCCCGTGTGCGGACCGCGTCAGTGGGCCGTGCCCGGCGTGATCGTCCGCAGGCGTTCCCGGATGACCCGCACCGCGGACTCGGCGTTGTCCACGGTGATCGTGAAGGTGTGGCCGTCCCACAGGCTCAGGACGATGCCCTCGCCACGGCGGACGACGACGGCCGTGCCCTTCTCGGGGCGCCAGCGGTAGCCCCAGCCGCCCCAGTGGCGCGGGGTGATCTGCGGGGAGAAGTCGGCGCCGACCACATGGGAGAGCGGAATGCGACGGCGCGGCACTCCTATATGACCGCACCGGACTTCCAGACACTCCCGGTCGAGCCTCAGGTCGACGTGGACGAAGGCGAGGGTGCCGAAGAGCACCAGCAACCCGGCGGCGATACAGCCCACGACGGCCATCACCAGCGCGGTGACGCCCGAGGTCCAGGCGGAGTCCACGGCCAGTTCGATGCCGAGCGCCATGCAGGCCGCGCCGACCAGCGCCAGCAGCCACTGGACACGGTTCGTGGCGCGCCCCGTCCAGACGTCCGGGTGTGAGGCGTCCTCGTCCGGAGAGTGGCCTCGGGGGTGGTCCCTCATGTCTACGAGATTACTCAGGTTTCGCTGCGCGGGTACCGCGTTGCGGAGGGTGACTGCTCACATCGGGGGTGTCCATGGCCCCGGACGGTTCACTGGGACGCGGCAGGAGTGGCGGTGCGCAGCAGGCGGGCCTCGGCGTAGCCGAGCGCGGTCTCGGGCAGGTCGCCCTCCACGCCGTTGAGCAGCACCGTCACGGTGCCGGTGGCCGGTGCGTCGGGGGCGGGCTGCGCACCGATCCGGCGCAGCGCCTGGGCGGCCACGGCTCCGGCGGAGCCGTGCAGGACCAGAGGGGCGGCGCCGGGGCGCTGGACAGCGGCGCGGATACGTTCCGCCAGGAGTTCGTAGTGGGTGCAGCCCAGGACGACGGTCGTCACGTCACCGGGGGTGAGCCGGGCCGCCGCGGTCACCGCGGCGTCGATGGCAGCCTGGTCGGCGTGCTCGACGGCCTCGGCCAGTCCCCAGCAGGGCACCTCGGTGACCGGCACACCGCCGGCGAAGTCCTCGATCAGGCCCCGCTGGTACGCGCTGCCCGTGGTCGCGGGGGTCGCCCAGATCGCGACGTGGCCGCCTCCGGCGGCGGCCGGCTTGATCGCCGGGACCGTGCCGATGACCGGGATGCCGGGTTCCAGGTGCGCACGCAGCGCCGGGAGGGAGTGCACGGTCGCGGTGTTGCAGCCGATGATCAGCGCGTCGGGTCGGCGGGCGGCGGCGGCCTCGGCGACGGCCAGGGCGCGCTCGGTGACACCCTCGGGGGTACGCGGCCCCCAGGGCATGCCCGCGGGGTCGAAGGAGAGGACGAGATCGGCGTCGGGGCGCAGCCGCCGTACCGCTGCGGTGGCCGCCAGCAGGCCGATTCCGGAGTCGATGAGCGCGATCTTCACCCGGCCACGATAGACGATGGGCCGTTGGGAGCAGGCCCGATGGGGCAGACTGCGCGCGTGAGCGTCTTCACGTGGACCGCCGCCGTGTCCCTCGCCGCCTGGCTGTGGCTGCTGCTCTGCCAGGGCTTCTTCTGGCGCACCGACGTCCGGCTGCCGCCCCGGCGCGAGCCCGCGGGATGGCCGGACGTGTGCGTGGTCGTCCCGGCCCGGGACGAGGCCGCCGTGCTGCCCCTGAGTCTGCCGTCGTTGCTGGCGCAGGAGTATCCGGGGCGGGCGGAGGTGTTCCTGGTCGACGACGGCAGTACGGACGGCACCGGGGAGCTGGCCCGGGAGCTGGCCGCGCGCCACGGCGGGCTGCCGTTGACCGTGACCTCGCCCGGTGAGCCGCCGTCGGGCTGGACCGGCAAGCTGTGGGCGGTCCGGCACGGCATCTCTCTCGCACGCGCGCGTGACCCCGAGTACCTGCTGCTGACGGACGCCGACATCGCGCACGGCCCGGACAGCCTGCGGCTGCTGGTGGCGGCGGCCCGCACCGGGGGCTTCGACATGGTCTCGCAGATGGCCCGGCTGCGGGTGGCGAGCCTGTGGGAACGGCTCGTGGTGCCCGCCTTCGTCTACTTCTTCGCCCAGCTGTACCCGTTCCGCCGGATCGGCCGGAAGGGCTCGCGCACCGCGGCCGCGGCGGGCGGCTGTGTCCTGCTGCGGGCCGACGCGGCCGAGCGGGCGCGCGTCCCGGACGCGATCCGGCACGCCGTGATCGACGACGTGGCGCTCGCCCGCGCGGTGAAGGGCACGGGCGGGCACATCTGGCTGGGTCTCGCCGAGCGGGTGGACAGCGTGCGCCCCTATCCGCGCCTGCACGACCTGTGGCGGATGGTCTCCCGCAGCGCGTACGCCCAGCTGCGGCACAACCCGCTGCTGCTCCTCGGTACGGTCGCCGGTCTCGCGCTCGTGTACCTGGTGCCGCCGGCGGCGGCAGTGGCGGGGGCGGCCACCGGCAGCACGGCGACGGTGCTCGTCGGCGCCGCGGCCTGGCTGGTGATGACCGCGACGTACCTGCCGATGCTCCGGTACTACCGGCAGCCGCTGTGGCTGGCTCCGCTGCTGCCGTTCACCGCGTTCCTCTACCTCCTCATGACGGTCGACTCTGCGGTGCAGCACTACCGGGGGCGCGGGGCGGCCTGGAAGGGCCGTACGTACACGCGTCCCGACACCGTCGCCGACGAGGGCTGACCGCGGCGTCCGTCACTTGCGGCCGGGCGTCCAGTTCATGCCCCAGCCGTAGGCGCGGTCGACGGTCCGCTGCGGGCTCACCCCGCGCTCGGGGACCAGGTAGCGCGCCTCGCGCTGTACGACGAGGTCACCGCCGGTGCTGGTCAGCAGCGCGAGCGCGCACACGGTCGAGGGGACCGTGCACTCGTCCAGGGAGAAGTCGACCGGGGCGCCGTACTGCGGCTGGAGGGTGACCGTGGCGTGCAGGTCGGCGAAGGACGTGGCGCCCTGGTAGATCGTCACGAAGACCAGGATGCGCTTGAAGTTCTGCTTCTGGTCGAGGTTCACGGTGAGGTTCTCGCCGCTCGACACGGCACCGGTGCGGTCGTCGCCGTCGAGGTGGATGTACGGCGGCCGGTTCAGGGCGCCGAAGGCGTTGCCCAGCGCCTGGACGACGCCCTTGCGGCCGTCGGCGAGCTCGTACAGGGCGCACAGGTCCAGGTCGAGGTCGCCGGCCCCGCCGCGCCGGCCGCCCCAGCCCGTGAGCTGCTTGCGGACCTGCCAGTTGAGGTTGACCCGCAGCGCGCCCGAGGTCCCGCCCTGCTTGGCCAGCGAGACGGAGGGGGCCGCCTTGGTGAGCGTCACCTTGGACAGCCGTACGGATGCGGACGGCGGGACGACCGGAGCCGGCGCAGGGGCGGGGGCCGGAGCGGGGGCCGGCATCGGCGCCGGAGCCGGAGCCGGCGGGGCGACCCGCGGCACGGGCGGGTGCGCCGGGTGCGCCTGGTGCTGCGGCTCGTCCACCGTGATCCCGAAATCGGTGGCGAGCCCTTCCAGTCCGCTGCCGTATCCCTGTCCGACCGCGCGGAACTTCCAGCCGCCCTGGCGGCGGTAGAGCTCACCGAGTACGAAAGCGGTTTCCACCGTGGCGCCCGTGCTGTCGAACCGGGCGACCACATTTCCGTCGGCCGCGTTCAATACCTCGATGTAGAGGCCAGGGACCTCCCCGAACGTTCCGCCGTCGGCCGACGCGGCGAGGACGATCCGCTCGATCGGGGTCTCCACGCGCGCGAGGTCGACGAAAAGGGTGTCGGTGACCAGGTCGCCGGAGCGTCGCTTGCCCTCGTGCCGGACCGCGCCCGAGGCGTGTGCGGGCTGGTTGTAGAAGACGAAGTCGCCGTCGGACCGTACTTTCCCGGCGACCAGCAGCAACGCCGATGCGTCCGCGTCGGGGGCACCGGGGCCGGAGCGCCAGCCCAGTTCGATCCGCAGCGCCGTGGTCGGCACCGGCGTATTCGATCCTTTCGGCATTGACATGTCCGCCCCCATCATGTGTCGGCACGCCGGGCACGCCCCGGCCACCCCGGTCATCCCTACCCGCACAACCTATTCCCGGGGACAGGGATCTCCCATGAGCGGCACAGGAAGATCCCTGGCCAACTGCCGGTGACCGGCTCGGAACTCGGCCTTTACACGATCAGAACGCTGATTGCCGCCCTTTTTTGCCGAGTTCGCTCGGATTGGGGATCCGGCGTCACTGCCGACACGGAAAACAACCCTCTTATCGGTCTCCCCAACCAGCACATCGTGGGCTTAACTTATGTGCCATGACCTCCCCCCGCTCCACCTATGGCGGCGGCTACTACTCCGCCTCCTTCCCGGACACTCCGATCTACGACTCGCTCGTGGCCGAACGGGGCACCCCTCAGATCGCCCCGATCCGGGTTCCCCCCGCCTACGACGCGCCCAGCAGCTTCAGCAACCTGCCCGCGCTGCCGTCGGCACTGCCCGCCCTCCCCGCGGGCCCCTCCCAGCCGGCCCCGGGCTACGGCTACCCGCAGCAGATGCAGCAGCCCGCTCCGCTGCAGCAGGCGCCCGCGGCGTACATCCCCCAGCAGGCGACGGGCCCGCGCGGCTACCCCGCGCAGCAGCCGCAGCCGCCCCGTCCGATGATGGGCGGCACCGGGTACGAGGCGATGCGCCCGGCGGCTCCGCGCCCCGCGCAGGCGGCGCCGTACCAGGACCCGTACAACAACCAGCAACAGCAGCAGTACCGCGGCTACTGACCGGCACCCCCGGATGTCCGTGCGACCTGGCACGATGGCGTCATGGGGATGGCCGAACTGCAGTCGATCCACGTTCACCCGGTCAAGGCGCTCCGGGGCTTCTCGCCCCGGGAGGCCGTCGTGGAGCCCTGGGGGCTGGCCGGTGACCGACGCTGGGTTCTGATCGACGACGGGGGAAAGGTCGTCACCCAGCGTGTACAGCCGCGTCTCGCGCTCGCCGCTGCCGAGCTGCTGCCCGGCGGCGGCCTCCGCCTGTCCGCGCCCGGGCGCACGCCCCTGACGGTGCCGGTACCGGAACCGGGGGTCACGGTGCCGGTGGACATCTTCGGCACGAAGGTGGAGGCGGTCCTCGCGGCCGACGCCGCCCATGCGTGGTGCGGCGCGTATCTGGAGGCCGACGTCCGCCTCGCGCACATGGACGATCCCGCGAGCCGCCGCCCGATCGACCCGGACCACGCGCTGCCGGGCGAGACCGTGAGCTTCGCCGACGGCTATCCCCTGCTGGTCACCACGCAGGCCTCGCTGGACGCCCTCAACTCCCTGATCGCGCGGGGCGAGCACGCCGACGAGGGTCCGCTGCCCATGGACCGGTTCCGGCCGAACGTGGTCGTGCGGGGCACCGGGGCCTGGGCCGAGGACGACTGGCGGCGGATCGCGATCGGCGAGGTCGAGTTCCGGGTCGCGAAGATGTGCGGGCGGTGCGTGGTGACCACCACCGACCAGCGCACCGCCGAGCGCGGCCGGGAGCCGCTGCGGACGCTGGCCCGCCACCGCCGGTTCGGCAACCAGCTGGTCTTCGGCCAGAACCTGGTACCGCGCTCCCCCGGCACGATCCGGGTGGGGGACCCGGTCCGCGTCCTCGGCTGAGAACCGGGAGGCCTCGCGTCGCCGGGTACCGCGCGCCGGGCGATCTCCGGCCGGCCGGGAACCCGAGCCCGCGGTCCGGTCGTTGGGGGTCGTGAGAAGTTCATGAGATCCCCGGCCGGGGGTGATTTCGCTCTCTCTTCGGCCAGGGGCCCGGGTGAACGGACCGGGCGGGGGTTATCACGGAGCGGGAAGGGGGTGGTGGTCGGTGCGAGCGATCCGCGGCCTGTGGCGCTGGCGGCACAATCCGCTGCGCCGGGCGACCGACCTGGCCGAGGCGTGGGTGGCCCTGGTGGCGCTGGTGCTGATCGTGGTGGCCGCGCCGGTGCTCGGCTCGTTCGTCGGCGCCGCGGCCCAGGCCACTCTCCAGCGGTCGGTCCGCCAGCAGCAGCACGACCGCCACCTCGTCCAGGCCACGGTGGTGCGCAGGCTGGGCAGCGCCCCGGTGGAGCCCGACCCGGACGCCACCAGCGCCCACGACCCGCGCAGCCGGGTCCTCGCCGACTGGACCGCACCGGACGGCACTCGCAGGCACGGCCCGGTCCTGACGACCCTCACATCCCCGCACAAGGGCGACCGCTTCGGCCTCTGGACGGATTCGCACGGTCTCGTCACGGCCCGCCCGCTGGACGCCGTGACGGCGACGACCCACGCGGTGCTGGCCGGGTTCGGCGCGGCCCTGCTCACCGCGGGGCTGGTCGACAGCGCCAGACGGATGATCGTCTGGCGTATGGTCCGCCGCCGGTACGCGCGGTGGGACCAGGCCTGGGACCGGGCGGGCCCGGACTGGGGCAAGGCCGGGACGGGCAGCTGACGGCCTTTCCGTCTCTGGTCAACCCACCGCCTCGGCGCACGCTACGGTGGACCGGCCGAAGCGCATTCGGCATCGACCCGCGCGCGAGCGAACCACAGGGGCCGGGCACCGTCCGCGGTACCGCCCCGAAGGCGAGCGAGCGACCTGTACGACGAGGTGGGGGCACGGCAACGCCATGGCACAGGGCACGGTCCAGGTGACGCACACCGGCACATCGAGGTGGCGGCGCCGCACAGGTGAGTACGCCTCGCTCGCCGCCGCCCTGGAGGCCGCCGCCGACGGCGACGTCCTCACGGTCGCGCCCGGCACCTACCGGGAGAACCTCGTCGTCCAGCGCGCGGTGACGCTGCGCGGTCCCGAGGGCTCGCCCGGCTCGGTGCGCATCGCCCCCGCGGACGGGGTCCCGCTGACCGTGCGCGCCTCGGCGGTCGTGCAGGACCTGCACGTCGAGGGGCAGGACGCCGCCGCGCCCGCGCTGCTGGTCGAGGAGGGCACCCCCGAACTGCTGGACGTGCGGATCGTCACCCGGTCCGCCGCCGGGATCGAGGTGCGCGGCGGAGCCCGGCCGACCGTGCGGCGCTGCACCGTGGACAACCCGGCCGGCGTCGGCATCGCCGTACTCGACGGCGGCGGTGGGGTGTTCGAGGAGTGCGAGGTCGTGGCGGCCGGTCAGGCGGGCGTGGCGGTGCGCGGCGGTGGCCGCCCCCGCCTGGAGCGCTGCCGGGTGCACCACGCCTCGGGCACGGGCATGACGGCGACCGGGGAGAACTCCGCGCTGGAAGCGGTGGGTTGCGAGATCTACGAGGTGCGCGGCTCCGGTGTGCAGGTCACCGCGCGGGCCACGGCGCACCTCACCGACTGCGATGTGCACCGCACCACCGCCGACGGGGTCACCCTCGACACCGACGCGGTGCTCACCCTCGCCGACTGCCGTATCCACGACATCCCGGAGAACGCGGTCGACCTGCGCTCGCGTTCGGTGCTCACCCTGACCCGCACGACGGTGCGTCAGTTCGGGCGCAACGGGCTGTCGGTGTGGGACCCCGGCACCCGGGTGGACGCCAACCAGTGCGAGATCTTCGACAGCACGGGCGACTATCCGGCGGTCTGGGTCAGCGACGGCGCCACCGTGGTCCTGGACTCCTGCCGGGTGCACGACGTGCCGGACGCCCTGTTCGTGCTGGACCGCGGCTCCCGCGCGGACGTCGTCGACAGCGACCTCTCCCAGGTGCGCAACACGGCGGTGTCGGTGAGCGACGGCGCCACCGCGCAGCTCGACGACTGCCGGATCCGGGACGCCGCCACCGGCGCCTGGTTCCGCGACCACGGCAGCGGCGGCACCCTCAACAACTGCACGGTGGACGGCACCCAGACCGGCGTGATCGTCACCAAGGGCGCCGACCCCACCATCGAGCGCTGCACGGTCGACTCACCGGCCGAGGCCGGTTTCTACGTGTCGGCGGGCGGCCGTGGCACCTTCCAGAACTGCCGGGTCACCGGCAGCGGCGGCTACGGCTTCCACGTGATCGACGGCTGCCGTACGACACTGCGCAAGTGCCGCACGGAGCGGTGCGCGCGCGGGGGCTACGAGTTCGCGGACGCCGGTCCGGACACGGGGTCGGGCACCGGCCCGGTGGTGGAGGACTGCACCAGCGACGAGAGCGGCAGCCTGCGACCGCCCGAGGCGCGCGAGACGGCCGTGCAGACCTCGTACCAGTCCCCCGGTCTGCTGGGCGCGATCCCCGGCCAGCGCAGCACCGAGCAGGAGCCGCTCATCACGCCGGCGGTGCCCGGGGAACCCGCCCGGACGTCCAAGGCCGTGCTCGGCGAACTGGACGCGCTGGTGGGCCTGGACAGCGTCAAGCGCGAGGTCCGTGCGCTGACCGACATGATCGAGGTCGGCAGGCGCCGCCAGCAGGCCGGACTGAAGGCCGCCTCGGTCAAGCGGCACCTGGTGTTCACGGGCTCCCCCGGCACCGGCAAGACGACGGTCGCCCGCCTCTACGGCGAGATCCTCGCCTCCCTCGGGGTGCTGGAGAAGGGCCATCTGGTCGAGGTGTCCCGGGTCGACCTGGTCGGCGAGCACATCGGCTCCACGGCGATCCGCACCCAGGAGGCGTTCCAGCGGGCGCACGGCGGTGTGCTGTTCATCGACGAGGCGTACGCGCTGTCGCCGGAGGACGCGGGGCGGGACTTCGGCAAGGAGGCCATCGACACGCTGGTGAAGCTGATGGAGGACCAGCGGGACGCCGTGGTGGTGATCGTCGCGGGCTACACCGAGGAGATGGAGCGCTTCCTCTCGGTCAACCCCGGTGTGGCGTCGCGTTTCTCCCGGACCATCACCTTCAGCGACTACGGCCCGGACGAACTGCTGCGGATCGTGGAGCAGCAGACCGACGAGCACGAGTACCGGCTGGCTCCGGGCGCGCCCGAGGCGCTGCTGACGTACTTCACGGTGCTCCCGAAGGGCCCCGCGTTCGGCAACGGCCGTACGGCCCGGCAGACGTTCGAGGCGATGGTGGAGCGGCATGCGAGCCGGGTCGCCCAGCTCGCCGACCCGACCACCGACGACCTGACTCTGCTGTACCCGGAGGATCTCCCCGAAGTCGCCTGATCAGCCGCCGGGTTGCGGTCGCGGTCCGGGCAGCTCCGGGCGCAGCCGGGCCAGCAGCCGCTCCCGTTCGTCGGCGAAGACCGGGTCCGCCTGGTAGTCGGAGTGGCCGAGGATCGGGGCGGGGAGCGGGTGCCCGGGGGTGCGGCCGTAGGCGAGCGGGTCCTTGAGGGGAGCGTGGTCGACCCCGGGGCCGTCGCCGTCGGGGATCCGTACGGGGCCGCCGATGGGGTCGGTGAGGCGGTAGAGGTTGCGCCAGCAGGCGACCTCGTGGTGCAGGGAGCCGAGTTCGGCGGGGCCGAAGTGGGCCGGGAACCAGCGGCCGTACAGCCGTTCCAGCGGCGAGCCGTACGTCAGCAGGGCGACCCGGCCGCGGACCGCCGGAGTCAGCTGCCAGGCGGCTGCGGCGGCGAGGACGCTGCCCTGGGAGTGGCCCGAGATGACCAGCCGGCCGCCGGTGCGGCGGGTCCAGGTGTCCATCCGCCAGGTCAGGTCGGGGACCGCGCGCTCGGCGTAGCAGGGCGGGGCGAAGGGGTGGGCGGCGCGTGGCCAGAAGGTGCCGACGTCCCAGAGGATGCCGATGGTGCGCCGCGCGGAGGGGTCCTTGTAGGCGCGCCGCCCCCAGGTGACGAAGAGTATGAAGCCGAGCCCGACCAGCCAGGAGCCGAGCGCCTGCGAGGCCTCGGCCGCCCCGTGCACCAGCGCGGACGACCGGTCGGCCGCCGCGTCCGGAGTCTCCCCGGTGGTCAGCGCGCCCGCCAGCGCCCCGGCACCCAGCACCAGCGTGGCGGCGCAGAGCACGGTGACGACGAACGGCGTCCGGTCGGTGAGCACGGCCATGGCCCGGACCCGGGCGATACGGCGGCTGCGGGCCACGTCCTCCGGCTCCCCGGGGTGGCCGAGGTCCACGGCGGCGCGCTCGGTCCGGCCGAGCCGCGAGGTGCGCCAGGACAGCCACCCGGCGGCGGCGAGCAGCACCACGAGCACCGGCGGGATCACCGACGCCTGCCAGGTCAGCAGCACGGGCGGGCCGGCGATGGAGGTGCGGGTGCCGTCCAGCCAGTCGGCGACCCGCTGGGCGACCCCGCCCGAGATCACCCCGCCGAGCGCGCAGGCGAGCAGCGCGACCGCGGGCCCGCCGAGGCCGCGCATCGCGGCGCGCGCGTCGGGCAGCCGGCGGTGCAGGTCGTGGGCGACGGCCGCGAGGACGATCACCAGCACGCCCTGGGCCAGGGCCAGTCCGCCGAAGGCGGTGTCCCCGGCGAGCCGCCCCACGGAGTGCCACCCCGGCCGGGACCAGCCCGCGTAGACCGTCACGAGCAGCAGCAGGGCGAGCGCGCCGAGCGGCAGGCGGCGTACGAGGTGCCGGTCGAGTTCCTGGTCAAGGAGGTTCTCGCTGCGGCCCCGGCGGCAGACCACCCACACCACGGCGAGGGCCCCGGCGATCAGGCCACCGGTCAGCAGCCACCCGACCGTGTCCAGTACGGCGGTGCCGCCCGGCCCGCGGTCGAAGGAGGCCGCGGGTGCGAGGACCGCGGCGGCGACGGTGAGCAGCCCCGCGGCGGTGTGGGCGGCACGCAGCCGGGCGACCAGCCGGCGTCCGTACCAGAAGCCGGGGCTGCCGAGGGAGGTGTGGCCGGGCTCGGGGTCGTTGGCCAGGGGCCGGGTGGACTCGTAGGCGCTCCAGGTGCGGTGCGAGAGGTACCAGAGCAGGCCGGTGAGGGCGGTGGGGACCAGGGCGGCCAGGGCGAGACGGCGGCCGGGTGCGCTCCACCAGCCGCCGTCGGATCCGGACGGCGAGAGGAAACCGAGCCAGGTGTGCCGGCGGGCGCAGGCCGGCACGCCGGCGCACTGCCAGGCGGCGAGGTCCAGGGCGACCTCGCAGGCGGCGGCGACCAGCAGGACGGTCAGGGTGAGCCCGGCGAGCCGGACCAGCAGGCCGTAGAAGCGCACGGTGCGCGGCCGGTCGTCGGCGGCGGGGCGCATCCAGTGCGCGAGGTTGACCACCATGAACGGCAGGAGCAGCAGCCACAGCGCGCGGGAGGCGTTGCCCGAGGTGAGGTTGCACCAGACGTACGCCTCGGGCACCGTCCGGTCGCGGTAGTCGCCGGGCCGGGACTCGGCGTCGACGTCCCCGGCGCGCCGGAAGACCGCGGCGGTGCCGTCCCCGGTGATCCGCACCGTACGCGGATCGTCGAGCATCTTCTCGGGCGTGGTGCCGCCGACCCCGTGGACCAGGAGCTCCAGGTCGATCTCCGGCACGGCGGGCCGGTCGGCCGGGCCGGGTTCCGCGGTCGCGGGCCGGCCGGCCGGTTCGGGTTTCGCGGTCGTGGGCCGGCCGGCGGGTGCGGCCCCCGTCGTGGTCGGCCGCTCGGCGGGGCCGCCCGCGACGGTGCGATCCTGCGCGCGTTCCACTGTTCTCGCACTTCCCCCGTGACGCGCCGATGGTCTGTGTCCGTGCGGGTCTCAGGATCGCCGATTCCGGTGTGACGCACACCACTCGTCACGGAATCTCCCCGTTGTGTGTGACATCCAGTGCAACTCGTGGTGACCGAATGACGTGTGTGCGCCGACACAGGGAGTGGCGCAACCTGTGTGGTCCCGTGAAAGGATGAGGCGCCCGCGCACCGGAGCCGGACGGAATGTCCTGGTCGGGCCCGGTGCTCGGGGCGTGTCGGACGGCTTGAGGCGAGAGGACCGGAGCGTACGTGAGCGAGAACCAGAACCTCCTCGCGGAGCAGCGCCGCGCCCTGATCCTGGACGAGGTCCGGCGCCGGGGCGGCGTACGGGTCAACGAACTGACCCGCAAGCTCGGTGTGTCGGACATGACGGTGCGCCGGGACCTGGACGCGCTGGCCCGGCAGGGTGTGCTGGAGAAGGTGCACGGCGGTGCGGTGCCGGTGGTCGAGGCGAGCACGCACGAGCCGGGGTTCGAGGCCAAGTCGGGTCTGGAGCTGACCGCCAAGGAGGACATCGCCCGGGCCGCCGCCGAGCTGGTCGTGCCGGGTACGGCGATCGCCCTGTCCGGTGGTACGACGACGTACGCGCTGGCCCATCATCTGCTGGAGGTCCCCGACCTGACCGTGGTGACGAACTCGGTGCGGGTCGCGGACGTCTTCCACGCGGCCCAGCGGGTCTCCGGGCAGCGCCAGGGCGCGGCGACGGTGGTCCTGACCGGCGGGGTGCGCACCCCGTCCGACTCCCTGGTGGGCCCGGTGGCCGACCAGGCGATCGCGGCGCTCCACTTCGACCTGCTCTTCCTCGGCGTGCACGGCATATCGACCGAGGCCGGCCTCTCCACCCCGAACCTCGCGGAGGCGGAGACCAACCGCCGTCTGGTGCAGTCGGCGCGGCGGGTCGTGGTGGTCGCCGACCACACCAAGTGGGGCACGGTGGGCCTGAGTTCGTTCGCCAAGCTGGAGCAGATCGACACGCTGGTCACGGACGCCGGACTGCCCTCCGACGCGCGTGCGGAGATCTCGGAGCATCTGCGCCGGCTGGTGGTGGCGGGCGAGGCGGAGGCCTGATCGCGTCGGCGGTACAGACATCTGACGGGTCGCCAGTTATCGTGACGGGGCCGGTCAACCGCCTTACCGGCCAAGGGGGTTCCTGTTCATGGCACGCCGTCTGCGCCCCGTGGGGCTCGACTTCGTCGAGACCGCGCCCGTACGTCTGGTCTTCGCACAGGAGATGTCCGCGCCGCCCGAGCGGGTCTTCCACGCGCTCAACGACGACGTGCCCGGCTGGGCGGAGTGGTTCGCCGCGGTGACCCGCGCCGAGTCGGTCGACGACGGTGCCGGGCGCGACATCCGGCTCAAGGGCGGCGGGCGTTTCCGGGAGACGATCATCGCGGCCAAGGAGCCGGAGGTGTACGCCTACCGGGTGGACCTGACCAACGCGCCCGGCGCCCACGCGATCGCGGAGGAGTGGCGGCTGGTCCCCTCCGGCGGCGGCACCCGCGTGCAGTGGACCTTCGCCGTGGACGGTACGGCGCCGTTCCGTCTCGTGGTGAAGGCGGCACGCGCCGGGCTGGGCCGGGCCTTCCGGGGCGCGGTCGTCGAACTGGACCGGCGCCTGGCACGGTAGTGGCTCAGGCGGGCCAGACTCCCGTCTCCAGCAGGGACTCGATCGCCGCCGCGTAGGGCGCGATGTCCAGGCCCTGCTCGGCGAGCCAGGTGTCCGAGTAGTACTTGTCGAGGTACCGGTCACCCGGATCGCAGAGCAGGGTCACCACGCTCCCCTGCCGTCCCTCGGCCACCATCTCGGCGACGATCTTCAGCGCACTCCACAGTCCGGTCCCGGTCGACCCGCCGGCCTTCCGGCCGATCCTCCGCTCCAGCGCCCGCACCGCGGCCACGCTCGCCGCGTCCGGCACCTTCATCATGCGGTCGACGGCGCCGGGCACGAAGCTCGGCTCCATCCGCGGCCGGCCGATCCCCTCGATGCGGGATCCGCAGTCGCAGGTGACGTCCGGATCGCCGGTGGTCCAGCCCTCGAAGAAACAGGAGTTGTCGGGATCGGCCACACAGATCCGGGTGTCGCGCTGGGTGTAGTGGACATAGCGCGCGAGCGTCGCGGACGTACCGCCCGTGCCCGCGGTGGCGACGATCCAGGCCGGCTCCGGGAACCGCTCCAACTCCAGCTGGCGGAAGATGGATTCAGCGATGTTGTTGTTGCCCCGCCAGTCCGTGGCCCGCTCGGCGTAGGTGAACTGGTCCATGTAGTGGCCGCCGCTCTCCACCGCGAGACGCGCGGACTCCTCGTACATTTTCCGGGAGTCGTCCACGAAGTGGCACTGTCCGCCGTGGAATTCGATGAGCCGGCACTTCTCGGCGCTGGTGGTGCGCGGCATGACGGCGATGAAGGGCACGCCGATGAGTTTGGCGAAGTACGCCTCGGAGACGGCCGTGGAGCCGCTGGACGCCTCGATCACCGGGCGGTCCGGCCGGATCCAGCCGTTGCACAGGCCGTAGAGGAAGAGCGAGCGGGCCAGCCGGTGCTTGAGGCTTCCCGTCGGGTGCGTCGACTCGTCCTTGAGGTAGAGGTCGATGCCCCAGGCCTCGGGCAGCGGGAAGCGCAGCAGGTGCGTGTCCGCCGAGCGGTTCGCGTCCGCCTGGACCTTGCGGACGGCCTCTTTGAGCCAGTCACGGTAGGCGGCGTCACTGCGGTCGACGTCGAGGGTGGCGCCGGTCCGGATCTGCGGGGTGGTGCTCACGACGGGCTCCTTACGCTTCGCGTCGACGGCGTCCGAACGCGGCCGACGCACCGATCATAAACACCTTCCGCACGCTTCTCACCTGCATAAACGCATCTTTGGGCGGCTCAAAGGCACCCCTGGGGAACAGCGGCGGACCGTGGCCCGAATCCTTCGGGGGCGCACGGCCGCGAGTGCTCCGAGCGCCCCCCGCCCGGCGGTCCGTGCGTACTGGTGCTCCGCGCCGGGGGCGGGCAGACTGCCACCGGACGGGACGAACGTCTCGAACGGGGGCGCACACTGGATCACAACACGAGCCGGAGCGCGCCGGGCCGGGGCCACAAGCTTCCGGACGGCGACCGACGTACTCGAAAAGGGGCGGGGCAGGATGGCGGAGCCGGAGTTCACGGCGAACGGCGTGCGGATCGACAAGCGGCTGCGTTCGCTCACCCGGGCCGGGCAGGTCCGGATACGGGACGGCAGGCTGCAGTTGCTGACGAGCTACGGCAGCGAGATCGACAGCGCGCCCGTGCAGGCCGTACGGGCCTCGAAGCCCTGGTTCGCGTCGGAGGACCGGGCCCTGGCCGACCTCAACGGCCAGCGCTACTCACTCACCCTGGGTGACCACGACCCGGCGCCGGGCGAGCCCGGTCCGCCCGCGGCGCGCCGCTTCATCGAGGCGGTACGGCGGGCCTCGGGGCGTGACCGCTGAACCCCACGGACCTGCGGGGCGCGACCGGCCGGCCACGGCGAGTTGCGGGACCGTACGCGCTGGGTCACGCTTGTCTCACGTCACTCTGGGTTTACCGGCGATAACGCTGCGAACCAGCCCGCCGGCCACGACAGCAGGCGGCCCCATGGACGGCGGCGCCCTGCTGGATTCGTTCTCCGTGTTCTTCCGGACCTCACGTCGGGGAGTCGCAGCCGTGATCGAACACCCAAGCAGACACTGCTCGGTGGAGCTTCAAGCACTGCCCTCGCGGATCGGCCAGGTCCGCAGAATCGTATCTGCGCAGTTGCGCTACTGGCATCTCGACCCGTTGATCGACCGGGCCGCGCTCGGCGTGACGGAGTTGCTCACCAACGTCCACCGGCACGCCCGGACCGACAAGAACTGCACCGTGGAGATCGAGCTCCAGCTCGACCGCCTCACGGTGTCGGTCCGCGACCACGATCCGCGCCTTCCGGTGGTGGAGGACGGCCCGGAGATCGCACCGATGGCCACCTGCGGGCGGGGGCTCGCGATGGTGGCCGCGGTCAGCGAGAGCTGGGGGGTACGGCCGCACGACGACGGCAAGGTCGTGTGGTTCACCCTGCCGGCGCCGACGGCCACCACGAAGGCCGCCCGTCCGCAGCTCCGGGTCACCGAACCGGCGCCCCGCCTGATCGTCGAGCCGGAACCCACGACCGCAGCCGCACCCGCGACCGCACCCGTCGGCGCCCCGGCCCCCGTACACGCGACCGCCGCCGTCCCCGGCGCCGCACACGCTCCCGCCCGCTCGGCTGTCGCCAGTTGAGCGGGCGGTGAGTCTCCCCGCCGAGTCACCGAGTCCCTCCCCCCGGCACTACCGCCGCTTCATACCGCACCGCCCTTGCCGATGCGGCCGAAGTGCTCCTCCAGGACGGACAGCCTGCGCCAGTACTCGTCCTCGTCGATCTCGCCGGAGGCGAAGCGGCGGCCGAGGACCGCGATCGGCGAGTCGCCGGACGGCCGGACCGCGTCCGCCGGGCGCCAGGGTCCGCCGCGGCCACGCCACACGGTGCGGCGCAGGAACGTGCCGACGCCGATCACGACGGCCGCCCAGATCAGCGGGAAGAACAGGATCCACGGGCCGGGCCCGCCGTTCCAGTTCGCCAGGGTCTCCATTCAGGTCAACTCCCCAGAGTCTCGGTGTGATGTGGTGATGTACCGAGACTGACCGCCGCAAGGGGTCCGGGTCGTCGTGCGGCCGACGGCACCGTCCGTACCTCCCGGGGAGTACGCGGCGGCGCCGGACCTGCTCCCCGAGGGACTGGCCTTCTGTAACTACTAGTATGTACAGTCGTTGGGTGAGCACGTCGGAGCGGTTGATCGAGTCCACCCGCGAACTGCTGTGGGAGCGCGGCTACGTCGGCACGAGCCCCAAGGCGATCCTGGAGCGCGCGGGCGCCGGCCAGGGCAGCATGTACCACCACTTCAAGGGCAAGCCGGACCTGGCGCTGGCCGCGATCCGGCGGACCGCCGACGAGCTGCTGGCCACCGCCGAGGCCGTGCTCACCGGACCGGGCACCCCGTACGAGCGGATCGAGGCGTATCTGCGGCGCGAGCGTGATGTGCTGCGCGGCTGCCCGATCGGCCGGCTGACCATGGACCCGGACATCGTCGCGAGCGACGAACTGCGCGCGCCGGTCGACGAGACGCTCGACCGGATCCGGGAGCTGATCGCCGGGATCGTCGAAGAGGGCAGGGAACAGGGGCAGTTCGGGCCCCGGCTGGACGGCGAGGAGATCGCCGCCACCGTCCTCGCGACCGTGCAGGGCGGCTACGTCCTCGCCCGTGCCTCCGGTTCGCCTGCCGCGTTCGACGCCGGGGTGCGCGGACTGCTGTCCCTACTGAGGAGTTGACGTACGTGCACATCACGAGAGAACGCCCGGACACCCGGCAGGGCCCGGCGGAGCACTTCACCGGCACGGTGTGGCTGGACGAGCTGGCGGCGCCCGCCGCCCCGTCCCGACTGCGGATGTTCAGCGTCCACTTCGCTCCGGGTGCCCACACCGCCTGGCACCGGCATCCGCACGGCCAGGTCCTGCACGTCACGGAGGGCGAGGGGCTGGTGCAGCGCAGGGGCGGCGAGCCGGAGGCGATCCGCGCGGGCGACACGGTGTGGATCGAGCCGGGCGAATGGCACTGGCACGGCGCCGGGCCACGCACCTTCATGACGCATCTCGCGGTCGTGGAGGCCGCCGAGGACGGCACGACCGCCGAGTGGCACGAGCACGTGACCGACTACCCGGGCTGAGGAGCGACCAGCGCGATGCACGCGATGCAGTACGAGTTCACCCTGCCCGCGGACTACGACATGGGCGTCATCCGCTCCCGCGTCGCGCGCGTCGGGCACCTGCTGGACGGCTGGGACGGCCTCGGTGTCAAGTCCTACCTCATGCGCGAGCGGGGACACCACGGCTCGCCGGTCAACCAGTACGGGCCGTTCTACCTCTGGAACACCGTGCAGGGCATGAACGCCTTCCTCTGGGGAGGCGCCTTCCAGGGCCCTGTCGACGACTTCGGGCGACCGCGCGTACGGCAGTGGACGGGCCTCGCCTTCGAGGAGGGCACCGCCACCGGCCGCCCCGCCGCGTTCGCCGTCCGGCGCCGCCAACGGGTGCCGGACGGTGTGGAGTTGGCCGCCTTCATGGCCGGGGCGGCGGACGAGACCGGGCGGCTGGCGGCCGAGGACGGTGCCGTGCTGGCGGCAGCCGCCGTGGACACGCATACCTGGGAGCTGGTCCATTTCTCGCTCTGGACGCACGACACGCCCAAGGCCGAGGGCGACGTCTTCCAGGTACTGCACCTGTCCGCGCCGGGACGCGATGCGCTGCCACGCGGGCGGCAGTGGTGAGCGGTGTCCGTACGGTCCTCGGCGGCATCCGGCCCGCGGACCCGGGCGTCCGCGACGCGCACGACCACCGCTTCCGGCGGGACGGCCGTCGTCCGGTGGACGCCCTACGGCATAAAACGGCGGTCCGCCGACCTGCCCCTGCCGTCCCGGCCCGGGCCTTCGCTGTGGCGGGCCGTCAGCGAAGTGCGCCGAGCGGGTCGTCCAGAACCGGCTGCCAGGCCAACTCGGCTGCTCCCACGAGGCTGTTGTGGCTGAGTGTGCACGGCAGGATCGGTACGCTGCCGCTCTGGCCCCAGAGGCTGCGGTCGGCGACGACGGCGCGGAGCCGTTCCGGGTCGGCGTCCAGCAGGGTGCGGTGCAGGCCGCCGAGGATGATGCGGTCGGGGTTGAGGATGTTGACCAGTCCCGCCAGACCCTGGCCGAGGCGGTCGATCAGGGCCTCGGTGGCCCTGCGGACGGTCGGGTCGGCGTAGTGGTCGCGGATCAGGTCCTCGGCCTGCCGCAGCAGGGACACCTCGGGGCCGGGCTCGCGGCCCGCCTCGATCAGCAGCGCCAGCGGATCGGCCTCCACGTCCAGGCAGCCCCGGCTGCCGCAGTGGCAGGGGCGGCCCTCGGGGTTCACGGCGAGGTGGCCGACCTCCAGGGCCAGGCCCGAACTCCCCGTGTGCAGGCGGCCGTCCAGGACGAGGGCGCCGCCGACACCCCGGTGCCCGGTGGCCACGCACAGCAGGTCCCGGGCGCCCCGGCCGGCACCGTGCCGGTGCTCGGCGAGCGCGGCCAGGTTGACGTCGTTGCCCGCGAACGCCGGGCCGGTGATCCCGGCCGCGCGCACGCACTCCGCGAAGATCCGGCGTACGGGCGCCCCCACCGGCCAGGCCAGGTGAAGGGGGTTGAGGGCCAGGCCCTCCGGTTCGGCGACGGCGGACGGCACGGCGAGTCCGGCGCCGACGCAGTGCAGTCCGGTGGTGCGCAGCAGGTCGGCGCCCGCCTCGACCACCGAGCCGAGCACCTTCGCCGGGTCGGCGTCGACGGCCTCGCAGCCGGGCGCGGTCGCGACGATGCGACCGCCCAGGCCGACCAGTGCCGCGCGGAAACCGTCGGCGTGGACCTGCGCGGCGAGCGCGACGGGGCCGTTCTCGGCGACCTCCAGCCGGTGCGAGGGGCGGCCCTGCGACCCGGCGGCGGCGCCCGGGTGGGCGTCGACCCTGATCAGGCCGAGCGCCTCCAGTTCGGCGGCGACGGCGCCGGCCGTGGCCCGGGTGACGCCGAGTTCCGCGGTGAGCACCGCGCGGGTGGGGGCGCGGCCGGTGTGCACGAGTTCCAGGGCGGGGCCGAGTGCGCCGCGTCCTCGGTCCAACCGGGGTTTCGAGGTTCCGTTCCCCGTCGGGTCGGGGGCCACCTTTCCGCTCATGGGAAGGAGTCTGCCATGATCCGTAGCGGAGAACGGTGGCGGTGCGTTCTGGCTGGTCGCGCCCACGCGGCGGAGCTGCGAATCAATACAGCCCCGCGCCCCTGAGGGGCGCTCAACTGAAGGCACCTCCAAAGCCGCTCACCCTCAGCGTGACGTTGAGCCGGCCGGTCAGGCCCAGCTCCGCCGGTGCCGTGCCCGGGTACACCTTCGGCACCCCGTGGTAGGCGAGCCGCGCCTCTCCCCCGAACACGAACAGGTCCCCCGACCGCAGCTCCACGTCCGTGTAGGGCTTCGTCCGTGTCTCCGGGTTGCCGAAGCGGAACACGCACGTGTCCCCGAGGCTCAGCGACACCACCGGTGCGTCCGACTTCTCGTCGGCGTCGCGGTGCATGCCCATGCGGGCGTCCGCGTCGTAGAAGTTGATCAGTGCGATGTCGTACGACAATCCGCCGACCGCCTCCGGCCCCAGGGCGTCGGTCGCCGCGCGACGGCCCAGTTCGCCGAGCCACGCCGGGAACGGCTTCACGGGGCTGCCGTCGCCGTCGACGACCGTGCGGGCGTAGGCGTACGGGTACCAGTGCCAGCCCAGGCAGACCTGGCGGGCGGTCATCGTGCCGCCGCCGGGGGTGCGTACCGTGCGCAGGCCCGCCGGGGGCCGGGCCCAGTCGCGGCAGGCGGCGAGCAGCGCGCGCTGCCGGTCCGGGTCCAGCCAGTCGGGGACGTGCACGGCGCCCGGTGCGATGCGGGCGCGCGCCCTCGGGAACAGTTCGTCCTCCATGCCCCCATCCTGCCCGACCGGGCCTGAGCTGGGGTTCCGCTAGCCTGGACGCACGATGAGCGACCGTATGACGACTGCCTGGGGCGAGTTCGAGCTGTCCCGCTTCCCGGAGGATCCGCGCGACCGGCTGCGTGCCTGGGACGCCTCCGACGCGTACCTGCTGCGGTATCTCGACCAGGAGCGGACCGGGTTGTCCGGCACGGTCGTGGTGCTCGGCGACCGCTGGGGAGCGCTGGTCACCGCGCTGGCGGAGCACCGGCCGGTGCAGATCACCGACTCGTACCTGAGCCAGGAGGCGACCCGCGTGAACCTGGCGCGCGCGGGCGTAGAGCCGGGCGCGGTGCAGTTGCTGACCACCCAGGATCCGCCGCCGGAGCGGGTGGACGTGCTGCTGGTGCGGGTGCCGAAGAGCCTGGCGCTCCTCGAGGACCAGCTGCTGCGGCTGGCGCCCGCCGTGCACGCGGGCACGGTCGTGATCGGCACCGGCATGGTCAAGGAGATCCACACGTCGACGCTCCGGTTGTTCGAGCGGATCCTCGGGCCGACCCGGACCTCGCTCGCCGAGCAGAAGGCCCGGCTGATCCACTGCACGCCGGATCCGTCGCTGGAGCGCCCGGAGAACCCGTGGCCGTACAGCTACGCGCTGCCCGACGGCATCGGCGCGGCCTCCGGGCGTACGGTCGTCAACCACGCGGGCGTCTTCTGCGCCGACCGGCTCGACATCGGGACACGGTTCTTCCTGGCGCATCTGCCGGAGGGGGGCCGGCGGATCGTGGACCTGGGGTGCGGGAACGGGGTCGTGGGTACGGCGGTGGCGCTGGCCGACCCCACGGCCGAGGTGCTGTTCGTGGACGAGTCGTTCCAGGCGGTCGCCTCGGCGGAGGCCACCTACAAGGCCAACGGGGTACCCGGGCATGCCGAGTTCCGGGTCGGCGACGGGCTGGCCGGGGTCGCCGCCGGGAGCGTGGACGTGGTGCTGAACAACCCGCCGTTCCACTCCCACCAGGCGACCACCGACGCGACGGCGTGGCGGATGTTCAGCGGGGCGAAGCAGGCGCTGCGCCCAGGCGGCGAGCTGTGGGTGATCGGCAACCGGCACCTGGGCTACCACACGACGCTGCGCCGCCTGTTCGGCAACAGCCGACTGGTCGCGAGCGACCCGAAGTTCGTCGTGCTGAAGGCGGTCAAGCGCGGGTGATCCCGGCGGCCAGTACGCCGATGATCCTGGTCACCTCCCGGGCCATCGCCTCCCGGCCGGCACCGAGGTACGGGCGGGAGTCGACGGCCTCGGGATGGTCCGCGAGGTAGCGGCGGACGGTCGTGGTCATCGCCATGTTGAGCGCGGTGCCGACGTTGACCTTGGCGATTCCGGCGGCGACCGCGGCGACCAGGCCCTCGTCCGGGACGCCGGAGGAGCCGTGCAGGACGAGCGGGACCGGCACGGCGGCCGAGAGCCGCTTGAGCAGGTCGTGGTCGAGGGCGGCGGTCCGGGTGGTCATGGCGTGGACGCTGCCGATCGCCACGGCCAGCGCGTCGACACCGGTGCCGGCGACGAAGTCCCGCGCCTCGGCCGGGTCGGTACGCGCCCCGGGTGCGTGCGCGTCCAGCGCCGGCCTGCCGTCCTTCCCGCCGACCTCGCCCAACTCCGCCTCGATCCACAGGCCTTGGGTGTGCGCCCAGTCGACGGCCGCCGCGGTCGCGGTGAGGTTCTCGGCGTACGGCAGCCGGGACGCGTCGTACATCACCGAACTGAATCCGGCGCCCGGGGCCTGGCGCAGCAGGTCGTCGCTGCGGACGTGGTCGAGGTGCAACGCGACGGGCACGTCGGCGCGTTCGGCGGCTGCGGTGGCGGCGCGGGCCAGCGGGAGGAGCCGTCCGTGGCGGAATGTGACCGCGTTCTCGCTGACTTGGAGGACGACGGGTCGGCCGGCCGCCTCGGCACCGGCGACGACGGCTTCCACGTGTTCCAGGGTGATGACGTTGAACGCGGCTACGGCGGACCGGACTTCGGCGGCCCGGGCCAGCAGGGTGCCGGTGGCTGCGAGGGGCACGCTCACTCCCCGCCGGTCGGAGTGAGGATCACCGAGCGGGTGAGGTGGCGCGGCCGGTCGGGGTCGAGGCCCCGGGCGACGGCCACGGCGACGGCGAGACGCTGGGCCCGGACGAGTTCGGCGAGCGGGTCGAGGGTGCCCTGGATCCACAACCCTCCGGTGGCGCCGACCTGTTCGGCGAGTCCGGCGGGGGCCGGGCCGAACATCCAGGTGGCCGTCGTGCTGGTGGTGATGCTGATCGGGCCGTGCCGGTACTCCGTCGCCGGGTACGCCTCGGTCCAGGACAGCGAGGCCTCGCGCATCTTGAGCCCGGCCTCGCTCGCGAGTCCGACGGTCCAGCCGCGGCCGAGGAAGGTGAACTGGGTGCACTCGGCCAGTCCCGGCGGCAGCGGGGCCGCCAGTGCGGTACGGGCGTCGGCGACCACGGTGTCGGTGTGCAGGCCGAGGTGGGCGCGGAGCAGGGTGAACGCGCTGGTGGCGAACCGGGTCTGGACGACGGAGCGTTCGTCGGCGAAGTCCAGGACGACGAGGTCGTCGGCGGCCCGGGCCACGGGCGTGCCGGGGTCGGCGGTTATCGCGGCGGTGCGCGCCCGTCCCTTCAACTCGCCCAGCAGGTCCAGTACTTCGGTGGTGGTGCCGGACCGGGTCAGGGCCAGTACCCGGTCGTAGGACCGCCCGTGCGGGAACTCCGAGGCGGCGAAGGCGTCCGTCTCGCCGAGTCCGGCGGACTCGCGCAGGACGGCCGCGGCCTGGGCCATGAAGTACGAGGTGCCGCAGCCGACGATCGCGACCCGCTCGCCCGGGGTGGGGAGCGCGTGCGCGTGGCGGGCGGCCTCGGTGGCGGCTTGCGTCCAGCACTCGGGCTGGCTGTTCAGCTCTTCGGTGGTATGTGACATACCACTACCCCTCCCCTGGATGGACCACGTGATTGTTCTTGCAAGATAGAGCCATCTTTCAATCTCAATCAAGCATTCCCTCGAAGGCCGGGTGCGCTAAGGTCGCCGGAAGATCGATGAACGGAGGCGGCGGATGTCGCGCGACGCCCGCTGGAAGGCGCTGCTCGAGTTGCTGGTCGAGCGCGGTCGCCTCGATGTCGAGGAGGTGGCGGCCGAGCTGGCGGTCTCCGCGGCCACCATCCGCCGGGATCTCGACCAGCTGGCCGAGCAGCAGATGCTGGTGCGCACCCGGGGCGGTGCGGTGGTGCACGGGGTGTCGTACGAGCTGCCGCTGCGCTACAAGACGGCCCGGCAGGCCTCGGAGAAGCAGCGGATCGCCAAGGCGGTGGCGGACCTGGTCGCGCCGGGCGAGGCGGTGGGGCTGACGGGCGGTACGACCACCACGGAGGTGGCCCGCGCCCTGGCCGTGCGGGGCGACCTGGCCACCGGGACGCCGGCGCTGACGGTCGTCACGAACGCGCTCAACATCGCGAACGAGCTCGCGGTGCGGCCCCAGTTCAAGATCGTGGTGACGGGCGGGGTGGCCCGCCCGCAGTCGTACGAGCTCGTCGGGCCGCTCGCGGACGGGGTGCTGGGGCAGATCACCCTCGATGTGGCGGTGCTCGGGGTGGTCGGCTTCGACGTCGTCCACGGGGCCGCGGCGCACGACGAGGCGGAGGCCGCGGTCAACCGGCTGCTGTGCGAGCGTGCGGCCCGCGTGGTCGTCGCGGCCGACTCCAGCAAGCTGGGCGGGCGGGCGTTCGCCCGGATCTGCGCGGCGGAACGGGTGGACACCCTGGTGACGGACACGGCGGCGGCGCCGGAGACGGTGCGCCGGTTCGAGGAGGCGGGGATCAGAGTCCTGGCCGTGTGAGTACGACGCGGCACGGCCCTGTGACCCGGCTCGCTGTCACATCCCGCTGGTGTCCGCGCTGACGAATCCCGCGCCCCGCTGGTCGTTGCAGCCGAACACCGGCCGGTCGGCCGGGTCGGGCCAGCTCTGCTGGGCCTGGAGGGCGACGCTCACCAGGGTCAGCAGCAGGTCGACGTCGCTCGCGGCGTCGAGTCGTATGGTCACCCACTGCGAGCCCGGGACGATCCGGATCGCCCCCGTGCTCCTGAGGTCCTTGGCGAAGTGCCGGATGGCATGGGTGGTGAGACGCAGGTCCACATCGCGGTCGGAGTGGAAGTGCGCGATCTCGCCCTGCGCCGAACTCACGGCCTGCCCCAGGCCGCAGCTCGGTACGGCCTCGGTCAGGTCGGGCCAGGTCGCCAGTTGCGCCAGAGCGCGCGAGGCCAACGTCATGGGCCCATCATGGCCCGCTCACTCTCCGGTAACCAACCAGCGAGCAGTTATTAACCGAGCTGTTGCCGGACTCTGTCCGAACACGGACGCCCGGGACGAGTGAATATCCGCAGGATTTCAGTGGTTCGAGGGACGGAAGGTACCTCTCGGGCGTCCGGGACGACCGTGTCCGACGTCACGTTCTGCGCGCGCCTGACACCTGCGCTACACCCGCCTGGCACCCGTCGCCGCGAACGCGTCGGCGGCGGTGAGGTCGAAGTCACCGTGGTCGCTGCCGAGTCCCTGGGCGACCAGGGCCGCCACGGCGTTGCCGAGGACGGCGGCGTCGCGCGGGGCGCGGCCCAGGCCGACGCCGTAGACGAATCCGGCCGAGAAGGCGTCGCCGCAGCCGGTGGTGTCCACGACGTCGATCTCGAAGGCGGGCACCGGCTCGGCGCCCTCGGCGGTGACCAGCAGCGCGCCGTCGCCGCCCTGCGTGACCGCGACCAGCCCGGCGCCGGCGCCGACCAGCTTCTTCGCGCCCGCCAGCAGGTCGTCCTCGCCGGAGAAGCCCCGCACCTGGTCGTCGTTGGGGAGGAGATGGTCGACGTACGGCAGGGCGGCGGCGATCTGCTCGAAGCTGCCGAGGACGCCGGGCGCGAGCAGGTCCACGGAGGTCGTCACGTCGTGCTCCTTGGCGAAGTGCAGGATGCGCGCTGCGACGTCGACGCCGATCAACTCCGGGCCGCCGAGGTGGAGATGGTCGGCTTCGGCGAGGGCGTCCCAGGGCACGTCGTCGACGCCGTAGGTGATGTTGGCGCCGAGCAGGTGCAGGGAGGGCCGGTCGCCGTTGGGTCGGATGGGCAGCACGCTCGCCGAGGTGGCGGTGTCGGTCCGGCGGACGAGGAACCCGGTGTCGATCCCGGCTCTGCCGAGCAGCTGCACCAGCATGTCGCCCGTCGCGTCGGCGCCGACGGCCCCGGCGCTGAGCACGGTGGCGCCGAGCTTGGCGAGGCTCAGCGCGGTCCCGCCGGCGGTACCGGCCGCGGTCATCCTGATGTCCTCGACCAGGGTGGCGCCCTGCCCCTCGGGTATCGCGTCCACCGGCCTGACCAGCACGTCCAGCACGTGCACGCCCATCGTGACGACTCTCATGGCTTGCCTTCCTGCAGGGTTCGGGTGGTGCCGTAGTTCCGGGCGATCGCGGCCTCGATCACCGCGAGTTGCTGCTCCTCGTCCAGGACGCGGGGTGTGCCGAGGGCCGCCGCGTGCTGGTAGACACCGCAGGCCCATTCGAGCAACAGGGCGTTCTCGACGGCCTTGTCGAGGGTCGGGCCGACGGTGACCGAGCCGTGGTTGGCCATCAGCGCGGCGCTGCGGCCGTCGAGCGCGGCGAGCACCGACGCGGCGAGTTCCGGGGTGCCGAAGGTGGCGTACGGCGCCACCCGCACGGTGCCACCGAGGGCGAGCAACTGGTAGTGGATGCAGGGCAGTTCGTCGATGACACAGGAGAGGGCGGTGGCCATGGGCGCGTGGGTGTGGACGACCGCGCCGGCGCCGTAGCGGCGGTAGACCCCGAGGTGCAGGTCGAGTTCGGAGGTCGGCTGCAAAGTCCCGGCGACGATCTGGCCGTCCAGGTCGACCACCGTCACCTGGCCCGCGGTGAGTTGGGCGAGCACCGCGCCGGTCGCGGTGACCGCGACCCGGTCCCCCACCCGGACGCTGACGTTTCCCGCCGTACCGACGAGCAGGCCCGCCGCTCCCAGGCGGCGGCAGACGTCCGCCACCGCGGCCCGTTCCTGAACCAGCGCGGAGCTTGAGTCCGTCATGGCCGCGACGGTAACGTAAACGTGAAACAAAGTCACGTTCATGTTCAGGGGTGGTTGTGTGAGCGGGCCGACCGCCGAGGAGACCGGCGCGGTGCTCCGCCGTACTCCCCAACAGGCCCGCAGCAGGGCCAGGTTGGCGCGGGTGCTCAAGGCGGCCGAGCGCGTTCTGGTCGCGGAGGGCGTGCCGGCCCTGACCACCACCCGGGTCGCGGCGGAGGCCGGGGTCTCGGTCGGCTCGCTGTACCAGTACCTGCCCGACCGGGACGCGATCATCGACGCTCTGGCCGCTACGTACTTCGCCCAGCTCGAAGCCGTGATGGAGGAGTTCGTGCACAGCGCGGCGACCGAGCGCTGGTCCGACCCGGTCGGCGTGCTGATCGACACCTACGCCGGGCTCTACCGCACCGAACACGGCTTCCGGGCCCTGTGGTTCGGCAGCGGCCTGACCGACCGGACCCGGGAGGCGGACCGGGAGCACAAGCGGCGGATGGCCGACGGGGTGCGCCGGGTCCTGCTCGCACTCGGCATCGCCGGTGACACCGAGGGGCTCGGCCCCGCCTGCCATGCCGCCGTCCTCACCGCCGACGCGCTCGCCCAGGAGGCCTTCCGCCGCGACGCCGAGGGCGACGCCGCCCTCCTCGACGAGGCGAAGGTGATGCTGCGCGGCTACCTCGCGGCCGTCGCCGGAAGGCCGGGGCACCGGGCCGGGGACGACGAGTCATGACGCCCGGGTTCACCGGGGTCGGCCGTGCTCCAGGATCCGCCGGCCATGGAGTGATCTGATCGTGGCCGGTGGCGCGCGGCTCGTGCCGTCGCCGCGGTGCCGGCCGTACCGGCCGCATCGCGCTGCGGCGCGGTGCGGGCGGGGACGTCCGGAGAACGCCCTTGTCCCAGCCCCGGCCCTCACCTAGCCTGAGTTTGTGCCGCTAATAAACAAAACCCGGACGCACAACGTCGTGCCCGGCAACGACCTCACCCGACTCCGTGTCGCCCTGACCGTCTTCTTCGCCATGGACGGCTTCGTCTTCGCCGGATGGGTCGTCCGCATCCCGGCCGTCAAGGAGCAGACCGGCGCCTCGGCCAGTGCCCTGGGGCTCGCCCTGCTCGGCGTCTCGGCCGGGGCCGTGATCACGATGATGTTCACCGGACGGCTGTGCCGCCGTTACGGCTCCCACCCGGTGACCGTCGTCTGCGCCGTCCTGCTCTCCCTCAGCGTCGCCCTGCCCCCGCTCACCCACTCGGTCCCGGCCCTCGGCGCCGTACTGCTGGTGTTCGGCAGTGCCTACGGTGGCATCAACGTCGCGTTCAACAGTGCGGCGGTCGACCTGGTCCGAGCCCTCCGGCGCCCGATCATGCCCAGTTTCCACGCCGCCTACAGCCTGGGCGGCATGCTGGGCTCCGGTCTGGGCTCGCTGATCGCCGGCGTGCTCACCCCCACGCAGCACCTGCTCTGCCTCACCGGCGTCGGCCTGCTGGTCACCCTCCTCGCGGGCCGCACCCTGCTGCGCACTCCCCCGCCGGCCACACCCGCGGACGACGCACCGCAGAGCGCGTCCGCACCACGCCGCCTGGCACCCCGCACCCGGCTGCTCGTCGTCACCTTCGGTCTGATCGCCCTGTGCACGGCCTACGGCGAGGGGGCCATGGCCGACTGGAGCGCCCTGCACCTGGAGCAGGACCTGGGTGCCGCACCCGGCGCGGCGGCCATCGGCTACTCCTGTTTCGCCCTCGCCATGACCGTCGGCCGGCTCAGCGGGACGAAGCTGCTGGAGATCCTGGGCCAGACCCGCACCCTGGTCATCGGCGGCACGACCGCCGCGGCCGGCATGCTGCTCGGCGCGCTCGCCCCGGCCCTGTGGGCGGCCCTGCTCGGCTTCGCGATCGCCGGCCTCGGCCTCGCCAACCTCTTCCCCGTCGCCGTCGAACGCGCCGGCCGGCTGGCCGGCCCCGAGGGCGTCGCCATCGCCTCCACCTTCGGCTACGGCGGCATGCTCCTCGGACCGCCCGCCATCGGCTTCATGGCGGACTGGCTCTCCCTGCCCACCGCCCTCACCACCGTCGCCGCCCTGGCGGCCACCGCCGCGGCCATCGCACTCCTGACCCGGCGCACGGCGGGGCACTGACCGAGGCCACCGCCCGCCCCGCGAACGCCGGGGATCGCCCCCTCGAAGAGGTTGCTGTTCCGGCCCCCGGGCAGCGGCTCGGCTCAGTCCAGCAGCCCCGGTTCCCGCACCGACTCCAGCACCCCGGCCAGTCTCGCGGTGTCGGCGTCCGTCCACCCGGGTGGGCTCGTGATCTCCGCCCACGCGCTGGTCGGCAGGGTTCCGTACCGGTGGCCGAAGCCGTCCGGCACGCTGTCGGCGCCGGCCAGGTCGCAGGCCACCTGCCAGAACGTCAGGAGCGGGTACCACTGCATGGCCGCCGAGACGTCCCGGGCGCGTGGCCGGTCGAGCCAGTCGGGCCGGTGGAAGGCGAGGTCGGGCGACCACCAGACGACCGGGTCGGAGCCGTTCTGGAGGTAGAGCGCGCGGGGCTCGCCCCAGGGCGCGTCCGGGATGCCGTAGTCCGCCGGTACCTGTGCGAAGCGCACATGTGCCCCGTCGGCGACCACCGGCCGCCACTCGGGGCTGCCCGGCTGCCGCCGGGCGGTGACGGACTTCCACAGCGGGTTGTCGTAGGTCGGTCCGACGAACAGCGCGCCGCCGGTCTGCGCGACGAGCGTGGGCAACGAGCCGTCGAGGGCGGACTCCATGGAGAAGGAGCCGAGGCTCTCGCCGTAGACGAGCAGCCGGGGGCGGGAGGCGGCGGGGAGGGTCAGCCACCTGGCGTGGACGGCGTCGAAGAGGGCCCGTCCGGTGGCGGCGGCCTCGTCCTCGGTGAGGGCGGAGACCCAGCTGGGCAGGTAGGAGTACTGCATGGCGACCATGGCGGTGTCGCCGCCCCACATGTACTCCAGGGGTTTGCTGCCCTGCTCGTTGATCCAGCCGGTGCCGGTGGTGCCCATGACGGCGAGGATCCTGCGGGAGAAACCGCCGGTGCGTTCGAGTTCGCGTACGGCGAGGGCGGCGCGTTCGTCGAGGGTGTCGGCGGAGCGCAGGCCGACGTAGACCCGTACCGGGTTCTCGGCCGGGCGGCCGGTGAAGGCGGCGATGTCGGCGCGGGGCGTGGCGGTGCCGACGAAGTCGCGGCCCTTGGCGCCCAGGGTGTCCCAGGGCGCGGCGGACTCGGGGCTGCCGGAGAGGGTGGGCAGGCCCGGCCGGTGGACGCCCTCGGTGGTGCCCTGGTCGGCGAGGGAGGCGCCGCTCTCGATCGCGTCCAGCGCGGCGCGCAGCAGGAAGCCCTGGACGACTCCGACGATCACGAACGCGGCCAGGACGACCCCGGTGGCGTAGGCGACGGGACGCGGGACGAGGGCGTCGAACGCGCGGGCGGCGATGCGGGTGCCGAACCGCACCGTCCGGGCGAGAAGGAGCAGCAGCGTCGCGACGAACGCGGCCACGACCGGGACGAGCGCCCACTGCCACCAGACGATGTGCGGAGGCAGGGTCACCGCCCTGCGGACCTGGCCCTCCCAGCGGACGCTCCATGCGGTGGCGGTGACCACCGCGGCGGCGCCGAGCGCCCACACCGCGGCCCACAGCGTACGGCGGACCCGCGGGCGGACCCGGACACCGGCCCAGCGGAGCAGCAGCCGGGCGAGTGTCTCGAGTACGGCCCCGACGGCGTAGCCGACGGCCGCCGAGACGCCGGCCGCGAGTCCCTGCAACCACCAGGCCCGCGGGAGCAGGGAGGGGGTGAGGGACAGGCAGTAGCACAGGACCGCCACCGCGGTCCCGCCCCAGCACGGCCGCCGCCGGACCACCCGGTCGGGGCCCAGGTGCGGGCGCACCCGTTCCGCCGTCCGCCTGGCCCATTCCTTCGTACGCCTCAGCGCCCTGCCCGCACCACTCACTTCGCCACCTCGGGACCACGATCGGCCACCGCGCGCTCCGCCGCATCCGGAAGATCCTTCCGGACGATCCATCCGGAAGCGGCGGCTCCCGCTCCGGGAAAAGGTGCGCGGCCGGGCCAGCTGTCCCATGGTGGTGGGCATGGCCCAGGCCCGGACGACCGCGCACGCCACCCCGTTCGTCGCCGTGGTCGCGCCGGAGCCGGAGCCGGGCGAGGACCCCGCCTGCGACCGCACCGGCCGTCCCGGCCCTCTCGGCCACACTGTCCGCACCCTCCACACCGGCCGCACCCTCCACACCGGCCGCACCCTCCACACCGGCCGGACCGGCGCCCCGCCGAGGTGGGCGGGTAGGGATAGCGAGGTCGTCGCCGGCGCCGTCGCCCGTGCCGCGCCGGGCCGGGGGCGTGGCGGCCGGCCGGGACGGAGTGGTGACGGCGGGCCCCGCGCGACCTGGCTGGCGTGTCGCGGCCCGGCCGGGTTCTGACCCCCGCCCGCCATGGCCCTCCCCCTGCTCCCCACCCGTACCGCCGTGGCCGCGGTGGTGGCGGTCCTGGTGCTCGCGAACCTGCTGGACAACCGCTGGGCCGGTTCCTGGATCCTGCTCACCGCGGTCCTCACCTCCGCCGTCCTGGTGGGGCTGCTGTTCTGGGCCGGGGGCGGTTGGCCGGAGCTGGGGCTGGGGCGGAACACCCTTGCGGACGGGGTGCGTTGGGGGGTGTCTCTGATCGGGATCGTCGCGGCCGTCTATCTGTGCGCGGCCCTGCTGCCGGTCACCCGCGGGCTGTTCGCGGACCAGCGGACGGACACGCTCAGCGGTGCGGAGACCGCCTTCAAGGCGCTGGTCGCGGTGCCCGTGGGGACGGTGCTGCTGGAGGAGACCGCCTTTCGCGGGGTGCTGTTCGCGCTGCTGTGCCGTCTGCGCACGGCGACGACGGCCGCCGTCCTCTCCTCCGTGCTCTTCGGGCTCTGGCACATCCTGCCCTCGCTGAACCTCAACAAGGAGAAGCCGACGCTGGGTTCGCTCTTCGGGCACTCGACCGCCGGGGCGGTCCTGGTGGACATCGGCGCCGTGCTCTTCACGGCCGTGGCCGGCTGTCTGCTGTGCTGGCTGCGCGACCGCAGCGGTTCCCTGCTGGCGCCGATGGCCCTGCACTGGGCGGTCAACGCCCTCGGGTACGCGGTGGGATTCCTGCTGCGCTGACGCCAGGACCGGCCGCGCATCCGGCAGACTCGCCGCATGGAGACTGCTGAGTACCTCGAGATCCTCGACCGGGAGGGCCGGCTGCTGGCCTCGGCCGCCACGGACGCGGGGCTCGACACCCCGGTGCCCACCTGCCCGGACTGGCGGGTGCGCGACCTGCTGCGGCACACCGGCACCATCCACCGGTGGGCCGCCGGTGTCGTCGCCGACGCCGAGACCTCGCCCCGCCCCATCCCGGACCCCCCGGACCTGGACGGCACGGACCTGACGGACTGGTACCGGGAGGGGCACCGGCGGCTCGTCGACACCCTGGGCGCCGCACCGCAGGACACGACGTGCTGGACCTTCCACCCCGCCCCGGTCCCCTCGCCGCTCGCCTTCTGGCTCCGCAGGCAGGCCCACGAGACGACCGTCCACCGGTACGACGCCGAGGCTGCGCGGGGCGGCGCGGCGACCCCGGTCGGGTCGGGCTTCGCGGTCGACGGCATCGACGAGCTGCTGCGCGGCTTCCACGCCCGCACCCGCAGCCGGGTCCGCAGCGAGCACCCGCGGGTGCTGGGAGTGCGCACGGTGGACGTCGACGCGGCCTGGACCGTACGGCTGTCGGAGCGGCCACCGGTCACGGAACTCGGCGCGTCCCCGGACGCGAAGGCCGAACTCGCCGGTCCCGCCGATCAGTTGTACCTGGCCCTGTGGAACCGGCAGCCGGTGCCGAAGGTGACCGGCGACCCGGATCTGGCCGACCTGTGGCTGACGAACTCAGGGATCTGACCGGCCGATCGCCGTAAACGGCCCGACCGGCCCGCGGCCTGGCCTGCCGGGCTCAGCCCGACTCGGCGGCCAGCATCCGGGTGAGCACCGCGCGCTGCACCGGCAGCACTTCGCCGTGCAGCGCGCGCCCCTTGCCGGTGAGCGCCACCCGCACGCCCCGCCGGTCCTCCGGGCACATGGCCCGCTCGACCAGGCCGTCCTTCTCCAGGCGGGCGATCAGCCGGGACAGCGCGCTCTGACTGAGGTGCACCTGCTCGGCGATCTCCTGCACCCGGAAGCTGCAGACGCCGTCCGCCGCCGGACCGTCGGAGAGCAGGTCGAGGACCTCGAAGTCGCTGCCGCACAGGCCGTGGCCGTTCAGCGCACGGTCCAGTTCGCACTGGGTGCGGGCGTGCACGGCAAGGATGTCCCGCCATTGCTCCACGAGTGCCTGTTCGGGCTTCTTCGCCGCCATCGGGGCACCGTAGCAGAGAACCGCGATTGTTGCATCGTAATTAAATGTGCTTGCATTCGATGCATGTGCATGTAGTGTCTGGATCCATGACCTCTCCGCTCACCGCCCCCACTCCCCAGGGACGCTGGACTCCCCGACTGTGGGGCACGCTGCTGGTGCTCTGCGCCGCCATGTTCCTGGACGCACTGGATGTGTCGATGGTCGGCGTCGCGCTGCCGTCGATCGGCTCCGACCTGCACCTGTCCACCTCGACGCTGCAATGGATCGTCAGCGGCTACATCCTGGGGTACGGCGGCCTGCTGCTGCTCGGCGGTCGCACCGCGGACCTGCTCGGCCGGCGCCAGGTGTTCCTCGTGGCCCTCGGCGTCTTCGCGCTCGCCTCGCTCCTCGGCGGCCTCGTCGACTCGGGCCCGCTGCTGATCGCCAGCCGGTTCGTCAAGGGCCTGAGCGCGGCCTTCACCGCACCGGCCGGCCTCTCGATCATCACGACCACGTTCCCGGAGGGCCCGCTGCGCAACCGCGCCCTCGCCATCTACACCACCTGCGCGGCCACCGGCTTCTCCATGGGCCTGGTGCTGTCCGGCCTGCTCACCGAGGCCAGCTGGCGCCTCACCATGCTGCTGCCCGCCCCGATCGCCCTGATCGCGCTCGCCGCCGGCCTCAAGCTGCTGCCGCGCAGCTCCCGCGAACGCGACCACAACGGCTACGACATCCCCGGCGCGATCCTCGGCACCGCCTCCATGCTGCTCCTGGTGTTCACCGTCGTGCAGGCGCCGCAGGCGGGCTGGGCATCGGCCCGCACCCTGCTCTCCTTCCTCGCGGTCGCCGTCCTGCTGACCGTCTTCGTCCAGGTCGAACGCCGCTCCCCCGGACCGCTCGTCCGGCTCGGCGTGCTGCGCTCGGGCAACCAGGTCCGCGCCCAGCTCGGCGCGATCGCCTTCTTCGGCTCGTACGTGGGCTTCCAGTTCCTGACCACTCTCTACATGCAGTCCCTGCTCGGCTGGTCCGCGCTGCACACCGCCCTGGCCTTCCTCCCCGCGGGCGCGCTGGTGGCGGTGTCCTCCACCAAGGTCGGCGCGATCGTGGACCGCTTCGGCACCCCGCGGCTGATCGCGGCGGGCTTCGCGTTCATGGTCGTCGGCTACGCCCTGTTCCTCCGTGTCGACCTGAGCCCGGCCTACGCGGCGGCCATCCTGCCGTCCATGCTGCTGATCGGCGCGGCCTGCGCGCTGGTCTTCCCCTCCCTCAACATCCAGGCCACCAACGGCGTGGACGACCACGAGCAGGGCATGGTCTCCGGGCTCCTCAACACCTCGGTGCAGGTGGGCGGGGCGATCTTCCTGGCGATCGTCACGGCCGTGGTCACCGCGGGTACGCCCGCCCACGCGTCCCCGCAGGCCGTGCTCGACAGCTACCGTCCGGGGTTCATGGTGGTGGCGGCCGTGGCCCTCGCCGGGCTGCTGATCACCCTCACGGGGCTGCGCGCCCGGCGCCCGCAGCAGACCGTCGTGATCGCCAAGTCCACGTCCCTGGAGGCGGAGCGCGTGTCCGCACGCGACTGACCGGGGACGCCTCCGAACGTGTGCCCGGCGGGGCCTGTTGCCCCGCCGGGCACACGGCTGTGAGACTGCCGGGATGACGACGTACGGGGGACGGCGCGGTCAGGCCGAGCGGGACGCGATCACCGTCGAGATCGGATACGCGCTGTGCAGCGCGGTGTTCGCGGCCGTGGTGGTGTTCGGGGCGGTGGCCGGTCCTGCGCTGCTGTTCCAGCTGCCCGGCGGCCTGGAGCGCACGCTGCCCGTCGCGGGCGCGGTACTCGCCGGCGTGCTGTTCCTCGCCCGGGTCGTCAGCGTGCTGGTCCGTTTCCGGCGCCCGGATCAGCCCAGCCAGCCCGGCCGCACCAACCCCGACTCGTAGGCCAGGACGACCAGTTGGGCCCGGTCGCGGGCGCCCAGCTTGACCATGCTGCGGCTCACGTGGGTCTTGGCGGTGAGGGGGCTGACGACCAGCCGGCGGGCGATCTCCTCGTTGGACAGACCGATGCCGACCAGGGCCATCACCTCCCGTTCCCGCTCGGTGAGCCGGGCGAGGGCGTCGGCGGCGGCAGGCTCCTTGGAACGGGCCGCGAACTCCGCGATCAGCCGCCGCGTCACCCCCGGCGACAACAGCGCGTCCCCGGCCACCACCGCCCGGACCGCCCGCACCAGTTCGTCCGGCTCGGTGTCCTTGACCAGAAAGCCGGAGGCGCCGGACCGGATCGCCTCGAAGACGTACTCGTCGAGCTCGAACGTCGTCAGCATGACCACCTTGACGTCCGCCAGTTCCGGCTCTCCGGTGACCCGGCGGGTCGCGGCCAGGCCGTCCAGACGCGGCATCCGGATGTCCATCAGGACGACGTCGGGGCGCAGTTCACGCACCTTGTGCAGCGCCTCCTCGCCGTCCGCCGCCTCTCCGGTCACCTCGATGTCCGGCTGCGCGTCGAGCAACGCCCGGAAACCGGCCCGCACCAGCGACTGGTCGTCGGCGAGCAGCACCCTGATCATCGGTCCTCCCGTACGTCTCGTACGTCTCGTACGTCTCGTACATCCCGGTCGCCCGAGTCGTCCCGGCCGCTCAAGGGCAGTACGGCGAGCACCCGGAAGCCGCCGTCGGCGCGCGGTCCCGCCTCGATGGTGCCGCCCAGGGCCGCCGCCCGCTCCCGCATCCCGGCAAGACCGTTCCCGCTGCCGCCCGCGTCCGCCCCGGTCGCCGGACCGTCGTCGTCGATCCGCAACCGCAGCTCCCCGCCCCCGTGTTCGAGCCGCACGCGCGCGTGCCGCGAACCCGAGTGCCGTACGACATTGGTGAGGGCCTCCTGCACGATGCGGAAGGCGGCCAGGTCCGCGCCGGGCGCGAGGCGCGGCGGCTCCCCGGTCACGGCCACGGCGAGGCCGGCGCTCGCCGCCTGTTCCACGAGTTCCGCCAGCCGGCCGAGACCGGGCGCGGGCGTCCGCGGCGCGTCTCCCGGGGCGCGCAGGGTGTCGAGCACCTGGCGGACCTCGCCGAGCGCCTCCTTGCTGGCCGCCTTGATGGTGGTCAGCGCCGACCTGGCCTGCTCGGGGTCGGAGTCGAGGAGCGCGAGTCCCATGCCCGCCTGGACGTTGATGACCGAGATGCTGTGCGCCAGGACGTCGTGCAACTCCCGGGCGATCCGCAGCCGTTCCTCGTCCGCGCGCCGCCGGGCCGCCTGAGCCCGGTCGGCCCGCTCCCGCGCCCACTGCTCGCGCCGCAGCCGGACCAGTTCGGCCACCGAGACGATGATCAGCACCCAGGTGGCGACGATCACCTCCTCGCCGGGGCGCGCACCCGTGTCGCCCGGCGGCGGCAGCCACCGGTACAGCCAGAGCGAGATCAGCAGATGCCCCGCCCACAGCATCCCGAGCGCCGCCCAGGCCGCCCTGCGGCGCCCGGCGACGACGGCACCGAAGCAGGCCACGGCGACGGCCGCGAAGACCGGCCCGTACGGGTAGCCGGCGCCGAGGTAGACCAGGGCGAGCGCGGCCGTGCCGAACACCACGGTCACCGGGTGCCGGTGCCGCCACAGCAGGAGGGCGCAGGTGGCCAGGAGCAGCAGGCGGGCGTAGGTGTCGAGGTGCTCGCGGTGGGGCTGGGTGTGGGCGGCGAAGTTCGAGCCCACCAGCACGAGGACGGCGAGCAGGAGGGTGGAGCGCCAGGGCAGGCGGTGGCGGGGGGTTCCGCCACCGCTGGTGACGCCTGCGCCAGGGCCGGGGCCGGTGGGGGCGGTCGCGGTGGCTTCCGGGTGGTTCCACCACGGAGGGCCGTGGTGCCACCACTGTGCGGGGCCGCGCTCCCGTACCCGCTGCTCGTCCATGACCGCCACGCTAGACGCCCTCGCTCCGCGCGAGCGTCAGCCCGGCGAGGTGATCACACGTACTCCCCCGGTAGTAGGTGGCAGGAGGTCGCCGGACCTGGTCGGCGGCGGACCAGTGGCTCGATCGGTGGCTCGATCAGTAGCTCGATCAGTGGCTCGATCGGAGGCCGGGTCAGCGTCCGGTGGTCAGCTCCGCCACCTCGGCGTCGAACAGGCGGTCCGGGTCGAAGCCCATACCTGTGAAGTGGCCGGCGAGTTCGAGGGAGAGCACCCCGTGCACCCTGGTCCAGAAGGCCAGCGCCCGGCGGAGCACTCCCGGCGGCGCGGGGTGGCCGCCGGCCCACTCGCGGTGCTGCGAGAGGTGCGCGGTGAACCCGGCGGAGACCGGCGCAGGCGCCTCGGGCTCGGCCGCCGCACAGACGTCCAGCAGTGCCCCCATGATCTCCTGGGCGATGCCGGTGATGTCCTCGGGCGCGTGGTAGCCGGGGACCGGCGTGCCGTAGACGAGGAAGTAGCGCTGGGGGTCGTCGAGCGCCCAGCGGCGCAGGGCGTGGGCGAGGCCGCGGATACCGGCCGCGGAGTCGGCGGCGGCACGGCAGGTGTCGGCCAGGCCGCGGTACGCGTCCCTGATCAGCTCGGTGATCAGCTCGTCGCGGCTGCCGTAGTAGCGGTAGAGGGCCGGACCGCTCATGCCCAGCTCCTTGGCGATCGCGTTGAGGGACAGGCCCGACGCGCCTGACTTGGCGATCTGCTCCCAGGCTCGCGCCTTGATGTCCGCTCGCACCTGGGCCCGGTACCGCTCGCGGGGGCTCACCGCGTCCGTGTCTGCGCCTGCCTCTGCGTCCGCCGCCATGGCCATCACGCTCCTCTCGCCCGTCCTTGTTTCAAGCTATCACTTTTGAGAGGACTTCTAACGATCGCGACGGCACTACCCATCGCGACGGCTTGACACTTCCGCGAGCACCAGTCATGTTTGTTATAGCTTCTAACGCAAGCGAGAACCTCTCTCGATTGCGACCGCATCTTCACACAGCTACGCACGGAGGCCGTCGTCATGGGAACCGCAGAAACCGCAGGAACCCCCGGAACCGCAGGAACTCCCGGAGCCGCCGGAGTCGCCGGAACGCCCGGAAACGCCCAGCTCGTCGAGGTCGTCCTGCCGGGCATCGTGGAGCCGGAGGGTCTGCGCATCGAGCGCCGGGAGATCCCGGCCCCCGCCGCCGGCGAGATCGTCGTCCGCGTGGAGGCGACCGGCGTGTCCTTCGCGGAGCAGCAGATGCGCCGCGGCCGGTACTACGACCAGCCGCCCTTCCCCTTCGTCCCCGGCTACGACCTGGTCGGCACGGTGCTCGCGGCCGGGGCGGGCGTCGCGCCGGGACTCGTCGGCGAGCGGGTGGCGTCGCTGGTGAAGGTGGGCGGCTGGGCCAGCCATGTCGTGCTCGACGCGGCCGACGCCGTACCGGTGCCCGCCGGTGTCGGCGCGGCGGAGGCGGAGACGCTGGTCGTCAACGGGATCACCGCCTGGCAGATGCTGCACCGCAAGGCGCGGGTGCGCGCCGGCGGCACGATCCTGGTGCACGGGGCCAACGGCGGGGTCGGCACGGTGCTCGTCCAGCTCGCGCGGGCGGCCGGCCTTCGGGTGATCGGTACGGCCTCCGCCCGTCACCACACCGCGCTGCGGGAGTTGGGCGTGATCCCGGTCGACTACCGCGCCGAGGACGTCCCGGCCCGGGTCCGGGAGCTGGCCCCCGGCGGTGTCGACGCCGTCTTCGACCATCTCGGCGGTCGCAGCGTCGTCGACTCCTGGCGGCTCCTCGCCCCGGGCGGCACCCTCGTCGCTTACGGCAGTGCCACCACCCGGGACGACTCAGGTTCCAAGCAGCTGCCCGTACTGAAGATCCTCGGCCGGGTGTGGCTGTGGAACGCGCTGCCCAACGGCAAGCACGCCTGCTTCTTCAACGTCTGGGAAGGCCGCGCCCTCGGCAAGGACCGGTTCCGGGCCCGGCTGAGCGCCGACCTCACCCAGGTGTTCCAGGCCCTCGAGCGCGGCGAGGTCACCGCGCGCATCGCCGCACGGCTGCCGCTGACTCAGGCCGCCGAGGCCCTGCGGCTCGCCGAGTCGGGGACCGTCGCGGGGAAGATCGTGCTGGTCCCGGACGGCGGCGACGGGGCGTCGGCCGACTCGGCGCGATGAGGCCCACCGGTCCGGTGGGCGCCGGCTCAGCGGCCGTCGTCCCCGGTGGCCGCGAACGCGCCGGCATCCGCGAAGGCCAGTCCGGCGAAGCGTTCGCCGATACGGCGGTGGGTGGCCGCGTCCGGGTGGAGCCCGTCGGGCAGCGGGAGTTCGGCCGCGTCGGCCGCGCCGTAGAGGGCGCGGCCGTCCAGATAGTGAAGGTGCGGGTCCTCGGCCGCACGCTGGGCGACGATCCGGGACAGCTCGTCCCGGATGACGTTCAGGGTGAGCTTGCCGCTCGCGCGCTCGGCCGGGTCGCCCACGGCCGTGAAGGTGAGCCGGCCGGCGCCGAAAGCGCTCAGGTCCATGGCGGTGGGGCCCGGCGTGTCCTCGTGCATGGGGCACAGGATCGGCGAGACGACCAGCAGCGGGGTACTGGGGTGCCCCTCGCGGACGGTGTCCAGGAAGCCGTGCACGGCGGGGCCGAAGGCGCGCAGCCGCATCAGGTCGGTGTTGACGACGTTGATGCCGAGCTTGAGGCTGATCAGGTCGGCGGGGGTGTCCCGGACGGCGCGGGCGGTGAACGGGTCGAGCAGGGCGCTGCCGCCCAGCCCGAGGTTGACCAGCTCCACCCCGGCGAGCGCCGCGGCGAGCGCCGGCCAGATGGCGGTGGGGCTCGCGGCGTCGGAGCCGTGGCTGATCGAACTTCCGTGGTGCAGCCAGACCTTGCGGCCGTGGTCGGGTACGGCGGTGAGCGGGGCGTCGGTGCGCAGTGCGACCAGTTCGGTGGTCTCGTTGTGCGGCAGCCAGATCTCGACCGACTTCTCGCGCTCGGGCAGGCCGGTGAAGCGGAGGGTGCCGACCGGTCCGGGGCGCAGCTCCGTGGTCCCGGCGCTCATGTCGACGACCTGGACGGTGCCGCCGGACACGCTGCCCTGGCCGGCCAGGGTGCCGTCGACGAGGAGGTCGTAGACGCCGTCCGGGCGCGGCGGCGCGCCGACGTAGAGCCGCTTGGTGGGAAGGGTGTCCAGTTCCAGGGCGGTGGCGCGGGTGCGGAACACCAGTCGTACGCCGGAGGGCTGGGACTCGACCATGGCGAGCTGCGGGTCGGCGCACTGGGCGCGGGCCCGGGCCGGGAGCCGGTGCGGGAGGACGCCGTGCCGCGTCCGCTCCAGGTCGAGGGCGCCGCGCAGGAGGTCGGCGGTGATCGGCGTGGTGATCCAGCGGGGGTCGGTGTTCATCGCCTCTGCGTTCCGTCCGTCTTCCGTGGGTGTGCCGTCGGTGTTCCGTGCGAGGGGGGTCGGGTCGGGGTGGGCCAGTTGCGCAGCAGCACGTCGAGGGCGTCGAGGACGCGGGTCCAGGACTGCTGGCTGTCGGGGGCGCTGTGGCTGAAGCCGCCGCTCAGTTCGAGGTCGACGTAACCGTGGAAGACGCTGCCGATCATCCGGACGGCATGGGTCTCGTCCGGTTCGGGCAGGTCGTAGCCGCGCAGGATCGCCCGGGTCATCCGGGAGTGCCGGCTTCCGGCACTGGCCGCGGCCGTCTCCGGGTCGAGGCGCAGCCGGGCCGCGGTGTAGCGGCCGGGGTGGGCGTGGGCGTAGTCGCGGTAGACGTCGGCGAACGCGACGAGGGCGTCCTTGCCGGCCCGTCCGGCCAGCGCTTCGGCGGCGCGGTCGGCGAGCTCCTCCAGGGCCAGCAGCGCGATCCTCGTCTTGAGGTCCTGGGAGCTCTTGACGTGCGAGTACAGGCTCGCGACCTTCACGTCGAACCGCCTGGCCAGGGCCGAGACCGTCACCTGGTCGAAGCCGACCTCGTCGGCCAGCTCGGCTCCGGCCCGGACCAGCCGTTCCGTGCTCAGTCCCGCTCGCGCCACGCCGCTCCTCGCCTCCGCCCTGCTGTTGCCTGAACCGATTATGCATTTGCCTAAAGCTTTTAGGCAAAATAGCGTGCGCTGCATGAGACAGCTGACCGAACAAGAGATCCGCGCCGCGTTCGTGAACTGCACCAAGGGCGCGGCGAAGCGGCTGAACATCCCGCACGACCTGGACGAACGGCCGTGGGCCGAGCTGGACTACTTCGGCTGGCGCGACCCGCAGGCACCCGACCGCGCCTACCTGGTGACCGAGTCGGCCGACGGCCTCGCGCGGGCGGTGGCGCTGCGCTGCCCGAGCCCGTCGTCCTGGCAGACCCGGCGCAGCATGTGCTCGATCTGCCTGACCACGCACACCGGAGGCGTCTCCCTGATGGTCGCCGCCAAGGCGGGCAAGGCCGGGCAGCAGGGCAACTCCGTGGGCGCCTACCTCTGCAGCGACCTGGCCTGCTCGCTCTACGTGCGGGGTCTGCGGGACCCGGGCGTGGGCGGGCGGATGCCGGAGTCGCTCACCCTGGAGGAGAAGATCCGGCGGACGGCCGGGAACCTCGCCGCGTTCCTGGACAAGGTGACGGGGTGACCGGATGACCCGGTGACCGGATGACCGAGCGCCGTCAGGGGAAGACCAGGCCGACGCCGTGGGCGAGTTGCGCGACCGCGTGCCGGAAGAACCGCTCCCGCTCCGCTTCCTCCACGATGCCCTTGAACTGGCCGAACAGTTCGAACCCCACAAGTCCGAACAGCTGGGCCCAGGCCGCGGCCATGGCCACGGCCACCTCCGGCGGCAGGCCCGGCACCAGTTCGTCGGCCATCCGGCGGGCCTCGGGGGCGAGTTCGGCGGGTACCGGAGTGCGGGCCAGACCGCGCCCCTCGAACGCCTCGCGCAGGATCCCGACGAGGACGAGGCCGACCCGGGCCGCCGGCGGGATGGTCGTGTCCGGCGCCGAGTAGCCGGGCACCGGCGAGCCGTAGATCAGCGCGTACTCGTGCGGGTGGGTCAGCGCCCAGCGGCGCACCGCCTCGCACACGAGGACCCAGCGGTGCGCCGGGGCCGCGTCGGCGGCAGCGGCGTGGGCGGTTTCGGCGGCCTCGCCGAGGGAGTCGTAGGCGTCGATGATCAGCGCGGTGAGCAGGTCGTCGCGGCTCGGGAAGTAGCGGTAGAGCGCCGAGGAGACCATGCCCAGCTCACGCGCCACGGCCCGCAGCGACAGCTTGGCCGCGCCCTCGGCCGCGAGCTGTCTGCGCGCCTCGCCCTTGATGGCGGTGGTGACTTCCATCCTGGCTCGCGCGCGGGCGCCCTGTGCGGTGGTCATGGAGAGCAGTCTGCCACCCGAACAGAGCGGTGCACACACTTTGGAGCAGTGCACTCGATTTTGAGCACCACTCCGCCTTCAGTGCACCGATCTCAAACCAGTGCACCGCACAAAAAAGAGAGCACCGCTCTTGCTTTGGATCGCCGATCTCCCCCACACTGGAGTCAAGCGAGAGCACCGCTCTCCAAACTGTGGGGGTCACCGTGTCGACACACGTCCAGAAGCCCGGCTGGTTCACCGTCAACGTCTTCAACCGTGCGGTGGCCTGGCTCACCCGGCGCGGTCTCAGCATCTGGGGCTCCCGCGTCCTCGCCGTCCGGGGACGCAAGAGCGGTGAATGGCGCACCACGCCCGTGAACCTGCTGACGGTCGACGGACAGCAGTATCTGGTCGCGCCGCGCGGTCACGTCCAGTGGACCCACAACATGCGCGCCGCAGGCGGCGGAGAACTACGGCTCGGCAAGGACGTGGCCGCCTTCACCGCGACCGAGGTCGCCGACGACGACAAGGTCGAGCTGCTGCGCGCCTACCTGAAGCGCTGGAAGGCCGAGGTCGGCGTCTTCTTCAACGGGGTCGGCCCCGACTCCCCCGACGCCGACCTGCGCCGCATCGCTCCCGACCACCCGGTCTTCCGGATCGCCGTCACGCGGTGACCGAGCCCTCGCTGTCCGTGTCCTCCGCGTCCGCCTCGGTGGCCCTCCCCTCGGCGACCGGCTGCGGAGCGAGTGTGGTGAGGGCACGCTGGGCCAGCGGGTGCGAGCGGATGAGCTCGCCGAGCGAGGTGCGGCCCTGGGTGATCTCCTTGAACGCCCGCCAGGCGGGACGGAAACCGGTCAGCGCCGCGTGGAACAGGCCGGGGCGGCGCTCGAACACGGCGAGCATCCGCTTGCCGACGCTCATCTCGACGCCGAGGCCCGCCTTGACGGCGAAGGCGTAGTTCAGCGCCTGGCGGCGGGTGTCGACCGCGTCGTGGGCCTCGGCGATGCGCACCGCCCACTCCCCCGCGAGCCGCCCCGAGCGCAGTGCGAAGGAGATGCCCTCGCGGGTCCAGGGTTCGAGCAGGCCCGCCGCGTCGCCGCAGACCAGCACGCGGCCCCGGGACAGCGGGGAGTCGTCGGCGCGGCAGCGGGTCAGGTGGCCGGAGGAGATGCTCGGTTCGAAGCCGGCGAGGCCGAGCCGGGCGATGAAGTCCTCCAAGTACCGCTTGGTGGCGGCGCCTTCGCCGCGGGCCGAGATGACGCCGACGGTCAGCGTGTCGCCCTTGGGGAAGACCCAGCCGTAACTGCCGGGCATCGGGCCCCAGTCGATGAGGACCCGGCCCTTCCAGTCCTCGGCGACCGTCTCCGGCACCGGGATCTCCGCCTCCAGGCCGAGGTCGACCTGGTCGACCTTGACTCCGACGTGGGCGCCTATGCGGCTGGCGCTGCCGTCGGCGCCGACCACCGCGCGGGCCAGCAGGGTCTCGCCGCCCTGGAGCACGACCGCGACCGTCCGCCGGTCCGGGACCGCCGAGCCGTGCTGCTCGACGCGCTGCACGGCGGCGCCGGTGCGCAGCTCGGCGCCCGCCTTCTGGGCGTGCTCGACCAGCTGCTGGTCGAACTCGGGGCGGTTGATCAGACCGAACATCATCTGCTTGGAGCGGCGGGTGCGGGTGAACCGTCCGTTGTTGGAGAAGGTGACCGCGTGCACCCGGTCCTTGAGGGGCAGCTCGAAGCCGGGCGGCAGCGCGTCGCGCGACGGGCCGATGATGCCGCCGCCGCAGGTCTTGTAGCGGGGCAGCTCGGCCTTCTCCAGCAACAGCACGCGTCGTCCGGCGACCGCCGCCGCGTAGGCGGCCGAGGCCCCCGCGGGTCCCGCGCCCACCACGACGACGTCCCACACCCGCTGCGCGTCGTCCGCCCGCACGTCGTCCGCCGAAGAATTCTCGCCGCTCACGATGGTCCGCTGCTCCGATCAAGCCGTAGAAGCCGTATCACGCCGTATCAAGCCTCAGGCGGGGCCCTGTCCGTCCGTGGGCCGACACCTGTCACCTGTCCCCCCGCATCCTACGGCGGAGATCGCCGCAGGCCACTGTGGGAGGATCGGTGCACTCACCAGTTCAACGTCGCACCCACGAGGAGCGTGCCCATGTCGTCCAATCCGGTCGCCGAGACCGTCGCAGCCCTGCTGCCCAGGGCCAAGGCGGAACTCGCCGAGCTGGTGGCCTTCAAGTCGGTGGCGGACTTCACCCAGTTCCCGAGGAGCGAGAGCGAAGGCGCCGCGAACTGGGTGGCCGACGCACTGCGCGCCGAGGGTTTCGCGGACGTCGCCGTGCTGGACACCCCGGACGGCACACAGTCGGTGTACGGCTACCTGCCGGGGCCGGAGGGTGCCAAAACGGTCCTGCTGTACGCGCACTACGACGTGCAGCCGCCGCTGGACGAGGCCGCCTGGACCACCCCGCCGTTCGAGCTCACCGAGCGGGACGGCCGCTGGTACGGGCGCGGGACCGCCGACTGCAAGGGCGGTGTGATCATGCACCTGCTGGCGCTGCGCGCGCTGAAGGCGAACGGCGGCGTCCCGGTCAACGTCAAGGTGATCGCCGAGGGCTCGGAGGAGATGGGCACCGGCGGCCTGGAGCGGTACGCCGAGCAGCACCCCGAGCTGCTGGCCGCGGACGCGATCGTCATCGGCGACGCGGGCAACTTCCGGGTCGGGCTGCCGACGGTGACCACGACCCTGCGCGGTATGACCATGGTCCGCGTCCAGATCGACACGCTGCAGGGCAATCTGCACTCGGGCCAGTTCGGCGGTGCCGCCCCCGACGCACTGGCCGCGCTGATCCGGGTCCTGGACTCGCTGCGTGCCGAGGACGGTTCCACCACGGTCGACGGGCTCGCGCCGGAGTCGCGGTGGGAGGGCCTGGAGTACGACGAGGAGCAGTTCCGCAAGGACGCCAGGGTGCTGGACGGTGTCGGGCTGATCGGTGACGGTCCGGTCGCGGACCGCATCTGGGCCCGTCCGGCGGTCACGGTGCTCGGCATCGACTGCCCGCCGGTGGTGGGCGCCACCCCGTCGGTGCAGGCCGGCGCCCGCGCCCTGATCAGTCTCCGGGTGCCGCCGGGCGTGGACGCGGCCGAGGCGACCAAGCTCCTCCAGGCCCATCTGGAGGCGCACACGCCGTGGGGTGCCCGGGTGCGGACCGAGACGGTCGGGCAGGGCCAGCCGTTCCGCGCGGACACGACCAGCCCGGCGTACCGGGCGATGGCCGACGCGATGGCGACCGCATACCCGGACGAGACGATGCAGTACGCCGGCCAGGGCGGCTCCATCCCGCTGTGCAACGCCCTCGCCGACCTCTACCCGCAGGCCGAGATCCTGCTGATCGGCCTGAACGAGCCGGAGGCGCGGATCCACGCCGCCAACGAGAGCGTGTCCCCGGAGGAACTGGAGCGGCTTTCGGTGGCGGAGGCGCTGTTCCTGCGCAACTACGCGGCGGGCTGACGCATCCCGGGGCGGCGGACATCGGAGACGGTGTGGCTCGGGCCACGGGGATCCGGTGACCGCCGACGCGTCGCGGGCGCTGCGCGGATCCGCGGACACCTGCGGCCCGCCGCGGTGACCATGGGGGGATGACCGACACCGCGCGCCGCATCGCCCTGCACAGCGACATCGCGACCTCCCTGGCCCTGCTGAGTGATGTCGAGCTGGCCGAGCTGGTCACGGCGGGCGAGTCGCTGGGCACGGGGGTCGGCGGCAGAGCGGCACGGATCACGGTGGACGGCAGCGCGGTGTTCGTGAAGCGGATCCCCCTGACCGACCGGGAACGGGACCCGCTGCACATCCGCTCCACCGCGAACCTCTACGGCCTGCCGTCGTACTGCCACTACGGCATGGGGGCCGTCTGCGGCCCGGGATTCGGCGCCTGGCGGGAGCTGGCCGCGCACACGGCGACGACCAACTGGGCACTGGCCGGCCGCTTCTCCGGCTTCCCGCTGCTCCACCACTGGCGAGTACTGCCGGACGCGGCCCACCCGCTGCCCGACGAACTCGCGGACGTCGAGAAGGTGGTGGCCTACTGGGGCGGTTCGAAGGGCCTGCGGGAACGCGTCGAGGGCCTGCGGGACGCCTCCGCGAACCTGGTCCTGTTCCTGGAGCACCTCCCGTCCACCCTGCACGACTGGCTGGACGCCGAACTGCGCACGGACCAGGCGGACGAGGCCTGCGGCCAAGTGGCGCGGCAACTGGAGGAGCTGACGTCCTTCCTCCACACACAGCAGCTCCTGCATCTCGATGCCCACTTCCGCAACATCCTCACCGACGGCCGGGCGCTGTACCTCACGGACTTCGGGCTCTCACTCAGCTCCCGTTTCCTGCTCACCCCCGACGAGCGGGAGTTCTTCGACCGGCATCGGCACTACGACCGCACGTACACCTCCTACTACCTGGTGATCTGGCTCGCCACCGCGCTGTACGGATACCGGGGTGAGGAGCGAGCGGAGTTCGTGCGCGCCTGCGCCGACGGCAAGCAGCCCGGGGGAATCCCCCGGGTCGCTACCGAGTTGCTGGTCCGGCACGCCCCGCTCGCCGTGGGCATGGAGGATTTCTTCCGGCGGCTGGGCCACGAGAGCCGGCTGACGCCGCTCCCGTATCCGGACGGTCACAGCAGCTGCACGCTCTCCGCGTAGTGGCAGGCGACGGGGTTGCCGCCGCCCCGGTCGACCAGCTCCGGCACCTGCTCGACGCAGGCGGTGCGCTCGCCGTCGGTCAGCTGGTTCGCGAACTTGGGGCAGCGGGTGCGGAACCGGCAGCCGCTGGGCGGGCGGACCGGGCTCGGGACGTCGCCCTGGACGATGATGCGTTTCCGGGCGCGCTCCTTGCGCGGGTCGGGCAGCGGGATCGCCGAGACCAGGGCCTGGGTGTAGGGGTGGGCGGGGCGGGCGAAGAGCTGCCGGGCGGGGGCGATCTCCACCAGGCGGCCCAGGTACATCACCGCGACCCGGCCGGCGACATGGCGCATCACGGAGAGGTCGTGGGCCACGAAGAGGAAGGACAGGCCGAGTTCGGACTGGAGGTCCATCAGCAGGTTGAGGACGCCCGCCTGGATCGACACGTCCAGCGCGGAGACCGGCTCGTCCAGCACGACCACCTTGGGGCGCAGCGCCAACGCCCGTGCGATGCCGATGCGTTGGCGCTGGCCACCGGAGAACTCGTGCGCGAAGCGGTTGCCGTGCTCGGGGTTGAGGCCGACCAGGCGCAGCAGTTCGCGCACCTCGTCGGCGGCGCCGGAGCCGTACCGGCCGTGGATGCGCAGGGGTTCGGCGACGATCTCGTGGACGGAGATCCTGGGGTCCAGGGAGGCGTACGGGTCCTGGAAGACGATCTGCAGCTCGCGGCGGAGCGGGCGCATCCGGCGTCTGCTCAGGTCGGTGAGCAGACGTCCCCGGTAGTGGACGGAACCCGAGGTGGCCGTCTCCAGGTTGAGCAGGGTCCGGGAGACGGTCGTCTTGCCGGAGCCGGACTCGCCGACCAGGCCGAGCGTCTCGTTCTCGTGCAGGTCGAAGGAGACCCCGCAGACGGCGTGGACGTCGCCGACCCGGCGGCGGACCACGCCCCGTGACATCACCGGGAAGTGTTTGACGAGGTCGCGGACCTGGAGGACGGGGGCGCCGGTGCCGCCGTGACCGGGCAGCGGGGGCAGCGGAGGCAGCGGGTCGGTCATCGGGCATCGTCCTCCAGGTCCGCGAACCGGGCCAGGGCCTCGGTGTCGGCGCCGACGGCGTCGAAGACCTCGCCGGCCGCAGTGTCCACGAGTTCGGCGGCGAAGTGGCAGGCGCTGCGGTGGGTGTCGGATCCGGCCGGGCGCAGGGCGGGTTCGGTGCTGTCGCAGGGCTCCCGGCGCATCGGGCAGCGCGGCGCGAAGGGGCAGCCCGGGGGCAGGTTGAGCAGCGAGGGCGGGGAGCCGGTGATGGGCGTCAGGCGGTCCTCCTCGCGGTCGAGGCGGGGCAGGGAGCCGAGGAGGCCCAGGGTGTAGGGCATGCGCGGGGTGTAGAAGATGTCCTCGACCGAGCCGGTCTCGACGATCCGTCCGGCGTACATGACGGCGACCCGGTCGGTGTGTCCGGCGACCACGCCCAGGTCGTGGGTGATCAGGACGAGGGCGGCGCCGGTCTCGGCGCGGGCGGCCTCCAAGGCCTCCAGGATCTGCGCCTGGACGGTGACGTCGAGGGCGGTGGTGGGCTCGTCGGCGATGATCACGTCGGGGTCGTTGGCGATCGCGATGGCGATGACGACGCGCTGGCGCATGCCGCCGGAGAGTTCGTGCGGGTAGCTGTCGACGCGCCGTTCGGGGCTCGGGATGCCGACCGTGCCGAGGAGTTCCACGGCGCGTGCGCGGGCCGGGCGCTTGCCGAGCCGCGGGTTGTGCCGGAGCAGGGTCTCGGCGATCTGGTAGCCGACCGTGTAGACGGGGTTGAGGGAGGTCATCGGGTCCTGGAAGACCATGGCGACGCCGCTGCCCCGTACGTCCGAGAGCCGGGCGTCGGACATGCCGAGCAGTTCCGTGCCCTCGAACCGGACCGAGCCGCGCACCCGGGCCGAGCCGGGCAGCAGGCCCATCACGGCGAGCGCGGTGACGGACTTGCCGGAGCCGGACTCGCCGACGATGCCCAGTGCCTCGCCCCGCTCCAGCCGGTAGCCGACGCCGCGCACCGCCCGTACGGTCCCGTCCTCGGTGGGGAACTCCACGCTCAGGTCCTCGACTTCGAGGACGGCACCGGACTCCTCGCCCTTCCCCACGACCCTGTCGATGCCCTTGCCCTTGCTGGTGTCGGTCACTGTCGCACCCTTTGCTGCCGGGGGTCGAAGGCGTCGCGGAGGCCGTCGCCGATGAAGTTGACGGTGAGGGCGATGGCGATGATGAAGGCGCCGGGGATGTAGAAGAGCCAGGGCCGGGTGTCGACCGCGGTCTGTGCCTGGGCGACCAGCAACCCGAGGGATGTGTCGGGCGGTTGGACGCCGAACCCGAGGAAGGACAGGGCGGTCTCGGTGAGGATGCCGGTGGCGACCAGGATGGTGGCGTTCACGATGATCGGGCCGAGCGCGTTGGGCAGCAGGTGCCGGAAGATGATCCGGGTGTCGGAGGCGCCTAGCGCCCGGGCGGCCTCCACGAACTCCTTCTCGCGCAGGGAGAGTACGGACGAACGCACCACCCGGGACACGTACGCCCAGGTGAGTCCGGCGATCACGACGGCGATCCAGTACCAGGAACCGCCGCTGCGCGAGGAGATGACGAGCGCGATCGCGAACAGCGGGAGGGTGAGCACGAGATCGGCGACGCGCATCATCAGCGCGTCGACGAACCCCCGGTAGAAGCCGGCGACCGCGCCCCACACGGCGCCGACCAGGGTCGAGCCGAGCGCGATCAGGATGGCGATCTTCAGGGAGGTCTGGGTGCCGCGCATCACCTGCGCGTAGGCGTCGTACCCGGAGGAGTCGGTGCCGAACGGGTGCTTCCAGGACGGTGGTTGTGAGTTGTCCGGGGTGAACCTGGCGTAGGAGTAGCGCCAGAAGTGCGGGCCGGCGAAGGCCCAGAGCACGATCAGGACGAAGACGACCAGGCTGATCATCGCGGCCCGGTGGCGCAGGAAGCGGCGGAGCACGAGCCGGGTCTGGCTGCGCTGCGCGACGGTGAACTCGTGGTCGTCGTCGCCCGGCGTCCGGGTGCCGGCCGGCCCGAGTGCCCCGATGTCAGTCATAGCGGATCCTCGGGTCGAGTACGGCGTAGAGGAGGTCGGCGAGGAGGTTGAAGACGATGACGACGACGGCGGACAGCAGCAGCCAGGCCATGGTCCGGTAGACGTCGAGGGTGGTGGCGGCCTGGACGAGCATCTCGCCCATGCCGTGCCACTGGAAGATCGTCTCGGTGATGACGGCGCCGCCGAGGATGATCGCGATGTCGAGGGCGGTGACGGTGGCGAGCGGGATCAGCGCGGTGCGCAGGGCGTGCCGGACGAGCACCCGGCCGCGGCGCAGTCCCTTGGCGCGGGCGAGCCGGACGTAGTCGCTGTCCAGGACTTCGAGCAGGGAGGCGCGGGTGTAGCGGGTCCAGGAGGCGAAGGAGACCAGGGCGAGGGTGATGGTGGGCAGGACGAGATGGCCGATGCGGTCGGTGAACTCGTTCCAGGTGGTGTCGACTTCGAGGTACGGGGACTTCTCGCCGATGGTGCCGAGGAACTGGCTGCCGGTCTCCTGGTTGAACCAGATCCCGGCCTGCTTGAGCAGGACCGCGAACCAGAACACGGGCATGGCGAGGAACAGGAAGCCGAGGAAGGTGATGGTGTAGTCGGCGGCGCTGTACTGGCGGATCGCGCTGAACACGCCGAAGGCGACCGCCATCACGAGGGCAAGCAGCATGGCGGCGGCGACCAGGGTGACGGTGACCCGGAAGCGGGTGAACAGGTCGTGGCCGATGTCCAGGTTGGACTGGACGGACGGGCCCCAGTCGCCGTGCAGGACGCCGGTGATCCAGTTCCAGTAGCGTTCCGCGACCGGTTCGTTCGCGTGGATGTGCCGGGCGAAGGCGGTGACCGCGGCCTTGCTGGGCGGGGGTTGCCGAGAGGTGGCGAAGTTGGCCACCGGGTCGCCGGAGTTGACGACGACCAGGAAGACGATGAACGTCGAGACGATCAGGACGGGGATGGAGACGAGGATGCGGCGCACGGTGTAGGCGAGCATGCGGTCTTCTCTCGCGGAGGCCCGGCCCCGGGGTCTCCGGGGCCGGGAGTCGGTCCGGCCGGTCGCTGGGGTTACTTCTTGAGGCCCCATTCGCCGACGTTGTACGGCGGTCCGACGTTGGTGGAGTTGTTGCGCATGTTGACGAACCGCGTCTGCACCGCGAGGAAGGTGGGCTTCTGGTAGAGCGGCAGCACGTAGGCGTCGTTGACCATGATCTGGTCGGCCTGGTTGAGCAGGGCGTCGGCCTTGGTCTGGTCGGTCTCGCCGATGGCCCGGCCGATCAGGGAGTCGACCTGCTTGTTGCTGTAGCCGCCGTAGTTGCCGCCGCCCCCGGTCGACCAGGTCTGCTGGGCGTTGCTGGTCGGGAAGGGCGAGGCGACCCAGGCGAAGACGATGATGTCGTACTGGTGGCCGGCCAGGACCGTGCCGAGGTCGGCGGCGCCGATCGGCTTGATCGTGACCTTGATCCCGAGGTTGGCGAGGTCGCTCTGCAGGATCTGGCACTCGCTCTGCCGGATCTGGTTGCCGGTGGTGTAGCGGCAGTTGAAGGGCCCGACCGTCTTGCCGTCCGGGGTCTTCAGGGCGGTGCCCACTCCGGTGAACCTGGCGTCGGTCAGGTACTTCTTGGCCTTGGTGAGGTCACCCGAGCCCTGGCCACTGGCGCTGACCACGTCCTGGTAACCGGCGGTCCCCGGGACGAAGTTGTGGTTGTAGAGCTGCTTCACGCCGGGATCGAACTGGGCGACCGTCTTGGCCATGATGTCCTTGACGCTGATGGCCGTGAACATCGCCTGCCTGAGGGCCAGGTACTTGCCGATCACCGGGTTGTGCAGGTTGAGGTCGAAGTGCTCCCAGGTCAGCCCGCTGCCGATGGTGTAGGTGACGTTGGGGATGGCCTTGACCTGGTTGACGAGGTCGATCTCGGGCTGCGGGTAGATGCCCTGGACCTCGTTGTTGCGCAGCGCGATCGGCTCCTGCGTGGCGTCCGTGATGACCTTGAAGATGAGCCGTTGCAGGGTGGCCTTCGTACCTGTCCACTTCGGGTCGGGCTCGTAGGTGGCGTGGTCGTTGTCGACCCACTCGGTCATCTTGTACGGGCCCGCGGTCGCGTACTTGGTGGGCGGGTTCTTCTGGAAGTACTGCCAGCCCTCGGTCATCTGGGCGGCCGTCATGCGGGCCGCGTCGCCCGCCTTGGCACCGGAGATCTTCTCGGCGACGTGCGCCGGGTAGAACGGGTAGCCCGCGCCGAACAGGGACTTCCAGTCGGCGTAGGGCTTGGCCATCACGACGGTGACGGTCTTGCCGTTGTCGGAGCCGGTGACCGACTTGACGCGGTCGTAGCCGGCGGTGCTCTCCGGCAGGCAGCCCTTGGTCTGGGTGGAGTCGCTGGCGGGCGGCGGCGGGCAGTCCTTGCCGTCGTTGGTACGCCAGTAGTAGACGAAGTCGTCGGCGGTGACCGGGGTGCCGTCGTTCCAGGACGCCTTGGGGTTGATCTTGTAGACGAGGGTCTGGGGGCTGGTGCTCGTCTGGGTCGCGGAGGTCACCAGGTCGGTGTCGAGCTTGACGGTGAAGTCCGGTTGCGGGACGAAGACCTGGGGCAGGACGGGGCTCAGCGCCTCGGCGTTCTCGAAGGTGTTGCCGTTGGTGTCCTGCACGTTCCACTGCTGGATGTTCTTCTCGATGACGTAGGTGAAGGTGCCGCCGGCCTTGGTGGTGCCGGCGTTGCAGGTGTCGGCCTTGCCCTGGGTGGCGCAGGACGTGAGACCGGCCGAGGCGCCGTTGTTGCCGCTGCCCCCGCCGCCTCCCCCGCTGCTGCAGGCGGCGAGCGCCAGGACGAGCCCGGCGGTCAGCGCGAGTCCCTTTGTGAGGGCCGAAGAATGCGCGCGCATGTCCCTCCTTCAGCCGGCGGTTGTCCGGCCTGTGCACGGCGGCCAGCGGCCGCGAGGAAGTTGAGCTGCGCAACGACGTTAGAACGTCTGTGTACCTCCTTCGCATTCTTGTTCATACCGGGACGGCGACAATTCACCCTCGGTTTTCCCCAGGAACCTTCCACCTCGCGCAAAGTCCCCTATACACGCCCCGGAAACGCCAAAGCCCCCGCCAACATCACCAGCTCGGCGAGGACTTGACGAATCGTCAGAGAATGTCAACCGACCGGGACGCCGGCCTCCAGATAGAGCGCGGCACCGCGCTCGCGGGCCCGCAGCGCCCAGCGGAGCCGTTCGTAACGCACCGGCGGCAGCAGGTCGGCGGCCTCCTGCTCGGTGACGAACCGCCAGTCGCGCAGCTCCGGCCCCGGCAGCACGAGGCGCGCGGCCTCGGCGGAGTCGAGCCGGCCGCCGTCGAAGAGCAGCCGCAGGCCGCCGTAGCGGGGCGGGGCGGGCTGCTCCCAGTCGACGACGAGCAGCCCGGGCAGTTCCTCCAGCCGTATCCCGGTCTCCTCCTCGACCTCCCGCACGCCTGCCCGGGCGGGGGCTTCACCGGGCTCGACGACACCGCCGGGGAACTCCCAGCCGGCCTTGTAGGTGGGGTCCACGAGGAGGACGCGGTTCTGTTCGTCGAAGAGGAGGACGCCGGCGGCGGTGGTCTCGGCGGTGGGTTCGGGGGTTTGCACAATGTCACATACCACGGCTTCGCCGCTGCTCACCGCCCCCGCGATCCGCACCGCGGCCTCGTACGCGCTGAGCGCGCTGGTGTCGACGAGATGGGCGTCGGCGCTGATCCAGGAGGCGAGGGCGGCACGGTAGGGCTCGATCTGGTCGTAGGACCACTGCCGGACCCGGATCTCCCCGTCGGACAGGTCGGGCGGGATCTCCCGGTCGGCTATTCGCTCGCGCAGGATCGTTTCCGCCGGGGTGAGACACAGATGCCGGACGGCGATCCTGCGGGCCGCGAGGCCGCCGAAGATCTCGTCGCGGTACTCCTGGCGGAGCAGCGTCATCGGCACCACCAGGGTGCCGCCCAGTTCCGCGAGCATCGCGGCGGCCGTGTCGATCACCAGCCGGCGCCAGATCGGCAGATCCTGGAAGTCGCCGACCTCGGCGAGGTGCTTGGCCGGCAGCAGGTGTGTCAGCGCCCCGCCGATGAACTCGGGGTCGAAGAGCGTGCTGTTCGGGATCAGTTCGATCAGTTCACGTGCAGTGGTGGTCTTACCCGCACCGAACGCGCCGTTGACCCAGACGATCACGGACTCCCCCTCTGCTGTTGGCCCCCTGTGGCTTGCCCGCTCCACACTGCCACGGAAACCAGTTCCCGTTGAGGGCACGCAAACGGAGTGCCGGCGTCCGCGCCCGGGACGCCGGCACCGTCGCCCGCCAGGACTCCGCCGGGCTACTCCTGGCCGAGGAAGTCCGGGTCGGTCTGGAAGCTGTCGTCGCCGACGACGTGGCCGACGTGCTCCAGGACGTCCGAGACGTGCAGGTCGCCGAGCGGGCCTTCGTCGGCCGCGTGGGACGGGGTGATGGCGGCCACGACGAATCCGGTGGCCAGGCTGGCGATGGCGAGCATGCTGCGCTTCTTCATGCCCGTTCCAACTGCGCCGACGGCCGGGGGTCACGGGCATACCCGCGAGGGGAGCAACGCGGCACGCCGGGGCGGAGTTCCGCGCGGCCGACCGGAACATCGGATGACCCGTTTCGTTCCGGTCTGAACCAGACGAATGCCGAACCCGGAGTCGAACCATCACTACCGCTCTCTATTCAACACACTCCGACGGGTTCTAACGTAACCGCACAGAGCGATGACGCGTACATGTCGTCATCGCACCTTTCGCGAGTCGGAGGAACGTAACGATGCGTCACCCTCACACCCGCACGACCCGCCGAAGAGTGATCGGAGCACTGGCCGCGGCCCTGTTGTGTACGGCGGGCCTCGCCGCACCCGCCGTCGCCGACGCGCGGACCGCCTCCCCCGCCGAGGCCGACGGCCTCGCACCGACCCCGCCGATGGGCTTCAACAACTGGAACTCCACGCACTGCCGCGCCGACTTCGACGAGGCGATGGTCGAGGGCATCGCCGACCTCTTCGTGGCCAAGGGCCTCAAGGACGCCGGCTACCAGTACGTCAACCTCGACGACTGCTGGGCCCTGCCCGACCGGGACGCGAACGGCAAACTGGTCCCGGACCCGGCCCGGTTCCCGAACGGGATCAAGGCCGTCGCCGACTACGTGCACGCCAAGGGCCTCAAGCTCGGCATCTACACCAGCGCCGGCACCAAGACCTGCAACAGCGCGGGCTTCCCGGGCGCTCTCGGCCACGAGTACAGCGACGCACAGCAGTTCGCCGACTGGGGCGTCGACTACCTCAAGTACGACAACTGCAACAACCAGGGTGTCGACGCCAAGCAGCGGTACACCACCATGCGCGACGCGCTCAGGGCGACCGGACGGCCCATCGTCCTCAGCATCTGCGAATGGGGCGAGAACAAGCCCTGGGAGTGGGCCGCGGACGTCGGTCAGCTCTGGCGCACCACCGGGGACATCGGCGACAGCTGGGGCTCGATGGTGTCGATCCTGAAGCAGAACCTGCCGCTCGCGCCCTACGCGGGACCCGGGCACTGGAACGACCCGGACATGCTGGAGGTCGGCAACGGCGGCATGACCGACACCGAGTACCGCTCGCACTTCTCGATGTGGTCGGTCATGGCCGCCCCGCTGCTCATCGGCACCGACCTGCGCAAGGCCTCTCAGGCGACCTTCGACATCCTGGACAACAAGGAGGTCATCGCCGTCGACCAGGACCCGCTGGGCAAGCAGGGCACGGTGGTCTCCTCGGCGGACGGGCGCTGGGTCGTCGCCAAGGAGATGGCGGACGGCAGCCGCGCGATCGCCCTGTTCAACGAGTCCGGCTCGGCGCAGCGCATCGCGACGTCGGCGACCGCCGTCGGCCTCCCGAAGGCCCCCGCCTACACCCTGCGCGACCTGTGGCAGCACCGCAGCTACAACACCGCGGGCACCGTCTCCGCCGTCGTCCCGGCGCACGGCACGGTCCTGGTGCGGGTCGCCGCCGACCGGCGCTGGGCGGCCCACCCGCCGGCCGTGGAACTCGGCCTGGACGGCAGCCGGTTCACCGAGCCGGGCAGCACGTCCGCGCTGACCACGTCGGTGACCGACCTCGGCCGCAGCACGGCCACGAAGGTCTCCGTGTCCCTCACCGGCCCGGCGGGCTGGACCGTCAGGGCGGCCTCGCCGACGAAGGCGTCCGCCCTGCCGACCGGCCGCGCGCTGCGCACCGGCTGGGAGGTGACCGCTCCCACGGGGACGCCGAGGGGGTCGTACGACCTGGAGTTCAGGGCGAGTTACCGGTCGCCGACCGGAGTGCGTGCCCAGAGTGCGACGACGGTCACGATGACCGTCGCGGACCCGCCGCCCGCCGGCGGTTCCTCTCTCAGTGACCTGCCCTGGCTGTCGGCCGACAACGGCTGGGGGCCGGTGGAGCGCGACACCAGCAACGGGGAGACCGCCGCGGGCGACGGACATCCGATCACCATCGGCGGGGTCGTCTACTCCAAGGGGCTCGGCACCCACGCGCAGAGCGAGGTCGACTACTACGCCGGGAAGGCGTGCGAGCAGGTCACCGCGGACGTCGGGGTGGACGACGAGGAGGCCGCCAACGGCAGTGTCTCGTTCGAGGTCTGGGCGGACGGCACGAAGGTCGCCTCGACCGGCGTGCTGACCACCGACATGCCGGCCCAGCCGCTCACCGCCGACGTGACCGGCGCCGAGGTGGTCAGGCTCGTCGTCACCGACGGCGGCAACGGCATCACGTCCGACCACGGGGACTGGGCGGACGCGCGGATCTCCTGCTGAGGTCCCGGGCGTCCGCCCCGGCCCGGTCGGCCGGACCTGAACCCCGGCCGACCGGGCCTGAACGTTCCTGCGCGGTCCGGCGACGGCCGCCGGACCGCCGTCAGACCCCCGCCGCCTCCGCGTCCGGCCTGGCGGCCAGCGCCGCCGCCGCGGCACCCACCAGCCCCGCGTCCGTACCCATCTGGGCCGGTACGACCGTCAGTCGCCGGACGAAGGAGAGGGTCGCGTAGTCGGTGAGGGCCTTGCGCAGGGGCGTGAAGAGGATGTCCCCCGCCTTGCCGACGCCCCCGCCGATCACCGCGATGTCGATCTCGACCAGGGTCGCGGTGGCCGCGATCCCCGCCGCGAGCGCCTGCGCGGCCCGCTCGAAGGAGGCCACGGCGACCGGATCGCCCGCCCGGGCCGCGGCGGCCACCGCCGCCGCCGAGGTGTCGCCGTCGGGACCCGGCCGCCAGCCGCCCTCCAGGGCGCGGCGGGCGATGTTGGGGCCGCTGGCGATGCGCTCGACACAGCCGCGCGACCCGCAGGGACAGGGATCCCCGTCGAGGTCGACGCTGATGTGGCCGATGTGGCCGGCGTTGCCGGTCGGGCCGGGGTGCAGCCTGCCGTTGAGCACCAGGCCGCCGCCGACACCCGTCGACACCACCATGCACAACGCGTTGTCGTGGCCGCGGGCCGCGCCCTGCCAGTGTTCGGCGGCCGTGATGGCGACGCCGTCGCCGATCAGCTCGACGGACAGCCCGCCGGTGGCCGCCCGCACCCGTTCGACGAGCGGATAGTCCCGCCAGCCGGGCACGTTGACCGGGCTCACGGTGCCGGCGGAGGCGTCCACCGGACCCGCGCTGCCGATCCCGAGCGAGCGGGCGCGCCCCCACAGCGGTGAACCGGCGAGTTCGCCGACCACCTCCTCGACGGCCCCCATGACCGTCTCGCCGTCCTGCTGGGCGGGTGTCGCGCGCTGGGCGCGCGCCTGGATCCGTCCGTGACCGTCCACCAGCGCGCCGGCGATCTTGGTGCCGCCGATGTCGAGGGCCGCCACGAGGTCGGTGTGCATCAGAGTCAGTTCTCCCCGTCAACCATGAGTAGCCGAGTGACACAACAGGCCGGTCAAGCGGTGGGGACGCAGGCCGGAGATTGCGGTGGACAGTCTCCCTTGCATCTGACAACGTTGTCCAGGCTCTATGCTCGACGCCACATCCTCATACAAACCCACGAGCCTGTGTATCCCTGATACAAACCCATGAGCCCAGACACAATTCATGAGCCCATGCCCCCCGTGGACGACAGGACAGGACGCCGCATCGTGCCCGACACCTCCCGCCGCGCAGACCGTCTCCCCGGCTCCCGTTACGGGACCCGGCCGACGATGAAGGACGTGGCGGCGCGGGCCGGGGTGGGCCTCAAGACGGTGTCCCGGGTGGTCAACGGCGAGCCCGGGGTGACCCCGGACACCGAGCGCCGGGTCCAGGAGGCGATCGACGCGCTGGGCTTCCGCCGCAACGACAGCGCGCGGGTGCTGCGCAAGGGCCGTACCGCGAGCATCGGCCTGGTCCTGGAGGACCTCGCGGACCCGTTCTACGGGCCGCTCAGCCGCGCGGTGGAGGAAGTGGCCCGGGCGCACGGGGCGTTGCTCATCAACGGGTCCAGCGCCGAGGACCCGGAGCGGGAGCAGGAGCTGGCGCTGGCGCTGTGCGCGCGGCGGGTGGACGGCCTGGTGGTGATCCCGGCCGGGGACGACCACCGGTACCTGGAGCCGGAGATCAGGGCGGGCGTGGCGACGGTGTTCGTGGACCGCCCGGCCGGGAAGATCGACGCCGACGTCGTGCTGTCCGACAGCTACGGCGGTGCCCGGGACGGGGTCGCCCACCTGATCGCGCACGGCCACCGCAGGATCGGGTTCATCGGCGACATGCCCCACATCCACACCGCGGCCGAGCGGCTGCGCGGCTACCAGACGGCGATGGAGGACGCCGGGATAGCCGTCGAACCGGCGTGGACCTCCCTCGGCGTGACGGACCCGGAGCGGGTGCGCCGGGCCGCCGAGGAGATGCTGACCGCGGCGGACCCGATCACCGCGATCTTCGCGGGCAACAACCGTGTCTCCGTCACCGTGATCCGCGTCCTCGCCGAACAGACCCGCCCGGTCGCGCTCGTCGGCTTCGACGACATCGAACTCGCCGATCTGCTGCACCCCGGTCTCACGGTCGTCGCCCAGGACGCGGCGCTGCTCGGCCGCACGGCCGCCGAACGGCTCTTCCGCCAGCTGGACGGCACCCTCATGCCACCCGAGCGCATCGAACTGCCGACGAGGCTGATCACCCGCGGCTCGGGCGAACTGCCCCCGGCGGACTGAGCCGCGCATGACGGACCGGACGCCCCCGGCCCCGAGCCGCCCGTCACGCGGCCGGACCCTCGCCGAACCGGGTCGCGCGCCGGGCGGGCGCGTGCGCGCGGGGCGGGGTTGTCGATGATCGGCCGTACGCTCGCCGAGTTGGGGCTCGACACGGCGCCGCGGGACCATCCGCTGAGTTACCCGGGCGCCTGGCCGGCCGGCTCCGGGCTCCTCGACGGTGACCGGCTGTTGCCGCTGGACCGGCTCGTGCACGACGACGGGCGGGTGCCGGTGCTCGCGGTCGGCTCCAACGCCTCGCCCGCCCAACTGCAGCACAAGATGGCGGAGTTCGACGTCCCCGGGCCGATCCCGATGGTGCGTGCCCGGGTGGCCGGCCTCGACGTCGGGGTCTCCGCGCACGTCAGCCGTCTCGGCTATGTCTCGGCGTCCCCGGTCGCCTCCCCTTCCGCGGTACGGGAGTTGTTCGTCCTGTGGCTGGACGGGCGGCAGCTGGAGGTGATCGACGCGAGCGAGGGCGTACCGCTGCCGCACGGCAACTTCCGCCGGGCGTGGCTGCCCGCCCCGACGGTACGCGCCACGCTCGCGGACGGCACGAAGCTCCCCGGCGTCCACGCGTACGTCAACCGGCACGGTGTGCTGCACGACGGCTCCGGTGCGCCCCGCCGCCATCCCGGCGAGCGCACCCTCCTCGCCGAACTCCTCGCGGAGTCGGTCGAGTTGAGAGAGCTGTTCGGTGTCACGCCCGAGGAGTTCTGCGCGCGGGCACGGGCCGACGCGGCGCTGTGCGGGCGGGGCACCCGGCTGTTCGCGGAGCGGCGGTGGGCGGTGGCGTCGGGGCTGGAGCGGTACGTCCGTGCTCAGCAGGCGGGGAGCCCGGGGAGCGGCTCGTCGTTCGTGCCGCCCTTGATGTAGACGTCGCTGATGTACACGCCGGTGTTGCCCTTGTCGTCGTCGGTCAGCGCCCACCAGACGTTGGTCCGCTGGCCGTGGGTCTCCCGACGGCCCAGGTCGGCCTGGCAGTAGAACGCGTGGGCGCCCTGGCGGACCCGGCCGGCCTTGGCGCCGTCGGCGGTGTAGGACTTGGCGCCGCCGCTGCGCACCCTGCAGGTGTACGTGCCGTCTCCGGCGGACTGGCAGACCGCGGTGGCGGGCGCCGAGGCCGTCGTGGTGACGGGCGCGGTGGCCGTGGCGGTGCCGGAACCGCCGGTGGGGCCGGGGTCGGCGGACTGTGCCCGGGAGGGCGTGGCGGAAGTGCCGTCCGCCGGGCCGCCCGCGGGCTCGCCGGCGGTGGCGTGCGTGGCACCGGCGGCCGGTACGGTGCCCGTCTCCGCGCCCTGTCCCACGGGATCCGCGTCGGCCGGGTGTCCGGCGCCGGTGCCGGTGCCGGTGCCGCGGATGCTCTGCGAGGCACCGGCCACCGTCGGGGCGGGCGGTCCTGCGTCGGTCTTCGCCGTCTGCCCCTTCTCGTTCCGTAAGGCGACGGTCAGCCCGGTCGCCGTGAGGACGACGGCGACGGCCACCACCACGAGCATCCGCACCCGGCGGCGGGTGCGGACCGGACGCATGGGGCCCGTCGGGCCGTCCGGGGCGCCGGGTCGGGACGCGGGATCTAATCTTCGGGCGGGCACGAGCTCAAGTCCGGCTCCCTCCGCCGGAGTTCCGGCTCCCTCGGCGAGCCCGGCGGCGGGCACCGGGGCGAGTCGTCCGGCGGCCTCCGCCGTGGGCCCCTCGGGAGATCCGACGGCAGCCCCTTGCACGGCTCCGTGGACGGGTCCCTCCACAGCCCCTCCGGCCCGCCCGTCCGCGGCTCCCCGACCGGCACCGGCCTCGCGCACCGACCCGTCGACCTCACCGTCGGCCCTGCCGTCGACCTCGCCGACGGCCCCGTCGCCGGTCTTCTCCTCGGTCTCCAGGACGGGGCCGCCCTCCGGAAGCACGCCCGGCACCCCCGGCCCGGTCTCCCGCCGCGCGGGCTCCTCCCCGCGCATCCGCCGCCACTCCCGCAGGACCGTCGTCGGCGTGTCCGGGAGCGGCTCAAGCGCCACGGCCCGCAGCAGCCCGCAGGCCTCCTCGGCGTCCGGGCGGGCGTCGGGAAGCTTGTCCATCAGGCGCCGCAGGACGGGGGCGAGCGGACCGGCCCTGCCGGGCTCCGGGAGGGGCTCGTCGACGATCGCGGTGAGCGTCGAGAAGGTGGACGTACGGCCGAAGGGCGAGGCGCCCTCCACGGCCGCGTACAGGGCGGCGCCGAGGGCCCAGATGTCGGAGGCCGGGCCGGGGGCCGCGCCCTTGGCCCGCTCGGGCGCCAAGTAGTCCAGGGAGCCGACGAGTTCACCGCTGCCGGTGAGCTGGGTGGCGGAGCCGTCGCCGGGGTCGACCATGGTGGCGATCCCGAAGTCGGTGAGGACGACCCGGCCCGAGCGGTCGAGGAGGATGTTGGCGGGCTTGACGTCGCGGTGCAGGACGCCCACCCGGTGGGCCGCGGCCAGGGCGTCCATGACCTCGGCGCCGACCCGGGCGGCCTCCTGCGGGCCCAGCGTGCCGCGCTCGCGCAGCAGGTCGTCCAGGGAGGGCCCGTCGACCAGTTCCATGACGATCAGCGGGCGGCCGTCGACCTCGGCGATGTCGTGCACGACGATCACCCCGCGATGCCGTACCCGGGCGGCGGCCCGTGCCTCGCGCTGCATCCGCAGCCGCAGGTCGGCCAGTTCGGCCCCGGCGCTGTCGGTGTAGGCGCGCAGCTCCTTGACGGCGACCTCGCGGCCGAGGACCTCGTCGACGGCCCGCCACACCACGCCCATACCACCGCGCCCGAGTCGGTCGACGACCCGGTACCTCCCTGCCAGCAGGCGACCGGTCCCGTCAGCCTGTCCGTACGAACCCGACACCACAGCCCCGATCCTGAACACGTCCCCGAATGGCGCACCAGAGTACGGGGCAGTGACAGGGTCGGTTCAAGTCGACTGGAAAAGCTGTGACTTGACCGGTACGCGCTACTTCCCGGAGGCGGTCAGATCGCCGCGCCTGGGCATCGCGAAGCCCTCAAGCTCGGCCCGGGTCAGGCCGGTCAGCCGGGCCACCTCGCCGTTGTCGAGGGCGCCGCAGTCGAGGCCGCGCAGCAGGTAGCCGCTGAGGGCCTTGGCGGTGGCGGGTTCGTCCATGACGTCGCCGCCGGCCCGGTTGGCGTACCGGGCGAGCCGGGCGGCGGCCTGCTCCAGACCCTCGCGGTAGAAGGCGAACACGGCCGCGTACCGGGTCGGCAGGTGGCCGGGGTGCATGTCCCAGCCCTGGTAGTAGGCGCGGGCCAGGGCGCGCCGGGTCAGACCGTAGTGCAGCCGCCAGGCGTCGTGCACCCGGGCCGTCGGGCCGACCGGCAGCACGTTGGTGGAGCCGTCCGACACGCGTACGCCCGTACCGGCGGCGGCGACCTGCATGACCGCCTTGGCGTGGTCGGCGGCCGGGTGGTCGCTCGCCTGGTAGGCGGCGGAGACCCCGAGGCAGGCGCTGTAGTCGAAGGTGCCGTAGTGCAGGCCGGTGGCACGGCCCTCGGCGGCCTGGATCATCCGGGCGACGGTGGCGGTGCCGTCGGTGGCGAGGATGGACTGGCTGGTCTCGATCTGGATCTCGAACCCGATCCGGCCGGGCTCCAGTCCGTGGGTCTTCTCGAAGGCCTCCAGGAGCCGGACCATCGCGGTGACCTGTTCGGGGTAGGTCACCTTGGGCAGGGTCAGCACGAGCCCGGCGGGCAGGGGGCCGGCCTCGACCAGCCCGGTGAGGAAGATGTCGAGGGTGCGGATGCCCCGGTCGCGCACCGCGGCCTCCATGCACTTCATCCGGATGCCCATGTACGGCGCCGTCGTGCCTCCCCCGGCCTGCGGCCGGGAGGTGCCCCCGGCGTACGCCTCGGCGATCAGCCGGGCGGCGCGGGCGGCCGTCTCGTCCTCCTCGGCGTCGGGGCGGGGGCCGTAGCCGTCCTCGAAGTCGACGCGGAGGTCTTCCACCGGCTCCCGCTCCAGTTTGGCGCGGACCCGGGCGTGGACGGGCTCGGCGAGGTCGTCGGGCAGGCCGAGGACGGCGGCGAAGGAGGCGGCGTCGGGGGCGTGTTCGTCGAGGGCGGCGAGGGCCTGGTCGCCCCAGGAGCGGATGGTGCCGGCCGTGAAGGCGTCGCCGGGGACGTACACGGTGTGGACGGGCTGGCGGGTCCCCGGATCACCTGGATAGCGGCGCTCCAGTTCGGCGTCGACGGGTGCGAGGGAGGCACTGATCTCCTCGCTGACGGCGCCCGCGAGGCTCGTCGCCACCTTCTCCTGCCGGACCTGGCCCATCCCGCACCCTCCTGTTTTCCACTGTACGGAATAAACAATCCGTTGAATGAAGGTATCCGGGCGTCTTCGGGGCGGTCAACACCCTGTCCACGAAGCGACACGCCCCCATCTGGGCATGTTCACGCTCGTCACACACCTGGGTATCACACTGCTCAACGCCCGCCCGTCCGGCTTGTGCCCCCTGAAGGAGCCGTCGTGCCGAACCAGCGCCGAGTCACCCGCCGGCTGGGACTGCAGGCCCTGTTGGCCGCAGCGGTCACCGTGCCCCTCTCCAGCGCCGCGATCACCACCTCCTCCGCCTCCTCCGCCGTGTCCAGGAGGCGCCGGGTCAGCACCCTCGCGGCACCGTCCCGGCCGGCGCCCCGCCTCGACGTCATGACCTTCAACCTGCGGTACGCCAGCACCGCCGAACCCAACAGCTGGGCCGACCGCCGGCCGGTCATGGCCGAACTGCTGCGCCGCGCACAGCCCCAGGTCATGGGCACCCAGGAGGGCCTCTACCAGCAGCTGCGCGACATCGACAGCGACCTCGGACCGCACTACGACTGGGTCGGCACCGGCCGCGAGGGCGGCAGCCGGGACGAGTCGACCGCCATCTACTACGACCTCCGGCGCCTGGAACCCCTGGAGCACTACACCTTCTGGCTCTCCGACACCCCGGAGGTCATCCGCTCCAACACCTGGGGCGCCGCCTTCCCCCGCATCGTCACCTGGGTCCGCTTCCGCGACCTCGCCGACGACGGACGGGAGTTCTACGTCGCCAACACCCACTTCGACCAGAAGAGCCAGAACGCCCGCGAGCGCAGCGCCACGCTCCTGGTGCAGCGGATCGCGGAGTTCGACCGCAAGCTGCCGGTCGTGGTGACCGGCGACTTCAACGCCTACGCCCACAAGAACCCGGCCTACGACACCCTGGTGGGCTCGGGACTCGTCGACACCTGGGACGCGGCGGAACAGCGCGGCCCCCAGTACGCGACCTTCCACGGCTACCACCGCCTCAAGCCGGACGGCGACCGCATCGACTGGATCCTGACCTCGCCGGGTGTGACCACGCATCAGGCGACGATGGACACCTTCTCGATGCACGGCCAGTTCCCGAGCGACCACCTGCCCGTGCAGGTCTCGCTGAGCCTGCGCTGACCCGAGTCCGCACGCAGACGGCGAGGCCCCCGTGACCTGTACGGTCACGGGGGCCTCGGACTGCCGGGCGGCGGTGATCAGCCCTTGCGGGTCTTGACCTCTTCGGTGAGCTGGGGGACGACGTCGAAGAGGTCGCCGACGACACCGAAGTCGACGAGTTCGAAGATCGGGGCTTCGGCGTCCTTGTTGACGGCCACGATCGTCTTGGAGGTCTGCATGCCCGCGCGGTGCTGGATGGCGCCGGAGATGCCGTTGGCGATGTACAGCTGCGGGGACACGCTCTTGCCGGTCTGGCCGACCTGGTTGGTGTGCGGGTACCAGCCCGCGTCCACCGCGGCGCGGGAGGCGCCGACGGCCGCGCCGAGGGAGTCGGCGAGGGCCTCGATGATCGCGAAGTTCTCCGCACCGTTGACACCCCGGCCACCGGAGACGACGATCGCGGCCTCGGTCAGCTCCGGACGCCCGGTCGACTCGCGCGGGGTGCGGCCGGTGACCTTGGTCCCGGTCGCGGCGGCGGAGAAGGTCACCGCGAGGGCCTCGACCGTACCGGCGGCCGGGGCGGCCTCCACGGCGGCGCTGTTGGGCTTGACGGTGATGACCGGGGTGCCCTTGGAGACACGGGACTTGGTGGTGAAGGACGCGGCGAACACCGACTGGGTGGCCACCGGGCCCTCCGCGCCGGCCTCCAGGTCGACGGCGTCGGTGATGATGCCGGAGTTGATGCGCAGCGCGAGGCGGGCGGCGATCTCCTTGCCCTCGGCGGAGGAGGGGACCAGCACGGCGGCCGGGGACACCGCGGCGACGGCGGCCTGCAGCGCGTCGACCTTCGGGACGACCAGGTAGTCGGCGTACTCGGACGCATCGTGCGTCAGCACGCGGGTCGCGCCGTGCTCGGCGAGGACGGCGGCGGTGCCGGCGGCACCGGCACCCAGCGCAACCGCGACGGGCTCACCGATACGACGGGCCAGCGTCAGCAGCTCCAGAGTGGGCTTGCGGACGGCACCGTCCACGTGGTCGACGTAGACGAGGACTTCAGCCATGGGAATGCTCTCCTGCTTGGATCAGTTGAGGGGCGGTCGGCGACTGCGGGGCTCAGATGAACTTCTGGCCCGCGAGGAACTCGGCGAGCTGCTTGCCGCCCTCGCCCTCGTCCTTGACGATCGTGCCCGCCGTACGGGCCGGACGCGCGGTGGCATCCTGGACCGCCGTCCAGGCACCCTCCAGACCGACCTCCTCCGCCTCCAGACCGAGGTCGGACAGGTCCCAGGCCTGAACCGGCTTCTTCTTCGCGGCCATGATGCCCTTGAACGACGGGTAACGCGCCTCACCCGACTGGTCGGTCACCGACACCACCGCCGGAAGCGAAGCCTCCAGCTGCTCCGAGGCCGCATCCCCGTCACGACGGCCCTTCACGGTGCCGCCCGCGACCGACACCTCGGAGAGCAGGGTCACCTGCGGGACACCCAGCCGCTCCGCCAGCAGCGCGGGAACCACACCCGCGGTGCCGTCGGTCGAGGCCATACCCGAGACCACCAGGTCGAAGCCGGCCTTCTCGATCGCCTTCGCCAAAACCAGCGAGGTGCCGATCGCGTCGGTACCGTGCAGGTCGTCGTCCTCGACGTGGATCGCCTTGTCCGCACCCATCGACAACGCCTTGCGCAGCGCGTCCTTGGCGTCCTCGGGACCCACCGTCAAAACGGTCACCTCGACGTCGTCGTCGGAATTCTCCGAGATCTGCAGCGCCTGCTCGACCGCGTACTCGTCCAGCTCGGAGAGGAGACCGTCCACGTCGTCACGGTCGACGGTCAGGTCATCGGCGAAGTGCCGGTCGCCAGTGGCGTCGGGCACGTACTTCACAGTGACAACGATCCTCAGGCTCACGCCGGCTCTCCTACTGCATCGTCTTTTCTGGGCTGCCTCTTGCAGGCAGCATAGGCGCCTCAAGCGGCTCATCCCGGTCGGGGCGGCCGTGCGCTCCGAACGAAATATTACTCACCAGTACAGCCAGTCCATGCCCGCTAAGCAAGCGCTTTGAACTGTGACCTTCGCAACGCAGCGTAACCGGAACTCGACGCGCTCGCAGAACGAGGGGTGCGTGATCCGCGGAACGGGAGCCGTGTGATCAGTCCCGCAGGCCGTTGAAGCCACCCTGGTGGTAGAGGAGCGGCCGGCCGGCGCGGGAGGGATCGCCGACGAGCACCTCGGCCAGCACGATGCGGTGGTCGCCGGCCGGCACCCGCGCCACGATCCGGCACACCAGCCACACCAGCACGTCGTCGAGGACCGGGACGCCCGCATGGCCGTCGCGCCAGTCGGTGGGCGCCCCGAACCGGTCGGCGCCGCTGCGCGCGAAGGTGGCCGCGAGCTCCGCCTGGTGCTCGCCGAGGATGTGGACGCCGATGTGCTCGGCGGTGGATATCGCGGGCCAGCTGGAGGCGCCCGTGCCGACGCCGAAGGAGACCATCGGGGGCTCTGCGGAGACGGAGGTGAGGGAGGTGGCGGTGAAGCCGACCGGGCCGTCGGCGCCACGCGCGGTGATCACCGCCACACCGGCCGCGTGCCGCCGGAAAGCGGAGCGGAGCAGGTCGGGCGAGGCGAGCTGAGGAGTGCCGAGGTCAGGCGTGGCCGTCATGGAGTTGTCCTTCTGCGAGGGGCGGCGGTCGGGTCCGTGGCTGCTCAACAGTCCGGACAGCGCGCGCTCGCGGTTCGGGCCAGGTCCACGTGCACCCGGCCGAAGAGAAGGAGTTCCTGAGGCATACAGTCAGGCTGACGATAGGTGGTGCGCCCAGTCAAGTACGTTCCGGGATATGGGAGGTGCCTCACCGTCATCGGCATACCCGTCAGACCGCCTCGCCCAGCGCGGCGATGACGTCGGCCCTGCGGGGCTGTCCGGTGGCCCTGCGCACCACCCGGCCGTCCGCGTCGAGCACCAGCACGGTGGGGGTCTTGAGGATCTCCAGTTCGCGTACGAGGTCCAGGTGCGCCTCGGCGTCGATCTCGACGTGGGTGACCCCGGGGACCATCCCGGCGACCTCGCCCAGCACCCGCCGGGTGGCCCGGCAGGGGGCGCAGAAGGCGCTGGAGAACTGCACCAGTGTGGCCCGTTCACCCAGTTCGCCGCCGAGTTCGGCCGCCCCGAGCCGCTTGCCGTCGTCGCGCCCGCGCACCCGTACCCTCCCGCTCCGCCGCCTGTGCAGCACTCCGTAGACGCTCGCCGCCGCGAGCACCGTCACGCACACCACGAGTCCGGTCATCACCGGACAAGGATCCACGAGACGGCCCACCTCCAGGAAAAGCGTTCACGAGACTGCAAAGATTCCCGGCTCCCCTACCGGCCCGCGAGGCGGAATCCTTGGTTCATGGACATCGACGCACGTGGGCCGCGGTTCGCGGCGGCCGTGACGACGGTCGTACTGGCCGTCGCGCTGATCACCCGGAGCCCCTGGCTCCTCGCCTGGCAGACGCTGGCGTTCGCGCTCGGCGCGGCCGGCGGCGTGAGCCGCTCGCCGTACGGCTGGGCCTTCCGGGCACTCGTACGACCGCGGCTCGCTCCCCCGACGGAGTTCGAGGCGCCGGAGCCCCCGCGGTTCGCACAGGCGGTCGGACTGGTCTTCGCGGGGCTCGGTCTGGTCGGATTCGCGCTGGGCCCGGCGTGGTTGGGCCTCGCGGCGACCGGGCTCGCGCTCGCCGCGGCCTTTCTCAATGCGGCGTTCGGGTACTGCCTGGGCTGCGAGATGTTCCTGCTCATGCGGCGGTTGACGGTCCGCCCGGAGTAAAGGATCGTTAAAAGCGCGAGGTGGATCAAGGGGCCCAACGTGACGAGGATCTCGCCGCGCCAGGGCACCAGGGCTGGCTCCCCGTCCGTTCTTCGGGCACCATCTGCGAGACGCCGTAAACCTACGGCTCCGTAACTTCCCGCCGGGAGCCCCTTTCCCAGGCAGAGCAGAAAGGGTCCGCCCCGCCCATGCCAGAGCTGGTCTACCGTCCCGTCATCGGTTTCGCCAAGACGTTGTTCAAGGTCTGGGACCTCAAGATCGACTGCCAGGGTTCGGAGAACATCCCGCGCTCGGGCGGCGCCGTGCTGGTGAGCAATCACATCAGCTACCTGGACTTCGTCTTCGACGGCCTCGCGGCCCTCCCGCAGAAGCGCCTGGTGCGGTTCATGGCGAAGGAGTCGGTGTTCCGGCACCGGATCTCCGGCCCGCTGATGCGCGGCATGAAGCACATCCCGGTGGACCGCAAGCAGGGTGAGGCCGCCTACCAGCACGCGCTGGAGTCGCTCAAGTCCGGTGAGATCGTGGGGGTCTTCCCGGAGGCCACGATCTCCCAGTCCTTCACGCTGAAGAGCTTCAAGTCGGGTGCCGCGCGGCTCGCGCAGGAAGCCGGCGTCCCGCTCGTCCCGATGGCGCTGTGGGGCACCCAGCGCATCTGGACCAAGGGCCAGCCGCGCAACTTCAAGCGGAACCACCTGCCCGTCACCATCCGGGTCGGCGAGCCGGTCGAAGCCCCCCGGGACCAGTACGCGGGCGCCATCACCCGTCGGCTGCGCGAGCGCGTCCAGGAGCTCCTCGACGCCGCCCAGCGCGCCTACCCGGCCCGACCGAAGGACGCGAGCGACGCCTGGTGGCTCCCGGCGCACCTGGGCGGCACGGCTCCCACGCTGGACCAGCTGAAGGCCGCCGAGGCGGTCTGAGCCTCAGCCCGCCGACTCGGGCGCGCGCACCTCGATGCGGGCGCCGGGGCTGAACTTCTCCAGCAGTTCCGCGAGTTCGGCGCCCGCCGCGGCCACCTCCGGCACCGGCATCGGGGCGAGGGTCTCCAGCAGGAAGAGGGCCGAGGCCGTCCGCTCGGTGAGGCGGGTGCGCGGGCCCTGGCGCCAGTTCCAGCGGCGGCAGGTGACTCCGGCGTCGTCGCACCACACGACCTCGCCGGCGTCGGGGTGCTCGACGGTCTCCTCGCCCCCGGCCACGGTCACGAAGTCCTCATCGCCCGTGGCGCGTACGAGGCGCATACCGCCCTGGATCAGGTCGAGGTCCTCACCGCCGACCGGGATCAGGTGGGCGACGCTGATGGCGTTGTAGAGGTCCACGAGCAGGTTGATCCGGGGCAGGCCGCCGTCCGCGAGGGCACGCTTGGCCAGCGCCTCGGCGGAGTTGCGGGTGCGGGAGGGCTTGGAACCGAAGGCCGTGTAGGCGGCCCGCCAGGCCACCATGTGCGGGTCCTCGTGCGGGGCACGCCCGTCGAGGCGTACGGCCAGCCGCCGGGCCGCGTCGTCGAGGAGGGCCGAACTCGCCTCCGTACTGGGTCCGTTGACCAGGCCGTGGGCCTCGACGGCGAGGTGTGTGAAGCCGGGTGCGAGGGCGCGTACCTCGTCGGACACGGTGAGCGTGAGAGTCATCTGCCTTGCCTCAGAGTGCGGTGGGGAGCGTCTTCCAGAGGTGCGGGCGGTCCGGCGCCGCTCTGAGGGCGCCGAGCACGACCGGATGTGGTTCAGCGTACAGGACCGGATAGTCCATCTCACTGGACCGAGGGTCCGGGACCCAGGCCAGCCGTTCGCCGTCGAGGGAGAACCGGGCGTCGAGGTCGGGTCTGTTGCCGCGCGGGTCCTGCCGGTGCCAGGCGCCGTTGAAGCGGACGGCGACCAGGCCGTGCACGACATGACCTCCGCCGTCGTGCGTCAGGCGCTGGTAGCACAGGGCGGTGGGGATGTCCTCGGCCCGCAGCAGGGCGGCCAGGGCATGGGACTTGGCATGACAGATCCCGGTGCGCCGCGCCAGCACGTCCGAGGCCCGCCAGGTCACCCGCAGGTCGCCGGAGTCCTGTGAGTGCGGGATGGCGTCGCGCACGAACTCATACGCGGCGCGCGCATAGTCATACGAGTCCTCGGCTTCTGCGGCCAGCCGGGCGGCCGTCTCCCGGACCAGGGGATGACGATGGTCGATGGCCTCGTCAGCGGCCAAGTACGCGGAGAGGTCGGCGTTGTTCTGGATCAGCTCCATGCCCGCAGAGCATAGGAATGCGACCACCCGAGCGTCAATGACTTTCCGGGTGGTCGCATATCTATGCAGCAGGCGTCCCGACAGCGTCCTGTCAGGGGCGGCGGCGCTTCCCGCGGAGCGCTCAGCGCGCCATCTCCTCCTTGAGCGCCGCCACGAACGCGTCCACGTCCTCCTCGGACGTGTCGAAGGCGCACATCCAGCGGACGTCACCGGCCGCCTCGTCCCAGAAGTAGAACCGGAAGCGCTTCTGCAGGCGCAGGCTCACGTCGTGCGGGAGCCGCGCGAAGACGCCGTTGGCCTGCACCGGGTGGAGGATCTCCACGCCGTGCACGGCCCGGACGCCCTCGGCGAGCCGCTGGGCCATCCCGTTGGCGTGCCGGGCGTTGCGCAGCCACAGGTCCTTGGCGAGCAGCGCCTCCAACTGCACCGACACGAAGCGCATCTTGGAGGCGAGCTGCATGGACAGCTTGCGCAGGTGCTTCATGTGGCTGACGGCGTCCTGGTTGATCACCACGACCGCCTCGCCGAAGATCGCGCCGTTCTTGGTGCCGCCCAGGGAGAGGATGTCGACGCCGACGGCGTTGGTGAACGTGCGCATCGGGACGTCCAGGGAGGCCGCCGCGTTGGCTATCCGGGAGCCGTCCAGGTGCACCTTCATGCCGTGCGCGTGGGCGTGCTCGCAGATCGCGCGGATCTCGTCGGGCGTGTACAGGGTGCCCAGCTCGGTGCTCTGGGTGATCGACACCACCTGGGGCATCGCCCGGTGCTCGTCGTCCCAGCCGTACGCCTGCCGGTCGATGAGGTCCGGGGTGAGTTTGCCGTCGGGGGTGGGGACGGTGAGCAGCTTGAGGCCGCCCATGCGCTCGGGGGCGCCGCCCTCGTCGACGTTGATGTGCGCGCTCTCGGCGCAGATCACCGCGCCCCAGCGGTCGGTGACCGCCTGGAGCGCGACGACGTTCGCACCGGTGCCGTTGAAGACCGGGAAGGCCTCCGCCGTCGCCCCGAAGTGGCTGCGGACGATCCGCTGGAGGTTCTCCGTGTACTCGTCCTCGCCGTACGCCACCTGGTGGCCGCCGTTGGCGAGGGCCAGGGCGGCCAGCACCTCGGGGTGGGCTCCGGCGTAGTTGTCACTGGCGAAACCGCGGACCTGGGGGTCGTGGTGGCGACGCGCGTCGGTCCTGGGGGGGTTCACGGCTTCTCGGTCAGCCACAGACGGTTTCCGTTCACTTCGGCGGCGGACCTGCTCCAGACGCCCTCGACCGCCTCGGCGAGGTCCTTGACGTCCGTGAAGCCCGCGAACTTCGCGTTGGGCCGCTCGGCGCGCATCGCGTCGTGCACCAACGCCTTCACCACCAGGATCGCAGCAGCGGAGGTGGGGCCCTCGGAGCCCTCGGTGATCCCGGCCTTGCGGAAGCCGTCGGCCATGGCGAGCGTCCAGGCCTCGGCGGCGGCCTTGGCCGCGGAGTAGGCGGCGTTGCCGGCGGTGGGCTTCGACGCGCCCGCGGCGCTGATCAGCACGTACCGGCCGCGCTCGCTGCGCAGCAGGGCGTCGTAGAAGGCCAGGGAGGTGTGCTGGACGGTGCGGATCAGCAGCTTCTCCAGCAGGTCCCAGTCGGCGAGGTCGGTCTCGGTGAAGGTGGCGCTGCCGCGCCAGCCGCCGACCAGGTGGACCAGGCCGTCGATGCGGCCGTGGTCCTTCTCGATGCGGTCGGCCCAGGCCCGGGTCGACTCCAGGTCGAGCAGGTCGACCGTCTCGCCGGTGACCACGGCGCCGCCGCCCGCGTACCGGGCCGCGTCCACGGCCTCCGCCAGGCGCTCGGGACTGTTGTCGGCGCCGACGACGGTCGCGCCCGCCTCCGCCAGCCTGACCAGCGTCGCGTGCCCGGCGGGTCCGCCCGCCCCGGCCACCGCGATCACCGCACCACTGAGAGACCCGTTGCCCGCCATGTGCTTCCCCTCTTGAGCAGTGTTCCGCCGCCGGTCGCTCACGCGGCGACCGGCTCGGCGCTGTCCGCCGTGATGCCCTTGGTCTCGGCGATCACGTTCTTCAGTTTCTTGGACAGGGCCTCGTAGAACATGCTCAGCGGAAACTCGTCCGGAAGCACGTCGTCCACGAGCTTGCGCGGCGGCAGGCTCAGGTCCAGGGCGTCCGGGCCCTTGGCCCACTTCGAGCCGGGGTGCGGGGCGAGGTAGGTGGCGACCAGCTCGTACCCGGCGAACCAGTGGACGAGCTTCGGGCGGTCGATGCCGTCCTTGTACAGCTTCTCGATCTCGGCGCACAGCTGGTTGGTGACCTGCGGGGCGCGCTCCCAGTCGACGGCGAGCTTGTTGTCGGTCCAGCGGACGACGTCGTGCTTGTGCAGGTAGGCGAAGAGCAGCTGGCCGCCGAGCCCGTCGTAGTTGCGGACGCGGTCGCCGGTGACCGGGAAGCGGAACATGCGGTCGAAGAGGACCGCGTACTGCACGTCACGGGCCTGCGGAACGCCGTCCGTCTGGAGCTTCACGGCCTCCTTGAAGGCGGTGAGGTCGCAGCGCAGCTCCTCCAGGCCGTACATCCAGAACGGCTGGCGCTGCTTGATCATGAACGGGTCGAACGGCAGGTCGCCGTGGCTGTGGGTGCGGTCGTGGACCATGTCCCACAGGACGAAGGCCTCCTCGCAGCGCTTCTGGTCGTGGACCATCGCGGCGACGTCCGCGGGCAGTTCCAGGCCCAGGATGCCGACGGCCGCGTCGGTGACCCGGCGGAAGCGGGCGGCCTCGCGGTCGCAGAAGATGCCGCCCCAGGAGAATCGTTCCGGCGCCTCGCGTACGGCGATGGTCTCCGGGAAGAGGACGGCGGAGTTGGTGTCGTACCCGGCCGTGAAGTCCTCGAAGGTGATGCCGCAGAACAGCGGGTTGTCGTACCGGGTGCGCTCCAGCTCGGCCAGCCAGTCCGGCCAGACCATGCGCAACACGACCGCCTCCAGGTTGCGGTCCGGGTTGCCGTTCTGCGTGTACATCGGGAAGACGACCAGGTGCTGGAGGCCGTCCGCGCGGCCCGCGGCGGGCTGGAAGGCGAGCAGCGAGTCGAGGAAGTCGGGCACCTGGAAGCCGCCGACGGCCCAGCGCCGCAGGTCCGTCACCAGTGCCTTGTGGTAGTCGGCGTCGTGCGGGAGCAGCGGGGACAGCTCTTCCACGGCCTCGGCGACACGCCGTACGGCCGCCTCGGCGTCGGCCCGCGCGGGCGCGCCCTCGGCGTCGAGGTCGATGGAGCCGTCCTTCGACTGCCATGGCCGGATCCGCTCCACGGCATCCTTGAGCACGGGCCACGCCGGGTGCTCGACCACCCTGGTCACGGGAGGAACCTGCTCCTCCGAACCCACCTGCACAAGAATTTCCGTCATGACCCATCCTCCACGGGAGAAGCTTCCGTAAGGACACCGTATGCATACAGGCTTTCTCCCAGCAAGGGGGTGATCAGGAAATTATCCTGTGGCATCCCGACTTCACCGCGCTTTTTCCTGTGCGAAACCGTGAAGGCGCTCACATTCACTACGTCCGGTGACGGGGCGTCAGCTCCGGAGGACCGTCGGGATCCGGCCGGTCAATGCGCGGGGAGACGCGCCCACCACCGGGTGACCGCCGACCGGGGCACGGGCCAGGTGCCGCGCACCCGGCACACCAATCCCCTCGTGTACGTACGGGTTCATCGCGACGGGCGGCCATTAGGCTGCGCCCAGCCGCGTGGACAGCGACGTCCCGTCGTACGGTTCGCGCGCCTGCACCCATCGCCGCCGTCGACGGAAGCGAGTTGAATCTTGAACTTCCTTACCATCGGTCACCGCGGAGTCATGGGCGTCGAGCCCGAGAACACCCTCCGTTCCTTCGTCGCCGCCCAGCAGGCCGGCCTCGACCTGATCGAACTCGATCTCCACCTCAGCAAGGACGGCGCCCTGGTCGTCATGCACGACGCGGAGGTGGACCGCACGACCGACGGCACCGGCCCGATCGCCGAGAAGACCCTGGAGGAGCTGCGCGGTCTCGACGCCGGCCGGGGCGAGCGGGTGCCGGTGTTCGAGGAGGTCCTGGACGCGGTGCGGACACCGTTGCAGGCCGAGATCAAGGACGTGGCCGCGGCCCGCGCGCTGGCCGAGGTCATGCAGCGGCGGGACCTGGTCTCCCGGGTGGAGGTGTCCTCGTTCCACGACGAGGCGGTCGCCGAGATCGCCCGGCTGGTACCCGGGGTGCGCACCGCGCTGATCGCCAGCCGGTACGGCACCGACGTCGTGGAGCGGGCCCAGGAGGCGGGGGCCGCGACCCTCTGCCTGAACATCCGCCGGATGACCCTGGAGGTCGTCGAGCACGCCCGCAAGGCGGACCTGCGGGTGATCGGCTGGGTGGTGAACACCCAGGACGACCTGCGGCTGGTGCGCGCCCTCCAGCTGGACGGTGCGACGACCGACTACCCGGAGATCAAACGCACCGCCCGCTTCACGGCCTGAACGCCGGCCGGCGCTCTCACACCAGTGGCTTGACCAGCAGCTCGAACTGCAGGTCGGCGCGCTGGGGAATGCCGAAGCGCTCCTCGCCGTACGGGAACGGCGTCATCTTCCCCGTACGGCGGTAGCCGCGCCGCTCGTACCAGGCGATCAGGTCCTCGCGCACCGAGATCACCGTCATGCGCATCTCCGTCACGCCCCAGTCCTCGCGGGCCTGGCGCTCCGCCTCGGCGATGACGACCTTGCCGAGACCGGCGCCCTGGAGGACGGGGCTCACCGCGAACATGCCGAAGTAGGCGTGGTCGCCGCGGTGTTCGAGCTGGCAGCAGGCGACGATCCCGCCGCCCTGCTCGACGACGAGCAGCTTGCCGTCCGGTGCCTTGATCACTTCGAGGACGCCCTCGGGATCGGTCCGCTGCCCCTCCAGGATGTCCGCCTCGGTGGTCCAGCCGACCCGGCTGTCGTCGCCCCGGTAGGCCGACTCGACCAACGCGACCAGGACGTCCACGTCGGCGTCGGTGGCGTCGCGGAAGGACGGTCCGGCGGCGGCGTTCTCCATGGGCGGGATCTCCGATCTCACGTGCTGCTGATCTCAGTGCTGCTGAGCCGGTCACGAGCCTATCCCCGCTCCCCCGGTCCCCTTCCCGGCTCCCGCGGTGGCCTGCCACTACGCTCCGGTCGCATGGTGCATGTGCTGAGCGGCCGTACGCTGATCCACCCCACCGACCCCGAGCGGTCCCGCGCCTTCTACGGGGAGCAGCTCGGGCTCGCCGTCTACCGCGAGTTCGGGGAGGGCCGGGAGCGCGGCACGGTCTACTTCCTCGGCGGCGGGTTCCTGGAGGTCTCCGGCCGGTCGGACACGCCGCCCTCGCCTGCCGTGCAGCTGTGGCTGCAGGTCGCGGACGTGACGGCGGCGCACGAGGAGCTGGTGGCGAAGGGCGTCGCGATCGTGCGCCCGCCCGTGAAGGAGCCGTGGGGGCTGGTCGAGATGTGGACCGCCGATCCGGACGGGATCAGGATCGTGCTGGTGGAGGTACCGGCCGACCATCCGCTGCGGTACCGGCCGGGGATCTGAGCGGGTCCGTCGGGCAGGGAGTCCAGGACGGTCGGCCGGGCTGGGCCGTACCGGCGGGATCAGGCCCGCAGCGCGCCCATACGGCCCTCCAGGCGGCCCAGCAACTCGGCCAGGAGTCCCGCCAGTTCGCCCTGGCCCTCGGGGGCGAGGACGGAGAGCACGGCCGTCTCGTAGGCGAGTTGCTCGGGCAGGATGTCATCGACGAGGTCGCGGCCCGCGTCGGTGAGGCGGAGGTGGGCGACCCTGCGGTCCCGGGCGTCGCCGCGCCGCTCGACCAGGCCGCGTTCGCTGAGCTGCTTGAGGCGTTTGGTGACGGCGGCGCCGGAGGAGAAGGTCTCCTTGGCCAGCTCGCTCGGCGTCAGCTCGTGGCCGGTGCGGCGGAGCGCGCCGAGCAGGTCGAACTCGGGGCGGCTGAGGCCGGCCCGGCGCAGCGGGGCGTCCTCGGCCTGCTGGAGGAGGGCGGCGCAGCGGTTGATCCGGCCGATGACCTCCATGGGCCCCGTGTCCAGCGCCGGATGGACGCTCCGCCACTGCCGGACGACGGCCGCGACGGTGTCGTCCCTGCCGGCCCCCCTGCCCGCACCGCCACCCGCACCGTTGCCCACGCCTCCTCCCACGCCTCTGTCCGCGTCGCTCCCGGCCGCCGGTCGTCCGTTGGTCGCCGTCATGGCCGTACGTCCTCCGTAGTCCTCGCGCCGTCCCAGGAGTGCGTTCCCTGGCGTCGTACCGTCGCGGCGAGCGTACGGTGTCCGGACTGCTCGGCGAGCACGACCCGCTCCTGGGGCAGTGCGCGCTGCCACCACTCGCCGGACGCGGCGTCGGCCGTGGCGCGCAGGTCCGCCAGGGCGGCGGACAGGGTGCGGCGGGCGGCCTCCAGGGCGCGCGGGGCCGGCTGCGGCCCGGCGAGCAGGCGGGCGGCCTCTTCGCGGGCCCGTTCGACGCGGGTCAGGGCGTGTTCGATCCGGTCGCCGGCCCGGCGGTTGGTGACGACGACGGCGGTGCCGAAGCCGACGAGCGCGCCGACCAGGGTGTCCACCACCCGCTCGGTGATCAGCTGCCCCGCGTCCTGGGTGCGGGCGAACTCGGTGACGAGCAGCGCCATCGGGGTGACGCAGACGCTGCCGAGCCAGTAGTTGCGGCCGATCAGGGCCTCGGCGCCGAAGTTGAAGGCGAGGCAGCACAGGACCAGGACGGCCGGGTGGAGGTGGGCGAGCGGTACGACGGCGGCGAAGACGAGGACGCCGAGGAGGTTGCCGACGACGCGCTGGACGCCCCGGCTCCAGGTGAGGGTGGTGTTGGCCTGGTAGAGGGAGGCGGCGGTGACCAGCGCCCAGTAGGGGCGGCCGACGCCGAGGGCGAGGGAGGCGTAGCCGGCCAGGGCGCAGCCGAGCGCGGTGCGGGCGGCGAGGGGTGCGAGCGGGCCGAGCCGGTGCCACAACGGGCGCTGCGGGACGGAGCGTTCGGCGTCGATGCCGAGGAGGTCGTCGTCGGCGCCGGCGACGCGCGGGACGCGTCGGGTGCCGCGCAACGCGCGGGCCCAGCCGCGCAGCAGCGCCGGGGCGGCGTCCGCCGGGGCGGCGAGGGCGACCTCGGCGCGGACGACGAGGTGTTCGAGGGCGCGGCGGGTGCGGTCGGTGCGGGCGCCGGTGGCGAGCAGGGACTGCCAGGCGGCCTGTACGGCGCCGGCCGCGGCGGCCCGGGCCCGGTCGTGGCCGACTCCGGTGCCGCGGGTGTCGGCGTAGGCGGCGGTGGCGTTCAGGGCGTGGGCGGTGGCCCGGCGTTCGGGACCGTGCGGGCGCAGCAGCCCGGGGGCCATGCCGACCAGCCAGGCCCAGGCGCCCGCGGCGAGGGCGAGGCCGAGGTGGCCGGGGACCTGGCCGAGGGTCTGCGGGGCGAACAGGGAGGCGGAGCTGATGAAGGTGAGGACCACGTTCCCGGGCGGGCCGACGCGGGTGGCGTCGCAGAGGGCCTTCTGCACCGCGGCCATGAGCGCGCCGACGGTCACCAGGACGACCGCGTTCGTGGTGAGCGAGGCCGCGGTCAGTGCGACGGCGAGGCCGCCGACCATGCCGAGGACCACCCGGGCCAGGGTGCGGGCGCGGGCGGGATAGGGGCGGTTGTGGCCGTAGAGGGCGCACAGCGATCCGGCCATCGTGTACATCGCCAGGTCGAGGCGGCCGAGGGCCAGCAGGGCCAGGTTGGGCGGGGCGACCGCGGCGACCACGCTGCAGGCGGGCTTGAACCAGATGTCGGAGGGCCGGCCGAGGCGCAGCACCCCGGCGAGGGGCAGACGGCGGGTGGTGGCGGGGGTCGCGGTGCTCATACCCATCAATTTAGCATGTGTTTTACTCGTAAAACATTCTCGAACGGCCCTGCTCACAGGCTGTGCTCCGGCGAATGCTCCCCGTGTACATCCTTGCGCTCGCGTGCGCGCCGTACGGCCGGGGCATCGCATCCATCGACGCGACGTCGAGCGGGGAGGTGCGCCGTGCACGGACCGGCTTCGCCCGGCTGGCTGCTGGTCGCGCTGTGCGCGGCGACCGGCGCCTACTGCCTGCTGCGGATGCGCAGCAGCGTCCGGGAACAGCGGCGCGCCGCGGGCGGCGAGGCGCTGATGGGGTTCGGCATGGCCGCCATGGCCGTGCCCGCGACGGTGTTCACCCCGCCGGGGTGGACATGGCCGCTGTACGCGGCGGTGTTCGGCACGGCCGCGCTGCGCGCCCTGTGGAGCGCCCGCAGCAGCCCGCACCATCGGCACCACCTGGTCGGGGCGGCGGCGATGGTCTACATGGCGGTGGCGATGGCCGCCGAGCCCGGCGCCCACCATCACGGCGGCGCCGGAGTCCCCCTGGTGACAGGGGTGTTGCTGGTCTACTTCACGGGCTACGTGCTGCTGTCCGGGGCGCGGCTCGTCCCGGTCGCGGTCACCGCCGGGACAGCGCCCCTCCGCTGGGGCGACCGGCCCGAGCTGGCCCAGGCGTGCCGGCTGTCGATGGGGATCGGCATGGTGGCGATGCTGCTGGCGCTGTGAGGGGGGCGGGGACGGCACTCGCGGCACGGACGTTGCCTGCGTCACTTTGGCGTAATGCCCTGTACCCGTGAGCGGTTCCCCGCTCATAGGGTGCTGGCCATGATGGTCCCCGTGGCACTGCTGCTGCTCGGCGCCCTGACCGCCGTGGCCGGCCCCCGACTGCTCGCCCGGGCCGACTGGACGGACCGGGAGCCGGTGGTCGCGCTGTGGGTGTGGCAGTGCGTCGTGGCGGCCGTCCTGCTGTGCTGCGCGCTGTCGATGACGCTGAGCGCGGCGGCAGCCTGGCAGGCGGTGCGCGGGCACGTGTTCGCGACCGCCCCGAACGGGGTGGTGGACGCCTACGCGCTCTCCACGACCGGCCCGTGGGCGGCGGTGACCGCGGTGGCCCTCGCCTGCGCCGGGCTGTGGAGCGGGGCGATGCTGGTGCGGGAGATCGCGCGGGCCAGGGCCAGGCGCAACCGGCAGCAGGCCGAACTGCGGCTCCGGTCACCGCTGTTGCCCGGCGAGGAACCGGCCGACGGCCGGCTCGTCGTCCTGGAGGGCGAGCGCCCGGACGCCTGGTGGCTGCCCGGAGCGGCGCCCCAACTCGTCGTGACCACGGCCGCGTTGCGTCGCCTGAAGGGCCGTCAGCTGGACGCGGTCCTCGCCCACGAGCAGGGCCACGCGCAGGCCCGGCACGACTGGCTGCTGCACTGCTCGGCCGCGCTGGCGGGCGGGTTCCCACAGATCCCGGTGTTCGCCGCGTTCCGCGACGAGATGCACCGACTGGTCGAACTGGCCGCGGACGACGTGGCGTCGCGGCGCCACGGCCGTCTCACCACCGCGCTCGCCCTGGTCGAACTCAACGAGGACCGGGGGGTGTTCGGCCCCGGGCCGACCCCGCACGCCCATGTCCCGCAGCGGGTCGACCGGTTGCTCACCGCCCCGGACCGCCTCCCCGCCCGGCACCGGCTGCGACTGACCGCGACGGCCGCCCTGGTCCCGGTGATCCCAGTGCTGGTGGCGCTCGTACCGAGTCTGCGCGCCCTCGGATAAAGCCGTATCCGTCGGAGGAATTGCCCTGCGGGCAATGGTTCGGCAAAGATCGCGTCATGTTCCCCCCGCCCGACGACCGCCCTGCTCCCCTTCTCACGACCGCCGTCCTCGCCCTGTCCTCGGCGCTGCTGCTGGCCCTCGTCGCCGGCGAGTGGCCTCCGCTGGTAGCGGTGGACGAGGGCATAGCCGACGCCACCCACCGCTGGGCCGTGGCGGACCACGGCACCACACAGGTGCTGCGCGTCCTGGCGGACTGGGTCTGGGACCCGCTGACCATGCGCCTGCTGTGCGCCGCGGTCGCGGTGTGGCTGGTGTGGCGGCACTCGGCCTGGCGGACCGCGCTGTGGCTGGCCCTGACCTGTGCGCTCGGTACGGCCGCCCAGCAGTCCCTCAAGGCCGCCGTCGACCGCCCGCGACCGGCCTGGCCCGACCCGGTCGACTCCGCTCCTTACGCGGCCTTCCCCTCCGGCCACGCCATGACGGCGACGGTGGTCTGCGGCCTGCTGCTGTGGCTGCTGCACCGCTGCGGCGCCGGTCCCGCGCTACGGCGTACGGCGCTGGCCGCGGCCGTTGTCTCGGTTCTGGGCGTCGGCCTGACCCGGGTGTGGCTCGGCGTCCACTGGCCCTCGGACGTGCTCGGCGGCTGGCTGCTCGGCGCCCTGGTGGTGGCGCTCGCGGTGCTGGCGTACGAGTGGGCGCGCGACCGCCGGGGACACCCTCACCCGTAGCCCGCGCCACGACGGCCGTCGGTAGAGTCCGGCACATGACTGCCGCGCCCTCCACCGCTGTGCTCCCGACCGCCGTGCTCTTCGACTTCTCCGGAACCCTCTTCCGCATCGAGTCCACCGAATCCTGGCTGCGGGCGGTGCTCGCCGGCACCGGAGTACCGCTCTCCGAGGCCGAGTCGACGGAGGCCGCGCGGGCGCTGGAAGTGGCAGGGGCACAGCCCGGCGGCGCCTTCCCGGTCGCGGTGCCCGCGGAGCTGTCCGGGGTGTGGGCGGTGCGGGACGAGAGCGCGGAGCTGCACCGGGCCGCGTACACCGGCCTGTCCCGGCGGGTGGCCCTGCCGGATCCCGGTCTGCACGACGCCCTGTACGAGCGGCACATGGACCCGCGCGCCTGGTCGCCTTACCCCGACGCCGCCCGGGTCCTGCGGACGCTGCGCGAGCACGGCGTCGGGGTCGGTGTGGTCAGCAACATCGGCTGGGACCTGCGCCCGGTCTTCCGCGAGCACGGGCTCGACGCCTACGTGGACGCCTACGTCCTGTCGTACGAACACGGCGTCCAGAAACCCGATCCGCGGCTCTTCACGGTCGCCCTCGACGCGCTCGGGGCCGAGCCGGGCGAGACGCTGATGGTCGGGGACAGCAGGCATGCCGACGGCGGGGCGGCGGCGCTCGGCTGCCGGGTGCACTTCGTGGACCATCTGCCGGTGGCCGAACGGCCGAACGCGCTGCTGCCGGTCCTGGACCTGGTGGGCGCGGCCCGCCGACCGGCCACGCCCACCCAGGCCTGTTCAGGGCTGCCGTCCGCCCGAGACGCTCCCCCGTGTCGCCCCGGACGGACGGCAGCCCTGAACAGGCCCCGCACAGGGCGGTGCCCACTGCGTCGATTATAGTTGGCTGGCAGCCAGTCAACGCAGGAGTTCCAGGATGTCCCCGCGCAGCCCCTCGGTCAATGAAGAATTGCGCAGGCGTTCGCGCGAGCGGCTGCTCCAGGCCGCGGTGGAGCTGGTCGACGAGCACGGCTTCGAGGCGACCACGCTGGGTGCCATCGCGGACCGGGCGGGATCGGCGCGCGGACTGGTGTCGTACTACTTCCCGGGCAAGCGCCAGCTGCTCCAGTCCGCCGTGCACCGGCTGATGCACCGCACGCTGGAGGAGGCGCTGGAGCACGAGCCGCACACCGAGGACGGGCGGGAGCGGCTGGCCCGGGCCATCGACTCGATCCTGGGTCTCGCGCAGGACCGTCCGGTGCTGATGCGCCAGCACATGGCGGGCCTGCTGCAGGCCGAGGGCTTCGTGCAGTGCCCCGAGCAGCGGCGGCTGGCGGAGCTGCTCGGCGACACCGTCGCCCGGTACGGCTCGCAGCACGTCGAGACCGACTACCCCATGCTGCGCGCGATGCTGATGGGCGCGGTGTACGCGGCACTGGTGCCGGGCGTGCCGATGCCGATCCCGGCGCTGCGGGCGGAGCTGTTCGAGCGCTACGGGCTCGACCGGGAGCTGGGCCTGCCGCCGGAGTCGGCACCCGCGGCCGAACGGCGGGACCTGTCGCGGTTCTTCGCCACGGAGGACCGGACCGAGCCGGGACCCGGGTCCGAGTCGGAGTCCAGGTCCGAGCCCGAGCCCGAGCCCTGATGCCGGGGCCGGCGGCCTCCGGGCGGTGGCGGGCGTTGGTGCGGAACGGGCGAACGCCTGACCCCGAAGGCCGCGGCCGGACTGCCGGTTTCAGGCTCCTGATGTCCGGGGTCCGGCTCCGGCTTCCGGTTTCCGGCTTCTGCCGCATGCGGAACGTGATCACATGATCACACTCATGGCATCCGGACGCGCATCCACGTCACCCCAGCGGCCCCTGTCTGGACGACCGGGCCGGTGGGATGCTGGAGGCACCAGCCCCTCGGGCAAGGAGTCCCCCTGTGTTGCGTGTCGCCGTCGTCGGCTCCGGGCCGAGCGGGTGCTACACCGCCCAGAACCTCGTCCAGCTCGACTCCACGGTGCGTGTGGACGTCCTGGACCGGTTGCCGTGCCCGTACGGACTGGTGCGGTACGGCGTCGCCCCTGACCACGAGAAGATCAAGTCCCTCCAGGGGAACCTGCGCACCGTGCTCGAACACGAGCGGGTGCGGTTCCTCGGCGGGGTCCGGGTCGGGGGCACGGGCGGGCTGCCGGTGGAGCGGCTGCGGGAGATGTACCACGCGGTGGTGTACTGCGTGGGCGCCGCGACCGACCGGCGGCTCGGGATTCCCGGCGAGGAGCTGCCGGGCAGCTGGTCGGCGACCGAGTTCGTGTCCTGGTACAGCGCGCACCCGGACGCGATCGACGCCGGGTTCGTGCGGGACGCCCGGTCGGCGGTGGTCATCGGGGTCGGCAACGTCGCGGTGGACGTGGCGCGGATGCTGGCCCGGGGCGTGGCGGAGCTGAGCCCCACCGACATGCCGCAGGCGGCCCTGACCGCGCTGGCGGCGAGCCGGATAAGAGACGTGCACGTGGTGGGTCGGCGAGGCCCCTCGCAGGCCCGGTTCACCACCAAGGAGCTGCGCGAGCTGGGCGGCCTGCCGGGCACCGAAGTCCTGCTGGATCCGGACGAGTTGGGGCTCGACCCGGCCTACGCCGACCCCTCCGCGCTGCCCGCCGCCCAGCGGCGCAACATCGAGGTGCTGCGGAACTGGGGCGGCACCGGCCACCGGGGAGCCCAGCGCAGCATCTGGCTCCGCTTCTTCCTGCGCCCGGTCGAGTTCCTCGACGACGGCGGGCGGGTGGGCGCGGTGCTCTTCGAGCGGACGGAACTCGACGCGCGCGGCAGGGTGCGGGGAACCGGGCAGTACGAGACCGTCGAAGCGCAGTTGGTGCTGCGTTCGGTGGGCTATCGCGGGGTGCCGCTGGACGGGCTCCCGTTCGACGAGGAGAGCGGCACCGTGCCGCACGAGGCGGGCCGGGTCCTGGACGGCTGTTTCGGCGTGCCGGGTGACTACGTGGCCGGCTGGATCAAACGGGGGCCCACCGGCGTCATCGGCACCAACCGGCCGGACGCCAAGGAGACGGTGACGTCCCTGCTCGAAGACGCGCCGCTGCTGCTGCGCCGGGAGGTGGCCCCGGATCCGGTCGCCGCGCTGCGCTCGGCCGGCATCGAACCGGTGCCGTGGACGGGCTGGCAGGCGATCGAGCGGGCCGAGGCGGCGCTCGGCGCCCGGCTCGGGCGGAGCGTGGTCAAGCTGGCCGACTGGAACTCCCTGCTGACGGCGGCGCGGACCGGGGCGTAGCGGGAACGGAAGGGAATCCGCCCGTGTCCAGGTGGGCATGACACGTATCGGCAACAGACCGGAAATCAACAAACTGTTCAAACCGCCTACGGTCTCGTGCTGTCCGGATGTCGTCCCCGCTCTGGAGTCCCCATGGCCACCACCAGCGCCTCCGTCCATCCCGTCGACGAGGTCCCACCCGTACGGCAGTTGACCGCGTTCGGCCTCCAGCACGTGCTCGCGATGTACGCGGGCGCGGTCGCCGTCCCGCTGATCGTGGGCGGCGCGATGAAGCTGTCCCCCGCCGACCTGGCGTATCTGATCACCGCCGACCTGCTGGTGTGCGGCATCGCCACGCTCATCCAATGCGTCGGCTTCTGGCGGTTCGGCGTCCGGCTGCCGATCATGCAGGGCTGCACGTTCGCGGCGGTCTCGCCGATGGTCCTGATCGGCACGACGGGCGGCGGGCTCCCCGCGATCTACGGCTCGGTGATCGTGGCGGGCCTGGCGATCATGCTGCTCGCACCCGTCTTCGGCAGACTGCTGCGCTTCTTCCCGCCCCTGGTCACCGGCACGGTGATCCTGGTCATCGGCGTCTCGCTGCTGCCGGTGGCCGGCAACTGGGCGGCGGGCGGCGTCGGTGCGAAGGACTTCGGGGAGCCGAAGAACCTGGCGCTTGCGGCCTTCGTGCTCGCGGTGGTGCTCGGCGTGCAGCGGTTCGCGCCCGCCTACCTCGCCCGGATCGCGGTCCTGATCGGCATCGCGGTGGGCCTCGCGGTGGCGGTGCCCCTCGGGTTCACGGACTTCAGCGGGGTCGGGGACGCCGACTGGCTCGGCATCAGCACGCCGTTCCACTTCGGGGCGCCGACGTTCCGGGCCTCGGCGATCGTCTCCATGCTGGTGGTGGCCCTGGTCACGATGACCGAGACGACCGGTGACCTGCTCGCGGTCGGCGAGCTGACCGGCCGCCGCGTCGAGGCGCGCTCCCTCGCCGACGGCCTGCGCGCCGACGGCCTCTCGACCGTCCTCGGCGGTGTCTTCAACACCTTCCCGTACACGGCGTTCGCGCAGAACGTGGGCCTGGTCGGCATGACCCGGGTGCGCAGCCGCTGGGTGGTCGCGGCGGCCGGCGGCATCCTGGTGCTGCTCGGCCTGCTGCCCAAGCTGGGCGCGGTGGTCGCGGCGATTCCGGCTCCGGTGCTGGGCGGTGCCGGTCTGGTGATGTTCGGCACGGTCGCGGCGAGCGGCCTGCGCACGCTCGCGAACGTCGACTTCACGGGCAACAACAACCTGACGGTGGTGGCCGTCTCGGTCGCGGTCGGCGTGCTGCCGGTGGGCGTGCCGACGGTCTACGCGAAGTTCCCCGACTGGTTCCAGACGGTGATGAACAGCGGCATCAGCGCCGGCTGCCTGACGGCGATCGTCCTGAACCTGCTCTTCAACCACCTGCCCTCGCGCGCCGATTCGGCTCCGGGGACGGTCCCCACCGGAGCCGAGTCCGCGTAGCGCTCACCGCCCGCCGAACAGTCCCGCGGGCACCGCCGCCGCCAGCGCCGCGTATCCGGTCGGGTTGAGGTGCAGCCAGTCCCCCACCTGGAGGTCGGCCCGCAGGCGGACCGGATCGGCCGGGTCCCGTACCGCCCGGTCGAAGTCGAGCACCGCGTCGAAGTGCCCGGGCCCCCTGATCCAGTCGTTGACGCGCTGCCGGGCCGCCTCGCGTACGCCCGCGCCGTCGTCGTAGGCGTTGCCGCCGAAGGGCAGCAGGGTGGCGCCGTAGACGCGGATGCCCTGGGCGTGGGCGCGGACGACGATCTGCCGGTAGGCGGCGATCAGGTCGTCGGCGACGGCCCGCTGGGCCTGCGGGGTGGCGGCGGCGGTGCCGATGTCGTTGACGCCTTCGAAGACGATCAGCCAGGCGACCCCGCTGCGGGAGAGGACGTCGCGGTCGAGGCGGGCCAGGACGTTGGGGCCGAGGCCGTCGGCGAGGACGCGGTTACCGCCGGCCGCCTGGTTGAGGACGGCGATGTCCGAGGTGTCCGGGCGGGACCGGAGGCGGTCGAAGAACTGGTCCGGCCAGCGGTCGTTGCCGTTGGTCGTGGACCCCCGGCCGTCGGTGAGGGAGTCGCCGAGGACCGCCACGGCCCGGGTCCCGGCGGGCGCCAGGACCTCGACGTCGCTCAGCAGGTACCAGTGGTCGACCGCGGTCGCGCCCGTCAGGTCCGGGTCCCGCGTGTGGTCGCCGAGGGCCAGGTACGACGTGGTGCGCGAGCCCGGGTGCGAGGTGAGCGCGAGGTCGGGCTGGCCCTCGGCGGTGTACGCCGTGACCGTGAGGTCGGCCCCCGGGAGCAGGTCGAGGTCCACCGGATCGGAGACGACCTCGGCCCCGACGGGTACGACGGTCGCGGCGCGCCCGGAGAACGTCACCGGGCGCAGGCTGCCGGGCACGATCGCGCTCACCCCCGCGCGTCCGCCCGCCGGCAGCGCCACGGTCACCGCGGTGAGCGGCAGCGGGGTGTCGCCGTAGGCGTTGGAGAAGCGCAGCCGGAGCCGGTGGGCGCCGACGGTCACGCGGACGGTCTGGCGCAGCGTGGTGTCGGCCAGCACCGCCCTCTCCCCCGTGAACGGTGCGGGCGGCAGGTTCCCGGCCTCGGTGAGCTGGGGCATCCCGGTCCAGGTGTTCACCCAGTGGCTGCCCTGGCGGGCGGCCGGGGCGACCGGGGCGACCGGGCGCGGACCGCGCACGAGCGCGGTGACAGCCGTGGCGGTCACCACCAGGGCGAGGGCGAGGACACAGGTGCCGAGGAGCGTGCTGAGCAGCGTTCTGCTGGGCTGTGGCTTCACGGGAGCCTTCCTGGCGCGCGGGGGCGGAGGCAGAGCCGCCGTCGGCATGGTGGCATGGACACGCCCATTCATGGAAGCGCTCCCACATCATCCGGCGAGGAACCGGAGAGGCCGGAAAGGGCGGCACGCGAAGCGTTGACCAGAAAGCGCTTTCCCTCTACGTTCCGACCAGGAACCCGACCGATGACCGGCGGGACACCGACAGGACCCTCCACTCGAGAGAAGGCATACGGGACATGACTTCACGGGCACGGAGCAGTGCACGCGCACTGACGGGCGGGCTGGCCGTCCTGGGACTCTCATTTGGCATGCTCATGACAGGCGGGAGCCCGGCGAACGCGGCCACCTGGCCCACCGCGACCGGCAGCCAGGCGGTCACCGCGACCATCAAGCTGTCGGGCACGAAGGACTACGGGATGCTCCGCCTGTACGGCAGCGGCGACCTGGGCAGCGGCGGGCAGAGCGAGGACCAGGACCCGATCCTCGATCTGGCGGCGGGCACCGTCCTGAAGAACGTCATCATCGGCGCACCCGCCGCGGACGGCATCCACTGCGAGGGCAGCTGCACCCTGCAGAACGTGTGGTGGGAGGACGTCGGCGAGGACGCGGCGACCTTCCGCGGCTCCTCGTCGTCCAACGTGTACACCGTCTCCGGCGGTGGCGCGAAGGAAGCCAGCGACAAGGTGTTCCAGTTCAACGGCGCCGGGACGCTGAACGTGTCCGGCTTCGCGGTGCAGAACTTCGGCAAGCTGGTCCGCTCGTGCGGCAACTGCTCCACGCAGTACAAGCGCACGATCAACCTCAACACCATCGAGGCGACCTACAAGGGCAGCGCGCTGGTCGGGATCAACACCAACTACGGCGACAGCGCGACGCTGAAGAACATCACGATCGTCGGCGACAGCAGCAGGAAGATCGTGCCCTGCCAGAAGTACATCGGCAACAACACGGGCGCGGAACCGCCGACGAACGGGAGCGGGCCGGACGGGACCTACTGCAAGTACGCGAGCTCGGACGTCACCTACAAGTGAACCGGGGCGCCCGGCCGCGCCCCGGGCCCCGGGCTACAGCTCGGCGAGGCCGAGCCGCCGCAGCACGTCGGCGACCTGCTCGCGGTCGGGTGCGTCCAGGCCGTGCAGTGGGCGGGGGAGGCTGTCGCGCGGCGTGAGGCCGAGTTCGGCGGCGACTGCCGCGATGACCCGCAGGGATCCGTGCCGGGCGAAGAGGTCCCACAGCGGCTGGAGCCGCTCCGACTCCTCCCGGGCCCGGTCCGCCCGCCCTTCCTGGGCCGCCCTGGTGATGGCGAGGGCCGGTCCGGGGAGGGTGCCTGCGGTCACCGAGTACCAGGCGTCGCAGCCCGCGGTCAGCCCGGCCGCCGCGAACGCGTCCCCGCTGACCCCCACGGTCACGTGCGGCGGCAGGATCTCCCGCAGCCGCTCCACCCGGGCCCGGGCCGGGGCCGGGTCGGCGGGGACCCCGGGAATCTTGACCGACGCCACGCGGGGCAGCCGGGCCACGCGCGCGTACAGCTCGTCGGTGAAGGCGAACCGGGTGGTCCTCGGGTTGTCGTAGACCACCAGCGGAACGGAGAGGTCCGCGGTGACGTCCTCGTACAGCCCGAACACCTCCTCGTCGGTCAGCGGCTGGTACGACACCGGGGCGAGCAGCACGCCCGCGACCCCGGCCTTCTGCGCGTCCTCGGCCGCCGCCAGCACGTCCCGGGTGCGCAGTGCCCCGATGCCCACGACGACCGGAACGCCGTCGGCGTGCTCCACCGCGATACGGGCGGCACGGGCCCGCTCCCGGAGCGTGAGGTAGGCGTACGACCCCGTGGAGCCCAGCGCGCCGACCGAGTCGACGCCGGCCGCGGCGAGGCGGCGGACCAGGTGGGCGAAGGCTTCCTCATCGACGTTTCCGTCGGCGGCGATCGGGGTGAGCGGAAAGGCGCTCAGACCGGTGAACACGGATGACTCCAAGGGTCGTTCGTCCTATCGGGCGGCGGCGGGCTGTCGGGGGTTGGCGCGCAGCCAGTCCAGTACCTGGCCTGCGTGCTCGTCCGGCGGGAAGACCGGGTAGAAGACGTGCTCGATCACGCCGTCCCGGACGATCAGCGTGAGCCGCCTGTAGAGCGTCGCACCGGCTGAGTCGAACGTCGGCAGAGCGAGGGTGCGGGTCAGGCCGTGCGTGGGGTCGGAGAGCATCCGGAACGGCAGCCGGAGCCGTTCGACGACCTCCTCCTGGTAGGCGGTGTCCTGGCTGGACAGGCCGTACACCCCTGCCGCGCCGGCGGCCAGCAGCTCCTGGTGGTGGTCGCGGAAACCGCACGCCTCCGGGGTGCAGCCGCGCGCCCCGGGGATCGCGTTCCACCCCTCGGGCAGGTCGGTGCCCGGGCGTCCGGTGAGCGGGTAGACGTAGAGCACGGTCCGGCCCGTGCCGAGCGCGTCGAGACGGACCGTCCCGCCGCCGGTGGCCCGCAGTTCCAGGTACGGCATCTCCGTACCCGGCAGATGGTCGGCCGCGCCGTCGTCCTCGGGGACGGGCAGGTCGGCGGGCAGACTCAGGTAGTCGGTCATCGGGTCCTCTCCTTCGGCACGGCCGGCCGGGGGGACCCGGCTGTTGCGGTGCGCGGCCTCGTGCAGGTGCGCGACCAGGGCCGTCCGGCGGGCGGTGAGCCCGTCGATGCGCCGGGTGATCTCGTCGATCGCCTCCCGGTACTCGGCCAGCGAGGCGGGACAGTCGTCGGCGTGCTGGTGCCCGACCACGAGGCAGTCCAGGAAGGGACGGGTGCGCTCCACCGGGATGCCGAGCCTGCCGAGCGTCCGGATCTCCCGCGCGAGCCGTACGTCGCCCTCGCCGTAGTCCCGGTAGCCGTTGGCCAGCCGGTCGGGCGCGAGCAGTCCCAGGGACTCGTAGTAGCGCACCGCCTTGACCGTCACGCCCGCCCGGCGGGCGAGCTCACTGATCCGCATGTCTCTCACCTCGACGCACGCTAAACCCTGCCCCCGAGGGTAAGGTCAAGCCGCCTCGCCTGGCCCGGCCGCCGTGATCAGCCGGTCGCGTTCCCCGACGGCGAACTCAGCCCCCCGGTCGGCCCGCTCAGCCCTCGTCGGCCCGCTCAGCCCTCGTCGGCCCGCTCGGCCCCGGTCGGCCCGCTCAGTTCCGTGCGGTACGCGGCGTACGCGGCGCGCAGTTCGTCGCCCGGCCAGTCGGCGGGCAGGAGTTCCGAGGGCAGGACGGGGTCGGTCAGCAGGTGCCGTACCGCCGCCGCGAAGACCGTGAAGCGGTCGGCCGGGAGGCGGGATTCCGACGCCCGGGCCAGGAGGGCCCGGGCGGTGCCGGACCAGGTGGTCAACGGCCAGAGGTCGGCGGCGAGTTCGGGTGCGGGGCGGTCGGGGCGGGCCGTGTAGGACTGGGCGGTCGCCGCCAGGTCGGCGGGGAACCGCCTCGCGAGGTTCGCCGGACGCAGCCAGACGCCCTCGCGGAGTTCGGCCAGCCGCAGGGCGGTCAGGCGGGTGCGCAGGTCGGCTCGTGCGGCCGGCCCGCGGCCCGTGGCCGTGACGACCAGCATCTCCCAGTCGCCCCGCCACGCGCGCGTACGTGGCCGTACCGCCTCGTCCTGGCGGCGCTGGCGGGCCAGCAGGCGGTCACTGAGGCCGTAGACGGCGTCGTCGGTGCGGCGCAGGTCGCCGGCGGCCGTCATGCGGCTGAGCGCGGCGCGGAGCGTGGAGCCGCCGACCCCGAAGGGCTCGACGAACCTGATCAGGTCCTTCACCGGCAGCTCCGGCGGATGCGTGCCCAGCAGCAGGCTCAGCACGACCGACCGGGCGGACAGGGGCCGCAGGCCGACGTCCGCGGACGCGGGGGGCTCAGCGGGCACTGCGGGCACTGCGGGCACTGCAAGCTCAGCGGGCACTGCGGGCTCAGCGGGCACTGCGGGCACTGCGGGCACTGCGGGCTCGGCAGGTTCTGCGGGCACATCCTTCATGCGCATGGTCACGTACTGTACGTGCGGCGTCATGTTGCACTATTGATGCGGTCGCAGGATCACTGCAACATGGGAGCCATGGACTCGACCGCCGCACTCCCGCAGCCGCAGTACGCCACCCATGACGTCACCAACCAGGCGACGCCGCTCGCCCCCTACGACGCCTCCGACGACCCGGCCCTGCTGGAGGGGCTGCGCCGGGAGGGTGCGGAGTGGGCCGAGGCGGGGATCCGGCGGCTCGGGGTGCGGGCCGGGAGCGCGGAGGCGCAGGAGTGGGGTGAGCTGGCCAACCGGCACGAGCCGGAGCTGCGCACCCACGACCGGTACGGCAACCGGATCGACGAGGTCGACTTCCACCCCAGCTGGCACCACCTGATGCGGACGGCGGTGGCGGAGGGTCTGGCCGGGGCCGCCTGGGCGGACGACCGGGCGGGGGCCCACGTCGCGCGGACGGCCGGCGGCCTGGTGTGGGGGCACACCGAATCCGGCCACGGCTGTCCCACGTCCATGACCTACGCCGCCGTTCCCGCCCTGCGCGCCCAGACCGAGCTGGCCAAGGTCTACGAGCCGCTGCTGACGAGCCGGGAGTACGAGCCGGGGCTGCGCGTGCCGACGGAGAAGCCGGGGCTGCTCGCCGGGATGGGCATGACCGAGAAGCAGGGCGGTTCGGACGTCCGGACGAACACGACGGCCGCCACGCCCACGGCCGAGCCGGGGGTCTACACCCTGCGCGGGCACAAGTGGTTCACCTCGGCGCCGATGTGCGACGTCTTCCTGGTCTTGGCCCAGGCGCCGGGCGGCCTGTCCTGCTTCCTCGTCCCGCGCGTGCTGCCGGACGGCAGCCGCAACGCGTTCCGCATCCAGCGGCTGAAGGACAAGCTCGGCAACCGGTCCAACGCCTCCTCGGAGCCCGAGTTCGACGGGACCGTGGCCTGGCTGGTCGGTCCCGAGGGGCGCGGGGTGAAGACCATCATCGAGATGGTCAACTGCACCCGGCTCGACTGCGTGATGAACTCGGCGACCCTGATGCGCAAGACGCTCGTCGAGGCGGGTCACCATGTGCGCCACCGCAGCGCGTTCGGCGCGCGGCTCGTCGACCAGCCGCTGATGCGCAACGTGCTGGCCGACCTGGCCGTCGAGTCGGAGGCCGCGACCACGCTCACCCTGCGGCTGGCGGGGGCGGCGGACCGCGCGGTGCGCGGGGACGAGCAGGAGCGGGCCTTCCGGCGGATCGCGACCGCCGTCGGCAAGTACTGGGTCACCAAGCGCGGTCCGGCCTTCACCGCGGAGGCCCTGGAGTGCCTCGGCGGCAACGGGTACGTCGAGGACTCCGGCATGCCCCGGCACTACCGCGAGGCCCCGCTGCTGTCGATCTGGGAGGGCTCGGGCAACGTCAACGCGCTCGACGTGCTGCGCGCGCTGTCCCGCGAACCCGGCGCCGCCGACGCCCTGTTCGGCGAACTCGCGCAGGCGCGCGGCGCGGACGCCCGGCTGGACGCCGCCGTGACCCGGCTGAAGACCGAACTGGCCGAGACCGACCAGGTGGGGGCGCGCCGGCTGGTCGAGCGGATGGCGCTGGCGCTACAGGCCTCGCTGCTGGTCCGGTACGCCCCGGCGGCCGTGGCGGACGCCTTCTGCGCGACCCGGCTCGGCGGCGACTGGGGGTACGCGTTCGGCACCCTGCCCGCCGGCACCGGGTTCGACGCGATCCTGGAGCGGGCGCTGCCTGGCCGGAACTGATCCCTGTGCGATCCGTCTGCGACCGGTGACCGCCGACGGATCGCACACAGTTGCCGTCCGATTCCGCATCGTTGTCAGTGCCGTGGTGCAGACTCCGGAACAGGTGGTACTCGCCTGGGGAGGACAACGGTGTTCACGGGGATCGACGAGGTCGACTGGGCCTCGCTGCGGCACGCGTACGGCAGCGCGGCGGACGTGCCCGGACTGCTGCGCGGACTGGCCTCCGCGGACGCGGCCGAACGGGAGGTCGCGCTCGACGGGATGTACGGCTCGGTGCACCACCAGGGGAGTGTGTACGACTCGACGCTCGCCTGCGTCCCGTTCCTGTTCGCGCTCGCCTCCCGCCCGGAGGTGCATGACCGGGGCGCCATAGTGGAACTGCTGGTCAGCATCGGCTCGGAGAGCGCCGGTTCACGGGCCCGGGCCGCCGTCGGCGCCGGCGCCGAAGCGCTCGTACCGCTGGCCGACGACCCCTGCCCCGGGGTGCGCCGCGCGGTGCCCGGTGCGCTGGTCCGGTTCCTCGACGAACCGGACCGGGTGCTGGCCCTGTTACGGCGGCGGATCACGGTCGAGCGCGACGAACAGGTGCTGCTCGCCCTGACCGAGGCCCTCGGGCTGTTCGCACGGTGCCGTCCCGACCGGGCGGCCGGGGCGGTGGAGTTGCTGGCCGCGCAGAGCGGACCGCCGTACGCCCCGACGGCGCGGCTGGCGGCCCTCGGGCAGCTGGGCCTCGGCGCGCCGGAGCGGCTGCCCGCCGATCTGGTGCCGACCGCGGTCCGGCTGCTCAGGGAGCGGTCGGAGCGACGCGCCGCAGGTCCGGAGCGGGTGGAGACGGACACCCTGGTGGGCCGGATACGGCGGCTGCGGCCGTCGGACGAGGAGGGCTCCTATCTGCTGCGCACCCTGCACCGGGCGCTGGACGACCGGGTGGCGGACCGGATCGCGCTGCTCGTCGGCCAGTTGGGCAGCCCGGACCCGATGGACCGGTGCAACGCGGTGCGGATGTCGGCCGGGCTGTTCCGTGGCTGGCGGGCGGACTTCACCGCGCCGGTGTCGCTGATAGGCAGGCAACTGGGCCGGGAGCAGGACCAGTTGCGGGATGCGGCGGTCACGGTGCTCGTGGAGCTGTTCGGGCTGGCCACGCCGGCCGCCGACGAGCTCCACGCGCTGGTGACCGTGCGGCCGGACCTGTGGGTGCACACCCGGGAGCGCGACAGACCCTCGCTGGGCGGCCCGTTGAAGGCGCTGGCCAGAAGCGGCGACCCGCGCGCGGTGCCGGCCCTGTCCCAGGTGCTGGCGAGACCGGTGGTGCCCGGTGGCCTGGGCTTCGAGATCGTGCATCTGGGTCCGGCCGCCGCCCCGCTCGCGCCCGCGCTGCGCCGCCGGCTCGGCCGGGTCGACCCGGACTCGCCCGAGGTCGCCGAACTGGCCGTCCCCCTGCTGGCGGCGGTCACCGCCCTCAAGGACCCGGCGGCCGTGCCGGAGGTGCTGCGGCTGCTGCGCGGCGCACCGGACGGGCTGGGGGCCCGGGAAGCCCTCGTCGGGCAGGCGGTACGGGCGCTCGACGTCCTGGGCACCGGTGCCCGGGCGGCGGCGCCGGTCCTGCGCGGGTTGCTGGACACCCGGCACGCCGCCCTGGCGGCGGGGGCCCTGTGGTCGGCGGAGGGGGACGCGGCCACCGTACTCCCGGTGCTGCTGCGGGAGCTGACGCACGGCCGCACCCGCAGCGCCCGGACGGCGGCCGAGCAGCTGGGCCGGCTGGGTCCGGCGGCCCGCGGCGCGCTGCCCGCGCTGCGCCGGCTGGCCGGGTCGGGGCGGGTGTGGGAACGGGCGGCTGCCGCCGAGGCGTTGTGGCGGATCGACGGGGATCCGGAGCCCGTGCTCCCGGTGTTCCGGGCCGCCTGGTCGGAGAACCCGTACACCCGGGGCGCGATCGCCGGGTGCCTGGCCGCGATGGGCCCGGCGGGCGCACCGCTGCGCGACCTGGTGACGGACGAACTCGCCGCCGCCCGGCGGCACACGGCACGACCGGGCGGGTACGGCAGCCACGACATCGCCCAGGACGAGCAGTTGCTCGCCCACTGCCGCCGGGCGCTGGCTCAGCAGTCCCCTTGACCGGCTTGACCAGCTCACTGGCTGACCGTCTGACCGACAGCCGGTCAGCCGCAGGGCGCGGGCGCCACGGCCCGCCGGGCGCCGGTGTCAGCCGGGCGCAAGTGTCAGCCGGGCGCCGGTGTCAGCCGGTCATCCGGCCCCACTGCGGTCCGAGCCGCGCCCATTCAGCGTCCCAGCGGTCCATCCGCCGCCGCTCCAGCCGGCCCCGCGCCACCAGCCCGGCGACGAACGGGACGGCCGCCGCGCTCAGCCCGACCAGGCCGCCGATCAGCGCGGAGCGGAGGTGGGCCTCGGAGGTGGTGGCGGGCCGGGTGACGAGATGCCCCTGGGGGTCCGTCCAGACGGTGACCGGCGTGCCGACCTTGCTGCCGGCGGGGACCCGCGCCTGGCCGGTGTGCGCGGAGCCGTCGGCGACGGTCCAGCCCACGCGCGCCCAGACCCGTTCGCCGTTCGACGACGCCGAGGACCCGGAGGACCCGGAGGACCCCGAGGACCCCGAGGACTCGGAGGAGCCGGAGTCGCCGGACGTGGCTGCCGCCGAGCCGGGGGCCTCGTCCATGACATGGGCGACGACCGGGTGCCATTCGACGCGCTCACGGGCCAGGCCGTCCTCGACCGACCGGGCCGCCGCGAGCCCCGCGAACACCCCGGCCAGCAGGGTGAGCAGCCAGGCGCCGAGCAGCACCCAGGCCTCCATCGTGTCGGCACGGCGCTTCAGCGGGTTGCGCCGCCAGCGCCACAGCCAGACCTTCGGACCACGGAACGCCTTCAAAGGCATCCTCCTCACGCGCGCACGGACAGCCCGGACCGCCCTCCCATACGGGAGCGACCGCCCTGTTGCTCACGGCGAACTCCGAGTCGACGGTCGCACGACTGACCCCGCTCGCGCAGGCGTCTCCCGGAACGCGTTCCGCCGTCTTGTCCGACCCGTCGACACGGCGGCTCCGACCTGCGCCGACGCCGGCTCCGGGGTGACTGTCAGTGGCGGGGTGCAGACTGGCCGGTGTCTGGGAGTCGGCTGTGACAAGGACGTCATGGAGGTGATCGGCATGACCGAGGTTCTGCTCGCCGTGGGGACCCGCAAGGGGCTCTTCCTCGGGAGGCGGCAAGGTGGCGCCTGGGAGTTCGACGAGAGTCCCTACTTCAACGCGCAGGCGATCTACTCGGTCGCCATCGACACCCGGGCCGCGCGGCCCCGGCTCCTGGCGGGCGGCGACAGCGCCCACTGGGGGCCTTCGGTGTTCCACTCCGACGACCTGGGCCGCACCTGGTCCGAACCGGCCCGGCCCGCCGTGAAGTTCCCCAAGGACACCGGCGCCTCGCTGGAGCGGGTCTGGCAGCTCCACCCGGCCGCCGCCGAACCGGACGTGGTCTACGCGGGCACGGAACCGGCCGCGCTGTACCGGTCGGAGGACCGCGGGGAGAGCTTCGAGCTGGTCCGCCCGCTGTGGGAGCACCCGACGCGCGACAGGTGGGTGCCGGGCGGGGGCGGTGAGGGCCTGCACACCGTGGTCACCGACCGGCGCGACCCGAAGGCGGTGACGGTCGCCGTCTCGACGGCCGGCGTGTTCCGCTCCGGCGACGGCGGCGCCAGCTGGACGCCGTCCAACTCCGGTGTCTCCGCGGTGTTCCTGCCGGACCCCGATCCGGAGTTCGGCCAGTGCGTGCACAAGATCGCGCAGGACGCGGGGGATCCGGACCGGCTGTACCTGCAGAACCACTGGGGGGTGTACCGGAGCGACGACGCGGGGGCGCACTGGACCGACATCGGCGAGGGGCTGCCGTCCACGTTCGGCTTCGCGGCGGCCACTCATCCGCACCGCGGGGAGACGGCGTACGTCTTCCCGATCAACGCGGACGCCGACCGGGTGCCCGCCCGGCACCGGTGCCGGGTGTTCCGCACGGCCGACGCGGGCCGGACCTGGGAGCCGCTGTCGGCGGGGCTGCCGCCCGAGGACCACTACGGCACGGTGCTGCGCGACGCGCTCTGCACGGACGACGCGGATCCGGCCGGCGTGTACTTCGGCAACCGCAACGGCGAGGTGTTCGCCTCGGCCGACGACGGCGACAGCTGGCGCCAGTTGGCCTCCCACCTGCCGGACGTGCTGTGCGTGCGCGCGGCGGTCGTGGCCTGAGGCCGGGTCCGCCAGGGGAGGGCGGTTCCGGTCGACCGTGGCTACGGTCCGGTCGTCCTCGGTCGTCCCGCGACCACGATGGCCTCAGCTTGATCGCCGACCCGTGTACGGCAGTAGGGTGACGCCGTGGCACCACGACCCTTGCATGAAATCGTCGAACCGGGCTGGGCGAAGGCCCTGGAACCAGTGGCCGGGAGGATCGCCGCGATGGGCGACTTCCTGCGCGCGGAGATCGCCGCGGGACGCACCTACCTCCCGGCCGGGCCGAACGTCCTGCGCGCCTTCCAGCAGCCCTTCGACGACGTCCGCGTCCTGATCGTCGGCCAGGACCCGTACCCGACCCCGGGGCACGCGGTGGGGCTGTCGTTCTCGGTCGCGCCCGAGGTACGCCCGCTGCCGGGCAGCCTGATCAACATCTACCGGGAGCTGAACACCGACCTGGGGCTGCCCCAGCCGTCCAACGGCGACCTCACCCCGTGGACCCGGCAGGGCGTCCTGCTGCTCAACAGGGCGCTCACCACGGCCCCGCGCAGCCCGGCCGCGCACCGGGGCAAGGGCTGGGAGGAGGTCACCGAGCAGGCGATCCGGGCACTGGCCGGCCGCGGCAAGCCGCTGGTGTCCATCCTGTGGGGCCGCGACGCCCGCAATCTCCGCCCGCTGCTCGGTCAGTTGCCGGCGGTGGAGTCCGCGCATCCCTCGCCCATGTCGGCGGACCGCGGGTTCTTCGGCTCCCGCCCGTTCAGCCGTGCCAACGACCTGCTGATCCAGCAGGGGGGACAGCCGGTGGACTGGCAACTGCCGTGAGCGACGAGGGCGGCGGGCCCCGGGACGCGGGGTTCCTCGCCGTCGACTCCGGCGGCTCCGGGCTGCGGGCCGTCGTGGGTGCGCCGGGACGGGAGCCGTCGGCGCCCCTGGCGTCCCGGGAGCCGGTACGGACCGCGGCGCGGGGTATCGACCCCGGGCACCTGCTGGAACAACTCCTGCCCATGGCAAGGGCGTTGGCGGACTCGTACGGACTGGGGCAGGTGACGACGGCCGTCGTCGGTGCCGCCGGGCTGGCCAGTCTCGGCGACGCGCTGCGGGCCGAACTGCCGGGCGCGCTGGCCCGCGAGCTCGGGGTGCGGACGGTCGCGCTGGCCGCCGACGCCGTGACCGCGTACGTCGGCGCCCTGGGTCCGCGACCCGGCGCGGTGGTCGCCGCCGGGACCGGGGCGATCGCGATCGGTACCGATCTCGCCCGGTGGCGGCGGGCGGACGGCTGGGGGCATCTGCTGGGCGACTGCGGCAGCGGTGCCTGGATCGGCCGGGCCGGGCTGGAGGCGGCGCTGCGGGCCTTCGACGGCCGGGACGGCGGCTCGGCCGCGCTGCGGGCCGGTGCCGAGGACATGTTCGGGCCGCTGCCCGGACTGCCGGAGCAGCTCTATCCGCGCGCCGACCGGCCCGCCGTGCTGGCCTCCTTCGCCCCGCGGGTCGCGGAGTGCGCCGGTGCGGGCGACCCGGCCGCCGTCGCGATCGTGGGTGCCGCCGCCCGGCACCTGGCCGAGTCGGCCGCCGCCGTCTGCCCCGCGGAGGGCGAACCCCTGGTCGCCCTCACCGGCGGCCTGGTCAGGCTCGGCGACCCGCTTCTCCTACCGCTGGCCGGGGAGTTGGCGCGGCTGCTCCCGCAGGCGCGACAGGTGCCGGCGGAGGGCGATCCACTGCACGGAGCGGTACGCGTCGCGAGTGACCTGGCGGCCGGGCGGGTCACTCTGCCGGGTGATGAAAAGCTGTTTTCCGTTGTGCACATGAAACCTGTACAGAAAAAAGGCTATTGATCCCGCTCGGGCACGCAGTGTCCGACAGGTGACGCGATCCCCTCCGAATCATGCGTAACTCATCAGACAAAAGCGGACGGATACCGCTCACCTGCACCCTCCCCGAACAAGGGAGCCCAGATAGCCAGTAACATGCGGCGCCATGAGCTCCCCCACTGGGCCCGCCGGCCTGCCAGTACGAATGCCGCGCCCCCGCCAGCCCGGACGGCACCGCCGCCCCGAGCCGCTGGTGGCTCCTGAGGACGCGCCCGCGCTCGTCCTGGCGGTGCCCGGTACGCCCAGCGCCGCCACGCGCAGCCTCGCCGAGGAGGTCGTGAGCATCGCCCGCTCCGAGCTGCCCGGCCTCGACGCCCGCATCGGGTACCTGGACGGTGACGACGCGGAGTTCCCCACCCTCCAGTCCGTGCTCGCCCGTGCGGCCGAGGAGCGTACCGCCCGCTACGAGCAGGCCGTCGCCGCCGGCGTCGAGGGGATCAAGGCCCCGGACGGCCCGGTCGCCGTCGTCGTTCCGCTGCTGGCCGGTCCTGACAGCGCGCTGCTGCGCCAGGTCCGCCACGCGGTCATGGAGAGCCGCGTCGCCGCCGACCTGACCGACGTGCTCGGCCCGCACCCGCTGCTCGCCGAGGCGCTGCACGTGCGTCTCTCCGAGGCGGGACTGGCCCGTGCCGACCGTGCCAGGCTGTTCACCGTGGCGACGGCGGCGGACGGCATCGTCCTGGCGTCCGTGGGCGGCGACGAGGCCGTGCAGGCCGCCGGGATCACCGGCATGCTGCTCGCCGCGCGTCTGGCCGTGCCGGTGATGGCCGCCGCGCTGGACCAGGAGGGTTCGATCGCCTCCGTGGCGGAGCAGCTGCGGGGTTCGGGGTCGCAGCAGCTGGCGCTGGCGCCGTACCTGATAGGGCCGGAGATCGACGCGGCGCTGCTGGCCGCGGCAGCGGAGGAGGCCGGTTGCGCCACCGCCGAGCCGCTCGGGGCGTACCCGGCGATCGGGAAGCTGGCGCTGGCGAAGTACACGACGGCGCTGGGCATCGCGCCGCAGCAGCCGCAGGGTACGCCGGTGCGGTGATGCGCTTCGCGCGTCGGCCGACGTGAGTCAAGGGCCCGTTCCTCCAGGGGGGCGGGTCCCTTTGTGCCGGGGGGCCGGTGCGTCTTCGGCTGCTTGCCGGTGGGGGTTGAGCGCGCAGTTCCCCGCGCCCCTTGCAGGGCGCTTCAAGCAGCGGGGGGCCTTGAGCGGCGGGGTGCTTCAGGCGAAGACGATGCAGGACGGGGCCGGGAGTTCCACCGAGCCGTCGTAGCGGGGCTGGCCGGTGTGCTGGTCGACGGTGAACCAGGTGATGTTGCCGGAGCGCTCGTTGGCGGCGTACAGGAAGCCGCCCGATTCGGTGATCGCCCGGGGCCAGTGGCCTCCGCAGGGGACGGTCGCCGTCAGATGCAGTTGGTCGCCGTCGACCGTGAACGTGGTCAGGACGTCCTCGCCCCTGGTCGCCGTCCAGAGGAACCGGCCGTCGGGCGAGACGGCGATGCCGGACGGGTAGGCGTCGCCGGCCGGGGCGCCGGGCAGGACCGGGGTCTCCGTCAGGGGTGTGAGGACGCCGGTGCCGGCGTCCCAGCGGCAGACGGTCACGGTCGGGGTGAGCTCGTTGACGACGTAGGCGTACCGGCCGCCGGGGTGGAAGGCCAGGTGGCGCGGGCCGGAGCCGGGGCGCAGGGCGAACTCGCGGTGGAGGGCGGGGGTGCCCGCGTCCAGGGTGCAGACGCGGACCGAGTCGGTGCCCAGGTCCACGCTGACCGCCCAGCGACCGCTGGGGTCGGGCTGCACCTGGTGGGCGTGCGGGCCGCGCTGGCGGCGTTCGTGCGGGCCCGAGCCGGTGTGCCGGAGCTGCCCGGAGGGGGCGGGGGCGAGGGTGCCGTCGGGGCGGACGGGGACGGCGGTGACGCTGCCGGAGCCGTAGTTGGCGGTCAGGACATGGCCGTCGAAGACACTGAGGTGGGTGGGGCCGCTGGCGTCGACCGGGACCGGCGGCCCGGCGAGGCGCGGCTTGTCGTCGTGGACGTGGTACGCGGCCACCGCACCGTCGGCGGTCTCGCTGACCGCGTACAGGGTGCGCCCGCCGGGAGCGAGTGCGAGATACGACGGGTCGGGGACGCCGTCGACGCTCTCCAGGAGGGCCAGGGCGCCGCTGTCCGGACGGACCGCCGCCGTGACGACCCCCGGGCCCCCCGCGGCGGTGAACGACCCGATGAACGCCCTGCGCCGCCTGCCGCCGTCTGCCACCGCTGTCCCCTATCGCTTGTCGCTGTGTCGCTGTGAGCCACCACGAGCCGGTACGAGCCGGAAAGGGTCGGTTCGAGCCCGCCCGGGGCCGACGGTAGCAGCTGGCGGTCTAGACCAGGGCGTGCGGGGCGGCGCGTCTCAGGCGCCGACCAGGGGTGAGCCCGAGGGGGTGTGCAGCGGCCCGGCGAGTTCGGACAGGGCGCGCTCCAGGCCGTGCAGATGGGCGAGGGCGGGTTCGGTGGGGGGCTCGGCGGGGGCGGCGATGTGCTCCGAGCCTCCGGTGAGTGCCTCGACGGCCGCCTCGACGCGCCAGCAGGCGGCGGCCAGCCGGGCGTCGTGCGAGGCCTCCGGGTCGGCGGCGACCGTGACCAGGCCGCGGATCTCGCGGGCGCAGTCGTCCAGCAGGGCGAGGACGCGGCGGGCCCGGCGCCTGCGCCCGCGCATCGGGTTGAGCGGGTGGACGAGAGGGGCGACGGAGAGCCGTACCCGGGCGAGGAGCTGTTCCAGTTCGGCCACCCGGGGTGCCGGGTCGGCGTCGGCGGAGCCGGCGAGCCGGGCGGCGGCCTCGGCTGTGCAGGCGTGCACGCAGCGCAGGGCGCGCTGGATCCAGGCGTCGGTGGTGAGGTGGGTGGTGACCGGCAGCACGAACAGCACGGCGAGAACGGCACCGAGGGCGCCCACCGCGGTCTCGGCCAGCCGCAGCGTCAGCAGGCCGGGGGTGAGGACGCCGAGGAGGCCGTAGAGCAGCTCGGCGAGGAAGGTCACCCAGAGCATCATCCAGGTGTAGGAGACGGCGGCCGTGTAGAAGATGCCGAACACGGCGACCGCGACCAGGACCGCGGTGGGAACCGGTGCGCCGTGCACGGGCGTGGCGACCAGCAGGCCCAGCGCGATGCCGATGGCGGTGCCGAGGACCCGGCGGAAGCCGCGCACCAGGGTCTCGCCGCGGGAGGCGGTGTTGACGAAGATCCACCAGGTGGCGCCGACCGCCCAGTACCAGCGCTGGCCGGACACCAGCTGGCCGGCGACGAGCGCGAACCCGGCGCCCGCGGTCGCCTGGACCGCCTGCCGGGTGGTCACCCGGGCCAGGCCGGTGCCGGCGGGCGGTGCGGGAACCGGCGACGGGGGCAGCCTGCGCTCGTAGCACCAGAGGCCGAAGCGGACGGCGGCGGCGCCGGGCACGGCGAGCAGGACGGCGGCGTACAGCTCGGGCAGCTGTCCGGGGGTGGCGTGCAGGAACTGGGCGACGAAGAAGGTCATGAACGCGAACACGCCCAGGCTGTGGCCGCGCGGACCCCAGCGGCGCGCATAGACACCCGCACCGACCACGGCGAGGAGGACCAGGTCGCGGGCGACCGGGAGGTCGTGCAGCCCGGCCGCGGCCGAGAGCACCGGCAGGCCCACGACGGGCAGCAGCGCGGTGGTGACGGCCTGTCCGCGGACCGTGGGGTCCGCGACGGTGAAGAGCGCGAGCAGCGCGGCGAGACCGCCGGTGACGGCGCCCGCGAGGGAGTGCCCGGCGAGTGCGCAGAGCACGACGGCGAGGCCGATGCCGAGCACGGCGCGCGCGGCGAAGCGCAGCCGTACCCGCCCCGGGTCCGGAGCCACGAACACCGTCTTCAGCACTGCTTCCCCCTCCGCGGACGGCACAGAAATGGCGCCGCGGGGATCCGCAGCGCCATCGACACACCCATGAGAGCACCGGAGGGGCTACTGGCTCAAGCGGCGTCGATTCTGCTGGGCCAATGGTCCGGCCATGAGGCACACGGTATGTCGACCGACATGCCAATGGCCCAGGTCGGCCGGGAACGCCGGTGAGCCATTGGTACAGTCGTGGGTCATGACCGTGGACGAGCTCGACACCCGCATCCTGCGGCTGCTGCTGGAGCAGCCGCGCACCAGCGTGCGCGAGTACGCCCGGGTGCTCGGGGTCGCCCGGGGCACGCTCCAGGCCCGGCTCGACCGGCTGGAGCGGGACGGTGTGATCACGGGCACCGGCCCCTCCCTCTCCCCCGGCGCACTCGGCCACCCGGTGCTGGCCTTCGTGCACATCGAGGTCACCCAGGGGCATCTGGACGACGTCGGGGACGCGCTGGCCGCCGTACCGGAGATCGTGGAGGCGTTCTCGATCACGGGCGGCGGGGATCTGCTGACCCGGGTGGTGGCGCGGGACAACGCGCATCTGGAGGACGTGATCCAGAAGCTGATCAGCCTGCCGGGCGTGGTGCGCACCCGTACCGAGGTGGCGCTGCGCGAACGGGTTCCGCACCGGCTGCTGCCGCTGGTGGAGTCCGTCGGCCGGGCCGCACGCGGGTAACGGCATCCTGGTCACATGAGCAATCTCGGCGGCCTGGCGGTCATCTTCGATCTCGACGGAACACTCGTGGACAGCGAGCCGAACTACTACGAGGCCACGCGGCAACTGCTGGCCGGGCACGGCGTCACGGACTACACCTGGGCGGAGCACGAGCGCCTCGTCGGCATCAGCACGCTGGAGACGGTGACCCTGCTGCGCGACCGCCATGGACTGCGGCCCCCGGTGGCGGAGCTGCTCGCGGAGGCGAACCGGCGCTACCTGGAGCTGGCCAGGACCCGCACGCGCACGTACCCGGAGATGCGGAAGTTCGTGGAGCTGCTGGCGGCCGAGGGCGTCCCGTCGGCGGTGGCCTCCGGTTCCTCGCCGGACGCGATCGAGGCGATCCTGGCCGGCACGGGCCTCGACGCGTATCTGCGCACCACGGTCTCGGCCGACGAGGTGCCGCGTGGCAAACCGGAGCCGGACGTCTTCCTGGAGGCGGCCCGCCGCCTCGGCGCAGCACCGGCCGACTGCGTGGTGCTGGAGGACGCCGCTCCGGGCCTGGCGGCGGCGCACGCCGCCGGGATGCGCTGCATCGCGGTCCCCTATGTCGCCGCGCAGGCCGATCGGTTCGGCACGGCGGATCTTCTGCTGCGCGGCGGCCAGGCGGAGTTCACCGCGCGCGTGGCCTACGACTGGCTCACCTCGCTCTGAACGGCGGGCTCCCGGCGGCGGACGCCCGGGCCGCCACCCGGAAGGAGCAGTTCGGCCATCCGTTCGCTCCGCCGGTCGTGCGATGCCCCGGATGCCTGCTTAGCGTGGCCACATGACCACGACCTGCTCAAAGCCGCAGCAGCCGGCCACCGACGACCGGCGGTGGAAGGCGCTCGGGGTCTGTCTCGCGGCCGGCTTCATCTCGCTGCTCGACACCTCGATCGTGAACGTCGCGCTGCCCTCGATGGAACACGGCCTGGGCGCCACGGAGGCCGCCCAGGCCTGGGTGGTCTCCGGCTACGCGCTGACCTTCGGGCTGGCACTCGTCCCGGCGGGGCGGCTCGGCGACATGCGCGGGCGACGCCAGGCCTTCCTGATCGGGCTCGCCGTGTTCACGGTGGCCTCGGCGGCCTGCGGACTCGCGTCGAGCCCCGACCGGCTGGTGGTGTTCCGGCTGATCCAGGGCGCCGCCGCGGGCATGGTCGCGCCGCAGACCTCGGGGCTGATCCAGCAGATGTTCCAGGGCTCCGAACGTGCCAAGGCCTTCGGGCTGCTCGGCAGCGTCATCGGGATCTCGACGGCGGTCGGTCCGCTGGCCGGCGGTGTGCTCATCGATGCCGTGGGCACCGACGACGGCTGGCGCTGGGTGTTCTTCGTCAACCTGCCCATCGGCATCGCCGCGTTCGTCGCGGGCCTGCGGCTGCTGCCCCGCTATCGGGCCACGGCGGACCGGCGGGAGCGGTTCGACCCGCTCGGCGTGCTGCTGCTCGGCTGCGGTGTGCTCGCGCTGATGCTGCCGCTGGTGCAGGAGCAGCAGTGGACCGGACGGGAGAAGTGGGCGCTGCTGCCGGTGGGCGCGGTCCTGCTCGGCCTGTTCTGGGTGTGGGAGCGGCGGCAGGGCCGGCTCGGACAGGCCCCTCTGCTCGATCTGAACCTGTTCTCGATGCGGTCCTTCACCCTCGGCGCGCTGATCAGCTTCTCCTACTTCGCCGGTTTCACCACGGTCTTCTTCGTCCTCGCCCTGTACCTGCAGAACGCGGCGGGATACAGCGCGCTGGCCGCCGGAATCACGGTGCTGCCGTTCGCGGTCGGCTCGGCGGTGGGTGCCGCCCTGGGCGGCCGGCTGGTGGTGCGCCACGGACGCAAGCTGGTCGTCATCGGACTCAGCGGGGTGGCGCTCGGACTGCTCGGCATCATCGCGGTGGTACGCCTGGTGCCGATGGAGAACTTCGGCTGGGCCGCGGCGGTGCCCATGATCGTCGGCGGCATCGGTTCCGGCGTCACGGTCTCCCCCAACACCACGCTGACCCTGACCCGCGTCCCGGTGAAGCGCGCCGGTGCCGCCGGCGGGGTGTTGCAGACCGGCCAGCGCGTCGGCTCGGCGGCCGGCATCGCGGTGGTGGGCTCGGTGTACTTCGCCCACCTGGCGCACCGCGGCCCGGCCACCGAGGCGCTGGAGCTGGGCCTGCTCACCTCCGTCGGGTTCATCCTGGTGGCGCTGGGCCTGGCGGTGGCCGACCTGGGAGAGCGGGCGAAGGCTCCGGAGGCGCCGGAAGTGTCCCACGCGCCGGTGGTCTCGGAGGCCTGACGGCCGCGGGCTCCCCGCGGAGCGCTCAGGCGGCCACCGCCTCCATCGCCTCCACCTCCACCTCCACCTCCGACAGTCCGGTCGGCGTCGGCACGGCCCTCGACAGCTTCAGGCCGGCCGACTCGAACAGGGCCGCGAACCCCGCCTCACGCGGGAGCAGATCGGGAGCGGGGCGAGGCAGGGTGCGGGAGGTCCGGCCGCCGCCTACGAGCGACGACGGGGCTTGCCGCGTTTCGCGGGCTTGGCGGGGTTGGCGGACTTCGCTCCGGCGGCACGCGCGCGTGCGGTGCGGGCGCCCGGCGTCGCCTTGGCCCCGGCGGCCGGCTTCTGCGCCCGTCCGGCCTTCTCCGGCGCGGCCTGGCCCGTCTTCCCCGGCTTGGAGGTCTCCGCGGTCTGTCGGCCACGGGTGCTGTTGACCGTGCGGCCACGGACGATGCCGATGAAGTCGTCGACCAGGTCCGTGGTGGCCTCCTCGGGCCAGGACAGGGCTACGGTCGACTCCGGGCCGTCGGTGAGCGGCCGGTAGGTGAGGTCCCGGCGGTGGTACAGGCGGGCCAGGGACTGCGGGACGACCAGGAGCCCGATCCCGGCGGCGACCAGTTCGACGGCGTCCTCGGTGGTCGCGGGGCGCTCGAAGGCGGGCTCGCCGGGCGGGGCGTCCCAGTCGAAGACGTCGTCGAGGGGGTGGCAGAGAACCTCGTCGGCGAGGTCGGCGACGGTGACCTCCTCGGCCGCCGTGATCACGTGGTCCTTGGGGACGACGACCACCGTGGTCTCGCTGTACAGGGGGATCGCGCTGAAGAACGTGCGGTCCACCGGAAGCCGCAGCAGACCGGCGTCCGCGTCACCCGCGCGCAGCAGGCCGGACGCCTCGGCGGCGGGGACCTGGAGGAGGGTGAGGGGGATGCCGGGCCGGCGCTCGTGCCAGATCCGAACCCATTTGGCGGGCGTCACGCCGGGGACGTACGCGAGCCGGAACGACGGTGTTTCCTCCGAGCCTGTCACCAGCCCAGGTTAACGGGCCACGGAGGGCAGCCCGGCATCGGCCACGGACAGGCCCCGGGTACCGGCCGGGGGCGGGCTGCCCGGGCAGCGGTGCACGGACGGCGGTGCACGGACGGCGCCATCGGTCGTGGTCAGGGCTTCCGCGCCCGGCCGATACCCTTGACCCCATGAGTTCGCACCAGACCGCCCAGACGATGAAGCCCGCGACCGCGGCGAAGAAGCTGGGCGTGTACCTGCCCGCCACGCCCGCCGCCTTCCAGGAGGGCGTCGTCTCGCGCGCCGAGCTGACCGAGCTCCAGAGCAACCCGCCCGAGTGGCTGCGCGAGCTCCAGGCCAACGGGCCGCACCCGCGTCCGGTGGTCGCGGCCAAGCTGGGCGTGTCCATCGCCGGACTGGCCCGCGGCGGGGTGACGGAACCGCTCACCACCGAGCAGATCGAGGAGCTCAAGCACGCACTGCCCGAGTGGCTGGAGAAGGAGCGCGCCACGCAGGCCGAGGTCCGCAAGGAGACCGTGCGGCTGAAGAACCAGAAGCGGGAGAAGGAGTCGGGTCAGGGCTGACGCCCTCCCCCTGCCTTCCACGGCCCCGGTCCCGGCGACTCCGCCCGCGGACCGGGGCCGTCGCCGTACCCGCCCGGGCCTCCTGCCTGCGTTCCCGCCCCCGCCGGACCGCGTTTTCCCCACCAGTGCAGGCCGCCGGGGGGGGGGCGTTGTCAGTGGTCTCCCCTACAGTCGCCACCAGTTGATCACTGCGGTGCGGGGAGGCACGCATGGGGTGGGTGACGGCCGGGGACTACGAGGTGGCCCTGGACGACGGGAAGGTGGTCTGCCGCAACGCGGCGGGGCGGAAGCTGAAGTCCGTGCCCGCGAAGCTGGCGGAGGATCCGGCCGTGCTGGGGCTGCGGCAGCTCGCCGAGTGGCTGGAGCGGCACGAACGGCAGTGCCTGGCCGACGTGGAGCGGTGGATGACCCGGTCCCTTCCGGTCCCGCTCGCCGTCCTCGCGCAGGTGTGGCCGGACCCCGCCTGGCAGGCGGCGCTGCGCGACCTGGTGGTCACCGGCGCCGACGGCCGGGTCGCCGGGTTCCTGCGGGACGCCGACGCCGGACGCGGGCTCGGCCTGGTCGACCTCGACGGCGACACCGTGCGCATCGCCCCCGAACTGGTCCGGCTGCCCCACCCGGTGCTCCTCGAAGACCTGGCCGAGCTGCGGGAGTTCGCCGTGGAACTCGGCGTCGAGCAGAAGGCCCAGCAGCTCTTCCGCGAGGTCTGGCACCGCCCGGCCACACTGGACGCGGAGGGCACCCAGGTCGAGGAGTACGCGGGCGGGGTCTTCAAGGAGCTCCGGTTCCTGCACGGCAGGGCCACCCAGCTGGGGTACCGCGTGCGCGGCGGCTACGCGGTGTGCTCGGTGCTGGAGGAGGGCCGCGGGATCGAGGCCCGGGTCTGGATCGGCGACTACGACAGCTACTTCGAGACCGAGACCGGCCCGCTGGCGTGGACCGATCCGGCCGGCCGGACGCTGAGGCTGGGTCAGGTCGGGCCGGTCGCCTGGTCGGAGGGGATGCGGATGGCGGCGGCGCTGTACGCCGGGCGGGACATCGAGGACGAGGAGCGGGCGGCATGACCGCGTACGACGACACCACCACGACCGCGCTGCTCGACGCCGGCGCGATCCTGCCCCCGGGCACGACCGTGCGGGAGGACGCCGACGTCCTGACCGCACGCACCTACACGCACCCCGCCCTCGACGGGCGGACGGTGGTCCGGCTGGTCCCGGGCACCCTCGGTGAGGCCGAGGACCTGGCGCTGGAGTTCCTCGGCCTGGGCCGGGAGCCGGAAGCGCCCGAGGTCGGCCAGGTGCGCCGGGAGACCCTGGGCTTCCCGGCCTGGGCGCTGGTGCACGACCCGGCCAACGGCCATCACGCCCTCGCCCTGGTCAAGGACGTCGAGCGGCTGGCCCGGCAGGCCAAGTCCAAGCCGGGCAACGCGAAGGAGGGCTTCGAGGCGCTCGGCGAGCGGCTCGGCCGAGCGGTCCCGCACTTCCTGCCGACCTTCTACGAGCAGGCCGCCCGCGTCTTCCTCCAGCACGAGAACGCGACCTACGCGGCGGCCTTCTTCGGCAAGGCCCGCGAGGCCGAGCGGGTGTACGCCCTCGCCGTGGACGAGGAGCGGCAGCGGGCGGTGTTCCTGGAGTTCGCCTTCGCCGGGGCACTCACCGTCAAGGCGCTCAAGGAGTACGTGAAGGATCTCGCGCGGCGGCTCGAACCGGCCACCGCCTGGGCGCAGTTCCGGCAGCTGACGGTGGAGCGCTGCGCGGCCGGCATGGCGCCGTACGCCTCGCTGCCCCAGGACGCGCGCGGGCTGATCAAGGCAGCGGGTCTGGACCGGGTCACCGAGGAGTGCGCGCTCGTCGCCGACCTGCTCGCGTCCCCGGCCGCCGTCCGCGCGCCGGCCTCCTTCTGGAACGCCTACCGGAGCGTGCTGCCGGTCCTCGCCGAGCGGCGGCCCGGGATCCGGGTCCGGCTGCTGGAGATCATGCCGGCCGGCCTCGGCCGGGACGTGGCGGACGACGAGTTCTGGCTGACACTGCTGGCGGAGTGCGGGGCGGACCTGCTGCTCACCGGGGACGGCGGCGGGGACGTCGACGCGGCGGACTGGCTCGGCCGGTGGGCCCAGCACCGCAAGCACGGCTCGGCGTACTCGCGCCGCTCCCCCGCGACGCTGGCGCTGGCCGAGCGGATGGCGCCCCGGCTGCGCGCCGGCGGGCGGCCCGTCGACCTGTTCACCGGGCGCTGGCAGGCGGGGGCCGACCTCGATCTGCTGGACCTGTGCGTCGCGGAGGGCATCGCGCCGGCCGTACCCGACACGGACACCCATGTGCACCTTCCGCTGGCCGTCTGGCTGGGCGACGAGCGGCCCGGACGGCGGGACCTGAAGGCCGTCGCCGCCGAACCCCGTTACCGCGCGCTGCTGTTCGAGGCCGTCGAGGGCCTCGGCCGGGGGCAGGGGCCCGCGGAGCTGCCCAGGGTGGCGGCGCATCCGGTCCTCGGCGACGTGCTGCGCGAGTGGCTGCAGGCGGCCACCGCGGAGTTCGCCGCCACGGCCGGACTGCCCGGCGCCGACGCGCAGCTGGAGCGGTTGCGCCCCTTCCGGGCGGTGGTGCAGGAGAGCCCGCAGGCGGTGCGCAGGCTCACCGGCTACGACGTCGTCCCGGTCCTCGGCCGTACGCTCCGCGCCGGGATCGTGGACGAACTGGGCTGGCCCGCGCTGGAGGAGGCGCTGACGCTGCTCGACGCCGAGGTGCGGGGGGACCGGGACCACGAGCTGTCGGTGACCGAGGCGTGGCCCGCGCTGATCGTGGCCCGCGGTCACAGGGCGCTCGTCGTCGGCCCCGAGGGGATCCTGCTCACGCACGAGCTGCGGCTGCCCGTCGCCCTGGATCGCTGGCAGCGGCCCAGGTTCCGGTACGCCGACGGCGAGCTGCTGGTGATGTGGCGGGACGGTACCAAGCAGCAGGGCTACTGGTCGAACCGCCCGTCCGAGGTGGTCGCGGTCGGCGGTGAGCAGATCACCGGCTGGTGGTCCGGCCTGGACGCGGCCAACGCCTCGATCCCGCTGCCCGGTGGCGGCCGGGCGACGGGCAGCCGCACCCTGCACGCCGGGGACACGGTCCTGCCGCCGAGCCGCCCGGTGCTGGGCGACGGCACCACGTACTGGCGCCAGGGCAGGCAGGGGCGGCAGTCGCTGTGGCTGGAGTACGACCCGGCGACGGGCGAGCACGGGCGGGCCTCGCTGCCCGCACTGCTGGCGTCGGCCGTCCGCGAGAACGCCTCGCTGCTGCACGGCTCCTGCGAGGTGCTGCCGCTCCAACCCGGCCTTGAGCACACCCCGTTCGGCACCGACGGCACGGTCCTCGGTCGATGGGTGCGGACCGAGGGCGAGGGTGCCGAAGCACGGACGACCGCGGGCACGCCGGACGGGCGGACCGCGACCCTGCGGGCGGAACGCAACGGCCGGGTGCCGCTGGGCGCCCTGCGGCTGCCGGGCGGGGCCGAGCCGATCGCCGCGCAGACGCACCGGAGCGTCGGCCTGCACATGGCCGACGGCACCGAACTCGGGCGGGTGTCCTTCGGCGAGTCCGGCGGGACGTACGCGGCCGGCACCCGGCTGGTGCCGCCGGTCGCGTTCTGGCACGCGCTGCGCCCCCGCGACGAGCGCGGATCGGCCGTGCTGCGCGCCCTGACCGACGCGTCGGCCGGTGAGCTGATGCGGGCGACGGCGACGGCCCTGGACGAACGGCAGGAGGCGCTGGCCCGGGCCGGCAAGGACGAAAGGGCCAGGGCCGCGGTACCGACCGCCGACGCCGTCGCCGTGACCGTGGTGGCGCGGGCGCTGCCCGAACTCACCGACCGGCGGCTGTTGTCGGGCGTCGCCGCCCTCGTCCACGCGGCGCTGCGGATCGCCGAGAGGGCCGGGTCCCTGGCCAGGCCCGCGCAGGAGCGTCCACAGCAGCCCCGGCAGCGGACCGAGGGCATGTTCGCCGACTACTCCCCGGACCACGGCACGGATCGGACGCTGTACGACGCCACGGCCGGAGTCGTGACCCTGCAGAGCGCCTGGCACGGCGGCTGGGCCGCGCTGCGCCAGATCCGCGCGGCGAACCACGTGCTCTCCGGCAGGCCCGCCGACGGCAAGCCGCTGCCGGAATCCGAGCGGCTCGCCCCCGTCGGCGACGGCTGGCAGAGCGACGAGCACACCATCCCCCGCATCGGTGCGGAATGGACGCCCGTCCTGGGTGCGCTGCGACCGCTCGCCTACCGCGCCTGCTCACCGGCCCTCACCGACGTCCAGCGCGAACCACTGCTCCTGCTGTTCGAGGCGCTGACCGAGGGCCCGCTCCCCGCGCTCGGGACCACGCTGCGCGTGGTCGTGCTCGGCGAGCCGCACGACAAGCAGCAGCGGGCGGGTCAGGTGCTGCGCCGGGACGGCCGCACGGTGGTCGTGCTCGGCTGCCAGAGCGTCGACGACCCGCTGGGAACGGTCAGGTGGCTGGCCCTGGACCACGACCCGTCCGGGGCGTTCGGTGCCGTCGGGCACTTCACGCTGGTCCGGGAGACCCGGCACACCGCCGGGATCCCGGCGGACCGGCTGGCCGAACTGACCCGGCTGGTACGGGAGAAGGGCGCCGCGCCGTGGCGTCCCGAGGCCCCCGAGGCACTGGCGACCGCGACGAGCGGCGCACTCGGCCCCCTGCAGGCCTCGGTGCTGCTGGCCGGCCACCCGCACGCCCCCGGTGCCGGGGAACTCGCCGCCGTCGGTCTCAAGCCCGGCCAGCGGAACCTCGGCGCGCAGTTGCTGAACACGCTGGGCCAGGACGAGCAGCGGGCGCTCCTCGGCGCACTGCTGCCGGACGACCCGGCCGAGCTGTGGACGACCGGCCCCGACACGACGGCCGCGGGCCGGCTGTGGGCCGAGCGCCTCGGCACCCTGGTACGTCTGCCGGAGGCCCTCAGCGCGGATCTCGCCGGTGTCGGCGCCGGTCACGCCGAGGCCGTGCTCAACCCCGCGCGCACCCCCTGGCTCGCCCGCACCACGGTGTTCCGGCCCGACAAGGACGGCGACCTCACGCCCGCCGACCCGTCGGCGGTGCCCGGTTCGCACACGCTGGCCGGTGCCGTGGAGAGCCTGGCCGCGCTGGCGTACGTGCTGCCGTACGGGCATGCGCTGCGGGCCGGGCTGGCGGACGGGCTCGGCGCGCTGCGCCGGCGGCTGGCCGATCCCGAGCTGCTGCTCGACCTGGACCTGGAGTGGACGGACAAGGGCGGTCCGACCTCCGTCCAGCTGCGCAAGGTCTTCGGTCTGCCCTCGTCCGGCGGGGGCGACGCGTACGGGCTGACGAGGGCGGGTGACACGCTGGTGCTGCGCCCCTGGTACGCGGAGACGGAGCATGTGCTGCTCCGGCCGGGAGCGCTGAGCGGAGCCGACGACCCCGTCTTCGGGCTCCTGGAGGGCCTGCTGGGCGAGGGGCGGGCGGTCCGGCTGCGGGCGGTCCGGACGATCCTGGGCGAGGCCCTCGCCCGGGCCCTCGCGGCCGAGGGCCCGGCCGGACACGCCCAGGACCCCACGGTCTCCGTGCCCGCGCTGGTCGCGGAGGTGGCCGAGGCGCACGGTCTCGGCACGGACGCGGCGGCGCTCTACCTGCAGTTGCTGGCGCTGCCCGATCCCACCGACCGCAACTGCGTGCGCTGGACCGGCTGGAAGCCCGCCCGGGTCAAGAAGGCGCGCGCCGAACTGGCGGCGACCGGCCTCGTCGTCGAGGCCAAGCGCCCGCGGGCCGGCCGCACCCTCTTCCTGCCCGGCGGCTGGCGCGAGTTCAGGAACCCGGCCCTGCCGCTGGAGACCTGGAAGGAAGCCCTCTACCCGGTCTCCGACGGCCACCGGACCTTCCCCCTGGTCCCGGTGCCCGAGCTGTTCGCCCGCGCCTGGGAGCGCGTGCGCTCCGGGGACGCCCCCGCGTACGAGCAGCTGACCACGCGGACCCGCGGAGGCCGCCGCCGATGACCACGATCCGCACCACCGCCCGAACCGCCCCGAAGGACGACCTCCGATGACCGTCAGCACCGCGCCCCCGCGCCAGATCGTCCCGCCCGAGGACCGGTACGCCACCGAACTGGCCTTCCTCGCCGCGTACGACGCCGGTCCACGCCCGCCCGCCTGGCGGCTCACGCCCCGGTCCGTCGTCACCTTCGTGATGGGCAGCGGCGGCCGGGCGCTGCGGCTGCCCGACGACGCGGAGGCGCCGGACGGGGTGCCGCGCCGGCTCGTCGTGGCGGACAAGTTCGTCGGCGACCGGGCCCTCGTCGAGCGCTGTGTGGTGACCCTCGCCGGTGAGCGGGGGCTGCTGCTGGTCGGCGAGCCCGGCACCGCCAAGTCGATGCTGTCCGAGCTGCTGTCGGCCGCGGTGTGCGGCACCAGCGGCCTGGTCGTGCAGGGCACCGCGGGCACGACGGAGGACCAGCTCAAGTACGGCTGGAACTACGCCCTGTTGCTCGCCCAGGGCCCGACCCGGCAGGCACTCGTGCCCTCGCCGGTCCTCACCGCGATGTCCCGGGGTGCCGTCGCACGCGTGGAGGAGGTCACCCGTTGCCTCCCCGAGGTACAGGACTCCCTGGTCTCGCTGCTGTCCGAACGGCGCATCGCGGTGCCCGAACTGGCGGGCACGGACGACGCGTTGGCGCACGCGGCACCCGGCTTCACCCTGATCGCCACGGCCAACCTGCGGGACCGGGGCGTCTCCGAGATGTCCGCCGCGCTCAAGCGGCGCTTCAACTTCGAGACGGTGGGCCCGATCGCGGACCTCGACGCCGAGACCGCTCTGGTACGCGGCCAGGCACGGGCGTCGGTGGAGCGGGCCGGAGCGCCCTTCCAGGTCGACGACGCGGTCCTGGAGGCCCTGGTCACCGCCTTCCGCGACCTGCGCGAGGGACGGTCGGCGGAGGGCTGGGAGGTGGAGCGCCCGTCCACGGTGATGAGCACGGCCGAGGCGGTGTCGGTGGCGGGTGCGCTGGCCCTGGCGGCGGCCTACTTCCCCGGGGACCGCGACGTCCTCGGCCTGCTTCCGGGCCATCTGCTCGGCGTCGTACGCAAGGACGATCCCGCCGACGCGGCCCGGCTGCGCGGCTACTGGGACGGTCCGGTGCGGCGGCGCGCGGAACAGGGCTCGGCGACCTGGCGCACGCTGTGGGACCTGCGTACGGTCCTGGAGGCGTGACGTCGTGCCCGACTCCCCCGAGGCGGCCCTCGCCGCTCTCACCGACCCGGCGGGGCCTTACCTGATCGGCGTACGACACCACGCGCCCTCCCTGGCCGCCGCCGTCCCGGCGCTGCTGGACACGGCGGACCCGGACGTACTCCTCGTCGAGCTGCCCGCGGAACTGCAGGAGTGGCTGCCGTGGCTGGCCCACGAGGAGACCCGGGCCCCGGTCGCCCTCGCCGCGGCACCGGCCGACGGCAGCGGCGGCCCGGCGTTCTATCCGTTCGCCGACTTCTCCCCGGAACTGGCAGCGGTGCGGTGGGCCGGGCGGCGCGGGGTGCCGGTGGTCGCCTGCGATCTGCCGCTGGCGGACCCGGGGTGGCGGGAAGGGGAGCGTGCCGCGCAGGGGCCGGGCCGACTGTCGGACGCCCTGCGGGCACGGCTCACCGGCCGGCCCGGCGACGACCTCTGGGACCGGCTGGTCGAGGCCACCGCGCCCGGCTCGGCACCGGAGGCGCTGCGCCGGGCGGCGCTGCTGGCGGGGTGGGCGCTGCGGGAGGAGTCGGCCGTGCCGGAGGTGGATCTGCGGCGGGAGGAGTGGATGCGGTCCCGGCTGGCCGAGGCGACGAAGAACGGCGAGCAGGCTGCCGCAGTGGTCGGTGCCTTCCATACCCCCGCACTGCTGCGCCCCGTCAGGGGCGCGGGGCTGCATTCGATGTGCGGCTGCCGCCGCGTGGGCGCAACAAGCCCCCACCGGCCCGCACCCGAATGGACAACCTCCCTCATCCCCTACACCTACGCCCTCCTGGACGAGCGGTCCGGCTACCCGGCCGGCATCCGCGACCCCGAATGGCAGCACATGGTTCTGGAGGCAGCGGGCGACCCCCTTGCCCTGGAACAGTCGCTGACCAGCGCGGCCGTCCGCGTCTGCGCCGAACTCCGCGGTCTCGGCCACCCCTCGGGCCCCGCCGACGCCCGCGAGATCACCCGCCTCGCCGGAGACCTCGCCCGCCTCCGCGACCTCCCCGCCGCGGGCCGCGGCGAGTTGGTCGAGGCAGTCCAGACCGTACTGGCGCAGGGCGAGCCGTACGGCCGGGGCCGAGCCGTCGCCAGGGCGATGGAGAACGTCCTGGTCGGCACCCGCGTCGGCCGTCCCGCGCCCAAGGCGCCCCGCAGCGGTCTCGCCCCCGCCGTGGAGGCCGAGCTCGGCGAACTCGGTCTGCCCGGTCCGGCTGACGGCGGCCCCGGCGCCGCCCGGGACCTGCGGCTCGACCCTCTCCGCTCGGATCTCGACCGGCGCCGCGAACTGCTGCTGCGCCGCCTGACGTTGTGCTCTGTGCCGTACGCCGAGGCGAGGCCGGTGACCGGGACCGGCGGGGCCGACGCGCTCACCTCGCGCTGGGAGGTGCGCTGGACGCCGGCGACCACCGCGATGCTGACGGCGGCCGGTGTCCGCGGGGTCACCCTCGCCCAGGCGGCCGAGGGCCTGTTGCGCGAGCGGAGCCGCAAGGAGCGGGACGCGGGCGGCCCGACGGCGGCCCAGGTGCTCGACGGCCTGGCGCAGGCGGCGCACTGCGGCCTGCCCGGCCTGGTCGAGGAGCGGCTCGACGACACCGCCGAGGTGCTGCCGGACGTCGGCACCCTGCCTGAACTCCTCGCCGGTCTGGCCCTGTTGGACCGGTTGCGGACCGGTCACATCGCCGGGCTGGACACGGATGACGACCGTACGGCCAGGTCCGTCGCCGTGGCCGGGCTGCTGACGGCAGCCGCGGTGCGCCAGGTGGACGGCCTGACCGGTTCCGAGGACCCGGCCGATGCCCACGCCCTGCTCGAACTCGCCCACCGCGCCGACCTGTCGGGCGGTATCCGGCTCGCCGACGCCTTGGCCCGGCTGGCCGCCGACGGCTCCCCGTTGATGCGGGGCGCCGCCGGAGCCGTTCGCGTCCTGCTCGGCCAGGAGGATCCGGGGACGTTCGGCGACCGGGTCGCCTCCTGGGTGGACGGGGCGGTCGACGCCGAGTCGCGGTCGGCGCTCACCGCCCGGCTGACGGGGCTGCTGACGGCCGCCGGACGGCTGCTGGAGGCGGCGGCACCGGCGCTGGAGCCCTTGGCCGAGCGGGTGTCGGACCTGTCCGACCGGGATTTCCTCGATCGGCTGCCGGCCCTGCGCGGTGGTTTCGACACGCTGAGCCCGGCCGACCGCGAGCGTCTGCTGTCCGGGGTCGAGGAGCGGCTCGGCGTCGACCGGGTGGCCGACACCGGAGCCGTCGACCCGGCCGCGCTGGCCACCTGGACCCGCGCGGACCTCGCCGCGCGCGAAACCCTGCGCACGCTCGGCCTGTTGCCGCCGCCGCGCAGGCACCAGGAGTCCGCGTCGACCCGGGCCGGCACGTCGACGCCGCCGTCGGAGCGTCGACTGGCCCCCGCCGACCGCTGGCGGCTGCTGCTCGGCCGCCGTACCGATCAACTCCCCCGGTCGGCACGGGCCTTGGCGACCGCGCTGGACGAGCTGTACGGCCGCGGGCGCGGCGAGGGCAGCCGGGGTGACCTCGGCGGCACGGGCGGCGGGCGCGAGGCGTCGTATCCCGGGGTGCGGGAGTGGTCGCAGGAGCTGGCGGCGCTGTTCGGGCCCGGCATCCGGGAGGAGGTGCTGGCGGCGGCTGCCGCGACGGGACGGCAGGACGTGCTGGCCGAGCTGGAACCGGACGGCGTGCGGCCCTCCGTGGACCTGCTGCGGTCGGTGCTCCGGCACGCGGGCGGGCTGCCCGAGGCCCGGCTGGCCGCGCTCCGCCCGCTGGTACGGCGCCTGGTGGACGCGCTGACCCGGGAGCTGGCGACCCGGCTGCGCCCCGCGCTGCACGGCACCGCCCTGCCCCGGCCGAGCCGGCGCCCGGGCGGCGGCCTGGACCTGCCGCGCACGCTGCGGGCCAACCTGGCAACCGCCCGCCGGGCGGCCGACGGCACGGTCCGGGTGATCCCGGAGCGCCCGGTCTTCCGGACCCGGGCCCGGCGCACCGCCGACTGGCGGCTGATCCTGGTGACGGACGTGTCCGGGTCCATGGAGGCGTCGACGATCTGGGCGGCGCTGACCGCCTCGGTACTGGCCGGGGTGCCGACCCTGTCCACGCACTTCCTCGCGTTCTCCACCGAGGTCGTCGACCTCACCGGGCATGTCGACGACCCGCTGTCGCTGCTGCTCGAGGTGAGCGTCGGCGGCGGCACCCATATCGCGGCCGGGCTGCGGCACGCGCGCGAGCTGGTGACCGTGCCGTCCCGCACGCTGGTGGTCGTGGTGAGCGACTTCGAGGAGGGCTACCCGGTGGGCGGGCTGCTCGCCGAGGTCAGGGCGCTGGTCGGGGCGGGCTGCCAGGTGCTGGGCTGCGCGAGCCTCGACGACTCGGGGCGGCCCCGCTACTCCACCGGCGTCGCGGGGCAACTGGTGGGCGCCGGAATGCCGGTCGCCGCCCTCAGTCCGCTCGAACTCGCCCGCTGGGTAGGGGAGAAGATCGCATGAGCACGGAACGGGACCTGCCCGCCGTCGCCCCGGCCGTGACAGCCGAGCTGGTCGCGACCCTCTCGCCCCGGTTGCGCAAGCGGCTGGACGCGGGCATCGCCAAACTCGCGGACCGGCCGGTCACGCGCGACGGCGACACCGTGCGCGTCACCGTCGACGACGAGGGCTCGGAGCTCGAACTGCACGCCCCCGGAGGCGTCGTGGCCGACGCCGTGGCCATCCGCTGCGGCTGCCTGCTGGCCCCGGACTGCCTGCACCGCGCGGCGGCGGCGTCGGCGGCGCCGGTGGCCGACATGACGGAGGCCGGAGAGCACACGGAGGATACGGGGGACACAGGGGACACAGGGGCCTCGGGCGACACGAGGGACACGGGGGTCGCGCAGAGCACCGCGGGCACGGGGACCACCAAGACCCCTGACACCACCGGGACCCCCGACACCACCGGTACCCTCAACACCAGCAGCGCCCTCAACACCACCGGCAGCACCGGCAGCACCGAGACCGCCTCGCAGCCCACGCCCGTCTCGGGCACCCCTGCGGCACCCGCCCCCGACGAGTCGGCGGCGCCCCCGCAACTCGCTGCCGCCCATGCCGTTTTCGACGCCGTGGCCGCCGTGCTCGACGCCGGTACGGACGGTTCCGGTGCGGTGCTCCAGGCGGAGTTGCTGCGGGCCGCGCACTCCGCGCGCCTCGCGGGTCTGCCGCGGGCCGCCGCGGCGGCGGTCTCCGTGGTCACCGCGTTGCGCGCGGCCCGCGCGGCCGATCCCGCGTTCCGGCTCGCGGAGCTCGTCGGGGCCGTGTCGGAGGCTCTGTTCGTGGCCCACCGTGTGCCCCATGCCACGGGTGCCGAGCTGGCCGGGCTGCGCGGCACGGCACGGCAGCCGTACACGCCCGACGGTTCGCTGCGGCTGTTCGGCCTGTTCTCGGAGCCGGTGCTCACCGCGAGCGGCCATGCGGGGGCCGTCACCTGGACCGCCGATGCCGCGGGGCGGCTGTACACGGTCTCGGACGTGGCGCCGGGCGGCGCGGGCCGGGCGGTGGGCGCCGCCGACCGGGCCGTACGGATCGGGGACACGACGCTCACGCACCGCGAACTGGCCCGGGCCGGGCTCGCGGTGTCGGGGGCGACGGTGTCGCCGACCGGTCGGCTGGGGGCAGGCGCCGCGGTACGGGCGGTGCGCGCGTCGGGGGTGGAGTGGCGGGCCGATCCGCTGGACGGGCTGTGGGCGGTGCCCGTGGCCGAGCAGGTCGGGCAGGCCCTGGGCGGCGGCCACGGTCTGCTCTTCCTGGAGGTGACGTTGGTCGGCGCGGTGCGCGAGGCGGCGGGCGACTGCCTGCTGGCCGACTGCGGCGGTGTGCCGTTGCGGCTGACGGCGGCGCACGATCATCCGGCGCTCCCGCACCGCGACAACCTGCGGCTGCTGGCCGCCGCGCGGGGCAGTCGGCTGCGAGTGGTCGCACGCCTCGCCGCGGCCCCGCACGCCCGGGCCCAACTCCTCGCGACGGAGCACCCCAAGGGCGCCGGGAGCCGTGTCGACCTGGGGCTGGACCGCCTCCAGCGCGCGGACCTGCCGGCCCCGGCGCAGGCCTCTGCCACCTCCCCGCTGTCTCCTTCTGCGGCGGGCGAGGCGGTGCGCACGTCCGACGAGGCGCCCCTGCACCTGCTGCGCCGCCGAACCGAGCAGGCGGTTTCGGGCGGGCGGCGCGTGCTGGCCTTCCCGGGTGACTCCGCGGCCGACGTCCGCCGTCTGCACCGGCACGGTCTGGGGACGGCCGGCGATATCCTCGACGAGTTGCTCGCCGCGGCTGCGGAACGCTCGCGCGACGTCTTCGGCCGTCTCCTTCCGGCGGACACCGGCCGCTTCGCCCGGGCCTGGCTGGCCGCGGGGCGCTACACGGACGAGGTCGACCGGGTGCTGTGCGCAGCCGCCTGGGGTGGCTGACCGGATCCGGCGACGACCGGGAGCGGGCCGCCGCTCCCCCGTGCCGGCGGCCCGCGTGACCGGAGTCGTCCCATCCGGTGCCGGTACCCGGTTGAAGCATGGGGCACCTGGCCACCGCCTGGGTATGCGTATAACTGCGTAGGGGCACGAGCGGAGAGGAACACGTGGTACACGGGCTGGACAGGGCCTACGAACGCCTCACCGAACTGGCCGTCGCCGCGCTCAACGAGCGCGAGCCCGAGCGGCTCTGGCCACTGCTGGCCGAAGCCGTGACGGGCCTGTGCGGCGGGGAGACGCTGATCTACAAACTGGACGACTGGAGCGAGGGCAAGGGCACGCTCGGCCTGTCCCCCGCCGCCGCCGAGACCTTGGACCGGCTCGGCGGTGAGGCGCTGGGGGTGCTGCGGTCCGGCTACCCGTTCGCCCACCACTACGAGGCCGGCCTCGGCCGTAGTCCGGTGACGGCTCGTCGGCTGGCGGGGCGGGGCTGGCCGGTGAGCGAGACCGCGCGGGTGCTCGGCGACAGCCTGGACCTGCACGAGGTGCTGGCGCTGCCGCTGCCCGGCTCGGTCGCACCGATCACGGGCTGCCTGGTCTACCGCTCCGGTGCGGACTTCACCGACGACCACGTGCGGATCGCCGAGCGCGCGCAGCCACTGCTGGCCGCCGTGGAGCAGCAACGCCGGCTGCTGGAGCAGTGGCGCCGGTCGTCCGCGGCGCCCGGCGGGGCGGAGGAGAGCGCGGCGGACTGTGCGCTGACGCCCCGGGAGATCACCGTTCTCCTCCTGCTCACCGACGCCCTGACCGCCGACGCGATCGGCCGTCGGCTGGGCATCTCGGCGCGTACGGTGCACAAGCACGTCGAGAACATCTACCGCAAGCTCGGCACCCGCGACCGCCTCGGCACGGTCCTGCACGCCCAGCGCCTGGGGCTGGTCCCGGCGCCCGATCCCGCCCGCCCCGGCCCGGGCCGCCCGTCAGCCGCCGCTCACCGGCCGGGAAACCCGATGGACGGCACCGTCGTCCGCCCGGCACAGTGACCGCTCGTGACGACCAGTGAGCTATGGAGCCGAGCCGAAGCCGACCGCTACGACAGTGAGGAGAGCGAGATGTCGTCGGCCGCCGTGCTCGGCCCGACCCTCGACTTCCTCGCCGGACTCGCCGGAGACGGACCGGCGTTGGAGTTCGCCATCGGCACGGGGCGGGTCGGTGTCCCGCTCCGGGAGCGCGGGGTGCCGGTCGCGGGCGTCGAGTACTCCGAGCACATGGTGGCGGTCCTGCGGCGGAAGGCCGACGCGGAGACCCTGCCGGTGGTGGTCGGGGACATGGCCACCGCCACCGTGCCCGGTGAGTTCACCCTGGTCTATCTCGTCTACAACACGATCTCGAACCTGCTCACCCAGGACGAGCAGGTCGAGTGCTTCCGCAACGCGGCCCGGCATCTGCGGCCCGGCGGCCGTTTCGTGATCGAACTGGGGGTGCCGCCGCTGCGGCTGCTGCCGCCGGGCCAGGTCGCGGTGCCGTTCGACGTCTCCGCGGGGCATCTCGGCTTCGACACCTTCGACCTGGTCGAGCAGATCCTCGTCTCGCACCACCTCACCCGCGACGGCGAGGACGGCCGCTACCGCCGGAACGCCTCCCGGCACCGCTACGCATGGCCCGCAGAACTGGACCTGATGGCCCGCCTCGCGGGCCTCACCCTGGAACACCGCGTGTCCGACTGGCACGGCACGCCGTTCACCCAGGACTCCGCGAAGCACATCTCGGTGTGGCGTCGACCCGAGTGATCGGCCCGGCCACCGGCCCCGGCACCGGCGTCGGCACCGGTCAGCCGCTCACCGGCGTCCACTGGATCCGTGTGCTGCACAGGGAGACCACGACAGCCGCTGCGGCGACGACTGCGAGGCCCCATGCCAGGCTGCTGGAGCTCGCGACGAAGCCGATGAGGGGCGGGCCGGCCAGGAGACCTGTGGTGCCGGTGGCCGCGACCAGGGCCAGCGCTTCCGAGCCCTGTTTCGCCGCGGCGACGTAGACGCAGGGGGTCACCGCCGCACAGCCCAGGCCGACGCAGGCGAAGCCGATGAGCGCCGCCGCCACTCCGCCGCTCAGCAGGGCGAAGGCGAGCCCCGCGGCGGCGAGGGCGCTGCCGAACAGCACGACGCGGCCGTCGCCCCAGCGGCTGCGCCAGCCGTCCGCGAAGAGGCGGGCCAGGACCATCATGCCGGAGAACACGGCGATGCCCATCGGCGCCAACTCCGCGGTCGCCTTGGCGACTTCGCGCAGGTAGAGGGCGGACCAGTCATTCATGGCGCCCTCGGTCACGGTGCCGAACGCCATGGCGCAGCACATCCAGAGCGTGACCCGGGACGGCAGGCTCCAGCCGGTGCGGCTCCTGGCTTCGTCCTCCTTCTCCGCCGCGGGGGCCTCGTCGCCGAGCAGACCGGGGCGCGCCAGGGCCGTCAACAGGACGAGGACGGCGGCGGCCACGCCGAAGTGCGCCGGGACCGAGGAGGTGGCCGCGTTCATGCCGGAGGCGAGCAGCGCGGCGAGCAGGGAGCCGGCGCTGAACGTCGCGTGCAGCCGGGCCATGGTGGTGCGGCTGTACCGGGTCTCCAGGGTCGTTCCCTGCGCGTTCATGGCGACGTTCAGGCACCCGACGAACACGCCGTCGGCCACCATGACCAGCAGGGCGACCGGGTAGTCCGGGGCGAGTGCGAGTCCCAGGAGCAGCAGGGTCAGGCAGAGGGCGGACAGCAGGGCCAGCCGCGCGGAGCCCAGCCGTTTCATGAGGACCGGCACGAGGGGGAACGAGGCGACCGCGCCGATGCCGGCCGCCATCAGCAGCACGCCCACCTCGGCCGCGGTCAGCCCGAGGTCGGCCTTGATGGCGGGGATCCTGGCGGCCCAGGTGGCGTACTGGAAACCGAGGGCGCAGAACAGTGCGGCGATGGCCACCTGGCTGCGCTGGAAGGGGTCACGGGCAGGGAACACGCGCATCAACTCGCTTCGTCGGCTCGACCGTCGTACGGGACATGTAGACGGCGTTCGCGCCGTATCCGTCCGGGGAGACCCCGGGGTGGGCGGTGAACCCGCGTGCCGACCAGAACGGTTCGCTGCGGCCGACGGCGATCAGCGAGATGCGTTCGAATCCGCGGGCGGTCGCGGTCCACGTGAGGTGGTTCAGGAGACGCCGTCCCAGTCCCCTGCCGCGCAGCCGTTCCACGACGACGAGGTCGTGCAGGTGCAGGTTGCGCGGCGGGAGGGAGGTCAACGCGGGCTGCTCCGCCCGTTCGAGGTCGGGGTAGCCGAAGGACGGGTACGGCAGCGCCAGCACGTAGCCGGACTGCCGGGAGCCGACGTCGAGGACGAAACAGGTCTCCGGCGAGGCGTCCGCCCTGGAGCGCAGGGCGGCGCGCCCCTCCGTGAGGCCGAGCTCCGTGTAGGCGCGGGATTCCATCGCGGTGATGGCGTCCCAGTCGGCGTCGGCGATGGCGCGTATGCGTACGCCGTCGCCGCTCACCGGTGCTCTCCGTCGACGCAGGTGTACGGGAGCGGGGCGAAGCCGTTGAAGCCCTGGGTCGTGTAGCTGATCGCGTAGGCGCCGCTGGAGAGCACCCAGACGGGGTCGCCGGAGGCCAGGTCCGCAGGGACGCGGACCAGGGCGTGTCCCCGGGGGTAGGCGTCGTCGCTGTCGCAGGTGGGTCCGGCGAGCACGGCGGGGACGTACGCGGACCCGGCGTCGGGGTGCGTGTCGGGGTGGCCGGGGAAGACGAGCGGGTACTGGAGCGCGTCCATCTCGTAGAGGCCGTTGAACTTGCCGCAGCTCAGGTAGAGCCAGTGCTGCCGCTCGCCGTCCGGTCCGCGCCGCTCGGACAGGCGGGCCACGTGGGCGCGGACGGCCCCGTGGTCGGCGACGAGGTGGCGTCCCGGCTCCAGGACGAACGAGAGGTGCTCGCCGTGGACCTTCCTGAGGTGGCGCATCCCCTCCCGGACGACGGCGAAGATCTTGTCCAGCGGCGGTTCCAGGGGCAGGCCGTGCCGGTCGAGGTAGTCCAGGGCCGGCAGGCCGCCGCCGAGGTTGACGTGGTCCAGGACGATTCCGCGCCGCCCTAGGGCGGTCAGGACGTCCGCCAGGCAGTCGACGGCGCTGTGCCAGGCGTCGGCCGTCATCTGCTGGGAGCCGACGTGCACGGACAGCCCGGAGGGTGTCAGGCCCGTCTCCCGTGCCGCCTCCAGGATCCGCACCGCGTCCGCCGGTGAGCAGCCGAACTTGTCGCTCAGTCCCCACAGCGCCCCGTCGCCGCTCGTGGCCAGCCGGCAGAACACGCGGGCTCCCGGGGCGTGGGCCGCGACGGCCGCCAGGTCCTCGACGCTGTCGGTCGCGAAGTCCCGCACGCCGAGCCGGTGGGCGTCGGCGATGTCCCGGTCGGACTTGACGGTGTTGCCGTAGTGGGTCCTGCCGACCGGCACGCCCGCGCGCAGCGCCTGCTCCAGTTCGCGGGGGCTCGCCCCGTCGACCCCCGCGCCCTCGCTCGCGAGGCACTCGACCACCTCGTCCACCGGGCAGGCCTTCAGGGCGAACCGGACGTCGACGCCGGGCAGTTCACGCCGGAGGGTGGCGTAGCCGCGCCGGATCCCGGCCAGGTCGAAGAAGATCCCGTCCTCGGTGGCGTCCGCCAGTGCGGCGAGCAGGGGCGCGGAGGCGTGGGCCATGGCCGCCGTCACCGCCGCTGCCCGGGTGCCGGGGGTACGGGGGTACGGCGGGCCGCGCCGACCAGCGGTTCCCACGCCTCCGTGAGCAGGGCGAAGTCCTCGATGTCGCCGCGTGCTTCGTCCAGGAGGCGTTCGCGGCGCCCGCTGAGCAGGTCGGCGAACTCGGCGTACCGGCCGCCGAGTTTCCGGTAGGCGGTGTCGAGGGCGTCGAGCCGGTGGACGTTCTCGCTCCGGTCGAGTCCCGCGCTCTCCCTGGCCAGCCGGGCCACGGTGGACGCGCGCACCCGGCCCTGCCCGTCGAGGAGCGACTCGCCCTCTCGGGCCATGTGGTCGTAGACGGAGTTGAAGTAGAGCATCGACAGCAGGAACTTGACGAAGCGCAGCTGGTACGCGACGAACCCGGAGTCGGTGCGGCGTTCACCGGTGTAGAAGTTGACGATGTTCCGGTTGTGCAGGACGCCCGGCAGCGCGGCGTCGTGGACCAGGTGGATCAGGAAGTAGTCGCTGCCGATCGTGTCGGTCGCGGGCGGCAGGGGCACGTGTTCGTGCACGCCGTGGAAGGCGATGTTGCACATGTCCACGCGCATGGGGTCGACCAGGGTCAGCGTGGAGTGGTCGGCGGTGAAGGCGTCCGTGCCCGCGCCCCGGAAGGACTCCTCGACGAGTTCCGTCTTCTGCTCGGGCGTCCAGTGCGCGGGCGCCCACAGGCCGACCATGTCGTGGTAGACGTCCGGGTCGATGCGGAGTATCTCGCCGATGTCCACGGACAGTTCGCCGACGAAGGAGCTGCCGACCATCGCCACCCGCCGGTCCATGCGGTCGGCGGTGAGCGCGGTCTCGGTGACGTGGCGGGCGGCGTCGGCCGCGCGGCTGCCGAGGGACAGCAGTTCGTGGTGGACGGGGAAGACCGGCTCGCCGTCCACCGCCTGGTACCGGCTGTCGGAGTCCCTGCGGTGCACGGACTCGCAGCCGAGCGCGGCGGCGAGGAGGAAGGCGCGGTTGGTGCAGGCGCCGTAGGAGACGCCGGCGGGCAGCATCAGGTCAAGGAGGAGGTCGGGCTTCGTGGCCGCGGACCGGTCGATCGCGCGCCGCAGGAAGTCGCGCTGCCGTGCCTCGTCGAGGTGGTGGACGACGATCCGCGGGTTGTCGGGGATCCGGCGGACGGCCTCGGCGTGTTCGGCGTGGGCCGGTGCGGCGCTGGAGTCCAGGATCAGGAGGTGCACCTCGGTGTCGAAGTGCCGGGCGGCGTAGGCCGCTTCCTCGGCCACGGCCGTGATCGTCGCCGCGCAGGGCCTGTTGGTCGGCAGGGTCAGGCAGATTCGGCGCATGTCTCTTCTCCGGCCGGCCGCTGCGCACCGTCGAGGTCCGCCCCGCTCCAGGACGTGCGGCCCAGCAGCCTGGCGCCGAGTTCGTCGAGCGTGGCCCTTCCGTACCGCAGGGACTCGTGCCGCCTGGCGTCGCCCAGCAGCGTCGCGTTCCAGTCGGGCGTGGCGAGGGTGCGCCAGGACTCGACGCGGGAGCGCCGGAGCGGTTCGTGGGACTCCAGTGCCGGCATCATCGACAGGTACTGGACCGCGCGCACCGTCCGCTCGGAGGTGTTCGGTGCCACGCCGTGCGCCAGCAGGCCGTTGAAGATGAGCAGGTCGCCGGCTTCGAGTTGCGGGCGTACCACGGGGAACTCGGCGCGGTCGATCCTGGGCCGGATCGGGTCGCGGTCCTCCGGCTGGAACGCCTTCCACTGGTCGAAGCGTTTGAACAGTTCGGGGCAGCACTGGAAGCCGCCCAGTTCCGGCCTGGTGTCGGTGAGGGCGATGATCCCCTGGACGCGCTGCGGCAGGACACCGAGCGTGGTGTCGACGTCCCAGTGCAGCTCGATGTCGAAGCCCTCGGCGGTGCCCGGGATCAGGGCCCGGTCGCGGTTCCTGATGTTGGGCGGGTTCAGGTTGAGCCGGTCGAGCGTCACCCACAGCTCTTCGCAGTCCCAGACGTCGACGAAGGCGTCGTAGACCCGGCGGTTCTGGCGGCTGTCCCAGAGGAGCTGGTGGTGGTAGGCCTCGACGAAGCCGTAGACGTGCAGGTCCCGGTCGAGGTCGGAGCGGTACTCGCGCTCCTCGTACCAGGTCTCCGGGCGCTCGGGGTCCATTCCCTCGAACTCCCAGGCGAAGTCGAGCAGTCGGCGGGCGGAGGCGGCGGGGACGGCCTGCTTCACCACCACGTAGCCGTACGTCTGCCAGTGGGCGAGGTCCTCCTCGGAGAGGACTCGCAGCGGGAGGGTCTTGGTCAGGTCCCGCAGGGGTGTCTGAGCGAGGTAGGTCTCGCCGTCCGAGCTGAAGTAGGGGATGTCCGAGGGGGCTCGATGGAGATAACGGTCAGTCGTGGGCATGCGGTGCTCCACACCTCGATATCAGGTACCGGCGGCCCGACCGGGTCGCCAACTGCGCGGTGTGAGGGGCGGGGACCGTGCCTGCAGGGTCACTGCACCACGGGCCACACCAGCCCCTCTTCGAACTCGCGTGCCTCCAACTTGGACTAGACCAACTCATCCTGTCAAACACCCCAGTTGAGGGCGCGTTTCGCCAACAGGGCGCGATCCAGGCCCCCTTGACACGTGCGGCTAGCCTGACGGAGACGCATTGGTCTGTACCAACAGGAGGGCGCACGCTATGGTCTCCAGCAAGCACAGCCAGGAGTTGCGACGACTGGCGCGCTCCGTCCTGCAACCGGGTTTCGTGGGCACCGAGGCCCCCGACTGGGTACTGCGCGAGATCGGCGACGGGCTGGCATCGGTCGTACTGTTCTCCCGCAACATCGTCACGCCCGAACAGGTCGCCCGCCTGACCGGGCAACTACGCGCGGAGAACCCCGAGTTGATCATCGCGATCGACGAGGAGGCCGGTGACGTCACCCGGATCGAGTCGGCGACCGGCTCCACCCGGCCGGGCAACTTCGCCCTCGGCACCGTCGACGACACCGAACTCACCGAGGCCGTCGCCGCCGACCTGGGCCGCCAGCTGCGCACGGCCGGGGTCAGCCTCGACTACGCGCCGAGCGCGGACGTGAACTCCAACCCCGACAACCCGATCATCGGGGTCAGATCCTTCGGCGTCGACGCCAAGGTGGTCGCACGGCACACCGGCGCCTGGATCCGGGGACTCCAGTCGGCCGGCGTCGCCGCCTGCGCCAAGCACTTCCCCGGCCACGGCGACGTGGCCGTCGACTCCCACCACGGGCTGCCCGTCTACGAGGCCGACCGCGACCGGATCGCCGAGCAGGCCCTGCCGCCGTTCCGGGCCGCCCTCGACGCGGGCGTCCGTGCGGTGATGAGCGGCCACCTGCTGGTCCCCGCCTACGACCCCGACCTGCCGGCCACGCTGAGCCGCCGCATCCTGGAGGAACTGCTGCGCCAGGAGCTCGGGTTCGACGGCATCATCGTCACCGACGCCATCGAGATGGGCGCCGTGACCGGCCGTTACGGGATCGGCGGGGCCACGGTCCGGGCCGTCGCAGCCGGTGCCGACGCCGTCTGCGTGGGCGGCGAGAACGCCGACGAGGCCACCGCGGGGCTGCTCGTGAACGCCCTCACGGACGCCGTGCTCGCGGGCGGCCTGCCGGAGGAGCGGCTCGCCGAGGCGGGCCTTCGCGTCCGGGAGTTCGCGGCCTGGTCGGCGGGGCTCAGCCCGGCCGGCACCGCCGTCTGGGACGCCGACGGCATCGGCTTCACGGCGGCCCGCCGCGCCATCCGGCTGACCGGGGCGGTACGGCACGCCCTGCCGCTGGTCAACGCGCCGCACGTGGTGGAACTGGTGCCCACCACCAACCTGGCCATCGGCAAGGAGACCCCCTGGGGCGTGGCCGCCCCGCTGGGCGAGCGGCTGCCGGGGACGACCTCCGCCCGCGTGGACCGCGAGGAACTGCTGTCCCGCGCGGGCACCTTGGAAGCGCGGGCGCTCGTCCCCGCCACCGGACGGCCCCTGGTCGTGGTGGTGCGCGACGCCGCCCGGCACGCGTGGATGGCGCGGGCCCTCACGGAACTCGTCGCCGCCCGGCCCGACGCGATCGTCGTGGAGATGGGCCTGCCGGGCACCGTCGTCCCCTCCGCCGCCCAGATCTTCACGCACGGCGCCACGGCCGCCTCCGGGGTGGCCGCCGCGGAGGTGCTGGCGGGTGCCCTTTAGTGCAGACCTGAGTGCACATTGGTCCGGACCTGAGCGCAACGTCCGTACCCGTGCGCCACATTGACGCCTCCCTTCCGCTTCCCTACCTTCCGAGAGCGCTCTCACATCCGTCCCTCGAAGCAGGGAGGTGCCATGTTCCCCGTGCGCAGACCCGCCGGCCGCGCCCTTCGCCGGCTGGCGACGGCACTCGCTCCGGCACTGTTCACCGTCCTCGTCCCCCTCACGCCCCCGGCAGCCGCCGCCGACACCGGCGCGGCGGCCACCGTCTGCAACAGGTACTGCGACGCCCGGGACCCCGCGCTCTCCCCGGGTGACCGCACCCCGGTCACGGCGGGCATCTACGCCCGGTCGGTCGTCCTGCACTTCGACGACACCGACGCGATGGGCTGGGCCTCCATCGACAACGGCAGCCCGGGCGACGAGGTGTGGCTCGACCGCTCCTTCGACGGCGGGCGCACCTGGAGCTCGGGCAGCAAGCTCGGCGACACCACCGTGCCCACCGGTCAGCGCGGCTGGCGCACGCTCATGTACAACGTCGACGACTGGAACGACCTCGGCGTCGGCGCCCTGCGCGCCTGCGGCAAGGCCGGGGACCGCGCCGAGATCGCGTGCACCCCCTGGGCCCGCACCACCTGGAACGCGGGCGAGCCGCGCACCGCCGCGGCCACCGGCCTGATGACCTTCTACAACTACGGGACCGGCCTGTTCGACACCACCGGCTGGTGGAACTCCGCGAACGCCCTGACCGCGGTCATCGACAACATCCGCGTGACCGGCATGGGCAGTTACCGGTACGCGATCGCCCGCACCTACGACCTGAACGTCAACGCGCAGGGCGGGCAGTTCCGCAACGACTACATCGACGACACCGGCTGGTGGGGCCTCGCCTGGGTGGCCGCCTACGACCTGACCGGCGACAGCCGCTACCTGGACACGGCCCGCGCGGACGCCGACCACATGGCCGCCTACTGGGACTCCACCTGCGGCGGCGGAGTGTGGTGGAGCACGGCGAGGACGTACAAGAACGCGATCGCCAACTCCCTCTACATCCAGCTCAACGCGGCTCTCCACAACCGCGTCCAGGGCGACACCACGTACCTCGCGCGTGCCCGGGCCGGCTGGACCTGGTTCCAGGGCACCGGCATGGTCAACGGCTCGCACCTGGTCAACGACGGCATCGACCTGTCCACCTGCGGCAACAACGGGCAGGCCGTCTGGTCGTACAACCAGGGTGTCCTGCTCGGCGCGCTCGCCGAGCTGTACCGGGCCACGGGCGACGGCGGGCTGCTCACCAGCGCACGGCAGATCGCCGACGCGGCCACCACGACCTCGCTGCTCCACACCTCCGACGGGATCCTGCGCGATCCGTGCGAGAGCGGTGACTGCGGAGGCGACGGCCCGTCCTTCAAGGGCGCCGACGTCCGCGGCCTCGGCAGGCTCAACGCGGTACTCCCGGACCACCCCTACACCGACTACCTCAGGCGCCAGGCGGACCGCGCCCACGCGAGCGACCGCAACGCCCTCGACCAGTACGGACTGCGCTGGTACGGGCCGCTCGACCAGGTGGACGCCGCCCGCCAGCAGAGCGCCGTCGATCTGCTCGACGCGGCGTCCTGACCGTCCGACGACAACGCCGGCCGCCGGGGTCAGGAGCCGGCGAGGAACGTGAGGCGAACCTTTCGCTGTGGATTGTCATGGTTCGTGTCGACCAGGCAGACCGACTGCCAGGTGCCCAGCGCCAGGCGGCCGTTGATCACCGGGAGGGTGGCGTGCGGGGGGACGATCGCCGGGAGGACGTGGTCACGGCCGTGGCCGGGGCTGCCGTGCCGGTGCTGCCAGCGGTCGTCGGCGGGGAGGAGGGTGTGCAGGGCGGCCAGCAGGTCGTCGTCGCTGCCGGCGCCGGTCTCCAGGACGGCGATGCCGGCCGTCGCGTGCGGGACGAAGATGTTCAGCAGTCCGTCCCGGCCGGCGGCGGCGTCGCCGAGGAAGGTCTCGCAGTCGCCGGTCAGGTCGACGACCCGCTCCCGGCTACCGGTGGCGACATCGAGTTCTCGTGTGGTGAAGGCATCCGACATGGTTCCATCCTGGCCCATGCGCCGGACCGCGGGACGGGCGGCCGGGCCGGGAAGATCCACGGCCGTCCCCGCTGTTGGCAGAAGCGTGAACGATACGCGTGAGGTCGAGGCAGTCGTCGTCGGCGCCGGTCAGGCGGGCCTGTCCAGCGCCTACCACCTGCGGCGCACCGGCTTCGAGCCGGACCGTGACTTCGTGGTGCTCGACCACTCCCCCGCGCCCGGCGGCGCCTGGCAGTTCCGGTGGGCGTCCCTGACCTACGGCAAGGTGCACGGGATGCACGCGCTGCCGGGCATGGAGCTGACCGGGGCCGACCCGGCGCGGCCGTCCGCCGAGGTCATCGGGGAGTACTTCGCGGACTACGAGCGCGCCTTCGGACTGCGGGTGCACCGGCCGGTCGACGTCCGCGCGGTGCGCGAGGGCACCGGCGGGCGGCTGCTCGTGGAGACCGACCGGGGCGACTGGTCGACGCGGGCACTGGTCAACGCCACCGGCACCTGGGACCGGCCGTTCTGGCCGCGCTACCCCGGCCAGGGGACCTTCCGCGGGCGTCAGCTGCACACCGCCCAGTACGCCGGGCCCGAGGAGTTCGCCGGCCGGCGGGTCGTGGTCGTCGGCGGCGGCGCCTCCGGCACCCAGCATCTGCTGGAACTCGCCCCGTACGCGGCCTCCACCACCTGGGTCACCCGGCGGCCACCGGTCTTCCGCGAGGGCCCCTTCGACGAGGGCGTGGGCCGCGCCGCGGTGGCGCTGGTGGAGGAGCGGGTACGGCAGGGGCTGCCGCCGCGGAGCGTGGTCTCGGTCACCGGGCTCCCGCTCAACGACGCGATCCGGCGGGGCCTGGCGGACGGGGTCCTGGACCGGCGGCCGATGTTCGACCGCGTCACGCCCGACGGGGTGGCGTGGAACGACGGGCGGCACGTCGACGCGGACGTCATCCTCTGGGCCACCGGCTTCCGGGCGGCCCTGGACCATCTGGCGCCGCTGCGGCTGCGCGAGCCGGGCGGCGGGATCAGGATCGACGGGACCCGTGCGGTCGCCGACCCGCGCGTGCACCTCGTCGGCTACGGCCCGTCCGCCAGCACCATCGGCGCCAACCGCGCGGGGCGCGAGGCCGTACGGGACATCAGGCGGCTGCTGACCGGGGACCCGGTCGCCGCCTGACCCGCCGACCGCTCACTTCGGCGACTGCGTGACCTGCGGCGACCGCTGGTTCCCGGTCTTCTGCGCGGCGTTGAAGTCGGCGACGTTGCGCTCGTGTTCGGCGAAGTCTGCGGTGAACCGCGTGTCCCCCGGCTTGACCGTGACGAAGTACAGCCAGTTGCCCGGCGGCGGGTTCAGCGCGGCGCGCATCGCGTCCGTGCCCGGGTTGTCGATCGGGGTGGGCGGCAGGCCCATGCGCTGGTAGGAGTTGTAGGGGTTCTCGATGCGAGTGTCGTTCACCGTGGTGTTGAGGGTGCTGCGGTTGAGCGCGTAGTTGAGGGTGGAGTCCATCTGGAGCGGCATGCCGCGCTGCAGCCGGTTGAGGACGACGCGTGCCACCTTTCCCATGTCGGCCTTGTCGGCGGCTTCGGCCTGGGCGATGCTGGCGATCGTCACCGCCTGGTAGACGTTCATCGCGTCGCGCTGCGCACCGGCCGCGACGGGCGCCCAGCCGAACCGCTGGTTGGCGGTGTCGACCATGCCCCGCAGCACCGACTGCGGGGTCGCGTCCCGGTCCAGGGGATAGGTGGCCGGGAAGAGATAGCCCTCCGGGTTGCCCCCGGCCTCACCGGGGAGCTTCAGGCCCGCGCTGCCGACGGAACTCCTGGTGCTCCCGGCCGGGAGGGCGAGGGCCTTGTCGACGGCGTCGTAGACCTGGGACGCGCGCCAGCCCTCCGGGATGACCAGGGAGGCGGCTCCGGCCCGGCCGCCGGCCAGGGCCAGCAGGGGCACCACCACGGCGGCACCGGCCACCACGGCACCGGTCACGACGAGGACGAGCCTGCCCCGGCGGGTCAGCCGGATCGACTTGCCGCGTGCCGGGGCGCCGCGGCCGGCGGGCGTCCGTCGACTCGGGTTCCGTGGCGGAGTGTTCATCTGCATGCGGGCACGTTAGCTCGCACAAGGCGATAAACCCGACATATCTTCAGCTTGTCGGCTCCACTGTGTCGGCTCCACCGTGTCGGCCTCGTTCAGCCGGCTCCGGTGGTCGGCCCCCGGCCGCCGGCTTCAGCCCGTCGGCGGTGTCGCATGCCTGCGTCCCCGGTCGCCCCGCCGGCGTACCGGCCGGAGGGCCGTCTCGCGCTGAGCCACCTCGGCGGTTCCGGCCTGCTCCCCCGCCGTCTCCAGCCGGGCGTCCCGGCGTACCAGTGCCGCGTACCGGCCGTCGAGTGCGAGCAGCTCCTCGTGCGTGCCGCGTTCGGCCACCTGACCGGAGTCGAGGACGACGATCTGGTCGGCGCCCTGGATCGTGGAGAGCCGGTGGGCGATGGTGATGGTCGTCCGGTTGGCCGACAGGGCGTCGATGGCGTCCTGGACTGCGTGTTCGGTGCGGGTGTCCAGAGCGCTGGTCGCCTCGTCGAGGATGAGGACGGGCGGGTCCCGCAGGATGGTGCGCGCGATGGCCAGCCGCTGCTTCTCGCCGCCCGAGAAGCGGTGTCCGCGTTCGCCGACGACGGTGTCGTAGCCGTCGGGCAGTGCGGCGATGTGCTCGTGTATCTGGGCCGCGCGGGCAGCCGCGTGGAGCTCCTCGTCGGTGGCGTCCGGCTTGGCGAAGCGCAGGTTGTCGGCGACCGAGGCGTGGAAGAGGTACGTCTCCTGGGAGACGACGCCGACCGCGCGGGCGAGGGTGTCGAAGTCGAGGTCACGGACGTCGACGCCGTCCAGGGTGACCCGGCCGCCGGTGACGTCGTAGAGCCGGGGCACCAGGTACCCGAGTGTGGACTTGCCGGCGCCGGTGGGGCCGACGACCGCCAGGCCGGTGCCGGCCGGGACGGCGATGTCGATGCCGTCGAGGACGGGCCCACCCTTGTCGTCGTACCGGAACTCGACCTTCTCGAAGCGGACCTCGCCCTTCACCCGGTCGAGGTGGACCGGCCGGTCGCGCTCGGTGATGTCGACGGGCAGGTCGAGGTATTCGAAGATGCGCTGGAAGAGCGCGAGCGAGGTCTGGATCTGGACGCCGGTCGCCAGCAGGCTCACCGCGGGGCGGAACAAACCCTGCTGGAGGGAGACGAAGGCGACGATGGTGCCGAGCGAGATCTGCGCGCCGCCCGTCTGGAGGGCCAGGCCGGCCGTCCAGTAGATGACGGCGGGCATCGCGGCCATCACGATCGTGATCACGGCCATCCGCCAGCGGCCCGCCATGTTCGACCGCACTTCCAGGTCGACCAGCTGCTCGGACTCCTCGGCGAAGGAGGCGGTGAGCGAGTCGGCGCGGCCCATGGTGCGGCCGAGCAGGATGCCGCTGACCGAGAGCGACTCGGTGACCGTCGCGGCCATCGCGGCCATCTGCTTCTGGCGCTGGGTGGTGATCTTCTTGCGTTCGTTGCCGACCCGGCGGCTGATCCACACGAAGAGCGGGAGCAGGACCATCGAGACGATGGTGAGCCGCCAGTCGAGGGCGATCATCGCGACGACGGTGGCGACGACGCCGGTCAGGTTGGAGACCAGGGAGGTGGCCGTCGAGGTGACGGTGGCCTGCATGCCGCCGATGTCGTTGGCGATGCGGGACTGCACCTCGCCGGTGCGGGTGCGGGTGAAGAAGGCGAGCGACATGCGTTGCAGCCGGCCGTAGACGGCGGTGCGCAGGTCGTGCATGACGCGCTGGCCGACGGTGGTGGATATCAGCGTCTGAAGGACGCCGAAGACGCTGGTCAGGACGGCGCTGAGGATCATGCCCAGCGCGAGCAGGCTGAGCAGTCCGGTGCGGCCCTGCGGGATCGCGGTGTCGAGGGTCGCCTTGAGCAGGAACGGGGTGGCGACCGAGACCAGCGAGGCGGCGCCGACCAGCAGGCCGACGACCGCGAGCCGGCCGCGGTAGGGGCGGAAGAGCCGGAGGATGCGGCGCACCTGGCGGGGTTGTCCGGCCGAGGTGCCGTCAGGGGTCCAGTTGATCTCGTCTCGGGGCATGGCTCCTACGGATGGGTGTGGTGTGTACGGACTCACGGAGCATAGCTCACTGTTACCTATACTCACAATGAACATGGTCCTGATATTGTTCCCGTATGAGCACCCCCGACCCCGACGGCCCGCTCGCCGAGCAGTTGCTGCGCCTCACCCGCCGGGTGTGGCGTATCCAGAAGCGCCATCTGGCGGCGCGTGACCTGGGCGTCACCCCCGCCCAGTCTCGGCTGCTGCGCACCCTCGCGCACTACGACGCCCCCCCGCGCATGGCCGACCTCGCCGAGCGCCTGGAGGTGGTGCCGCGCGCGGTCACGACGCTGGTCGACGGACTGGAGGCGAGCGGCAAGGTGTGCCGGGTGCCGGATCCGACGAACCGGCGGGTGACCCGGATCGAGATCACGGCGGAGGGGCACGAGACCCTGCGCGAGCTGCGGGCCGCACGCAGGTCGGCGGCCGAGGAGATCCTGGCTCCGCTCTCGCCGGAGCAGCGGGAGATGCTGGCCGGACTGCTGGACACGCTGGTCGACGGGCCGGTGCCGGCGAAGCACTGCTGAGGCACGAGGCATGAGGCATGAGGCATGAGGATGACCAAGCGGCTCCCCGCCCGGAGCGGGGACCCGCTTCGCCGTCCGGTCAGCCTTCGGCCACCAGTTCCTCGGCCGGCTCCTCCGTGACGACCGCGATCTCGCCGCCCAGCACCTGCTTCGCCCGCTCGACGTCCAGCGCACCCTCCCAGCGGGAGACCGCGAAGACGGCCACGCAGTTGCCGAGCAGGTTGGTGACGACGCGCATCGAGTCCATGATGCGGTCCACGCCGAGCAGCAGGGCGACGGCACCGGCCGGGATCGCCCCGAGCGAGGAGGCGGTCGCGGACAGGGCGAGGAAGGCCGACCCCGGGATGCCGGCCATCCCCTTGCTGGTCAGCATCAGCACCAGGACCACGGTGATCTGCTGACCCAGGCTCAGGTCGACGCCCACGGCCTGGGCGATGAACAGGGTGCCGATGGAGAGGTAGAGCGAGGCGCCGTCGAGGTTGAAGGAGTAGCCGGTGGGCAGCACCAGGCCCACCGCGTCGTCCCGGGCACCGGCCTTGCGCAGCTTCTGCATCACGCGCGGCAGCACGGACTCCGTGGAGGCGGTGCCGAGCGCCAGCAGCAGCTCCTCGCGGATGTAGCGGACGAACCTCCAGAGGCTGAGCCCGGTGAGGGCTTTCAGGGCGACGGCGAGCAGGGCGACGAAGAGCGCGGCGGCGGCGTAGCAGAGGACGATCAGCTTGGCGTAGGTCTCGATGACACCGAGGCCGTACTGGCCGATCAGGACGGCCATCGCGCCGAAGACGGCGATCGGGGCGAGGCGCATCACGAAGCCGACGATCGCGAAGACGACCTCCTGGGCCTGCTCGACGGCCGGCAGCACCTGGGGCACCCTGGTGTGCCCGAGGTGGAGCAGCGCCGCGCCCACCAGGCAGGCCAGGACCAGCACCTGGAGCAGGGAGTTCTCGGCGAAGGCGCCTATGAAACTGGTGGGCAGGGCGTTGAGCACGAACTCGGTGGTCGAGGGCAGCGAGCCGCCGCCCGTCCTGGCGTCGACCGCCTTGGCGCTCAGCGTGGCCGGATCGACGTGCATCCCGGCGCCGGGCTGGACGATGTTGGCGGCGACAAGGCCGATGACGAGCGCGAGCGTGCTCGCCACCTCGAACCAGACCAGCGCCTTGAGCCCGATCCGCCCGAAGGCCTTCAGGTCGCCGGCCTTGGCGATGCCGACGACGACCACGCAGAACACCAGCGGCGAGATGATCGTCTTGATGAGCCGGGTGAAACCGTCGCCGAGCGGCTGGAGGTCCGAGGCGAACCCGGGCCACAGCCGCCCGACGACGATGCCGAGCACGAGCGCGCAGGCGACCTGCGCGAAGAGAGAGGTACGCAGTATGCGTGCGAAGCGTCGCGGCAGGGACGGGACGGACGGCGGCACGGGCACTCCTGGTGGGGGGATCGACTCGCCGAAGCCGAGCGGGACTTCTGCGATACGGAAAGCGACTTCCGTGCCGATCACTCTGGAGGTGTTCTTGATCCCGTTCGAGACCGCCGCGTCACAGCCGTGTAAACAACGCACCGGGTGGCGTGTCGCACCCGCCCCGGCTCAACGGCAGGCGCTCAGCAGCGGAGGCGATCCACCGTCAGCACCCCCTGTTCGGTGGCCAGCGAGCGGTCGTAGCAGCCGTCCGGGCCGTACAGCCGGTAGCGCTCGCTCGACGTGCCGACCGCGTGCCGCTGGTCGCGCGGCACGTTCAGGGTGTACGTGGCGTCCCCGCTGTAGGTGTCGTCGAGCCGTGACCAGCCGCCACCGGACCGCCTCACCGCCGCCCGGTCACCGAGGGCGAGTTCGGTGCGCAGCCGGTCGTCGGTGCCGATGGTGGTGGCGCCGTCCATGGTGTAGGTGCGGTGGGTGCGGGTCGTCCGGGGTGCGCCGCCCGCCCGCACCGTGACGCTCTGGTCGTCCGTCCAGGTGGCGTCGAGCGCGTCCGTCGTCTCGCCGTCGTTCCAGCGGTGCACGGAGGTGTTGGCCAGCGTGCGGCTGACGGTGGTGGTCACCCGGCCGTGCGAGGTGTCGACGTATCCGGAGACGGTCAGCCGGTGCCCGGCGTCGGTGTCGACCCGGTACTCCCCCGAACCCGGGGTGTACACGGAGGAGTTGACCGGCTCGGAGGCCGTGCTCCCGGTGAGCTCTCCGGTGACCCGGGCCCGGTGCGCGTCCTGCCAGACCAGCACGTTCACGGGGGCGCTCCAGCCGGCCTGGCCCGCGGGCACGCCGGCGACGGAGACCTCGACCTGGTGCGGGCGGCCGTCGTCGAGGATCCCCGCGAACGGTGTCAGGTCGTATTCGATCGGCTTGACGTCGAAGGCGCGCGGGCCCGGCACGACGTACCAGAGGAACGGGTTGGACCAGCCGCCCGTCCACACGTTCGGGAACGGCGCGGCGATTCCGGCCAGCCGGCCGTCGACCCTGATCTGCACCTCGCGGTAGGGCCCCTTGTCCGCCTTGCAGGAGTACGACGCCGGGTCGGCCACGGTCAGGTACCAGAACTCCTCGCAGCCGCCGCCGGACCCGGTGGCGTACACCTCGGCGACGATGCGTTCGCTGTTGCGCGGGGTGGTGAGGGTGGTGCCGTCGCCGGCCAGGGTGAGCACCTTGTCGGGGACGGAGGCCTCGGGTCGTCCCGCGTAGAAGGTGAGGGTCGCCTTGACGTCGATGACCCCGGTGTAGGTGTCGTCGACAACGTTGCCGATGAGCATCTCGACGTCCTGCGTGGAGCGGAAGGTGTCGCTGTAGCGGGTGACGTCCTTCTCCACGTGCCACTCGATGCCGTCCGGCGAGGGCTCGGGGGTGGAGGTGCGCAGCACCTCGACGCCGCCGACGTGCAGGTAGCCCAAGCGGTCGTACTGACGGCCCTTCACCTTGCCGTCCAGCCGCAGGACGACCCTGCTCCAGCGGTCGCCGCAGCCCCGCGGGGGCGTGTACGTTCCCCGGTACGGGGTGAAGTCGCGGAACTGGGCCTCGGCCAGGGTGACTTGGCAGGACCTGGCGCCCTTGGGCACGGAGACCGGCGGGGCCGCGGTGACCGGGTCGTGCCAGTCGGTGCCGAACTCGGCCGGGACGTCGGCGGCACGGGCTGCGGGCGCCCCCGTACCGAGGAGCGCACTCGCCAGGAGGGTCGCTCCGGCGAGCATGGACATGACTATCCGTCTTCTCATGGCCGGTGTTCTACGGGGAGTTGGCCGCCGGCCGCAATGGCGGGTCCCGTCGACAGCAAGCCGTTCGGCCACCCGGACCGGGCGGGCACACACCCTACGAACAAATGGTGCTATGAGCGGACAGCGCTGTCACAGTGCTGCCATGGAGATCAAGACCGCTCGCGCCCTGCGCGCCGCCCTCGCGTTCACGGGAGCCGTCGCGCTCACCGGCACCGGCTGTTCGGGCGGTGACCCGCACCGGGGCCACGGCTCCGCCGCCCCCGGCGCCTCGGCCGCCTCGTCCGGTGCCGTCCCGTCCCCCGGCGCGCCCGGGATCGGCGACCCGCTCATGCCGCTGGACGGCAACGGCGGCTACACGGTCCGCCGTTACACGCTCGACCTCGACTGGCGGGCCCCCCGGACGCCCTTCCCGGCCGGTACCACCATCAGCGCCACCGCCACCCAGGCCCTGTCCCGCTTCGACCTGGACTTCGCGGGCAACACACTGCACCGGGTCACCGTCGACGGGGCGCCCGCCCACGCCGTACGGGACGGCGACGAACTCGTCGTCACCCCCGCGCGGCCGATCCCGCGGGGCAGCACGTTCACCGTCCGGGTCTCCTACACGGCCGACCCGACCCAGCGACGGCAGCGGAGCGACGCGATCCGGGAGTACGGCTGGGTGCCCACCCCCGACGGCACCCTGGTCTGCGGACAGCCCGACGGCGCCAAAATGATCTTCCCGGCCGACGACCACCCCAGCCTCCGGGCGCCCGTCACCTTCCACATCACCACTCCGCCCGATGTGAGCGCGGTGGCCAACGGCCGGCTCGTCGAGCGCGTCCGGCAGCCCGGCGGGCGGGTGCAGTGGACGTACGACTCCGAGGACCCCGTCGCGGCCCAGCTGGTCCAGCTGGCGATCGGGAAGTTCACGTTCGTCGCCGGCCGGGGGCCGGGCGGCCTGGCCGTGCGGGACGTGGTGCCGGACGACCTGGTCTCGGACACCGAGGACGAACGCTCGCTCACCCCGGAGCACCTCGCCTGGCTGGAACAGCGGCTCGGCCCGTACCCGTTCCGCCGCTACGGCGTGCTGGTCGGGGACACCGAGCTGCCGGTGGCGCTGGAGACGCAGTCGCTGTCCCTCGTGCCCAAGGACGACCTGCTGGGCGACCGGGTCGACGCCGAACGCAATCTCGTCCACGAGCTGACACACCATTGGACCGGCGACAGCGTCGCCGTCCGGCGCTGGTCCGACCTGTGGCTGAGCGAGGGTCACGCCCGTTTCTACGAACGGCTGTACTCCGCCGAGCACGGCGGCGTGAGCATGGAGGACGCCATGCGGGCGGCGTACGAGCAGCACGACCAGTGGCGCCACGACGACGGGGCGCCCGCCGAGCCCACCGGGCCGACGCTCTTCAAGGTGATGCGCTACGACGGCTCGGCGCTGGTGCTGTATGCCCTGCGGGAGAAGGTCGGTGACGAGACGTTCGACCGGATCGAGCGGGCCTGGGTCACCGAGTACCGGGGCCGCGCGGCCGGCACCCGGGACTTCCTCGCCCTCGCCTCCAGGGTCGCGGGCAAGGATCTGACGCCGTTTCTGACGCCTTGGCTGTACGGGCCCGACACGCCGCCGATGCCGGGTCATCCCGACTGGCGGACGGACCCGGTCGAGGACTGAGTCCGCGCGGTGCGCGGCCGTCGCCGGACGCCGGGCCGTTGCCCGCCGACCGGGTGGCCTCTGCCGGAGCGCTGGGCCACCCGGTCGACGCTCGGCGCGCCGTGTCGCGCCGGGCACGGAAACGTACGAGGGGTGACGTGAAGGGCAACCCCCTTGCCCTGGTTGCGACGAGCGTGCTTGGAGACCCTCAGCAAGCGGTTGGAGACCCTCTGGTATGAGAAGAACTGTCGCTCCACGTGTGCCCAGTGCCCTCCGGACGTGCCGCCTGACGGCCTGCCTGATCGCGACGGCCGCGCTGCTGCCACCGCTGCTGATCCTCCCGCTGTCCGGCACCGACGACTCGGAGGACCAGCGTCTGCAGAACGCCTTCACCGACGCCGCGCGCGAGTTCCACGTGCCGCGCAGCGTGCTCATGGGCGTGTCCTACATGCAGTCGCGCTGGGACACCCACCCGGGCGCCCCGAGCGTCGCGGGGGGCTACGGCCCGATGCACCTGGTGGACACCACCCGTGACCCCACCTCGGCCCAGTCCCCCGCACCGGGCGCGCCGGCGCCGGACGGCGGCCGGTCCGACCCGCTCGCCGGAACGGCGTTCAGCACCGGCGGTCACGCCGTGCGGCCCGCGGACCTGCAACGCGCCGCACGGCTGATCAAGGCCCCCGCCCGGCAGCTGCGGACGGACGCCGTCGCCAACGTACGCGGCGGCGCGGCGCTGCTGGCCGCCGCCCAGCGGCATCTCGGCAAGCCGCTCAGTGCCGACCCGGACGACTGGTGGCAGGCGGTGGAACGTTTCCCCGGCACCCGTGACATCACGTCGGCGACGACGTACGCCAACGACGTCTTCGGGCTGATCCGCCGGGGCGCCCACCGGACCACCGCCGAGGGACAGGAGGTCACCCTTCCCGCCACCCCGGGTGTCAGCCCGCACCACGGACCGCAGGCCCCCAAGCGGCCGAAGGAGGTCGAGTGCCCGCCCGAGGTGGCCTGCGACTGGCTCGCCGCACCCTACGAGGAGATCGACGACGACGGCGACTACGGCAACCACGACCTCGCCGACCGGCCCCGGGACCAGCAGATCGAGTACATCGTCATCCACGACACCGAGTCGACGCTGCCGAACATGTTCAAGACCGTGCAGGACCCGACCGAGGCGTCCTGGCACTACTCGATCCGCTCCAGCGACGGCCACATCACCCAGCACGTCAGGACCAAGGACGAGGCCTGGCACTCCGGCAGCAAGTTCGTGAACGCCCGCTCGATCGGCATCGAGCACGAGGGTTTCCTCGCCCACCCCGGCACCTGGTACACGGAGCAGATGTACCGCTCCTCGGCCCGCCTGGTGCGCTACCTGGCGAAGAAGTACGACGTCCCGATGGACCGGCAGCACATCTTCGGCCATGACAACGTGCCGTCCCCGACCGGCGACAGCATCCCCGAGATGCACGAGGACCCGGGGCCGTTCTGGGACTGGCGGCACTACTTCGACCTGCTCGGCGCACCGCTGAAGGCCACGGCCGGACCGGACAGCCCCATGGTGATGATCCTGCCGGACTACGCCACCCACAAACCGCGGTACACGGGCTGCGACGGCGACGGCAAACCGTGCCTGCCGCACGGCTCCAGCGCCGTCCGCCTCTACACCCGGCCGGACGAGAACGCCCCGCTGATCCAGGACCCGGGCCGCAGGCCTGACGGCGACCCGTCCACGGAGGACGTGAGCGACCTGGGTTCCCGGGCCTCCACCGGGCAGACCTTCGCCGTGGCCGACCGCAGCGGCGAGTGGACCGCGATCTGGTACCAGGGCAACAAGGCGTGGTTCAAGAACCCCGCGGTGCATCCGACGGCCGTCGGTGCGAGCGGTCGCATGGTGACGCCGAAGGAGGGGCTGGACGAGATCCCGGTGTTCGGGCGGGCCCTGCCGGAGGAGGAGGCCTACCCGGAGGGGATGGAGGAGGAGGACGAGGCGCCGCTGCCGTACACCCTGCGGGCGGGCCAGCGGTACGTGACACAGTCCGACCTCGGCGGCTCCTACGTCGACCGGTCCACCTTCGCGGCCTCACCCCAGCCCGTGGTGGTGGGTCAGGAGAGGTACTACGAGATCCAGTTCGGCCACCGGCTCGCCTACGTCCGGGTGGACGACGTGGACGTGGTGGACACGGACTCCACCAGCACCACCGGCACTACCGGCACTACCGGCACGACGGGCTCCGCCGGCACGACGGGCTCGGCCGGGAGCGAGGCCGTCCCGGACGCGCAGTGACCACGGCACCGGGCCCGGACCCGGGGGGCACGCTAGGACAGCAGGCTCGGCCGGTCCCCCATCACCACGACGGGGTCGCGGGCCGGGTCGAGGGTACGCAGCAGGTACTCCATGGCCTCCTTGGACAGGCCGATGCACGCCGAGGTGCCGCTGCCGTGGTCGAGGTGGAGCCAGATGCCGCCGCCCCGGCCGTTGCCCCAGGGGTGGGTGGTGTCGTGCGGCGGTGTGCCCCGCAGGCGGTTGTAGTCGATGGCGATGACGTAGTCGAAGTCGTGCCGGTACGCCGGCCTCCAGGAGTGCGGGGGCGTGTAGAGCTCCCGGCCCTGGGCGTAGGAGAGCCGGGTGCCCGGGTCGGGAAGGACTCCGCCGGCGTCGGTGACGGTGAACACGCCCACCGGGCTGCGCCCGTCACCCGCGTGGTGGTCGACGGTCCACCCGGACCGCCCGTTGTGGGCGGGCCAACTGCCCACCGGGCGCCAGCCACGGTCCTCCCGGCTGTACAGCACGACCGTGGAGTCGGCCGAGTCCGCGCCCTCGCCGTACACGGCGACGACCTGGCGGGAGTCCGCGGGGATCTCCGCCCGGAACAGCGCGCCGACGCCCGGCAGCCGGTCCGCGTCCCCGACGGTCCAGGCCGGGTCCGGCTGCTGCCACCCCGGACCCGCCGCGGCTCGTCTCAGGGCCGACGGGCTGCCCGGGGCCGCGGGGTGAGGTCCCGGCAGGCCGTTCTTCCCGCCACCGCCCGGTGACGCCTCACAGGCGCTCAGGGTCACCAGGGCGGCCCCGATGACCGCCGCCGCCATGACGGTCGTCCGCCGGACGCTCTTGATCTTCACCCGGCCATCCTGGCATCACATACCGGGCAATCAACTGAATTGCATGGCATTCAGCGCGTTTGGGGCGGCAGGCCCTGGCCTGAAGGGAGCGGATTTCGACGGCCGGCCGGAAAAACCGTTTGATTTCGACGACGCTCCGACGCGAACCTTTCACGGCTTGTCGCCACCTCCCCCGACCCGAGCCGCTGGGACGCCATGCAGATTCAAGATCTTCCGTACTCCGATCCGGGCGTGCCCGACGCGCGTTCGGGTCCCCGGTTCCTGTGGTGGCTGGGGCGGAACCAGCTGGGCGGTCAGCTCAAGGCACTGGCCTGGGGACTGCTGCACTTCGTGTCCGTCTCCGCGCTCCCGTTCTGCGTGGGCCTCGCCGTCCAGGCCGTCGTCGACCGCTCCGGCACCCGGCTGGCCCTGACGGGCGGTCTGCTGGTGCTGTGCGGCACGGCGATCGCCGTCGGCGACACCTTCCTGCACCGGGCCGCCGTCACCAACTGGATCACCGCCGCCGCCCGGGTCCAGCAACTGCTCGCCCGCAAGGCCGCCCAGCTGGGCTCCGCGCTGACCCGGCGGGTGGCGGCCGGCGAGGTGGTGGCCGTCTCCACCGGCGACGTCGAGAAGATCGGCTGGTTCGTGGAGGCGGTCTCCCGGTTCACGGCCGCCGCGCTGACGGTCGTCGTGGTCGGCGTCTCCCTGGTCCTCTACCAGCCGGCCCTCGGCTGGGTCGTGGCCGCCGGGCTGCCCCTGGTCGCGCTGTCCGTGCTGCCGCTGCTGCCCCGGGCCACCCGGCGCGCCGACTTCCAGCGCACCAAGGCCGGCCGGGCCACCGAGCTGGCCTCGGACACCGTCGCGGGACTGCGCGTGCTGCGCGGCATCGGCGGCGAGGACCTCTTCCTCGACCGCTACCGCCGCGCCTCCCAGGAGGTACGGCACGCCGCCGTGCGCAGCGCCCGGATGTGGTCGCTGATCTCCGCGATCCAGGTGCTGCTGCCCGGGCTGCTGCTGATCGCCGTCGTCTGGCACGGCGTGCACCTGGCCCGGCAGGGCCGCGTCACCGTCGGCGAACTGGTCACCGTCTACAGCGCGGTCATGATCCTCAACTACCCCTTGCAGCACTTCACCGAGATCGCCATGGCCTACTCCTTCTCCCGCCCGTCGGCGAAACGGGCGGCCCGGGTGCTCTCCCTGCAACGGGCCACCGACACCGGCGGCTCGCGGGCGGACACGGTGCCGGACGGCGACCTGTACGACCCGGCCACCGGTCTGCTCGCGCCCGCGGGCCGGCTGACCGCCGTGGTCTGCGGCGACCCCGACGCGGCCGGGCGCCTCGCCGAACGGCTGGGCGGCCACCCCGCCGAGGCCGGCACCTCGGTGCTGCTCGACGGCGTACCGCTCGACGAACTGCCCCTGGAGGCCGCCCGCACCGCGGTGCTCGTCCAGGACAAGGACCCGGTGCTGCTCTCCGGTTCGCTGCGGGAACTGCTCGACGTACCGGCCTCCGGGTCCGTACGGGCCGAGGACGCGCTGGCCGCCGCCCAGTGCGCCGACGTCCTGGACGCCCTGGTCCAGGGCTCGCTGGACGTCACCGACCCGCTCGACGCCCGGATCACCGAGCGGGGCAGGTCCCTCTCGGGCGGCCAGCGCCAGCGGCTCGCCCTGGCCCGGTCGCTGATCACCGACCCCGGGGTGCTCGTCCTCGACGAACCCACCTCCGCCGTCGACTCGCACACCGAGGCCCGGATCGCCGAGGGAATCCGCTCGCTGCGGTCCGGCCGCACGACCGTCGTCCTCACCTCCTCGCCGCTGCTCCTCGACCGGGCCGACCGGGTGGTCCTGGTCCACGAGGGCGAGGTCGCCGCGGTCGGCGTGCACCGCGAACTGGTGCGCACCGAGCGCCGGTACCGGTCGGTGGTGACACGTGAGACGGACGACGAGGTCGCCCTGCGGGGCGGGACCGACGAGGAGACCGCGCAGCGAGGCGCGGCGCCCGAAGAGAACGAAGTCGCGCTACGAGGCGGGGCGGACGGCACCGAATCCGCGCTGCGAGCCCGCAGGGCGCTGGAAGAGATCGAGGAGAGCGCATGATCGGCGTCGCGCCACCGGCATACGACCCGGCGGCCCCGACCACGGCCACCACCCTCCCGGTCGGCGCCACCGCGACCGTCCGCGCCTACGTGGCCGAACTGTTCCGCCGGCACCGCCGGGCCTTCGTCCTCCTCATCGCCGTCAACACGGTGGCCGTGGTCGCCTCCATGGCCGGCCCCTACTTGCTGGGCGGGGTCGTCGAGCGGGTCTCCGACGGCGCCCGCGAGCTCCGTCTGGGCCTGACCATCGGCCTGTTCCTGCTCGCGCTCGCCGTCCAGGCCGTCTTCGTGCGGGAGGTGCGGCTGCGGGGTGCCGTGCTCGGCGAGCGGATGCTGGCCGATCTGCGCGAGGACTTCCTCGTCCGGTCGGTCGGGCTGCCGCCGGGCGTCCTGGAGCGGGCGGGCACGGGCGACCTGCTGTCCCGCATCACCACGGACATCGACCGCCTCGCCAACGCCATGCGGGAGGCCGTGCCGCAGCTGTCGATCGGCGTGGTCTGGGTCGTGCTGCTGATCGGCGGACTCGCGGTCACGGCTCCCCCGCTGGCCGCCACCGTGCTGCTCGCCGTGCCGCTCCTGGTGGTCGTGTGCCGCTGGTACTTCCGGCGGGCGCCCTCGGGGTACCGCTCCGAGGCCGCCGGGTACGCGTCCGTGGCCGCCGCCCTCGCGGAGTCCGTGGACGCGGGGCACACCATCGAGGCACACCGGCTCGCCGCCCGCCGCATCGCCCTGTCGGAGCGCCGGGTCAAGGAGTGGACGGCGTGGGAGCGCTACACCCTGTGGCTGCGGTCCGTGCTGTTCCCGGCCGTCAACGCCACCCACACCACGGTCCTCGGCTCGGTGCTGATGATCGGCGGCGTCTTCGTCCTGAAGGGCTGGATCGACGTCGGCCAGCTGACCACGGGCGCGCTCATCGCCCAGATGCTCGTCGATCCGGTGAACCTGATCCTGCGCTGGTACGACGAGGTCCAGGTCGCTCAGGTGTCGCTGGCCCGGCTGGTCGGCGTCCGGGACATCGAGCCGGACGCGGGGGACGCCGCGCTGGCCCCGGCCGGCCGGGAGGTGCACGCGGACGAGGTCCGCTTCGGCTACCTCCAGGGCGTCGACGTACTGCGCGAGGTCTCCCTGGAGGTGGCGCCCGGCACCCGGCTGGCCCTGGTCGGCCCCTCCGGCGCCGGCAAGTCCACCCTCGGCCGGCTGCTCGCCGGGATCTACGCGCCCCGGGACGGCCGGATCACCCTGGGCGGCGCGGAGCTGTCCCGGATGACCGCCGAGCGGGTCCGTTCCCATGTCGCCCTCGTCAACCAGGAGCACCACGTCTTCGTGGGCTCCCTGCGCGACAACCTGCTGCTCGCCCGGACCGGCGCGGAGGACGCCGAGCTGTGGGCGGCGCTCGGCGCGGTCGACGCGGACGGCTGGGCGCGGGCCCTGGAGGAGGGCCTGGACACCGAGGTCGGCTCCGGCGGGGTCGCCCTGACCCCGGCGCAGGCGCAGCAGATCGCGCTGGCCCGGCTGGTGCTGGCCGACCCGCACACGCTGGTCCTGGACGAGGCGACCTCGCTCCTGGACCCGCGCGCGGCCCGCCATCTGGAACGCTCCCTCGCCCGGGTCCTGGACGGCCGCACGGTGGTCGCCATCGCGCACCGGCTGCACACCGCCCATGACGCGGACGTCATCGCCGTGGTCGAGAACGGCCGGATCAGCGAGCTCGGCAGCCACGACACGCTGGTGGCGGCCGACGGCGCCTACGCGGCGCTGTGGCGGTCCTGGCACGGGTGACGGGGCGGAGGCGGCCGGGGCACAGGATGCGGCGGCCGGGGCGCGGGCCCAGGCGGCCGGGGCATGGGGTGCGGTGCGGCGGCCGGGGCGCGGGGTGCGGTGCGTCGCAGGTCGCGCCCCGTGCCGTTGCGCGGGTGCGAGCAGGGGTGGAAGGCTGGAGAGCGGCACCGGTTCGGGGACCGGCCGGGAACCGTACGGTTCGCGCCGCGCGCCCGTGCCGAGCGTGCCGGCGGCCCGCCCCGCGGACCGCGTCCTCACTCCCTGGAGGTAGCCGTGACCACCGCCGACGGATGGGGGGACGACGTCTACCAGCCCGACGGATCCGAGATCCGTGAGGACACGGGGCTGCTCGACGTGGAGGACACACTGGAGTCCGACGGCGTCAGCGATCCCCTGGACCGTGGCTGGTCCCCGCCCGAGCGGCCGTGGGCGGTGGAGCACACCGGGGTGACCGCGGCGGAGGGCCACCGGGGCGAGACCCTGGACCAGCGGCTCGCCGAGGAGCTGCCCGATCCGGCCGTCCCCGACGGCGACGGCATCGGCGACTGCCAGGGCAGCGACGGCGAACTCCTGGACAACGAGGTCGGCGACCTGCGCTCCGGCCGCCTCGTGGCCCCGAACGAGGGGGCGCACGAGGACGACGAGAACGGCCTCGTCGCGACCGACATCGGCATCGACGGCGCCGGGGCCTCCGCGGAGGAGGCCGCGATGCACATCGTCGACGAGGACACCGCCTACGGCTGAACCGGTCCGCCCCTGCCCCACCGCCCCGTCCTTCGAGGAGCCGCCATGCAGCAGGACAAGCATCCCGACTACCACCCCGTGGTCTTCCGCGACCGCGCCGCCGGCTACGCCTTCCTGACCCGGTCCACGGCGACCAGCGACCAGACCATCGAGTGGGACGACGGCGAGACCTACCCGGTGGTCGACGTGGAGATCTCGTCCGAGAGCCACCCCTTCTACACCGGGAAGGCCCGCACGGTGGACACCGAGGGCCGCGTCGCCGCGTTCGAGCGCCGGTACGGAGGCGGCTCGGGGACGGCGGGCTGACCCTCGGGGCACTCCGGACCCGTGGCCGGCCGGGCCGCGGGTCAGATCACGTTGAGAGCCGCCGCGCAGCCTATGCCGCCGAGCACCATGAACACCGGCATGAGCACCTTGAGCTCGACCCAGCTGCCCGCGCGGAACCGCATCACCTTCGGCGGGCCCAGCGGGTACCAGCGCCTGCGGCCGATCGGGATGGGCCACAGGATCGGGCAGCCGGAGACGGTCAGCGCGTCCCCGATGTCGTGCACCAGCGCCCCCAGCACCACCGGCAGCCCCAGCCACAGGTACTCCTGGCCGGGCTGGGTGAACAGCCAGTCCGCGCCGTTGCCCGGCTTGTCCAGTATCTGCGCCAGGATCCAGGCGCTGGTCGCCGCCAGCAGCCACACCAGGATGTCGCTGCTGGAGCCGCGCGCCGCCCGCCACAGCAGGCCCTCGATCGCCAGCACCATGTGCGCGAAGAGGATCGCCAGCACCGCCCAACGGCCGCCGAGGATCGCCGCGGCCGAGCAGCCGCCGCCGATCAGCGCCGCCCACACCCAGGTGTGCGTCAGCGTCCGGTGCCCGCCGTTGCGGCGCGGGTCGCCCGCCATCCTGGTCGCCTTGTAGACGGCGTAGGACAGCTTGTCGACGATCTCGCAGACCCAGCGGGACAGGGGTCCGAAGGCCCGCGAGATGGTCGCCGCCTTGTGGTCGAGGTCCGGGGCGAGTGCCGCGCCGGCGCAGATCAGCGCTCCGACCAGGAGCACCGGCCAGGGCATCGTATGCCCGGTCGCTGCCGCCGCGGCTCCTACGCCGAGCCAGGCGGCGGCCCCCGACAGTGAGTGTGCTGGTCCCATCATGGCCGTTGCCCGCCCCATTCCTCGTATGCCGCTGTCCAGTTGACCGGGTGCGATGACGCTCCGTCGGCGACACAGCGTAGCGGCCATGATCTTCGTGCTCGAAGCCGATTCCCCCCTGGGCGGGTGGGCCAGGCAAGATGGGGGCGTGACCCTCATCGATCAGCTGCCGCCGACCGCCGACCCCGACGCCCTGTACGAAGCCTTCGAGGCGTGGGCGCAGGAGCGCGGTCTCACGCTCTACCCCCACCAGGAGGAGGCGCTGATCGAGGCGGTCTCCGGGGCGAACGTGATCGTGTCGACGCCGACCGGCTCGGGCAAGAGCATGATCGCCGCGGGCGCGCACTTCGCCGCGCTGGCCCGGGACGAGGTCACCTTCTACACGGCCCCGATCAAGGCGCTGGTGTCGGAGAAGTTCTTCGAGCTGTGCAAGCTCTTCGGCACCGAGAACGTCGGCATGCTCACCGGCGACGCCTCCGTGAACTCCGACGCGCCCGTCATCTGCTGCACCGCCGAGGTCCTCGCCTCCATCGCGCTGCGCGACGGCAAGCGGGCGGACGTCGGCCAGGTCGTCATGGACGAGTTCCACTTCTACGCCGAGGGCGACCGCGGCTGGGCCTGGCAGATCCCGCTCCTCGAACTGCCCCAGGCGCAGTTCGTCCTCATGTCGGCCACCCTCGGCGACGTCTCCTTCTTCGAGAAGGACCTGACCCGCCGGACCGGCCGCCCCACGGCCGTGGTCCGCTCGGCGACCCGTCCGGTGCCGCTCTCCTACGAGTACCAGTTCACCCCGATGACCGAGACGCTCACCGAGCTCCTGGAGAGCAGGCAGGCGCCGGTGTACATCGTGCACTTCACGCAGGCGCAGGCGGTGGAGCGGGCGCAGGCCCTGATGAGCATCAACATGTGCTCGAAGGAGGAGAAGGAGCAGATCGCCGAGCTGATCGGCAACTTCCGCTTCACCACCAAGTTCGGCCAGAACCTCTCCCGGTACGTCCGGCACGGCATCGGCGTGCACCACGCCGGCATGCTCCCCAAGTACCGGCGCCTGGTGGAGAAGCTCGCCCAGGCCGGTCTGCTGAAGGTCATCTGCGGCACCGACACCCTCGGCGTGGGCGTCAACGTGCCCATCCGCACGGTGCTGTTCACCGCCCTCACCAAGTACGACGGCAACCGGGTGCGCACCCTGCGGGCCCGTGAGTTCCACCAGATCGCCGGGCGCGCGGGGCGCGCGGGGTTCGACACGGCCGGTCTTGTGGTCGCCCAGGCTCCCGAGCACGTCATCGAGAACGAGAAGGCGCTGGCGAAGGCGGGCGACGACCCGAAGAAGCGGCGCAAGGTGGTACGCAAGAAGGCGCCGGAGGGCTTCGTCGGCTGGACGGAGACCACCTTCGAGAAGCTGATCGCGTCCGAGCCGGAGCCGCTGACCTCGCGGTTCCGGGTGACGCACACGATGCTGCTGTCGGTGATCGCCCGCCCGGGCAACGCCTTCGACGCGATGCGCCACCTTCTGGAGGACAACCACGAGCCGCGCAAGCAGCAGCTGCGGCACATCCGCCGGGCGATCGCGATCTACCGGTCGCTGCTCGACGGCGGCATCGTGGAGAAGCTCGACGAGCCCGACGCCACCGGCCGTATCGTCCGGCTGACGGTCGACCTCCAGCAGGACTTCGCGCTCAACCAGCCGCTGTCGACCTTCGCCCTGGCCGCGTTCGAACTCCTCGACCCCGAATCGCCGTCCTACGCCCTCGACATGGTGTCCGTCGTCGAGTCCACCCTGGACGACCCGCGCCAGATCCTGGCCGCCCAGATGAACAAGGCGAAGGGCGAGGCCGTCGCCGCGATGAAGGCGGACGGCGTCGAGTACGAGGAGCGTATGGAGCGCCTCCAGGACGTCACCTACCCGAAGCCCCTGGAGGAGCTGCTCTTCCACGCGTACAACACGTACCGCAAGAGCCACCCCTGGGTCGGCGACCACCCGCTGTCGCCGAAGTCGGTCATCCGGGACATGTACGAACGGGCGCTGACCTTCACCGAGTTGGTGTCGCTCTACGAGCTGGCCCGCACCGAGGGCATCGTGCTCCGCTACCTCGCGAGCGCCTACAAGGCCCTCGACCACAACATCCCGGACGACCTGAAGTCCGAGGACCTGCAGGACCTGATCGAGTGGCTGGGCGAGATGGTCCGCCAGGTCGACTCCAGCCTGCTGGACGAGTGGGAGCAGCTCGCGAACCCGGAGGAGATGACCGCCGAGGAGGCCCAGGAGAAGGCCGACGAGGTCAAGCCGGTCACCGCCAACGCGCGCGCCTTCCGGGTCCTGGTGCGCAACGCGATGTTCCGCCGGGTGGAGCTCGCCGCTCTCGACCGGGTCGACGAGCTGGGCGAGATGGACGCGGACGCCGGCTGGGACGCCGAGGCCTGGGGCGAGGCGATGGACAGGTACTGGGACGAGTACGAGGACCTGGGCACCGGCCCCGACGCCCGCGGACCCAAGCTGCTCGTGATCCAGGAGGAGCCGCAGAACGCGCTGTGGCGGGTCCGGCAGATCTTCGACGACCCGAACGACGACCACGACTGGGGCATCAGCGCGGAGATCGACCTGACGGCCTCCGACGCCGAGGGCCGCGCGGTGGTCCGTGTCACCGAGGTCGGCCAGCTGTGAGCACGAGCCCCGGAACGGCTTCGGCCACGGCTTCGGCCGCAGGTCCGCGCACAGGTCCCAGCACAGGAGAATCCAACCGATGACCAACCCGGCCGAGAGACTGGTCGACCTGCTCGACCTGGAGCAGATCGAGGTCAACATCTTCCGGGGCCGCAGCCCCCAGGAGTCCCTCCAGCGGGTCTTCGGCGGCCAGGTGGCCGGCCAGGCGCTGGTCGCCGCCAGCCGCACCGTGGAGGGCGACCGCCCGGTGCATTCGCTGCACGCGTACTTCCTGCGGCCCGGCCGGCCGGGCGTGCCGATCGTGTACCAGGTCGAGCGGGTCCGGGACGGGCGGTCGTTCACGACGCGCCGGGTCACCGCCGTGCAGCAGGGCCGCACGATCTTCAATCTGACCGCCTCCTTCCACAAGCCCGAAGTGGGAGCTTTCGAGCACCAGCTGCCGCAGTTCCGCGAGGTGCCGCACCCGGAGTCGCTGCCGACGCTCGCGGAGGAGATCCGCAAGCATCTGGGTGAACTGCCCGAGCGGCTGGAACGGATGGCGCGCCGCCAGCCCTTCGACATCCGCTACGTCGACCGGCTGCGCTGGCACCCCGAGGAGATAGCCGGCACCGAGCCGCGCAGCGCCGTGTGGATGCGCGCGGTCGGCCCGCTGGGCGACGATCCGCTGGTGCACACCTGCGCGCTGACCTACGCCAGCGACATGACGCTCCTGGACGCTGTCCGCGTCCCCGTCGAACCGCTGTGGGGGCCGCGGAACTTCGACATCGCCTCGCTGGACCACGCCATGTGGTTCCACCGGCCGTTCCGCGCGGACGAGTGGTTCCTGTACGAGCAGGAGTCCCCCATCGCCACGGGCGGCCTCGGCCTGGCCCGCGGGCGGGTCTACGACCTCGAAGGGCGGCTGCTGGTGTCGGTCGTCCAGGAGGGGCTGTTCCGCGCGCTCTAGCCGACCGCCGGTCCGTGGTGGGCGGGCCTGGGGTTTCTGCGGAGCAGCCAGCCGCGCAGGCCTCGGGCGTGGGCCGGCCGGTCGGGCGCGGGGTGTCGGGCAGGTACGGCGGGGCGGGGCACTGGCCGGTGCGTGCGGGCCTGTGCGGCCTCCCGTGCCAGGTCGTGCCTGAACCAGTCGATCTCGTCCGGGTCGGCGGCCGTCATGAGGTCCTCGGCGAGCTGCGCGGCGGGCGAGCCCGGTGCGCCGTGGGCGGGCGGGGCCGGCCGCAAGGCCGTCACGTGGGCGCGCTCGTGCGGGTCGGGGAGGACATCGTCGATCTCACCGGGATCCAGGAAGCCGGCCACCACCCCGGCCCGCTCCCAGGGTCCGTCCGCCTGCCTCAGCAGGAAGCCGCAGTGGCGTCCGCGCCAGTTCCGGGCCCGCCGGTCCGCGCCGGCCCGCAGGCGGTCGGTCAGCTCCGCGGGCGTACGGCCGGTGAGCAGCCGCGAGTTGTCCTCGTCGGCCGCGAACCGCCCGAGCTCCTCCGCCAGGTAGAGCCAGACCACGGCCCGGTAGCGGTTGGGGTACCACTTGACCGGAGTCACCAGGCCGAGTTTGGCGAAGCGGGTGAACCTGCCCGCCGGGACGCCCATCAGGGCCGCGCCCTCCGCCGTCCCGACGACCTGCACGCTCTCGCCGAGGGAGGCGGACCGGCTCCGGAGCCGGTCGATCTCGGTCCGCGGCACACGGCGGCCTCCCCCGCCGCCCTCGTCGGGCACGGTGCGGATCCGTCCGAGGTGTACCGCGAGGTCGAACTCGCCCCGCCTGAGGCCCAGTTCGCGGGCGGCGCGGCTCGGCGCGCAGGTGAGCGGGCGGTTCTGGGCAACGGTGGTGCCGGACATGGTCGTTCTCCCCCGTGGAGCGGGTGGCTCGCGCCGGGTGCGCTCGCCGTGGAAAAACCGTAGCCGGTTCGGCGGGACTCGTGGCGGGCCTGTGGATAACTCCGCGGCGAGGGTGAGTTCGCAGGTCAGAGGTCTGCCGCGGAGGATGTCTCCGGTTGCCGGGCGTCCACTGCGAGGTGCTCGCCGACGCGGTTGACGAGCAGGGTCATCTCGTAGGCGATCTGGCCGATGTCGGCCTCCGCGCCGCTGAACACGCACAGGCAGCTGCCGCTCCCGGCCGCGGTGACGAACAGGACCGCCTCGTCGTACTCGATCATCGTCTGGCGGACCTGGCCCGCCCCGAAGTGCCGTCCTGAGCCCTTGGCGAGGCTGTGCAGCCCGGAGGCGACGGCGGCCAGATGCTCCGCGTCCTCCCGGCGGAGGCCGGTGCTCGCTCCCGTGACCAGCCCGTCGTTCGACAGGACCAGCGCGTGCCGTACGTGCTCCACGCGCTCGGTCAGGTCGTCGAGCAGCCAGCCGAGTCCCTGGTTCTGCGCCATGTCGTAGCGTCTCCCCGTGTGCCGTCTCCCCCTGGCTGGAGGATCTCCCCGCCAGCCTTCCCCACCACCGGCGTCCGGGCAAGGAGGATGGGGACATGGCAGAGAAGATGACCGACGACGAATGGCGGGCGTTCGTCTCGCACGGCACCCGCACCGGCAAACTGTCCACCGTCAACGCAGACGGCAGCCCTCATGTGGCGCCTGTCTGGTTCCTGCTGGACGGGGACGAGCTGGTCTTCAACACCGGGAAAGACACCGTGAAAGGGCGCAATCTCGCCCGTGACGGGCGTGTCGCCCTCTGTGTGGACGACGACCGGCCCCCTTTCCACTTCGTGGTGCTGAACGGGCGCGCCCGGCTCTCGGAGGACCTGGGCGAACTGCGCGATTCGGCCACCCGGATCGCGGCTCGATACATGGGTGCGGAGCGCGCGGAGGAGTTCGGCGCCCGCAACGGCGTCCCCGGCGAGCTGCTGGTCCGGGTCACCGTGGAGAAGGTGGTGGCGCTCAAGGACCTCACGGGCTGAGGCTCAGCCCACCGAGTCGAGGAGCCGGGCGGTGTGCATCCGCCCGGCGTACTCGACGAGCCGGATCAGCACCTCCTTGCCGGAGTCCCGGTCCCGGGCGTCGCACAGGACCACGGGCGTGCCCTGGTCCAGGTCGAGGGCGCGGGAGACGTCGTGGGCGCCGTAGGAGCGGGCACCGGTGAAGCAGTTGACGGCGACGACGAACGGGATGTGCCGGTGCTCGAAGTAGTCGACCGCCGGGAAGCAGTCCTCCAGGCGGCGGGTGTCGGCGAGGACGACGGCGCCGAGTGCTCCCTGCGACAGTTCGTCCCAGAGGAACCAGAAGCGGTCCTGGCCCGGGGTGCCGAAGAGATACAGGGAGAGGCCGGAGCGGATGGTGATCCGTCCGAAGTCCATGGCGACCGTGGTGGTGACCTTCTGGTCCACTCCGTCCGTGTCGTCCACCAGCTGGCCCGCTTCGCTGAGCATCTCCTCGGTGCGCAACGGCCGGATCTCGCTGACGGCGCCGACCAGGGTGGTCTTCCCGACGCCGAAGCCGCCGGCGACCAATATCTTGAGCGCCATGGCCGAGGTGTCGTCGGCGGTGGGCTCGGGATGCTCGGAGACCATGATCACTTCTCTCGGAAGGGCTTGCTGGAAGGCGTCTGTTCTGGCCGGCTCGGGCCCGGTTGGTTCCGGATGCTCATCTACAGGGCCCGCAGTCCCTCGATGACCTCGCGCAGAATCCGTTCGTCGGGCAGCTGGGCCGGTGGCACCGGGCGGCTCACGGTGACCCGGCCCAGTTCCAGCAGGTCGCCCAGGAGCACCCGGACCACGCCGACGGGGAGGTCGGCGCCGGCGGCTAGTTCGGCGACGGACTGCGTCTCGGGCCGGCACAGGTCGACCAGCGAGCGGTGTTCGGGTCCGAGGGGGCTGTCCTCGTCCGCGCCGGGCGCGCCCGGGACGAGCGTGACCAGGGCGATCAGGTCGAACTTCACCCCGGTGGGGCCGGGTTCGGTGCGGCCCCCGGTCATGGCGTAGGGGCGGACCAGGGGCCCGGCCTCGCTGTCGTACCACTGGCTGCCGGGCTCCTGCGGGATGCCGGTCAGGTAATCGGTCATCGGTGGCGGTCTTCCGGGTCAGCCGGCGGCGGGCGGCCGGGCGGCGACGCGCGGTGCGGTGTAGAGGTGCTCGCCGACGCGCTTGACGAGGCGGGCCATCTCGTAGGCGACCAGGCCGATGTCGGCGGTCACGTCGGTGAGCAGGGCGAGGCAGGAGCCGTCGCCCGCGGCGGCCACGAAGAGGAAGGCGTCGTCCATCTCGACCATGGTCTGGCGCACCCCGCCGGCCCCGAAGTGCCGTCCGGCGCCCTTGGCGAGGCTGTTGAAACCGGAGGCCACGGCGGCGAGATGCTCGGCGTCCTCCCGTTTGAGGCCGGTGGAGGCGCCGACGGCGAGGCCGTCGTTGGAGAGCACCACGGCGTGCCGTACCTCGGTGACGCGCAGCACCAGGTCGTCCAGCAGCCAGTCGAGTTCGCCGGAGCGCCGGTCCGTCCTCGGGCTCGGGTCCTGGATCATGTGCGGTCTCCTTCGGTGCGGTCGGTGCCCTCGCGGGGTTCCGGGGCGGCTCCGCGGCCGGGTTGTCTGCCGCCGCCGCGCGTCCACCCGTCGCGGTAGGCGGTCATGCGGTCGCGGACGAGTTCGGGGGTGCGCTCGTCCCCGCCGCGGGCGGGTGCGGGCTCCTCGGCGCGGGGCTCGCGCAGTTGGGGGGCGAGGCTGGCCTGCCGTATTCGGCGCGGCAGGTCGTCGTCGGAGGGCGCGGAGTCCTGCGGTGGGCGGTGCGGCCTCAAGGTGGTGACTCCGGGGGGCGGCGGTTCGGGCGCGGGGCGCGGTGCGGTGCGGGTGGCGGCGAGGGCGGGCCGGCCGGCGGAGGCGGGCTCCGGCAGGACGGCTGCGCCGGGCACGCGCGCGTAGGCGCGCGCGGATGCCTGTTCGGTGTCGGCCGCGGGGCGGTCGGGACGTTCCGCCGGGCCGCCGTGCAGCAGGGCCTTCGGCAGCAGGACCACCGCGGTGGTGCCGCCGTACGGCGAGGTGCGCAGATGCACCTTGATGCCGTGGCGGGCCGCGAGCCTGCTGACCACGAAGAGGCCGAGCCGGTCGCTGTCGAACAGGTCGAGGGCCTCGGACTGCTCGATGCGCCGGTTGGCCTCGGCGAGGGTCTCCTGGCCCATGCCGAGGCCGCGGTCCTCGACCTCCAGGGCGTAGCCGTTGCCCACGGGTTCTCCGGTGACACGCACGCGCGTGTGCGGCGGCGAGAACTGGGCGGCGTTCTCCACGACCTCGGCGAGCAGGTGCGTGAGGTCGGCGACGGCGGCGCCGACGACGGCCGCCTCGGGGAGCTGCCGTACCTCCACGCGCGCGTAGTCCTCGACCTCGGACACGGCGGCCCGTACCACGTTGGTCAGGGACACGGGCATCCGCCAGGCCCGGCCCGGGGCGGCGCCGGAGAGGATGATCAGGCTCTCCGCGTGGCGGCGCATCCGGGTGGTGAGGTGGTCGAGGCGGAAGAGGTCGCTCAGTTCGCCGGGGTCGTCGGAGCGGCGTTCCATGCTGTCCAGCAGGCTCAGCTGGCGGTGGACCAGGATCTGGCTGCGGCGGGCGAGGTTGACGAAGACTCCCGAGATGCCGCTGGCGAGTTCGGCGCGTTCCACGGCGGCGCGCAGGGCGGCGCGGTGCACGGTGCCGAGGGCCTCGGCGACCTGTCCGGTCTCGTCCTCCGCGGGCGGTCCCGGGGGCGCCTCGGCGCGGACGTCGATCTCCTCGCCGGCCCGCAGCCTGTGCATCGCCTCGGGGAGCTTGCGGCGGGCGATCTCCAGGGCGCTGTTGCGCAGGCTCACCAGCTCGACGACGAGGCCGCGCCCGATGCGCACCGAGATGACGAGCGAGGCGATCACGGCGAGCAGACCGAACAGGACGGCGGCGCCGGCCGGGGTGAGCAGGCCGCGTGCGAAGGGGTCGGCTCGGCCGGCCACCGCGCGTGCCGTTCCGGCCTGGATGCCGCGCATGCCGTCCTGCACGCGCGTGTGCGCGGTGTTCCAGGCGGCTTCCGGGGCCGCGCCGACCGCCTTGGCTCCGGGCGAGCTCGCGAGGATCCGGTCCTCGGCGGCGCCCAGCGCGCTGTAGTCGTCGCCGTCGGCGAGCCGGTGCCAGGCGGTGCGCTGGGCGTCGGGCAGGTCGGCGACGGCCGCGTCGGTGAGGACTCGGCGGGTGTCGACGGCGCCGGTGAACAGCCGCAGCCGCTCGCCGTCGAGTCCGCCGGCCAGCCGGGCACCGCCGAGGACCGCGTCCTCCTGGGCCAGCGCCTCGCCCGCCCGGGAGAACTCGAGCAGCACGCGCGCGTCGGAGCCCATGTCGTCCGCCTGGATGCCGGTGAGGGCGCCGTCCACGGCGAAGGCCGAGGCGATGGCCCGGGTGTACTGACCGTAGGCCGTGTCCCAGCCGGTGCCGCGGTTCTGCACCGCTCGCCGCAGGGTGCGCAGCTGCTCGGCGCCGGTGACGAAGGCCTTCAGGCGCTGGGCGACACCGGAGGGCAGTTCCTCGCCGTCGGCGACGGTGCTGTCCTTGCCGAGCCGCAGTGCGGCCACCGCCTGGTCGGTGCCGGCGCCCAGCCTTCTGAGGTCGGCGGTCTGTTCGGCGGTGGGGTCGGTCGCGTAACGGACCGCGGCGGCCCGCTCGGCCTGGAGGGCGGCGACGGCGGTGGCGACCGGGGTGCGCAGGGCGGCGTCGACGCGCTGGGACTGGCGCAGCCGGGACACGTCCTGCGCCGTGGTGACCGTGGCGTACGCCCAGAGGGCGAGCAGGGACATCACCGGCACCATGAGCAGGCAGACGACCTTGGCCCGCACGGTCCGCGGGCGGAGCCGCCACCCTCCGGGCCGGACGGCCGGGTTGTCCGCCGCGGTGCCGGCCATGTCGTCGTCCGCCTCGTCGGCGGGCGGTCCGGCGTGCGCGCGGCGACCGCGTACCGGCCGCGGTGACGGTGTGTCCGGGCCTGCTGTCGGGGTCCTACGGGGTGTACGCATGGCCTCCTCGCTCGGGAGAGGTGGGTCGGCGCCGGGTCAGCGCGCGGCGCCGGCGACGGGCCGCTGGGCCGAGGCGGACGCCTCGCGCTCCCCGGCCGTGGGCGAGAGCGCGACGAAGGCCGAGGTGAGGAACAGATAGGAGCCGAGGCCGACGGCGAGGGGGAAGATGAACTGCATCGCCGTGGCCCCGGGCAGGGGGCTGCCGGAGGGCGTGACGTGCACGCCCACCGCGAACATGCCGGTGTAGTGCATGCTGCTGACGGCCGCTCCCATGACCAGGGAGGCGACGGTGACCGCGACGGGCGAACTGATGTTGAGCGCCGCCCACAGGGCCGCGGTCGCGGCGACCACGGCGATGAGGACGGAGAGCGCGACGAGCATCGGGTCGTAGCGCACGGCGCCGTGCAGCCGGACGGCCGCCATGCCGAGGTAGTGCATGCTGGCGACGCCCAGCCCGGTGGTGAGTCCGCCGAGCAGGAGTGCCCGGTTGCGGTCGCGGCTGTAGCCGACGGCGAAGACGCCGGCGCTGACGACGACCACGGCGACGAGCAGGCTGAGGATGGTCAGCGGCACGTCGTAGCGGATGTCGGTGCCGCTGACGCTGAAGCCGAGCATGGCCACGAAGTGCATGGTCCAGATGCCGGTGCCGAGCGCGGAGGCCGCGGTGAGCAGCCAGTTGCGGCGCGCGCGGCCGGTGCTCGCGAGCGCGCGGACGGTACAGCGCAGCCCCAGTGCGGCGCCTATGCAGGCCATGGCGTACGACAGCACGGGGGTCAGCCAGCCGAAGGTGGCGTGGTGCAGATGTCCCATGGCCCAGGGACGCTAGGGGGCATGGGCGCACAAAGGGGGCGCATTTCGAAAGGTGTTGCAATATGACTCAGAGATGTGCCGGAACGATCGCCTCCCGCTCGAACGTGCGCACAGGGTCGTCCTCCGTGACGGTGAGGGATCATGCGGACCATGAGCGATGACCACACGCATGTCCGGGAGTTCTTCACCGCACGGGCGGCCGACTGGGACAGCCGGTTCCCCGACGACGGTCCCGCGTACGCGGCTGCCGTCGCCGATCTGGGACTGCGCCCGGGCGGCCGGGTCCTCGACGCGGGGTGCGGCACCGGACGCGCCCTGCCGCCGCTCCGCCGGGCCGTGGGGCCCACCGGCGTGGTCCTCGGGATGGACCTCACGCCGGCGATGCTGCGGGCCGCCCGGCAGGCCGGCCGGGACCGTGACGGGCGGCTGCTGCTCGCCGACGTCGCCGCGCTGCCGGTGCGGTCGGAGTCCCTCGACGCCGTGTTCGCCGCCGGCCTGATCGCCCATCTGCCCCGGCCGGCGGAGAACCTGCGGGAGTTGGCACGCGTGGTCCGCCCCGGCGGTGCCCTCGCCCTGTTCCACCCCATCGGCCGGTCCGCCCTGGCGGCGCGCCAGGGACGGCAGATCACGCCGGACGACCTGCGCGCGGAGGGCAACCTCGGCCCGTTGCTGGCCGGCTCGGGCTGGCGCATGACGTCGTACGTGGACGAGGACGCCCGGTTCCTGGCGCTGGCGGTCCGCGGACGTTAGCCGGGGCCGGCCGAGGCCCTGAGGCTGTCCCCTCTTCGCCACGCCCTCTTCTGTTGCCGGAGCTTCAACCCTACGTTCGACGGAGGAAGGCAGATGTTCGCGGGCGAAAGCCGACGAGGGGAAGGGGGCCCGCGTGTTCGACCGGATCCGCAGGTACGTAGGCAGAGGGCGTGGCACTGAGGGCGGAGCGGTGCCGGAACGGGGTGCGAGCCGTGAGCGGCGCGCCCACAACTTGTTCGAGGCCGCGGCTGCCTATGTCGCGGCCCGGGCGGAGGACGACCAGGACCTGATCGAGGAGGCGGCGGGCTGGGTGTCGCCGGAGGCGCTGTCGTTCGGGGTGAGCGAGCTCGCCTGCCGGGCCGTCGTCACCCTGGCCCGGGAACGCGACGAGTCGCCGGCGACGGTGGCACGCGACCTTCTCGGCCTGCCGGTGGCCTGACCCTCTGCCTCCCGGTGGCCTGACCCTTCGGCACCGCCGGAGGGGTGGGACTTCCGTGCCTTCGAGGTCGTTTCGTCCCCTCCCGGTGGAAACCTGCAGCTCGCGTGTGGCGGCCGGTCGTGACAACGGCCTTCCCGTCGCATTAGGGTGCGCGCCGTTGGACGAACCACTGGGGAGGCAGGGATGGCCGGGACCGACGAGGAGGCCGTCGCCGCGGACGAGGCACTGTACGTGCTCACGGCGGTGCTGCTGACGCCGGCGAAGTTTCCGAGCGTGCTGGGCGACGACTATCCGGAGGCGTGCGCGGCGCTGGAGCTGGCACCGCGCGCCGACGGGTACGGCCTGGTGCTCGGCCAGGACGGCGAAGGGGCACGCTGGACGGTCGTCATCGACGACGTCTCGCTGGTCGCCGTCGCGATCGCGACCTGGGACTGCGGGATGGAGTACGACCTGTCGCCGGACGAGCGCACGGTGGTCGCCGCCCTGCCCGGCTGGCCGCTGGCGGTCGCCGTGGCGGCTCCCAACGTGCCGGCGCCGCACGACCCCGGCCCGGAGGTGGCGGACCAGGCCCCGCTGACCCCGCCGGACACCAGCGTCTGGGGTCCGGCGCAACGGCGGCTGGGCGCGGACGAGATCGCCCTGCAGTGGGCGATCTGGCGGGAACAGATCGGCGACGACCTCTTCCCGGCACCGGGGACGGCCGCCGAGGCCGCAGAAACCCCCTCGGGGGCCTCGGAGGAGGCTCCGGCGGACGCCGGGGCGGCGCCGAAGGGTCACGTCGGTGTCCGCAGGGTCCTGGCCGAGGCGCGGGCCTACGTGGACTCGCCCCCGCCGCTGGGCCGGGTCCGCTCCTCGTTCGCCCCGGGCGACGCCCGCACGCTGCGCGCCGACGGGCCCGGCTGGTCGCTCGTGGCCCGGACCGACGACATCGCCTTCGTGCTCCTCGACGACGAACCCGGCGAGGTCCTGCCGGTCGGCCGGGGCCCCGAGTTGCCCGGCCTCCTGGAAGCCCTCGACAAGATGGCCGTACGTCCCCTGTGAGCCTCCCGGGCCGCACCCCGCCGCAGGCCTGTCAGGGAGGCCTGTCAGGGGCGGGGCGCGGTCCCGGGCGGGCGGCTCAGCGGCCGATCTCCTTGCGCGTGACCCGGCGCAGCCTGCGCCGCTGCGAGGGGTCGAGGGTGAGGTACGCGGCCACCGGGACGCCCACCACGATCAGGAACGTCACCCACCAGGGCAGCCATATCAGCAGGATGAGCCCGACCGCCACACCTCCTGCGGCGATCTTCGCGTTCTTCGACATCAGCGTCGCCTCCTTCGCGGCCCTTGCCGCTCTCTGATCTGAAAACGGGCCCGCGCCTCCCGCGGTTCCGGACCACGACCCTGAGACATCCCTGACGAGCTACCCCTACTGGCCTCCGCCGACCCCCGGGCACCGACTCGAACAGAGGGTGAAGCAGCTGCACTCCCAGCGTAACCACTCCCGGTCGGCTGCCGCGCCGGGCGGCGTGCGGAGGGAGGCGGCTCGGTCCTACGGAAAACCCCACCCGTACACGCCGGTTGGCCGGATGGGCGGTGGCTGCGGGGGTTCGTACGGTCACGGTATGAAGCGAACGAGTACGAAGCGAACAAGCGTGAAGCCGGCGAGTGTGAAGCCGGCGAGCACGAGGCGAACGAGTGTGCGGCGAATCGGCCGGGCGGTGGCGGTTTCGGCGGTGACGGTGGCCCTGACGGCAGGCGGCGCGACGGCCGTGGTCGCGCAGGGATCGAGTCCGCCGGCGGCGGCCGTCGCCCCGGTGGGGGCGCAGGTGTCGCGGGGCACGGTGGTGTCCGTCGAGCATCTGCGGACGCTGACCGCCCGGCAGGCCGCGGCCGAGCTGGCGGGCGACGAGGACGGCGGGCCCTGGGACACCGGCGCCGTGCGGTACGGCCTGGACACCTTCAGGATCGTGTACCGCACGGTGGATCCGCACGGCAGGCCCACCACGGCCAGCGGGCTGCTGGCCCTGCCGCGCAACGGTGAACGGCGGCTGCGCGCGGTGTCGTTCACGCACGGAACCGAACTGTTCAAGGGTGACGTCGCCTCGGTCTCGACCGAGGTATGGGACCAGGCACCCGCCCTGACCTACGCGTCCGCCGGGTTCGCCGCGGTGCTGCCCGACTACCTCGGACTGGGTCTGGGCCCCGGCCCCCAACCCTGGATGGACGTGCCGTCGGAGACGACGGCCGCGCTGGACATGCTGCGCGCGTCCCGCACCGTCGCGGCGCGGCAGGGCCGGGAGATACGCCGGGGAGTGCTGGCCACCGGCTTCTCCCAGGGCGCGTCGGCGGCCCTGGGGCTGGCCCGGGCGCTGCAGGAGGGTGCCGACGGCTGGTTCCGGCTCCGCGCGGTGGCACCCGTCAGCGGCGCCTACGCGTTCCGGGACGCGGAGATCCCCGCACTGCTGGCCGGGCGCACGGAGCCGAAGGCGAGCGTGATCTACACGGCGCTGGCCCTGGTCTCGTTCAACCGTCTGCACCACCTGTACGACACGCCCGCCGAGGTGTTCCGGGCGCCGTACGACCGCACGGTCGAGGACCTGCTGGACGGCACCCACACCGGTCAGGAGGTCGTGGCCGGCACCCCGGACTCCCTCGGCGCGCTGCTCACCGCCCGCGGCCGGGCGATGCTGGCCCACCCCACCGGAGCGATGGCGGCGGCCCTGCGGACCACGGACGGCGTGTGCAGCGACTGGGTGCCACGGGCTCCGGTCAGGCTCTACTACGCCGACGGGGACGAGCAGGCCGTCAACGCCAACACGGCCCACTGCCACGCCGCCCTGCGCGCCCACGGCGTCGAGGCCCCGCCGGTCGATCTCGGCACCCCGGACTACGGCGGTTCCCGGCATCTCGGTTCCCAGCAGGCGGGAACCGCCGCCGTGGTGCGGTGGTTCCGGACGCTGTGACTACCCCAGCAGCGAGGGCAGCAGGGAGTCCAGACCGCTCGGCAACTCGCTGGGCAACTCGCTGGGCAGCCCTGAAGGCCACTGCGAAGGGAGTTCGCTCGGCAGGCCCGACGGCAGGCTGCTGGGCAGCTCGGTCGGAAGGCTGAACGAAGGCCGGGCCGGACCGGAGGGGCTCGGGCTGCCGGTGCCGGGCTTGTTGTCGGTCGAGCCGTCGCCACCGGACGCCATCAGGACGACGACGGCGACGGCCACCGCCACCACCAGCAGGGCCACAACTGCGAACAACGGCCCCCTGCGCCGGCGGGGCGGCACCGGCGGGCGTGGGGGCGTCCAGCCCACGGCGGTGGGCGGATCCTGGTCGCCGGGCGGAGCGCCGAAACCGGCCTGCGGGGGCGGGGCACCGAAGCCGGCCTGCGGGGGCGGGGCGAAACCTTCGTGCGGGGGCGGATCGTAACCCCCGTACGGCGGCGGGTCGTAGTGTCCACCGGACGGCGGGGTGCCGTCCGGCGGGCCGGGCGGTCGTGGCGGTACGGGCGGCATGGCCATACCGTCAAGAGTCACCGCGTTCCGGTCATCGCGCGAGACCGGCAAGGGAGTTGGCACGGACTCATGCCACGGACCGCACGGTTCCGGAGCATTTCCGGTGCGAACCGGTCGTGAGCCCGCCGGAAACGACACGCGCGCGTGAGGGCGTCGCCGCGGAGGCGGCCGTCACGCGCGCGTGCGTGGTCAGCCCCGGGCGCCCAGCAGGTGGTCCATCGCCAGCTGGTCGAGGTGCTCGAAGGCCATCCCGCGTGCGGCGGTCGCGTCCGCGTCGAACTCCTCGAAGGCCGTGCGGTCGGCGAGGAGCGCCTGGAGGCCGTCCGCGGCGGTCGGCTGGGCCAGCTGGTCCAGCCGGGAGGCGCGCAGGGCCTCCTGGACCTCCGGGTCGGCGCGGAAGGCGGCGGCGCGCTCCTTGAGGATCAGGTAGTTGCGCATGCAGCCGGCGGCCGACGCCCACACGCCGTCGAGGTCCTCGGTGCGCGGCGGCTTGAAGTCGAAGTGCTTCGGGCCGGCGTAGCCGGCGCTCTCCAGGAGGTCGACCAGCCAGAAGGCGGCGCGCAGGTCGCCGGCGCCGAAGCGCAGGTCCTGGTCGTACTTGATGCCGGACTGGCCGTTGAGGTCGATGTGGAAGAGCTTGCCCGCCCACAGGGCCTGCGCGATGCCGTGCGGGAAGTTCAGGCCGGCCATCTGCTCGTGGCCCACCTCGGGGTTGACGCCGTACAGCTCGGGGCGCTCCAGGCGCTCGATGAACGCGAGCGCGTGGCCGACGGTGGGGAGCAGGATGTCGCCGCGCGGCTCGTTCGGCTTGGGCTCGATGGCGAAGCGCAGGTCGTAGCCCTGGGAGGTGACGTACTCGCCGAGGAGGTCGAAGGCCTCCTTCATGCGGTCGAGAGCGACCCGCACGTCCTTGGCGGCGCCGGACTCGGCACCCTCACGGCCGCCCCAGGCGACGTACGTCTCGGCGCCCAGTTCGACGGCCAGGTCGATGTTGCGGATGGTCTTGCGCAGCGCGTAGCGGCGCACGTCACGGTCGTTCGCGGTGAACGCGCCGTCCTTGAAGACCGGGTGGGTGAAGAGGTTGGTGGTGGCCATCGGCACCTTCATGCCGGTGGCGTCGAGGGCCTGCCGGAAGCGCTTGATGTGCGACTCGCGCTCGCTGTCGGAGGACCCGAAGGGGATCAGGTCGTCGTCGTGGAACGTCACACCGTGGGCGCCCAGTTCGGACAGGCGCTGGACCGTCTCGACGGGGTCGAGGGCGCGACGGGTGGCGTCGCCGAACGGGTCCCTTCCCTGCCAGCCGACGGTCCACAGGCCGAAGGTGAACCTGTCCTCGGGGGTGGGCTGGAAGCTCATGCCGCGGCTCCTTGCTCGGGGGCTGTGCTCGATGACTGCGGTGGATGACCGATGGGCGACTGTCGTGCCGCCTATTTCGTCATCGCGGTTTACAAATTAGTATGCCGACGCGTCCCTGGGAAGGGTCACCCTGTCCCCGAAGGACGAAAACCGGGTCGCGACACCCCGACGACCCGGGAAACCTGCAGGTCAGATACACCGCGTGCCGCGGAAAAAGGGAGAGCCCGATGTCAGCAGCCGAGGGTCCGCTCGTCGTCGGCGTGGACACGTCCACCCAGTCCACCAAGGCGCTGGTCGTCGACGTGTCCACCGGCGAGGTCGTGGCGAGCGGCCAGGCACCGCACACCGTGACCACCGGCGCGGGCCGGGAGAGCGATCCGCGCCAGTGGTGGGACGCGCTGTGCGAGGCGCTGCGCCAGTGCGGGGACGCCGCGCACGAGGCGGCGGCCGTGTCGATCGGCGGGCAGCAGCACGGTCTGGTCACCCTGGACGAGCACGGCGAGCCGGTGCGTCCCGCGCTGCTCTGGAACGACGTCCGCTCGGCGCCCCAGGCCCAGCGGCTGATCGAGGAGCTGGGCGGCCCGAAGGCCTGGGCGGAGCGCACCGGGAGCGTGCCGGGCGCGTCGTTCACGGTCACCAAGTGGGCCTGGCTGGCGGAGCACGAACCGGAGGCGGTCCGGGCGACCAGGGCCGTACGACTCCCCCACGACTACCTCACCGAGCGGCTGACCGGGCTGGGCACGACCGACCGCGGCGACGCCTCCGGCACCGGCTGGTGGGCGTCGGCGACCGAGGCGTACGACGCGGAGACCCTCGCCCACGTGGGCCTGGACCCGGCGTTCCTGCCCCGGGTGGTCCGGCCCGGCGAGGTCGCCGGCACCGTCCGGGACAGCCATGACCTGCCGTTCTCCAAGGGCACCCTGGTGGCGCCCGGCACCGGCGACAACGCGGCTGCCGCGCTGGGCCTCGGGCTGCGTCCCGGCACCCCCGTGCTGAGCCTCGGCACCTCGGGCACGGTGTACGCGGTCTCCCGGCACCGGCCCGCGGACCCGACCGGCACCGTGGCGGGCTTCGCCGACGCGCACGGCGACTGGCTGCCGCTCGCCTGCACCCTGAACTGCACCCTCGCGGTCGACCGGGTCGCGGCGCTCCTCGGCCTGGACCGCGAGGCCGTCGAGCCCGGCACCTCGGTGACCCTGCTGCCGTACCTGGACGGCGAGCGCACCCCGAACCTGCCGAACGCCTCCGGCCTGCTGCACGGCCTGCGCCACGACACCACCGCGGGCCAGCTGCTCCAGGCCGCCTACGACGGTGCCGTGCACGCCCTGCTGGGCGCTCTGGACCTGGTGCTCGACGAGGACGCCGACCGGACCACCCCGTTGCTGCTGATCGGCGGCGGCGCCCGGGGCCGGGCCTGGCAGGAGACGGTACGGCGGCTGTCGGGGCGGCCGGTGCAGGTGCCGGAGGCGAAGGAACTGGTCGCCCTCGGCGCCGCCGCGCAGGCGGCCGGGCTGCTCACCGGAGAGGACCCGGCTGCGGTGGCACGGCGCTGGAACACGGCCGCGGGGCCCGTGCTGGACGCGGTGGAGCGGGACGCCGCGACGCTGTCCAGGATCTCCGGGGTACTCTCCGACGCGGCCCCGCTGCTGGAGCGGGCGCCGGAGAACCGCTGACCGGCAGAGCGCTGTCGAGAGAGTTCGGGAGGATTCGAGAGGATCCCGGAGCGTCCCAGAGGATTGATGGAAGCATGACCGCACCGCTGCACGAGGCCCGCCCGACGGCGACCGGCCGTGCCCTGCCGGACACCCAGCAGGGCATGCGCCGGCGCAACCTCGCGCGCGTGATGCACGCGGTCAGTGCGGAGGGCTCGCTGTCGCGGGCCGCGGTCGCCTCGCGCATCGGCCTCACCAGAGCGGCCGTGTCGACCCTCGTCGACGAGCTGATCCGCTGGGGACTCCTGGAGGAACTGGGGCCCGAGCGGCCCAGCCGGGTCGGACGGCCGGGTTCGGCGCTCGCGGTGAGCGGGCACGGTCCGGCCGGTCTCGGGGCGGAGGTCGGGGTCGACCATCTCGCGGTGTGCGCGGTGGACCTGCGCGGTGAGGTACGCGCGCGTGCCGAGCGGCACGGTGCGAACCGGGGCCGGGATCCACGCCCGGTGCTGGCGGAGCTGACCGGGCTGGTCCGGCGGGTGGCGGCGGACGCGGAACGGCACGGTCTGTGGCCCGCCGGTCTCGCGGTCGCCGTCCCCGGTCTGGTGGCCCGCGACGGGCACACGGTCGTCCACGCCCCGAACCTCGACTGGCACGACACCGACCTCGCCGCGCTGCTGCCCGCCGACCTCCCGCTGACGGTGGACAACGAGGCCAACTTCGGTGCCCTGGCCGAGCTGTGGCTCGGGGACGCGACGCCCCCCGACTTCCTGCACGTGTCGGCGGAGATCGGCATCGGCGCCGCCGTCGTGGTGGACGGACAGCTGCTGCGCGGGAAACGCGGCTTCGCGGGCGAGCTCGGCCATGTACCGGTCCACCCCGACGGGCCGCGCTGCGCCTGTGGCGGGCGCGGGTGCCTGGAGCAGTACGCCGGCGAGGAGGCGGTGCTGCGCGCGGCCGGCCTCGAATCCCGCGAGGACGCGGTCGGGCTGCTCGCGCAGCGGGCGGGCGCCGACCACGAGGCCGTACGACGGGCCCTGGAGGACGCCGGTCGGGCCCTGGGCATCGCCCTGACCGGCGCGGTCAACCTCCTCGACCCCGAGTCCGTGGTCCTGGGCGGAGCGCTGGCCGGTCTCGCGCCCTGGCTCCTGCCGTCGCTGGAGGCCGAACTGGCCGACCGCACAACGGGCCCGGCCTGCCCGGTGTCCGTCTCCCGCCTGGGCTCGGAGGGCCCCCTCCTCGGCGCGGCCCACTCGGTGATCCGTGCCGTCCTGGACGATCCGGCGACCGTGGCTGAGCGGGTCTGACCGGGACGTGCCCGGAAGTCTCCGCCTTCCCGCCCGCGGGTTCGGGACGGCCGCGCCCTGGGGAGTCACCCTGAAGTTCCTTCGGACTTCGGACTTCGGGAGGTTGGCGTGGCCGAGTGGGTTCCCCGCGAGGAGTGGATCAGGACCCAGCCCCAGGCTCTCATCGCGTCGTGCGTGTTCCTACGGGACGAAGGTGATCGGGTCCTGTTGCTGCGCTACGGTCCCGGTCAGCCGGTGGCCGGCGAGTGGTGGCTGCCGGGCGGGATGCTCGACCACGGCGAGGATCCCGTGACCGCGGCCCGGCGGGAGATGCTGGAGGAGACCGGCATCGTTCTCGGCCCGGCGCCCAGGCTGCTCGGTATCGACCACCGGGCCGACGTGGACGGCACCGGCCCGGTGCTGGACTGCTACTTCGACGGCGGGATCCTCGCCGAGGGGACCGCGGTACGGCTCAGCGACGAGCACGACCGGCATGCGCTGTTCTCCCTGCGGGAGTTGGCGGCGACGCCGCTCGTCGCGCCGTTCTCGGCCCTCGTCGCGCTCCATTCGGCGGCGAGTTCGGGTTCCTGCGTCTGTCTGCGGGAGGGAGAGCCCGTGTGAGGCGCGCACTCCCTTCACCCGTCCGGGTGCGGAGGTTGTCCACAGTCGCCGCTCCGTCCACGGAACCCCCTGGCGCCCTTCTGCCCAACCCGCAAGCGCCGTACCGTGATTCACGCGAGGCATCCGCTTGATCGAGGGGAACACGCACGTCGGGGGGACGTATGTCGGCAGAGGCGGTCGCGGGACTGCGGCGGGACGCGGTCGGGCTGCGGGAGGTGCTGTTCCAGAGCGTGACGGCGATGGCGCCCGCCGCGGCCGTCGCGGCGTCCATTCCGGCGGGGGCGGCGTTCGCCGGAGGCAGCCTGCCGCTGGCCGTGCTGATCGCCCTGGTGGCCTGTCTGTTCACCGCCTCGTGCGTGGCCGAGCTGGCACGCGAGTTGCCCGCCGCCGGCTCCGTGGCCACCTACGCGGCGCAGGGGCTGCATCCGGCCGTGGGATTCCTGGTCGGCTGGGGTTATGTGTTCGTGGAGGCGCTGGTGCCGCCGTTGCTGCTGCTCCAGCTCGGGTTCACCGCGGCGGGGACCCTGCATGACGAGTGGGCCTCCTACCCGGCCGACCTGTGGTGGCCGTGGGCGCTGGCCGGCGCGGCCGTCATCGCCGTCACCGGGTATCTGGGGGTGCGTGCCTCGGCCCGCTTCGGGACCGTCCTCGGGGTCTTCGAGATCGCGGTGTTCCTCGTCTTCGCAGGATGGCTGATCATCCGGGCCGGCGGCCACAACACCCTGTCTGTGTTCGGTACTTCGCACACGGCGGACGGCTACGGAGGGGTCGGCGGGGTCTTCGCCGGTTCCGTCTACACCGTGCTGGCGTTCGCCGGCTTCGAGGCCGCCGCGCCGCTCGCCGAGGAGACCCGCGACCCGCGCCGCACGATGCACCGCGCGGTGCTCGGCGCGGCCCTGGGGATCGGCCTGTTCTACGTGGTGACGACCTATGCGATGACCGTGTACTTCGGCCCCGGCCGGTTCGCCTCCTTCGGGGCGGCGGGCGAGGCGTCCTGGGAGGGGGTCGCCCGGGCCTCCTTCGGGCTCTTCTGGGTGCTGGTCTTCCTCGCGGTCGTGAACTCGACGATCGCCAACGCCAACGCCTGTGCCAACGTGTCCACGCGGACGGCCTTCGCGCTGGCCCGCATCCGGGTCCTGCCGGGCGTCCTCGCCACGCTCCACCCCCGGTACCGCTCCCCCGTCGCCGGCATCGCGGTCCAGACGGCCGTGGCGGTCGGCGCCGTGCTCGGGCTGGGCTTCGGCTACGACCCGGTGACCGCGTTCCTGTTGCTGGCCACGGTGATCGTCACGGTCGTCGTGGGCGTCTACATCGTCGTCAACCTCGCCTGTGCCGGCTACTTCCTGCGCCGCGGCCGACCGTCCCTCAAGCCGGTACGGCACCTCCTCCTCCCGCTGCTGGGCATCGTGGCCTTCGTCCCCGCCCTGCTCACCGCGGCGGGGCTGCCCGTCTTCGACTTCGTGACGAGGCTGACCGCCCCGGTGTCGTACGCCGGTCCGGTGGTCGGTGTGTGGATGGCGACCGGAGCGGTCGTCCTCCTGGTACTGATCCGGCGTCACCCCGAACGCATAGCCGAGACCGCGCGGGTCCACCTCGAAGACGACACGCCACGCACCGCCACCGCACAGAACGGAGCACCACCGCGATGACCGACCCCCGGATCCTCACCGTCCGGCCCGGACCCGACGACTACGCCTGGACGTTCGGCGGGGCTCCGCCGGTGGCACGGATCGCACCCGGCACCGTCCTGGACCTGTACACGGAGGACTGCTTCGCCGGCCGGGTGCGGTCCGAGAAGGACCTGGTGTCCGAGGTGTGCGAGTTCCCGTTCCTCAACCCGCAGACCGGGCCCTTCCACATCGAGGGCGCGGAGCCGGGCGACACCGTCGCCGTGCACTTCGTGTCGATCGAACCCGCCCGGGACTGGGCGGCGTCGACGACGGTCCCCCTGTTCGGCGCGCTCACCTCCACGCACACCACCGCCACGCTCCAGCCGCCGCTGCCGGAGACGGTCTGGATCTGGCAGCTGGACCGCACCCGGCGCACGGCCCTGTTCCGGGCGCACGAGGGCGGCATCGAACTGGAGCTGCCGCTGGACCCGATGCACGGCACGGTCGGGGTGGCCCCCGCCAATCTGGAGGTGCGCTCCGCCCTGGTGCCGGACGCGCACGGCGGGAACATGGACACGCCCGAGATGCGGGCCGGCGTCACCTGCTACCTCGGGGTCAACGTCGAGGGCGCGCTGCTCAGCCTCGGCGACGGGCACGCCCGGCAGGGCGAGGGAGAGACCTGCGGGGTGGCCGTGGAGTGCGCGATGAACACCGTGGTGATCGTCGAGCTGCTGAAGGGGATCGCGACGCCGTGGCCCCGGCTGGAGTCGGACACGCACATCGTCTCGACGGGCTCGGCGCGTCCGCTGGAGGACGCCTTCCGGATATCGCAGCTCGACCTGGTGCAGTGGCTGGTGCGCGACTACGGGTTCGGCGAACTCGACGCCTACCAGTACGCGACCCAGACGGTGGAATCGCCGTTGGCCAACGTGTGCGACACCAACTACACGTGTGTGGCCAAGCTCCGCAAGGAGTGGCTGCCCGCGCGCGAGACTTACCGCGGACTGCATGCGCGACTGCGCGAGACGGCGGCGGCCCTGCGCCGCTGACCGCCCTCGATCCCCGTGCTTCGAGCACGCTTCCGAAAGGCACCCCATCCATGGACCGGGCACGACCGCTCCCCAGCAGGCGACGGCTCCTGAAGGGCGCGGCCCTCGCCGCCGTCCCGTACGCGCTGCTCCCCGCGGGCCGGGCGGGCGCGCAGACCGGGGTCGTCGACTATCCGTCGGCCGAGTGGCAGGCGGCGAGCAGCGAGAACCGGACACCGGCCCAGCGCCCCGACGAGTACGCGATCGACCGGGTGATCATCCATGTCACGCAGCAGTCGTACGCCGGCACGCTCTCCATCTTCCAGAACCCGAAGAAGCGGGTGTCCGCGCACTACCTGGTCCGCTCGGCCGACGGGCATGTCGCGCAGTGCGTGCGGGAGACCGACGTGGCCTGGCACGCGGGGAACTGGGACTACAACACGCGGAGCATCGGCATCGAGCACGAGGGCTGGGTGGACAGGCCGGAGTACTTCACCGACGCCCTGTACCGGGAGTCGGCGCGGCTGACGGCGTCGATCTGCGAGAGATACGGGATCCCGAAGGACCGCGAGCACGTCATCGGCCATGTCGAGGTGCCGGGGACCGACCACACCGATCCGGGCAAACACTGGGACTGGGTGCGTTACATGAGGCTGGTCGGCCAGGCGGAGTGAGACCGGTGGAGCGGTCCTCGCAGCGAGACCGGTCGAAACGGTTGTCGGCGCGAACACCCGGCGTGACGATGTCCCCAGCCGTATCGCCGTCGGGAGGCCGAGTTGACCGATCCCTGGGTGGCCCTGGAGCCGGGGGCCGACCCCGCCGAGCGCGTCCGGGTGCTGCGCCGGGCACACGAGACGTTCACCACGGCGGGCACCGTGCCGCGCCCGGTGCGGTCCGTGGTGGCCGAGTCGTGGCGGCGTTCCGCGCGGGCCGGGGTGGGTCCGGACGGCGCGGCGCGCGTGGAGCTGACGGACGGTGACCTCGGGGCGTACCGGGCGGAGCATCCGCTGGCCCGGGTGATGCCGCTGTTCCGGGAGCTGATGGGCACGTTCGCGGCGGACGGCGAGCATCTGCTGGCGGTGTGCGACGCGGACGGCAGGCTGCTGTGGGTCGAGGGCCATCCGGCGACCCGGCGCCGGGCGGACCGGATGAACTTCGTGCCCGGCGCCCGCTGGTCGGAGTCCGCGGTCGGGACCAACGCGCCGGGGACGGCGGTGGCCGTGGACCGGGCGGTGCAGGTGTTCGCGGCGGAGCACTTCATCCGTCGGGTGCAGCCGTGGACGTGCGCGGCTGCGCCGGTGCACGATCCGCGTACCGGGCGGGTGCTGGGTGCCGTGGACATCACCGGCGGCGACCGGCTGGCGCATCCGCACAGCCTGGGCTTCGTCCAGGCGGTGGCGCGGGCCGCCGAGTCACAGCTCGCGCTGCTCGATCCGCCGGCGCCCGCCGACGAGACTCCCGCGCTGACGGCCCTCGGCCGGGACGAGGCCGAGCTCCGGCTGGACGGCCGCCGGATCCGGCTCGGTCGCCGGCACAGCGAGCTGCTGGTGCTGCTGTCCCGCCACCCGGAGGGGCTGACCGGTGACGAGCTGCTGTGCGCGCTGTACGAGGACGAGTCGGTGACGCCGGTGACACTCCGGGCGGAACTGGTCCGGCTGCGCAGGCTGCTGGGCCCGGGGCTGCTCGCCTCGCGTCCGTACCGGCTGGCCGCGCCAGTCGAGTCGGACGCGACCGTGGTGGAGCGGCGGCTGGAGGCGGGCGCGGTGACGGCCGCCGCGGGGGCGTACACCGGCCCGCTGCTGCCGGGTTCGCAGGCGCCCGCGGTCGTACGGCTCAGGCGGCGGCTGACGGACGGGCTGCGGGCCGCGCTGATCGGGTGTCAGGACCCCGACCTGCTGGCGGAGTGGGCGCACGCGCCGTGGGGCGAGGACGACGTCGAGGTGTGGCGGGCGCTGGCGGCGGTGCGGCCGACGGCGGTCGTACGGTCCCGCCTCGCGGCCCTGGAGGCGGAGCTCACGGTGCCGGTCGGCTGACCTGCCGCGCAACGTGGGCGCAACGTCCGTTCCCCTAGCCTCCGCGCCGGGAGCTGCCCGACGGCGGGCAGCGCATCTGCAAGGAGGCAGGCCACCATGACCCGTTACACGGCGCCCGGCACCGAGGGCGCGATCGTCTCCTACCAGGCGCGCTACGACCACTTCATCGGCGGCGAGTACGTGCCGCCGGCCCGCGGTCAGTACTTCGAGAACCCGTCGCCGGTGAACGGGCAGCCGTTCACCGAGGTGGCCCGGGGCACCGCCGAGGACGTGGAGCGGGCACTGGACGCGGCGCACGCGGCGGCGCCGGGCTGGGGCCGTACGTCGGTGACGGAGCGTTCCGACATCCTCCTGAAGATCGCCGACCGGATGGAGGCCCACCTCGAACCGCTCGCGGTCGCCGAGAGCTGGGAGAACGGCAAACCGGTGCGGGAGACGCTGGCCGCCGACATCCCTCTGGCGATCGACCACTTCCGGTACTTCGCGGGGGCGATCCGCGCGCAGGAGGGTTCGCTGGGCGAGGTCGACGACGACACGGTGGCGTACCACTTCCACGAGCCGCTCGGGGTCGTCGCGCAGATCATCCCGTGGAACTTCCCCATCCTGATGGCGACCTGGAAGCTCGCGCCGGCCCTCGCCGCCGGGAACGCGGTCGTCATCAAGCCCGCCGAGCAGACCCCGGCCTCCATCCACTACTGGATGAGCCTGATCGCGGACCTGCTGCCGCCGGGCGTGGTGAACATCGTCAACGGGTTCGGCGTGGAGGCGGGCAAGCCGCTGGCGTCCAGTCCGCGGGTGGCGAAGGTCGCCTTCACCGGCGAGACCACCACCGGGCGCCTGATCATGCAGTACGCCTCGGAGAACATCAAACCGGTCACGCTCGAACTGGGCGGCAAGTCCCCGAACATCTTCTTCGACGACGTCTGGGCGCACGACGACGACTTCCGGGACAAGGCCCTCGAAGGCTTCACGATGTTCGCGCTCAACCAGGGCGAGGTCTGCACCTGCCCGTCCCGGGCCCTCGTCCAGCGCGGCCACTACGCCGAGTTCATGGCGGCGGCGGTCGACCGCACCCGCCAGATCAAGCCGGGGCACCCGCTCGACACCGACACGATGATCGGCGCCCAGGCCTCGAACGACCAGCTGGAGAAGATCCTCTCCTACCTGGACATCGGCCGGCAGGAGGGGGCGAAGATCCTCACCGGTGGCGAACGCATCGACTACGACGGTGAGTTGAAGGGCGGCTACTACGTCCAGCCGACCATCTTCGAGGGCGACAACCGGATGCGGATCTTCCAGGAGGAGATCTTCGGCCCGGTCGTCTCGGTGACGTCCTTCGACGACTTCGACGACGCGATCAAGACGGCCAACGACACCCTGTACGGGCTCGGCGCGGGCGTCTGGACCCGCGACATCAACACCGCGTACCGTGCGGGCCGTTCGATCCAGGCCGGCCGGGTGTGGACCAACTGCTACCACGCGTACCCGGCACACGCCGCGTTCGGCGGCTACAAGCAGTCGGGGATCGGCCGCGAGAACCACAAGATGATGCTGGAGCACTACCAGCAGACCAAGAATCTGCTGGTTTCGTACTCGCCGAAGAAGCTGGGGTTCTTCTAGAGAAACAGAAAAAGGGCGCCTGAGCTGGGAAGTCTCCCGCCAGGCGCCCTTCTCGGTTGCCACCCCGCCTCGCCAGGAGACGGGGAACCCTCCCAACGATTCATCGACGCCTCGATCAACTGGTTGGCATGATCTCGGGTCCCGGCCAAGAACTTCGCGTAGCAGGCGAACAGAACCTGGATGCTCTGGCCCGCCCTGCGAGCACACTCGGCGGAATCCACACCGGAGGCTAGCCAGAAGGAAATTCCGGCATGGCGCAGGTCGTAGGCCGCTTGGCGAGGTTCAGTGCGTGCTCGTCCAAGGCGAGTGTGGCTTCCCTGGCGCGTCCCCAGGTGACGCAGTAAGCCGCGGTGTCGATGTAGTTGCCAGCCGCGTTCTGAAAGATCCTTCCGTCGGCGGAGACACCGAAACGGGCGATGTGGTCTCGGAGGATACGAACGAATACCGGCGGGATGGGAACCGGGCGCGTGGCCTTGGCCGCGCGCCGCTTCAGGGAGTGGATCTCGTGAACCGATCCGTCGTCTGTCCATTCCTTCCCCGAAGTGACAATGCCACCCTTCAGGTTGAGCAGCCCCCAGCCGCTTGAAGGCAGGCGGCACTGCACCTTCCTGAGGTGGATCACCTCCGCCGGGCGCATGCCGGCGTAGTACATACACGCGAAGAAGGCGTAGACGTGCGGTCCGCGCCCCGGCAGCCGACGTACCGAATCAAGCAGGCGTGCCACTTGAATGAGGTTGGGTACGCAGTCGGGGTCGACGGTGTCGTCCACCTCGGGAGCCGTCCATCGCAGACCGATCCGAAATAGGCAGCGACTTGCTTTCGAGCCAGTCCAGAGCAGCCTGCCACTCCGCCCGAGGCTCTGCTCACCAGCCCTTCTTGTTGAATGCCCAGGAGTACACCGCCCTGCGCAGCACTCGGGGCTCACGGTAGACGGCACCCTTCTCCACAAAGGCGAGGGTGACGGCGGCCAGCCCTTCAGCAATGGTTCGCCGGGTGCCTCCCGGAGTCCGGTCCCAGCGTGTGTCCACGTACTCCCGCGCCACCGCGTACTAGATTGTGCGCTGCCGCAGTGCGCGCAACTCGGACGCCGGCAAACCCGTTTTCGGATCAAAAGGCTCGCCGTCGCGCGCAGCACTCATGAGCTTGGCCCTACGAGGAGCAATGCTCAATACCTGTGGATCAGCCTGACGGAAGGGCGCGTACCTTCCCGATGGATCGATCGATAGGTCATCGAGCAAGGCCGACGTTGCACCGTCGGCCGGGAAGGCACGCCCGTGCTTACGGTAGTCACCGAGGACGGCACCACGCCAAGCGGCAGCTCGCTGCTGGATGAGATCGTCCGGGAAGGCGCCAGGCGGATGCTGGCCGCGGCGTTGGAAGCCGAAGTCAACGCCTATATAGCCGAGCTGTCTCACGAACGGGACGGTGATGGGCGTCGGCTGGTGGTCCGTAACGGCTACCACCAGCGCAGAAAGTCGCCACCTCGGCCGGAACCGTCCAGGTCAGGGCGCCGCGGGTCAACGACAAGCGCACCGACGAAGTCACCGGGGAGCGTAAGCGGTTCTCCTCGGCGATCCTGCCGTCGTGGTGCCGGAAGTCCCCGAAAATCAGCGAGGTGCTGCCGCTGCTCTATCTCCACGGCCTGTCCTCCGGTGACTTCGTGCCCGCGCTGGAACAGTTCCTCGGGTCCTCGGCCGGCCTCTCGCCCGCGACGGTGACCCGGCTGACTACGCAGTGGCAAGCCGACCTCACCTCCTTCCAGGGCCGTGATCTGTCCGCCACGGACTACGTGTACGTGTGGGCGGACGGCGTGCACCTGCGGATACGCCTGGAGGAAGCGAAAGCTGCGGTCCTGGTGCTGATGGGCGTGCGAGCGGACGGCACGAAGGAACTGATCGCGATGACCGACGGATACCGCGAATCGTCCGAAGCGTGGGCGGGCCTGCTGCGGGATTGCGCCCGCCGGGGCATGCGTGCACCGGTCCTGGCCGTCGGCGACGGCGCACTCGGCTTTTGGAACGCGCTGAACGAGGTGTTCCCCGACACCCGCCATCAGTGGTGCTGGGTGCATAAAGCTGCAAATGTGCTCGACGCCCTCCCGAAGTCCGCCCAGCCCGCGGCCAAGCGTGCGATCCAGGAGATCTACAACGCCGAGGACAAGGAGCACGCGGCCGGGGCAGTCCGCGACTTCGAGCGGGCCTACGGGGCGAAGTACCCCAAGGTCGTCAAGAGGATCACAGATGACGAGGATGAGCTGCTGGCGTTCTTCGACTTCCCCGCCGAGCACTGGGTCCACCTGCGGACCACCAACCCGATCGAGTCGACCTTCGCCACCGTGCGGCTGCGGACCAAGGTCACCAAAGGTGCAGGCTCCCGGGCCGCGGCACTGGCCATGGTCTTCAAGCTCATCGAGTCCGGCCAGGTCCGGTGGCGGGCTGTGAACGCGCCCCATCTCGTTGCTCTGGTCCGCGCCGGGGCCCGCTTCGAGCGCGGCCACCTCGTCGAACGACCCGAGACCCTCGCGGCATGAACAAGTTCCACCGCAGAAGCACAGATCTGCCTGTGTGTGGAGTCGGGTCACCCGCTTGTGTCTAAAGGTCCGCTACGAGAAGTCGGTAGCCAACGTCAAGCGTTTCACGGTCGAGCAGGTCCGCGTGGCGTTCCTGCCACAGGCCGCAGGACAGGTCGCTGGACAGCCGGGTCAGACCCGGGCGGAGGACCTCCTCGCCAGTCTGGGCGAGCATCGAGATGCCGGCTCGCACGTTCGGATCGAGGTATGCCTCAGGTCGGCGCCAGAAGGCGGCGCCGAATCCGTCGATGCAGTCATGCGGAACCGGGACCCTCTCGACGCGGGCGTCTCCCAGCAGCGCAATCAGCCGATCGATGGGGACGGCCTGTGTGTCGGTGAACGCGGCTACCTCGGGCAGGTACTCGTCCAGCAGCCAAAACCTGCGGAAGACGGCTTGGTCCCAAGTGAAGATGACGACGCGTTGCCAGGCGATCCGAAGGAGTTCCCCGATACCGGCTTCCAGGTCCGTCCAGTGGTGCACAGTCAGGATGGCCATCGCCGCGTCGGCCGAGTCGTCGGCGATGGGGATCGACTCTGCGGATGCCTGCAGGGCCCGCGCAGATCCGGCCGGACGTTGGGCGATCATCACTGCACTGGGTTCAACCGCCAGCATGGTCTGCGGTGGTTCGTAAGAGCCGGCGCCAGCGCCGACATTGATGACAGTCCCGGCATCGCCAAGCGCCTCGTGGATCTTGACAGCGATCCGGTGGTCGGGGCGTCGCGTGTGATTGTAGGTCGCACCGATGCGATCATACGTCGTCACGACTGACAGTATGCCTCGTCACTCATCACCTACCGTTGCTGATGAGCCATCCACAAGTATTGACAATTTCTCCTGATCGTCCCAAAGGCGGTAGAGCGCCTCTGCTTCCTCAAACCGAGCGAGCGCATCGGAGGGGTTGTAGGCACAGGTCTCCGGATCGCGGTGGACGGCGAAGATCGCGTCGACATCGGCTGTGGTCGGGCGTCTCAGCGACAGCCGGTCGGTCTGCAGTTCCACGACTGCTGGGCTCCGGTCACTCATGTCGAGACCGCTTCACCGGGGCGGAAGACGTGGTTCAGGTGATGGTTCAACACTGTGGTCGCGGACTCCGGGCTGCGCTGGCCGACGAGGATGCTGGTGCCGAGTCCCGCAGACATGGCAAGCAGGCCGGCTGCCTCCAACCGTGCGTCCACACCGGGCTCGACCAGAGCCGCTTCCTGCGCCTGCCGGAGGAGTTCGGTCAGCGCATCTTCGGCGGCTCTCGTCGTGTGCGCCCCCGTGGATGCTGTTCAGGGTCGCGAGTACCGTGGCGTGGTCCCCAACTGGGTCCCCAGGCAGTGGGCACAGTGCGCGTCGGCCTTTCCGCAACCCTGGTGAGCGCACGCGTTACCACCGAGGGAGTCCAGGCCCAGCCGATCGTGGTTCGTCGGGCGGTTCGGTCTCCGGCGGGATCGGCAGGTCGATGAAGGGCTTCCAGATGCGGGGCCGTTGGGGTGACGGAGTCGTAGTCCGGCCGTTCGTCCAGGACTGGCGGGACGGGCGGGCGTCCAGGCGAGGAGGTCGAGCGGGAGGGAGACGGCATCCAGCCAGGATGGGTTCTGTGCGATCTCGTGCAGCGGCAGGTTGCGCAGGCCGGTGTCGCGGGCGTTTCGGATGCGGTCCCCACAGCGGGCCCGGCGTCGGTGGCGCAGTTCCAGGTGGGGACAAGTGCAGGTCAGAGCCGCTCAGCCCAGTACGTCGCGCAGCAGTCTCGCGTTCTTCACCACTTGACTCGATCCCCTGTGAGCAGCGGCCCTCGTGACCTCGGGGATCTCCCCCTTCGCCGCACAGCGCGAGGCGCAGTCGACGCCGAGGGCGAGCAACGCTCCGGTGCCCCGGACCACGGGGTCGCGCAGCAGGTGGGGCAGGGCGACTTCGAGCACGGACCAGACGGTGGCGTACGCGCCCGTCTCGGCAGCCATGCGCAGGGAGGCGCTCACCCGGTTCGCCTCGATCCATCTGCCGCGCAGCGTCTCGGCCAGTTGCCGTCCGAGCAGGGCGGTGTCCAGCTGCCCCCGCCCGGCGAGCACGAGCAGCGCGTCCACCGCCGCGTCGCGTTCACGCTGCTGGTCGTACGTGAGGGTGAACGTCAGTGCCAGGTGCAGCGCGAATCCCGCCGGGCCGCCGGACTCTGCCGCGAACGGCAGGGCGTGCGCCCAGCCGCGCATGGACACGCGGTACCTGAAGTAGTCGCGGGCCAGTACGACTTCACGGTGGTGGGGCAGCTGGGCAAACCAGAAGGGCGCCATCGGTTCGTGGAGGCCGCTGTTGCGGTACGGCCCGATCAAGGTCGCGGCGGGCGGGAGGAGCAGTGGGCCGGGGGCCGGCTCGGGGCGTATGTGGCTCACCCAGTCCGACGGGAATTTACCCGGGTGGGTGTCGGCCCAGTTCTCCGGCACGCGGTCCCAGTGCGGCAGACCGCCCTCGCGCAGCCACTCAGCCAGCAGTCGGCCGGCGTCGGACCCGAGCCGACCGGCCCCGCCCAGCACCTTCTCGTCCGTGGTCGGGGTAACCCGCAGCAGGGCCTGGGCCAGGTCGACCGGCGCGGGAGCGATGCCGAGTTCGTCGAACGCCGCCACACGCCGCACGAGTTCGGCGGCGCCCAGCGCACCGGTGGCGTCGGTCGGCACGGCCAGCAGGAACGGCTGTGTGCCGGCCTCGATGATGTCGACGGCCTCCGCGAGGCGCGCTTGGAGCAACTCCCCGGCCGGGGAGAAGGCGTCGAGCCTGAGGCGGTCGGCGAAGTTGCGCTCCCTGGGCCGGTCGCGCCGCAGCGCCGCGGCGACGTCGTAGACATCGGCCTGGGTGAAGTCCAGGGTGGCGCGGGGTTCCTTGCGCATGACCGGCTTCAGTGCCTGGGCCAGCCCCGCACGGTCGAGGTGGGCGTGCCGGACCAGTCCGTCCAGGACACGCTCGAACATCACGACGTCTTTGTCGTTCGCGACGACCGCGGCGAGCTCCTCGGCGACCTCGGCGGCTGTCTCGATGGGGCCCGGTACCGGGCGAGGCTCGGGCACGGCGGGCAGTATGTCGCTGTACCGGTCGACAAGTTGGTCGTCGGGTGCAGTGCCGAACAGTCCGGCGGCCCGTGCCGCAAGGCCCGGGTTGATCGATGCGGCGCCCGTGCGCAACCGAGGCAGTACGGAGTCGCCCGCGGTCCTGAGGTGCCGGGCGACCACGGCGAGGGCTCGCTCCTGCATGTCGACGTCACGGTGGTCGAAGACCGTGGCCGCGTCGAGCACGGCCCTGGCGGCGCGTGCGGGATCCTTGCGGGCCGCGCGGTCGAGCCGGGTGAGCTGTGTGCGGACCAGCTTCGTCTCCGGGCGGAGCAGGAGACGTTCACCCATCTCGGTGAGCACGTCGGGTTCCAGCAGTCCGGCCTCGTCCAGGCCGATCAGGACCTGCTGGGCGTAGGCGGCCACCGGCAACGACATGTCGAGGAGCGCCAGATGGTCTCGGACGGCTGGCGCGTTCTCGGCGGGGGTGAGGGCGAGGGCGTTCAGGCAGGCGAGCAGCGGCGCGGTCTCCGCGCGCGTGCCGTCCTGGAGCAGCCGGGGGAGCAACGGCGCGGCGAGCGCGAGGCGTTCACGGGCCAGCGCGCTGTGTTCGGCCGGGGTGAGGGCGAGTTCCGTCAGCGCGAGCGCGGCGTCACCTGCCGACACCTCGGGGGAGTCCAGGTCCGCGAGGGCGCGCCGGACCAGCGCGCCACGGTCGACCAGACCGTCGCCCTCGGCGGAGAGCCTGATGAACACGCCGAGCCTGGTCTTCTCCCTCAGATACAACGGGCCGTACCGCACCTGATAGTGGAATCCGCTCGCGCCGAGGGAGATTCCCGGCCGCTGCACGACCAGCGGAAGGAGTGTCGGCGCCAGTTCGTCTGCGCGCAGCCGCTCCAGGAAACCGGCGCCCGGCCGCGGCCCGCCGCGCAGATGTGCGGGATGCTCCCAGTCGCGCTCGCGCCAGCGCAACCAGCTGTCGATGAACCCGTCGGTAGTCGGGACGGGGCAGCGGGTGTCGTGGACAAGGTGTTCGATGAGGTCGGATCTGACCGTTTCCCCGGGCGTCGACCGGTCGGCGAGCCGTGCGGCCAGCTCGGCCCGCCAGGGGACGGAGTGGAGGTTCACGACGTCGAGCATCCAGACGCCGTCGAGCGGAAGGCGGAGCACGCTTGAGCCGTCTCGGGCTGCAGGATCCAGTCGGCCGCGGCCACGGGGTGGTTACGGCAGCCGAGTTCGGCGGCGAGCTGGGCGGCCTTCTCCTCCTCGGGACAGTGGAACCACCCGGCCCGCATTGTCGCGCGCCGCTCCTCCAGGGCCTCGGCCTGCGCCGCGCGCTCGTCCGGGGTCAGCGCGCCGAGTTCCCGGAGCACTCCTTTGACATCAGCAGCTGCAGCGAGTCGGACCAGTCTCATCGTGCCGTCTCCTGTTGTCCCGTGGGGCCTGTCGCCGTGGCTTCCGCGGCGTTTTCCGCTTCCCTGTCCGTTGTCGTTCCGCGCACCATGCCCACCGCGAGCACGTGTTTGCAGGGTCCGCGTCCGCCCCGGTACTTCGCCCACCAGAAGCAGGTGCAGCTCAACTGTCCCGACACCTCGTCGGTGCGGACCACATGACCGTCGTCGCCCTTCCCGACCCGGGCCAGCGGACCGTCGAGCCGTACCGCCCCGTCCGCGACGAGCGCCCGCGCCTCGCGCAACCGGGGGTTGCGCGTCTCAGCGGCGCCCGCGGTGAAGGGCAGGTGGCGGTGGAAGTACGCCTCGTCGGCGAGGTCGTAGCCGACCTGACCGGACGTGCCCAGCATGGTCAGTGCGGCACGCACCCGTCCGGTCCGCAGACCTGACTGCCGGGACAGCTCGACGACATCGATCCGCGGCTGCCAGGCCACCAGTTCGGCGATCCGTTCCGCGTCCGCCGTCGCGGGCCCCGTGGCAAGGTCGTGCAGCACTCCGCCTTCGCCGGAAAAGCCGCGTGAAGCGCTCTGGGAGAGCATCAACGTGAGCCGCATGCCCGGCAGTTCGACTTCCCACGCGCTGGCGGCCCCGTCCGCGGTAGCCGGGGCCGCCGGCGCGTACATCCGTACGGTCGTCGCGTGGCGCAGAACCGTCTGCAGGGTCAGCAGCCGTTTCGGGCCGGGCAGGCACACGGCATCCTGAGTCGGCCTGGTCGTGGGGCGCAGGGTGTGGCCCGCGGGTATCACCCAGCGGGTCGTACGCGCATCGGTCCGGCGGGGCTGCCGGGGCATCGCCCGCAACAGGGCGGCGGCCTCCACGGCGGGCACCTCGGCCCGAAGGACGAAGCCCGCAGCGAGCACCTGGGCCTCGGCGAAGCCGCGCAGCCAGCGCTCCGGCAGCGGTACCTTCTTCTCCACGAACTCGCCGTCGAAGGTGCGGACCGCCAACTCCTCCGGCCCGACGGCCAGATGAAGCGGGTCGAGCCCACCCAGAGCGGCCAGTGCCCGCCGCAGCGGCGGGTTGACATCCACATTCGTCGTGCCGTGCCCGAGGTCGTCGCCGTCGAGGCCGGGCGCGAGCACGTCGAGGCGGGCGTACACACCACAGCAGCCGGAGAACGACTCGAACCGCAGCCGCTCGCCGTCGGCCGTCACCACCGGGTCGAGCGACGCTCCGGCGCCCGGCCGGTAATAGCGGGCCGCCGTCACGTCGGCGATCGCGAGCAGCGCCGTCGCCGCGGCCGCCGGCGCGGTCAGGAAACCGCTGAAGAACCGGGGGGCGGTCTTCTCTCCGGCCGGGGAGGCACCGCCTGAGGTCTGCAGCGCGATCCTGCGCCCGGCCGGGGAATCCTGCACGACTGAAGGTCCCAAGTAGGAGTAGATCAGCAGGTGTTGGGTCACGCGTACACGCTATGGCCGGGCACTGACACCGTGCGGCCAAGGGGCGCCCACACACCGCTGGCGCCCCTTGGCCGTACTGGCCGGACGCGCACGCAGTGCTGTACCGCGCGGGCAACAGCCTCGGCGACGATCACCCCGACACCCTCGGCGCCCGCCACAACCTCGCCTACTGGCGGGGAGAGGCGCGGGATGCAGCCGGAGCTGCAGACGCCTGCACCGACCTCCTAGCCGACCGGATCCGAGTGCTAGGGCGTGTATCGGAAGTGAATCTTGAGGTGAGATGATCTTGCTTCGTGGCACGTGGAGATCTGACGGACGCGCAGTGGGCCCGCTTGGAGCCGCTGCTGCCCAGGGGCAAGAAGCCGGGACGTCCGCCGATATGGACAAGGCGGCAGCTGATCGACGGGATACGGTTTCGCACCCGCACCGGTGTCCCGTGGCGGGACATGCGGAGCGGTACGGGCCCTGGGCCCGGGGGTACGACCTGTTTCGGCGCTGGCAGCGGGACGGCACCTGGCAGCGGATCTTCGCCGCCTTGCAGGCTCAGGCCGACGCCAGGGAGCTCATCACCTGGGACCTCAACATCGACTCCACCGTGTGTCGAGCCCACCAGCATGCTGCCGAGGCGCGGAAAAGGGGGATCTGCAGGCCGAGCCGCCCGGCGGCATCGCCGTCGAGCAGGGGCAAAAGCCCATGTCTATCGTGATCACCGCCGGGCAGCGAGGCGACTCCCCGCAGTTCGAGCCCGTCCTGAAGGAGGTCCGCGTCGCCCGCCTGGGCTCAGGCCGACCACGCACCCGGCCCGACCGCGTCCGCGCGGACAAGGCGTACGCGTCCCGCAAGAACCGCGCCTACCTGCGGCGCCGCGGAATCCGTTGCACCATCCCGGACAAGGCCGACCAGGCCCACAACCGCAAGAAGCTCGGCTCTCGCAGCGGCCGGCCACCCAAGTTCGACGCCGAGGACTACAAAACGCGGCACGCAGTCGAGTGCGGCATAAATCGCCTGAAAAGGAACCGCGCCGTGGCGACTCGCTACGACAAGCCCGCAGTCCGCCACGAGGCGACCGTTCTCGTAGCGGCCATCAACGAGTGGCTGTGACCAGCGCATTCACACTGTCCCCGTACTACCCCAGCCACGCCCCATCGCGCATCACGACCCTGCCGCGAAGTTCCGGTACTCCGCGCCAGGCGCGCACTGTCTGCGGTGTCACGCGTAGGTACAGGAAGGGGCTCTCTTCCGTACGAGGATCCCAGCCGAACTTACCCGTGAACGCATCTGCGGCATCATTGGGCACTTCCCGCGAGGGATAGCACTTCGCCTCGCCTTGCAGCAGCACCACGTCGAAGGCGTCCGGCAGAGCCAGCCGTATGCGCGGCTCCGTATGCACATTGCGCGCGGTCGCGGAGTTGACGCTGGTGCACATCCACACTGCCTGCCCGTCCCACAGAAACCACAATGGCACCTGATGCGGGCCGTGGTCGAGGTGGGCCGTCGACACCCACATGTCGCGCTCCGAGCTGAGCCGCGCCAGGATGTCCCGCCTGCGCTCCGCCGTGGTACGTCGAGTGATCTCCGTAGCTTGCATGGGCGCCGACCTTAGCCAGCAGACTCACGGTGCGCATGGGGCGCAGGACCTAAGCCCCGAGGAGGACCACCGCCCTGGCGCCCACCAGCAACTTGACCAAGACCGTCAGCGCGGCGAACAGCACCCGCCACAACGGAGCGGCAACAGGCGAAGGACATTCGATACACGCCCTAGCACGCAGCGCCCTCGACCGAGACCAGATGTGGCAACAGGACGCCGAGCCGGACATCGTCGAGCGCCGCTCCGAATGCGTCAAACAAGTCCCCGACTACGTGGGCATGCTCGCCGCAAGCGCCGAGTATGAGGTCAATGCCTGGCAGGCCGCCTGGCAAGAGGACTGGGACACCGCCTCCCGCGGCGCGGTGCAGGTCCTCGACCTCCTGACCGGCGAAGAGCTGCGCCCCTACCAGGCGATGTGGGCCTACCTCGGATCAGCCTGCGCTCGGCTGGCAACCGACGCTCCGGGCGCCACAGCTCGGGCCGAACAACTGCTTGAACGGGCCCGCAAGGCCGCCTTCGGCACGTGGCTACAGGAGATCGAGGGGCGCGCGGTGGCCTCGCCAGAACTCGACGCCCTGGACACCGAGGCCGTGGAAGCCGTAGCCAAGGTGTACCTGTCGTCACCGAAGTTGAGGACGGCCGCCAAGTTCAATACGTTCGCGAACGAGATGCTGGCTAACCTGCGCGAGCAGTATTCCGCGAAGTACGAGGCGGGCTGGTCTCGCTAGGGGAACTGCTGGGGGGCCCGCTCGTTCAAACCGGCAGGTCAAGGACGCACGGATGCGTCGTGGCTGTGGCCATCCTGGTGGCTCACGGTCGAGGCCAAGAGCGAGCAGAAGTCCGAAGGAGGCGTCAGCCTCAGATACATCCGGCAGTCGAACAGCCAGCTCCGTCAGCTCGCCAGCGACGAGCAGGTCGACGAGGCGCCGCGCGACAGTATCAGCCTGGTCGTCTCCCCCGCGGGATGGTGAGCGACCTGGCCGTCCCTGCTGCGGAGCCCCATCTCTGCCTTGTCTCCCCGGACACGATCCTCGCGCTTGCCTAAGACCGACCGGCAATAGGCAGCCGTGGCTGAACGGTCACGGCACCACGTGGTGGTGATTTCGTCACCTTCGTTGAGGGTTTCCCGGTGGTGGGCACCTCTGGATTCCGTGAAGGACAAGGTAGCGGGCAGAGGTTGCTCCCTGGCAAGCATCTTGCGCTGAGCAGCCATCGGTTGATCAGGGGGCGAGGCCGGCGTCGCGGGCGAGGAGCGCGGCTTGGACGCGGTTGGTGACTTCGAGCGCGGTCAGGATGCGGCTGACGTGGGCCTTGACGGTGCTTTCCTTCATGACGAGGTGACGGGCGATGTCGGCGTTGGTGTCGCCTTGGGCGAGGAGGGCAAGTACGTCGCGTTCGCGGGGGGTGAGCCGGTCGAGCCGGGCCTGGGCCGCGGTGGCTTGGGGCTGGTTGGTTGCGTGGTAGCGGTCGATGAGACGGCGGGCCGCGGTGGGGTGGAGCATGGCCGAGCCGGCGGCTACCAGGTGGACGGCGCGGAGGATTTCGGCCGGGTCGGTGTCCTTGAGCAGGAATCCGTCGGCTCCGGCGGCGAGGGCGTTGTAGACGTACTCGTCGAGATCGAAGGTGGTCAGGGTGATCACCTTCGGCGGGTGGGTGAGGGCTCGGAGCCTGGTGGTGGCGGTGATGCCGTCCATGCGGGGCATGCGCACGTCGACGAGGGCGACGTCGATGCGGTGCGCGGTGGCCTGTTCGACGGCCTGGAGACCGTCGGCGGCCTGGGCGACGACCTCGATGCCGGGGTCGCCTTCGAGAAGGTCGGCCAGGCCCAGGCGGACGAGGGCGTCGTCGTCGACGATCATGGCGCGGATCATGTGCGGGGGCCGTTCTGCTTGGTGCCGGCGGGGTGGGGGATGCGGGCGGTGAGTCGCCAGGCGCCCGCGCCTGCGGGTCCGGCGTTCAGCTGACCGCCGAGAGCGGTGACGCGTTCCCGCAGGCCAATGAGTCCGTACCCGGAGTCGACGGAGCCACCCTCCCCGGGAGTGCCGGCCGTGTTGGTGACCTCGACCAGTGTCGTCGACGGCCCGTAGTCGACGTGTACGGACACGGGGGCGCCGCCGGCGTGTTTGCGGGCGTTGGTCAATGCTTCCTGGACGATGCGGTACACCGCCAGACGATGGGTGGTGGGGGCCTGTTCCGGGTGGCCATGGGTCGTCATCCCGACGTGCTGGCCGGCGGCGCGGGCTTCGTCGACCAGTTCCTGCACATCTCTCACGGCCGGGGTCAGTGCGGCAGATGCCTGTGTGGTGTCAGGGTCGCGCAGGGCGCCGAGTACGTCGCGAAGGTCCGCCAGGGCCTCGGTGGAGGTGGTGCGCAGCAGGCCGAGCCGTTCGGCGACCGGCGCGGGGAGCATGTCACTTCTGGTGATCAGCACTCCGGTGTGCAGGGCGATCAGGCTGAGGCGGTGTGCGAGGACATCGTGCATCTCCGCAGCAATACGGGATCGTTCCATGACGCGCGCGGCCTCTTCACGCAATTGTGCCTCGACACGCAGGTGTTCCATGTCGGCGGACAGTGCCTGCATCAGCTGGCGGCGGCCGCCGAGCCACAGTCCGGCGACGAAGGCGAACAGCAGCACGAACAGCGCGGACACATACCGTTGCTCAGCCCAGATCCGGGATGCCGGAAAGCCGACCAGGTTGGCGGTCAGCGCGACGACGGCACAGCCCACAGCCACCCGCGTCCGCCGGGCCACGGCCAGGTCGAACATGACGATCGCCAGCAGCATCAGCGTGAGCCATCCCCACCACGCGGTGACCGCAGTGACGAGGAACGGCCCGACCGGCCAACGCAACCGCGGCACCGTCAGGGCCACTGCGCAGACCACCGCCGAGGCCGTGACCGGGAACAGGTACCGGCCGTCGCTGACGGTTACCCCGTTCATGGCGGTGATCAGTACGAAGAGCGCCACGATTGCGGCCCGCCCGAAGGTCGGCGACCACCTTGAGACCGTGCTTCTGTTCACCGTGGCAATCCTAGAAAGGCCTGCGTTCCGCTCCCTCCGGCCATCGTCGGCGCCCACCCCCTACCTTCGTAGGGGGAATCGGTCGCACAACGATGGATCAAAGGACGGATAGGGATTTCTAGCGTCTGATCCATGAAAAAATGGACCACCTCCCACGACCGTGTCCTGGCGCAGCGCCATGCCGAAGGCTGGATGTTCCTGATCGAGGCGGCTCGTGATCTGCGGGCCACCGGCGCGATAGCCCCCAGCGGCAGGGCCCTGGCCCGCGCCCTGACCGATCCCGTCCGGGCCCAGTCGCCCCGCCCCCTAGCAGTCCTGGAGGCCGGCGCAGGCACCGGCGCGGTCACCCGGACCCTGCTCCCCCGGCTCTCCCGAGGCAGCCGCCTGGACATCGTGGAGGCCAACCCTCGATTCGCCGCCCGGCTGCGCGGCCTCGTGGCCACGCACCCGAGCCTGGTCGGCCGTTCCGGGCAGGTGACCGTGCACCAGAGCTACGTGGAACGGCTCGACACCACCCAGCGCTACGACGTGATCGTCTCCGGCCTGCCGCTGACCAACTTCGCCCCTGCCCAGGTCGAGCGCATCATGGCCCGCTACCTGGAGCTGCTGCACCCCGGCGGCACCCTCACCTACTTCGCCTACCTCGCCACCCGCAAGGCCCGCGCCCTGACCGCCTCTCGAACCGAATCCCGCCGCCATGCCGCCGTGGACGAGGTCATGGCCACCTACCAGCGCCGCTACGCCACAGGACGCTGGACGGTATGGGCCAATCTGCCCCCCGCCCATGTCTGGCACCTGCGACGCCCCCTCGTCCGCGGCGACTTCCCCGGGCAGCAGTGCGACAGGGCACGACGGTGAACGCGCTCACCGACACCGTCGGCCACCTCCCGCCGTCCTTGGCCTACACGGTGCTGGCCCTGGCCGTCCTCGCCGAGTCGATCCTCCTGGCCGGCGCGTTCATCCCCACGCTCTCCCTGCTGCTGACCGCCGGCGCCCTGGCCCGCGCCGGTCACCTCAGCCTTCCTCTGGTCATCGCTGCCGCAGCAGGCGCCGTGGTAGTGGGCGACTTCCTCGCCCACCGCACCGGCCGACTCCTCGGTGATCAGCTGCGCGCGGGCCGCGTGGGCCGTCGCATCCCCGGTGCCGCCTGGCACCGGGCCGAGACGCTGATGACCCGGCACGGCGGCCGGGCCGTCCTCCTGGCCCGTTTCCTGCCCGTGGTCCGAACGCTCGCCCCCCACTTCGCAGGCGCCACCCGACTCCCCTACTGCCACATCGCCCCCTATAGCGTCACCGCCGCCTGCCTGTGGGCCACGGCCGAAGCCGGCGTCGGTTACGCCGCAGCGACGTCTCTTCAGCAGGTCCTCACTCTGGGCGGCCCCGCCATTGTCGTGGCCGCCCTGATCACCATCGGGTTCGCACTCCTGTGGCGTCGCTCCCGGCACCCAGCACGACAGGCCGGCGCGGCCTCGCGCGCTGCCTCCGACCGCCAAGACGCGGCTTGAGCCTGCCCACCGGAGCGCAGCTTGGTAACTCACTGTCCCGTCTCAACGAACCGGGTCCACTGCGGTTCGTCCCAACGAAGTTAGTCGCCCCTGATCAGCAGCTCAGGATCGACTGGGTTCGTTGAGACGGGACACTCACTCCCGTACCTCACATGCCGTGGCCTTCGTCCAGCTCGACTGTGATCCGGACCATACGCGGACCAAGAGCTGCCGGCTCCTCTTCCGGCACCGCATTCACACTGGTCAGAGCACCATCCACCGCTGTACCACCACCAGACCAAGAATCTGCTGGTTTCGTACTCGCCGAAGAAGCTGGGGTTCTTCTAGAGAAACAGAACAAGGGCGCCTGAGCCGGGAAGTCTCCCGCCAGGCGCCCTTCTCGTGCCCCGGCTTCATACGCCAGGGTTTGGTTTCAGCCTTTGGCATCCCGACCCCGGTATTCCTGCGGATCAGCCTGGGGCGAGTGCGGCGAATGCCTCGTCGAGGAGGGCGACGAGGTCCAGTCGGCCGTCGGAGTCGCTCCAGTGGTCGACGGCGACATTGAGACAGTCCAGGGCGGCTGAGGCGCGGACCCAGTGACCGACAGTGGGGGGCAGGGCCGAGCCGTCACGTTCGGCGAGTGCGCGGGCCAGGGCCGGTCGCCAGCCGTGCTGCTTCTCCAGCTGCCGTGCGCACAGTGCGGGGGTGTCGCGGACCAGGCGGGCCATGGCCAGGGAGCCGTTCGGGTCCTGGTGGTAGGGCTCGACGGCCGTCCCGAGGGCACGGCGCAACGCGGTCCAGTCGTCCTCGTCGGCGGGGCGCTCGCTCAGGGCGCTCGCGACCCGCTCGCCGTGGGTGTCGAAGGCGCTGAGGACGGCATCCTCCTTGGTGCCGAAATAGCGCAGGAACGTACTGCGGGAAACCCCGGCGGCCTTCGCGAGCTCGTCGATGGTGACCTTGTCGAAGCCGTCCCGACGGAAGAGTTCGAAGGCCACGAGGCCGAGTTCGGTGCGAACGGCGGCCCGCGCGATGTCCCTGATGTTCGTACGTGCTGCTGCCTCCACCGCGCGATTGTACCTCCCACACGGACTTCGCTTGCAGATATGAATCTGCGTAGCTAGCCTGACACTCAGTTTCACTTGAGATCTCGGATTCCAGAACAGGTGGGGTGTACAGGCGATGACGCGAACCCTTGGGCTCATCGGCAGCGGGATGATCGGCGGCGGGTTGGCCGGTCTGGGAGTGGGCGCCGGGTTGGACGTCGTGCTGAGCAATTCCCGCGGACCGGAGAGCCTCGCCGACCTCGTGGCCCGACTCGGTGGCCGCGCCCGGGCGGCCACCGTGCAGGAGACCGCGCGGGACGCCGAACTCGTCGTGGCCACCATCCCGTTGAAGAACTACGGCCTGCTGCCCGCCGACGCGCTCGCCGGCAAGATCGTGATCGACACCATGAACTACTATCCCGATCGCGACGGTCGGATCGCGGCCCTGGACACGGCCGAGGCGACCTCCTCCGAGCTGGTCCAACGGCACCTGGCCGGCGCGCGGGTGGTGAAGGCGTTCAACAACATCGACTTCCGTCGGCTGTCCACCAGCGCCCGCCCCGCCGGCGCCCCGGACCGCAGCGCGCTGCCGATCGCCGGTGACGATCGGGAGGCCAAGGACACGGTGTCCCGGCTGCTGGACGTGCTCGGCTACGACGCCGTCGACCTCGGCGGCCTCGCCGACAGCTGGCGCACCGAGCCCGGCACGCCGGTCTACGTCCAGCCGTACATGGCCGAGCGACCCGAAGAGATGAGCCAGGAGGAGACGCAGCGCTGGTTCTGGGAGACACCGGGGGTGCCGGTGTCGGCCGCCCAGGTGGAGGACCTGGTGGGACGGGCCGTACGCCGTCGCGCACAGGACGCCAGCACGGGCGGCAGCGCAAGCTGAGGCGCATGAAGCCCTTTCACGCGCTCATCCCGCCGGTCACCACCGCCGCGACGCTCGCCGCCTCCACAGCAGCACCGGGCACGGAGGCCGAGCCGAGCCGTCCGCCCCCGGCGACCAAGGCGGTGCCGGGACCGACGCGGCCGGAAGTCTCGGGCCCGGCACAGGGAGTTCGCGCGCCCGTTGAGGATCTCCGCCGGGTCAGTCCGCCGCCCTCAGGTACGTCTCCCCGAAAGCCGTGAGGAACTCCCGGGTCGCCGCGGGTTCCCGGGTACCACTGGAGACGATCACCCAGGTCACCCCGGCCTTCTCGAGCTCGGCGAAGGCCGCCCGGTGGCGGTCGGCGTCGGCCGCCGGATCGGTGAGGGACCGGTCCGGGTAGGAGAAGGCCACGTCGAGCGGCTCGGAGCGGCCCGCGGTCTCGGCGGACGAGCGCATCTCGGTTATCTGGGCGGCCAGTTCCGCGAGTGAGCCGATGGCAGGCGTGCGCGCCGTGGCGGTGAGCTGCGCCGTCCCGGACATCGGCAGCCAGCCTTGTGCCCGCTCGGCCGCCCGCCGGCGGGCCAGACGCGAGTTGCCGCCGATCCACACCGGGATCGGGTCCTGGACCGGGCGCGGCCGGGCGATCACGTCGCGCGCGTCGAAGTGCCGTCCCCGGTAGCTGAACGGCCGACCGCTCCAGTGCAACGGCAGCACTTCCAGCGCTTCGTCGAACAGGGCGTTGCGCTCGGCGAGTTCGACCCCGAGGGCGTAGAACTCGCTCTTCTGGTATCCGGCGCCGAGGCCCAGGACGAGCCGCCCGCCGGAGAGCGCGTCCAGCGTCGCTGCCGCCTTCGCGAGCAGCAGCGGATTCCGGTACGGGGCGACTGCCAGGTTGGTCACGAGGCGCAGTTGCCGGGTCGCCGCGGCCACGTACGACAGGGCCACCAGCGGGTCCAGGGTCTGGTGGCCGCCCGAGGAGAGCCATCGCGCGCCGGGCGCCGGATGCTCGCTCAGGGAGAACCCGTCGAATCCGGCGTTCTCGGCGGCCACGGCGATCTCGTGCAGAGGGCCCGCGGCCAGGGCATCCGAGTCGGGCCCCGCCCCCTCGGGGTAGTGGAAGATGAATCGCAGCCGGGTGGTCATGTTCGGGGCTCCGTCCGTCGAGAGCGAAGGTGCGGGTGGGCTCACCGGGCATCGGGTGCACATCGGGCGCCCCCGCTTCACGGGGTTCGCGACCGGGCCGGGGACGTCCTGGAACGCGCGGCGTGGGCGCACCGTCGGTGCGCGTCTCCAGGGACCCGAACCGCTTGTGGTTCCCGCGTGCGACGACGCCGCGTGATGCACGCCCTGCATTCCCTGCGGCGCCGGGCCGGAAACATCAATCGACCCGGAAGAGAATTGCATTCTCAATGCATGGCTCCTCCACGGCCCCGGCCGCCGGAGGGGTGCCGTCAGTGTGTCCAGACCGGAGAGGTCAGCCGGGCCCGCCACGCGCCGGACTCGATGAGCCGGGCCGTTTCCTCCTTGATGATGCCGCCCACCCGGGTGGCCAGTCCGCGCGGCAGATCCAGACGGGACGTCACGGAGACCCGCAGCGGACGGGTCAGGGCGGGGTCGAACAGGGAGGCATGGCACAGGCGGTGCGAGGCGATTTCCCGCACGCACGAGGAATAGGGCAGGACCGCGAATCCGTGGCCCGCCGCGACGGCTTCCTTCATGAGGTCGAGGGAGTCCGTCGAGAGGTGGGAGGAGAGCCGCATCTTCAGCCGGAGCGCGACGTTCTCCAGAGCTGTGCGCACACCCGCCCGTGACGCGGGGAGGACCAGCGGCCACGCGCAGAGCTCGGCGAACGACACCGCCGTGTCGGCGCTCAGCCCGCAGTCCCGGCCGCCCACCACGACCAGGTCCTCGACGACCAGGTCCTCCTGGAACAGCCGGCCGTCCTGCACCGGATCGAGCAGGGCGATGTCGAGCGAGCCGTCGAGCAGCCACGCCACGAGGTTCTCCGTCGGCGCGGCGCTGACCTGGAAGGTCACCCGTGGGAACGCCGCCCCAAGGGCTCCGAGAAGAGGCAGGGCCAGGGTGACGGCGGCCGTCTCCGGCATGCCCACGTGCAGCCCGCGCTCGATCCGCGCCAGGGGCGATCCGGCGTAGCGCACCGCGAGTTCGAGACGACGCAGGGGTCCGGCGACGGCAGCGCGCAACCGCTCGCCCTCCTGGGTGAGCCGGACGCCGCGCGCGGTACGGCGAAACAGCTGGACCCCGAGATCCTCCTCCAGCAGGCGCACCTGGCGGCTGAGCGCGGGCTGGGCGACCCCGAGGACGCCGGCCGCGCGATTGATCGAGCCTTCCTCGGCGACCCGCAGGAAATAGGAGAGCCGATGAGTGTCCACGCCCTTCACCGTAGCGACGGGCTATACCGGAGGGCTATATCCGCGCGCCGGAAATTGTATTGGCCGTTCGCGAGAACCCAGTTCTAGCATCGCAACCGGGAGTTTTCCTCGGGCATCGCGGCCCCTTCCCGGCGGTCGCGACACCCGGAGCCGTTGCCAGGAGACCACGCCGGAGAAGGGGACCCTGTGAATGCTCAAGAGCCGCACTGGGACAGTGTCATGGGCATGGACCGCCTGCCCACCCACATCATCGACAAGTCCGTGCCCGAGCTTCTCGACCTGAGCGGACGCAAGGCCATCGTCACGGGCGCCGGCGGCGACGGGCTCGGGCAGGCCACGGCACACAGGCTCGCCGGCTGCGGCGCCGATGTCGCCCTGGTCGGGCGGACGCTGGAGAAGGTGGAGCGCAGGGCGGCGGAGGTGGAGAAGAAGTGGGGGGTACGGGCCGTCCCGATCCGGGCCGACCTGTCGGACTGGGACGAGGTGCACCGGGCGGTACGCGAGAGCAGGGACGCGCTCGGCGGCCTCGACATCATGGTGAACAACCCGGTGATGTCCGTCGCGGGCGCCTTCGAGCAGCACACCCAGGCCGAGATCGACACGACCGTCCTCGGCAGCCTCACCATGGTGATGTACGGCGCCCACGCGGCCCTGGAGCACATGGTGCCGCAGGGACACGGACGCATCGTCAACATCAGCGCCGTCGGCGGTCGCGTCCAGCAGAAGGGCCTCACCACGTACTGCGCCTGCAAGGCGGGCGTCATCGGCTTCACCCGCAACCTGGCCCACGAGTTCGCGCCCCGCGGCATCAACGTCCTCGGTGTCGCCCCCGGCATCATGATCAAACCGGACATGCGGCGCTACCTCACCGCCCCCCGCGACGACCGGGAGCGGGCCGCGCGAACCGCCATCGCCACCACGTTGGACCAGTACGTCCAACTCGGACGGGTGGGCCTGCCCGAGGAGGTCGCCAACATGGTCGCCTACCTCGCGTCCGAGGCCGCCGACTACATGTGCGGCCAGACCATCGATGTCGCAGGCGGAATCTGGATGGGCTGAGACGGCCGCACCGTGCGCGGACCGGGAGGGCCGGCGATCGTGACGGTCCACGGTCCTCACGACCTCGTCGGGTCGGTCCGTGCCACGGCTACCACGCCCGCCGTCGCAGTCCCGTGGGACCCGTCTCACGGAGCCTCGAAGGCGATGGCGGGCACCCGTCCGTGCTGCGCACCTGCCGCCCGACTCCGAAGGGTTCACCATGTCACCGCACGACGAACTGCTGACCGCTGCCCGCGAACAGACCGGACTCGACGACTTCGGCGACGACTCCTTCCACGAGGGCCTCGAACTCCTCGTCGGCGACCTCCGCGACCACGCGCGCCTCAACGCCACCGGTCAGCGCTCGATGCCCGCGCTCCTGGTCAAACTGCTCAGCCAGCGCCTCCGGATCGAGGACTGGTACCGGCGCCATCCGGAGATCGACGACGAGCAGGTCACCGCGCCGCTCATCGGCATCGGCCTGCCGCGCACCGGTTCCACCGCTCTCTCCTTCCTCCTCGCCGAGGACCCCGGCGCCCGCTCCCTGCGCCGCTGGGAGGCGAACGAGCCGTGCCCGCCGCCCGGCACCGTCGAGGGCGACGACCCGCGCATCGAGAACGGCAAGGCGCAGATAGCCGAGATCACCCGCCTGTCGCCACGCACCCTCGCCATGGTCCCCGGCAGCCCCACCGGCCCGATGGAGTGCCTGCCCCTGCTCGGTCTGTCCTTCGCCTCCCACTACTTCCAGGCCTTCGCCCAGGTGCCGAACTACTCCCGCTGGCTGCTCCACGACGCCGATCTCTCGGCTGCCTACGCCTACGAGCGACGCGTCCTCAAGCTGCTGCAGTGGCGCCGCCCGGCCATGCCCTGGCGGCTGAAGACGCCGTCCCACCTGCTGTGGCTCCACCACCTCGACTCCGCCTTCCCCGATGCGCGCTTCGTGTGGACCCATCGCGATCCGGCGGCCGTCATCGTCTCCGTGGCCGACCTGTGCACGGAGGTCGCCGGCCGCTTCAGCGACGACGTCGACCCGAAGGCCATGGGGGCGCTCAACGTGGAGCACTGGTCCACCGGCATGGCCCGTGCCCTCGCCTTCCGCGAGAAGTCCGAGGCCCGCGGCGAGGACCGCTTCCACGACATCGACTTCCGCGCGATGCAGCAGGACCCCGTCGCCGAGGTGCGCCGTCTGTACGCCTGGCTCGGCGAGCCGGTCACCGCAGCCTTCGCCGACGGCATGGCCGCCTGGTGGGAGGAGTCGGCTGCCCACCGAGAGCGGGCGGCACACCCCGAGCCCGCCGCCTTCGGCATCGAACCCGCCCGCATCACACCGCTCTTCGCCGACTACACCGCCCGCATCCCCCAGTGGACCCGGCACTGAGCCGAGAGGACTCCCGTCATGGCCATCGACCTCACCGGCGGACTGCCCGACACCCGGGAGGACGTCTTCGCCGACGTCCCCGCCAACCCCGAGATGCGCGACTCCGTGAGCATGTGGATCTCCGACGACCGTGGCGCGATCGGCCTGCCCCGGTTCGCCGTCGAGGCCTACGCACCCCAGTGGGAGGCGCACGGCATCCAGCTGAACCTCGCCCTCCCCGACGGCCGGGTCTACCGGCTGCGCGAGACCGGCAAGACCCACCCGGCGCTCGACGAGCAGGGCCGGCCGAGGATCATCGGCGCGGGTCCGCTCGCCTTCCGCTGCGTGGAGCCGTTCCGTCTGTGGACCGCCGACTTCCGGGGCACGGCCGTACGCCTCACGACCGCCGGCCTCCTCGGCGGTCACCACGACGGCCCCCGGGCCGAGGTGGAGTTCCACATCGAGGCCCGCCCCGCCGTACCGCCGTGGATCCAGGGCGCTCTGCTGCCCGACGCCGCCGAGAAGCTCACGACCGGCGTGGAGCAGGGCTTCATGGGCGGGCCCCGCTACGAGCAACTGGTCCGCGCCACCGGCACGGTACGCGTCGAGGGCGAGGAGCACGCCTTCACCGGCAGCGGGCTGCGCATCCGCCGCCAGGGGGTACGCCAACTGGCGGGGTTCCGGGGCCACTGCTGGCAGTCGGCGCTCTTCCCCGACGGCCGCGCGTTCGGCTACATCACCTACCCGCCGAGCCCCGACGGCCGCCCCACCTACAACGAGGGCTTCGTCTTCGACGGCGACGGTGCGCTCGTCCCGGCCCGCGTGGTCCGCGCCCCCTTCCTGCGGGCCCTGCGGGAGCGTGGCGAGGACGTCACCGCCGTCCTGGAGACCACCGACGGCCGCACCGTCCGGGTCGAGGCCGAGACCGTCTTCTCCGCCCATGACACCGCCTTGCGCCCGACCATGCCCGGCTTCCCGGTCCTGCACCAGTCCGGCGTCCGCTACCGCTGGGACGGCTCCGAGACGTACGGCATGATGGAGCGCTCGACCGTGCGCGGGGCCGTCGAGTGGCCGGACGGCGTGGACGCCCGACTGCGCGACTCCGCACCGGAGTTCTCCGCAGGTGACTACCGCCCCGGGAACACACCGTGACGGCACTCGGTCATCTGGAGCGCCTGGAGGCGGAGAGCATCCACATCCTGCGCGAGGCCGTCGCGGAGAGCGAGCGCCCGGTGCTGATGTACTCCGTCGGCAAGGACAGCACCGTCCTGCTGCATCTGGCGCGCAAGGCGTTCCATCCCGCTCCGCCGCCGTTCCCGCTCCTGCACGTCGACACCACGTGGAAGTTCCGGGCCATGTACGCCTTCCGGGACGAGGCGGCGACCGCGTCCGGCATGGAACTCGTCGTCCACCGCAATCCCTACTGCGTGGAGCACGGCATCAACCCCTTCGACCACGGCTCCGCCACGCACACCGACCTGTGGAAGACCGAAGGGCTCAAACAGGCCCTGGACCAGCACAGGTTCGACCTCGCCTTCGGCGGGGCCCGGCGCGACGAGGAGAAGTCGCGTGCCAAGGAACGCGTCTTCTCCATCCGCTCCGCCAGTCACCGCTGGGATCCCAAGGACCAGCGTCCGGAGCTGTGGCGTCTCTACAACGCCGCCCGCCGCCCAGGCCAGAGCGTCCGCGTCTTCCCGCTCTCCGACTGGACCGAACTCGACGTCTGGCTGTACATCCACCGGGAGAACCTTCCCGTCGTCCCGCTGTACTTCGCCGCTCCCCGGCCCGTGGTCGAACGCGACGGAGCCCTGATCATGGTCGACGACGACCGGCTGCCGCTGCGCCCCGGCGAGCGGCCCCGGACGCGCTCCGTGCGCTTCCGCACGCTCGGCTGCTACCCCCTCACCGGCGCCGTCGAGAGCCACGCGAAGAGCGTCACGGACATCATCCGGGAGATGCTCCTGACCACCGGCTCGGAGCGGCAGGGACGGGTCATCGACCACGACGCGGCGGCCTCGATGGAGAAGAAGAAGCAGGAAGGGTACTTCTGATGACCCACCGGCCACCGGGAACCGACCTCGCCGCGACCGACATCGACGCCTATCTGCGCCGGCACGAGGAGAAGTCGCTGCTGCGCTTCCTCACCTGCGGCAGCGTCGACGACGGCAAGAGCACCCTCATCGGGCGCCTGCTCTACGACTCCAAGCTGATCTTCTCCGACCACCTCGCGGCCCTGGAGACCGACTCGCGCACCGCGGGCACCCAGGGCGGCGCCCTCGACCTCGCACTTCTCGTCGATGGCCTGGCGGCCGAACGGGAGCAGGGCATCACCATCGACGTCGCGTACCGCTTCTTCACCACCGAGCGCCGTAAGTTCATCGTGGCCGACACCCCCGGCCACGAGCAGTACACCCGCAACATGGTCACCGGCGCCTCCACCGCCGACCTCGCCGTCGTCCTCGTCGACGCCCGCAAGGGAATCCTGACCCAGACCCGCCGGCACAGCCATCTCGTCGCGCTGCTCGGGATCCGACACGTCGTCCTCGCCGTCAACAAGCTCGACCTCGTCGGCTACGACCGCGAGGTCTTCACGTCGATCGCGGACGACTACCGGCGCTTCGCGGCGGGCATCGGCCTGACCGACGTCCAGTGCATCCCGGTCTCCGCCCTCAACGGCGACAACATCACCGCACGCGGCGCCGGCACACCGTGGTTCACCGGCCCCACGCTCATCGGGCACCTCGAGTCCGTGGACGTCGACAGCACCGCCGCCGGTGGCCCCTTCCGGCTGCCGGTCCAATGGGTGAGCCGCCCGCATCTCGACTTCCGGGGCTTCTGCGGCAGGATCGCCGGTGGCGGCATACGCACCGGTGACCGTGTCCGGGTGCTCCCGTCGGGCCGGGAGAGCACGGTCGCCCGCATCGTGACGGCCGACGGAGACCTCGGCACCGCCACCGCGGGTCAGTCCGTCACCCTCACGCTCGACGACGAGATCGACGTCAGCCGTGGCGACGTCATCGCGTCGGCGTCCCAACCTCCGGAAGTCGCCGACCAGTTCGAGTGCCATCTCGTGTGGATGAGCCCCGAGCCGATGCTGCCGGGCCGCTCGTACCTACTGAAACTGGGGACGCGCGTCGTCGGCGCGAACGTCTCCCGGCCCAAGTACAAGATCAACGTCGACACCCTGGAACGGACGGCCGCTCGCACCCTCGCGCTCAACGACATCGGCGTGTGCACCCTGGCTCTCGACCGGCCCGTCCCCTTCGACCCCTACGCCGACAACCGCGAGATGGGCGGCTTCGTCCTCATCGACCGCGTCACCCGGAACACCATAGGTGCCGGCCTGCTGCGCTTCGCGCTCCGCCGGGCCCACACCATCCACTGGCAGCCCACCGAGGTGACCCGCTCGGCGCGGGCCGGGCGCAAGGGGCAGCGACCGGCCGTCGTCTGGCTCACCGGTCTCTCCGGTGCCGGCAAGTCGACCATCGCCGACCTCGTCGAACGCCGCCTGCACGACGAGGGATTCCACACCTTCCTCCTCGACGGTGACAACCTGCGGCACGGCCTGTGCCACGACCTCGGGTTCACGGACGCGGACCGCGTCGAGAACATCCGGCGTGCCGCCGAGGTCGCCCGGCTGATGACGGACGCGGGCCTCGTCGTCCTCGCCTCGTTCATCTCCCCGTTCCGGGCCGAACGCGAACTGGCCCGGTCCCTGCTCCCGGACGGCGAGTTCGTCGAGGTCCACGTGGACACCCCGCTCGTGGTCGCCGAGTCCCGCGACCCCAAGGGGCTGTACGCCAAGGCACGCCGCGGCGAACTCCCCCACTTCACCGGCATCGACTCCCCCTACGAGGCGCCGCGCGACCCGGAGCTCCGGCTCGACGCGAGCGGCTCGCTCCCCGTCGAGGAACTGGCCACGCGCGTCGTCGAACACCTGAGGGCCGGCGGGTACCTCGGCACCTCAAGGCCCGACGACGGCGGCTGACCGGCCCCGCTTCGGTGCCCTCGCGATCGCTGTCAGGGTCGCCGGCCGGGCCTGTTCAGCGGCCCGGAGTGATCAGCTGTTGCACAGCCGATCCGTAGAGGCGCACGAGACGGCTGCGCCCTTCACCCGTGGACGACTCGGGTTCGATGGCGTCCCAGGCCTGGACCAGGCCCATCAGCTGCGCCGAGACGAGCCACGCGCGGGTTGTCGTGTCCGCCCCTTCGAGACGCGCGCCGAGCCCCTCCACCATGAGCCGCGACATCGCCGCGACGAGTTCCTGCCGGAGGACAGCGTGGTCGGCCGCGCGCAGGAGGACCGTGAACGTGCGACGCATCTCCGCATGCTCGGGAGCAAGGAGGTAGGCGACGAGCCGCTCGCCCATGGTGTCGAGCGGACCGTCGAGCTGCGGCCTGAAGTAGGTGTCGAAGCCGATCACTCTTGCGAACAGTTCCGCCTTCGAGTGGAAGTGCCGTATCACGATCGACGGGTCGACCCCCGCGGCCGAAGCGATGTCCCTGATCGACGCACCGGAGAAGCCGCGGTCGTGGAACAGGCGTCGGGCCTGTTCCGCTATGGCGCGCTGGGTGGGAGTCGCCGGAGCTTGGTCGAACTTCGAAACGGCCGAGGAAACATCTGACACACCTGGAGCCAACACCGTTGACAGGCGCTCTGTCAACGGTGTTGGCTCCAGGTGTCAACAGTGTTGACACCTGGAGCACGACGAATTCGAGAGGAACGGACCCATGAGTGGACGTCTTGACGGCCGTGCAGCCATCGTCACCGGCGCCGCCGGCGGCATCGGAGGAGGCGCCGCGCGTCGCTTCGCCGACGAGGGTGCCCTGCTCGCGCTGTCCGACATCGACGGCCCCGCGGTGGAGGCGGTCGCCCAGGAGATCCGGGACAAGGGCGGTCGCGCGATCGCCGTACAGTGCGACATCGCCGTGCCGGAGCAGATCGAGGCCGTTGTCGACGCGACGATCCGGGAATACGGAACCGTGGACATCCTCGCGAACATCGCGCAGGGCGGCCTCGACGAGCACCACCTGCTCGAGGACGCCACTCCGGCAGAGGGCCTGACCGCGTACCGGACCGGTCCGCTGCAGAGCATGATCTTCATGCAGAAGTGCCTGCCGTACATGAAGGAGCGGCGCTACGGCCGCGTGATCAACACGGCGTCCGGCGCAGCGGTCAGCCCCCGCCCCGGATTCGCCACCTACGCGATGGCCAAGGGAGCCGTCATGGCCCTCACACGAGTCGCTTCGCAGGAGTGGGGCCAGTACGGAATCACCACCAACACCTTCCTTCCGGTCGGCCGGAGCGACGCCTTCAACCTCACCGAACAGGGTCGTGCGGCAGCCGCGCAGATCGAGGCGCACAGCCCCCTGCGCCGCTTCGGAACGCCCTATGACGACGTAGCCCCGCTGCTGGTCTTCCTGGCGAGCGAGGAGGCCGGTTACATCAACGGCCAGGCGATCGGCGCGGACGGCGGGATCACCTTCATCGCCTGACGGACCTGCCACCCGAACCTGCATCGGACCCAGTCGCCCGACAGGACCGGACCCGGTGCCGGTGCCGGTCAGCACACACCGACGAGGTCCTGTTCGATGGCATCCACCGTGTCCAGCAGGACGCGCGCGACGCTGCGCAGATCCCGGCTCGTGACCGTGTCGCCCACCACGATCGCGACCATCGGGCCGGCCCTGCCCAGGCGGAGCGGGGCTGCCAGTTCGACCAGTTCGGGAATGTGCTCGCTCCGCGCGTAGGACAGGCCGGTCCGCCGGATCCGCTCGAACTCGAGCCGTAACGCGTCCGTTCTGGCCGAGACCACGCGGGAGCCGGACGTCGTAGCGGCGAAGAGGTCCGCCGGGTTCCGTTTGGCCATCGCGAGCAGAAGCCTGCCCGCCGCCGAACTGTGTGCCGGGACCGGCTGCCGCAGCGCCATCGCCAGGCGGACGTGTTCCTGGCCGTAGAGGGTGCCGACATGCTGGACCTTGGTGCCCGACAGCGTGCCGAGGCTGACGATCCTGTTGGTCAGCTGGAACAGTTCGATCAGGAAGGGAGTGACCGGGTAGTTGAGCCACTGGACCGACGCGGGACCACCGGTGGCCGCCAACCGAAGCAAGTAGGTGCCGAGTTCATAGGACTTCGACTCCTTCCGTATGGCGAGGCCGTTGTCGGTGAGCACCCGCATCAGGCGGTGCAGCGTGGACTTGGGGAGGTCCACCAGACGGGACAGTTCCGACAGGGTCAGCGGTCGCGACGCCTCGGCCAAAGCCTCCAGGACCGCGAGCGCTTTGCGCAACGGGCCTCCTGCCGATCCGGGCGTCAGAGGATCTCGCTCATCGTCCACGCGAAACTCCCGTCGCTGAAGCGCGTCCAACTGGTCCATGCCTACCTGCGCGCGCGGGCGAGCTCAAGATCGACCGGACTTGCTGTCCCGTGGGGCCACGGCATTGGTCCCCTTTGGCAAGCGCGGCGGCAGTCCGCGGCCCAGGCCGCTGTTTCCATGGTCGTTCCGGAAAGTGGAAACGGGCGTTGAGGGCGGGACCTCGTCCTCCCTAGCCTCCCAGGCGTGGCTAATGTGAGCTCGGATGAGTACGCGGTCAGCGGCGTGACCCGCCGCGTCCTGCTGGCTGGTCCTCGATCCTTCTGTGCGGGTGTCGAGCGGGCCATCGAGATCGTCGAGCGGACGCTGGAGGCACGCGGTGCCCCTGTCTACGTTCGCAAGCAGATCGTGCACAACGTCACCGTCGTCGACGACCTCGCGGAGCGTGGCGCGGTGTTCGTCGACGAGCTGGACGAGGTGCCCGACAACGCGACGGTGGTGTTCTCCGCGCACGGTGTCTCGCCCGCGGTGCGTGAGGAGGCGGCCCGGCGCGGTCTGGACGTGATCGACGGAACCTGTCCCCTGGTCGCCAAGGTGCATGCCGAGGCGCGTCGTTTCGCGGCCCGGGGCGACACCATCGTCCTCGTGGGACACGCGGGGCACGAGGAGGTCGAGGGCACCCTCGGCGAGGCACCGGAGTCCATGGTGCTGGTCGAGACGGCCGAGGAGGCACGCGGACTGTCCGGAGTCGACGGACGGAGCGTGTCCTACCTCACCCAGACCACGCTGGCCGTCGACGAGACCGCGGAGGTCGTCGGGGCCCTGAGGGAGAAGTTCCCGCTGCTCCAGGAGCCGGCGTCCGACGACATCTGCTACGCGACCACCAACCGGCAGGCCGCACTCAAGGCGATCGTCGCGGAGTCGGACCTCGTCCTGGTCGTCGGCTCGCAGAACTCCTCCAACTCGGTCCGCCTGGTGGAGTTGGCACGCCGCGAGAACACCCGCGCCGAGCTGATCGACCGTGCCGCCGACATCCGGCCGGAATGGCTGGACGGCGTGCGGACCGTAGGGCTCACGGCAGGAGCGTCGGCACCGCCCGCCCTGGTGGCGGAGGTCGTGACCTGGTTGGAGGCCTTCGGTCCGGTCAGCGTCGAGGAACGTGAGATCACCCGAGAAACCATACATTTCGACCTTCCCCCGGCGGTCCGCGGCGACGTGCGTCGTCCGGCGGACGGCCGTCCCAGCTGAGCGAGGAGAGCCGTGTCATTCCCTGTGCTCGGCCGTATCACCGGCCCCGAGGACCTCAAGAGACTGCGTCCGGATCAACTGCCCACGTTGGCGCGCGAGATCAGGGAGTTCCTGGTCGAGAAGGTCTGCGCGTCCGGCGGGCACCTCGGCCCGAACCTCGGTGTGGTGGAGCTGACCATCGCGCTGCACCGCGTGTTCGACTCGCCCACCGACAGGATGGTGTTCGACACCGGACACCAGTCCTACGTACACAAGATACTCACCGGCCGGCAGGCCGAGTTCGACTCCCTGCGCGCTGCCGGGGGCCTGTCCGGCTATCCGCTCCGCGAGGAGTCGGAGCACGATCTCGTGGAGAACTCGCACGCCTCCACGGCGCTGTCCTACGCCGCGGGCCTGGCCAAGGCCCGGCGGCTGCTCGGTGAGGACCACCGTCGCGTGGTCGCGGTCACCGGGGACGGCGCGCTGACCGGCGGCATGGCCTGGGAAGCCATGAACAGCCTCGGCAACGGCGCCGATCCGGTGGTGGTCGTCCTCAACGACAACGGCCGCTCCTACGACCCCACGGTCGGTGGGCTGGCCGAGCACCTGACCGCCCTGCGTGCCGGTCAGCACCAGGGGCACAACCTCTTCGAGACCATCGGCTTCACCTATGTCGGCCCGGTGGACGGGCATGACATCACCGCCGTGGAGCAGGCGTGCCGCCGGGCGACGGAGCTGGACGGTCCGGTCGTGGTCCACTGTGTCACCGAGAAGGGCCGCGGGTACGCCCACGCCGAGAACGACGAGGCCGACCGCATGCACGGAATCGGCGTCATCGATTCCGCCACCGGCCGGTCGCGGGGAAGCTCCGCACCCTCGTGGACGGGCATCTTCGGCGGGGAGATGGAACGGATCGGTGAAGCGCGGCCCGACGTCGTGGCGCTGACCGCCGCGATGCTGCGGCCTGTCGGTCTGCTCCGGTTCGCCCGCCGCTTTCCGGACCGGGTGTTCGACCTGGGCATCGCCGAGCAGCACACGGTCACCAGCGCCGCCGGGATGGCCATGGGCGGCCTGCACCCGGTGGTCTGCCTGTACGCCACATTCCTGAACCGGGCCGTGGACCAGATCATGATGGACGTGGCCCTGCACGAGCTGCCGGTGACCTTCGTCCTGGACCGTGCCGGCGTCACCGGTCCCGACGGACCCAGCCACCACGGCATGTGGGATCTCGCCCTGCTGGGTACGGTGCCGGGCATGCGGGTCGCCTCGCCACGGGACCCCGCCCGGCTCGCGGAACTGCTGGACGAGGCGCTGGACACGCGGGACGGCCCCACGGCGCTGCGCTTCCCGAAGGGCGGCGCGGGCGCGGACATCCCCGCGCTGAGCCGCATGGAGGGTGTGGACATCCTGCACCGCACCCGTTCCCGGCCGCTGGAGGTCCTGCTCGTCAGTGCCGGGGCGCTCGCGGGCACCGCGCTGCGCGCGGCGGAGCTGCTGGCCGACGCCGGCGTCGGCGTCACGGTCATCGACCCTCGCTGGGTGCTGCCGGTCAGTCCGGTCCTGGTCCATCTGGCCTCCCGGCACCAGCTGACCCTGTCCGTCGAGGACGGGGTGCGCACCGGGGGTGTGGGCGCGGCGCTGGCCCAGGCGTGCGCCGATGCCCGGGTTCCCACGCCGGTGCACGCGCTGGGACTGCCCCGCAGCTTCCTCGGCCACGGTGAACGAGCGGGCATCCTCGCCGAGCACGGTCTCACCGCACGGTCCATCGCCGAAACCGCACTCGCCCTGCTCGGCGCCGCGGCGGCACCGCACGCACCCGCACCTCGTCGGGAGAGGACATCATGGTGACCCAGGTACCGCTCGGTATGCCCGCTCTGCCGCCCACCGTGCTCGCCGACCGCCGCAGAACCCGCCAGTTGCTGGTCGGATCGGTCGGGGTGGGCAGTGACCACCCGGTCTCGGTGCAGTCGATGACCACGACCGTCACGGCCGACGTCAACGCCACCCTCCAGCAGATCGCCGAACTCACCGCCGCCGGCTGCGACATCGTCCGCGTCGCCTGCCCCAGCGCGGACGACGCCGAGGCCTTGGCCACGATCGCCCGGAAGTCGAAGATCCCGGTCATCGCCGACATCCACTTCCAGCCGAAGTACGTCTTCTCTGCCATCGAGGCCGGCTGCGCCGCGGTGCGTGTCAATCCGGGCAACATCAAGAAGTTCGACGACAAGGTGGGCGAGATCGCCCGCGCGGCCAAGGACCACGGCACTCCGATCCGGATCGGGGTGAACGCCGGGTCGCTGGACGCCCGCCTCATGCGCAAGTACGGGAAGGCCACCCCGGAGGCGCTCGCCGAGTCCGCGCTGTGGGAGGCGTCGCTCTTCGGCGAGCACGACTTCCACGACCTGAAGATCTCGGTCAAACACAACGATCCCGTGGTCATGATCCGTGCCTACGAGATCCTCGCCGAACAGTGCGACTACCCGCTGCACCTGGGCGTCACCGAGGCGGGGCCGGCGTTCCAGGGCACCGTCAAGTCCGCCGTCGCCTTCGGGGCGCTGCTGCGCCAAGGCATCGGCGACACCATCCGGGTCTCCCTGTCGGCGCCGCCGGTGGAGGAGGTCAAGGTCGGAACCCAGATCCTCCAGTCGCTCAATCTGCGGCCCCGGAAACTGGAGATCGTCTCCTGCCCCTCGTGCGGCCGGGCGCAGGTGGACGTCTACAAGCTCGCCGCCGAGGTCAGCGCCGGCCTGGAGGGCATGGAGGTGCCCCTGCGGGTTGCCGTGATGGGGTGCGTGGTCAACGGTCCAGGAGAGGCGCGCGAGGCCGACCTGGGAGTGGCGTCCGGCAACGGCAAGGGCCAGATCTTCGTCAGGGGCGAGGTGATCAAGACCGTTCCCGAGCACCGCATCGTGGAGACCCTCATCGAGGAGGCCATGCACCTCGCCGAGGCCATGACCCCGGACGCCTCGGGCTCCGTCACGGTCGTCACCGGCTGACTGAGGGATTCCCCTTAGCGGGAACGAAAACAGCTCGGTCGCCCGAATCCCCGAAGTAGACCAAGTACGGTCATTGACATCGCCTTTCCGACTGCCGATGACCGCACTTGGCCCTATTCGGGGATTTTTGACGTGATGGCAGCACATGAGTCCCGTCCCACCATCCCCTGAGGCCACGTTGAGCGGGCGAGACCACACAGACAGAGGAGAGGCGACACCGGCCCGGGAGCGCCGTGCCCGAAACCAGGTACGGAACCCCATGCCCCGGCTGCCGTACTCCCCCACTTCCCGGAGGCCTGCCATGATCGTCAAGACCAAGACCGCCGAGACAGCGATACGTCAGATAAGGGCACTGGTCCGCACGCCGGATCCGCTGACGCATTCGGTGGTCAGCGCCCAGCTCGGCGCAGCGCCGAACATAGAAGTCGTCACGGTGGAGCAACCGGGCCCGGCGGACGTGGCCGTGGTCGTCACCGAGCGCATGACCGTGGAGGTGACGTCGTTACTGCGCAGGCTCAAGGACTCCTCGCGGGTACCGGTGGTGCTCATCCCTTCGGAGATCGACCGTGCCGACCTGTGCACCGCAGTGGAGTGCAACGTGGTCGCGGTACTGCCGCGAGCCGCCGCCACCAGCAACCGCATCGAGGAGGCGGTGCTGACCGCCGCGTCCGGCGGGGGCGTGCTCCCCGCGAAGCTGCTGGGCGAACTGCTCCGGCAGTTCGAGCGGATGCAGCGGGAGGTCCTCTCACCGCACGGCCTGCACACCTCCGGGCTGACTCCCCGGGAGATCGATGTGCTGCGGCTGATGTCGGAGGGCTTGGACACCGCTGAGATAGCCACCCGGATGTGCCTGTCGGAACGGGCGGTCAAACGCGTCGTCTTCGGGGTCACCCAGCGCCTGAACCTCCGCAACCGGCCGCACGCCGTGGCGTACGCCTTACGGAGCGGTGTCATCTGACCGGAGACCGACGCCCGCGCGGGGCGCCGGCCCGGTCCCGGAACCCGTGGCCGAGGGTCCCGCCGGAGCCACGGTGACGGCCCTCGGCGCGCGAAGGGCCCACAGGGGCCGTCCCTCCCGGCGCATCGTCCTGGACAGCAGCACCACATAGGCGAGGTCCAGAGGCACGTAGGTCGCCACCAGCACCTGGAGCAGGTGGTGGGAGGGATGGACGACGACGGCGGTCAGTCCGGCGAAGAGAGAGCCCACGGTCTTCGCGACGGCGATGTACATCGACTGTCCCGCGCTGGACCCGCGCCGCTTGAGCAGCAGGATGAACGACGCGCTCAGCGGCACCTGGATGATCATTCCGGTGTACATGCCGTCGCGGTCGTTGAACTCGTTCGCGCCGACGACGACGATCAACGACGCCCATACCAGCACACCGGCGAGCGCCCACCGGACGACCCGCGCCGGCAGGCCGGGGTAGTCGCGCGGCCCGTACTTCAGCGCCTGGTACAGCAGGACGACGTCGAAGACGAGCCAGAGGACGTTGATCTGGCGCTGGGTCGGTGTCTGTTCCAGCAGGAAGGTCAGGCTGAACTCCCAGGCGAAGTTCACCGCCACCAGGTAGGCGGCTATCCCCACACGCCGGTCCTGGGACGCCTGCCGGATCGCCAGGAGGTACGTCACTATCCAGCCCAGCACGGTCGGTCCGGCCACCGCCGCGAAGAGGGCGTCCGGAACATGGGCCGGCCCCGCGGTGACCGGGGGGACCTGTGACATCGGGATGAGGAAGGGGGGCAGCCAGGTCATGGGATCCCTCGTGGGTCGGAGCGGGGTGGAACGGGCGGGGCCGGACGGGCGGCGGACGGGCGGCGGACGGGTCAGGGGCTGGGTCAGAGGCTGGGCACGATGGGCTCCAGGCCGAAGAACGACCCGCCGTACAGCTCGTGGCCGACGTGCACGTTGAGCATGGCGTGGCGGGCCGCGGTGTTGGCGTCCCGCCAGTACTGCTGCAACGGGTTCGCCTCGGCGAAGGACGCCGCACCGTGCGCCCACAGCAACTCGTCGAGCGCGGCGGTCACCAGGGCGACCGCCTGCCCGACGTCGCCGCGGATGCGCAGGAGTTCGCTGTCCGGCAGCGAGACGGCCCCGTAGGCGGCCTCGTCGAGCGCGTCCGCGGCCCGGTTCACATGCATTTCGGCGGCGTCGATCGACAGAGCCGTCCTTCCCAGCGAGGACACGAAGGTCCGTGAGTCCGGCTGGCGGGTGTACTTGGTGGGCGCGATACCCCGGGCGGGCGCTTTCTCCACGACGAAGGCGCGGGCCGCCTGGCCGGCGCCGAGCACCACGGAGGCGCAGACGACGGCCATGGCGGCGATCGCCGCGGTGCGGAACAACGGCGGCAGGCCGAGGTCGGTGGCGTTCTCCCGTCCGCGTTGCAACGCGCCGGAGATGACCCGGTGTTCGGGGACGAACGCGTCCCGGAGCGCGACGGTGTGGCTGCCGGTGGCGCGCATGCCGACGGTGCGCCAGGTGTCCTCGATGGTCAGGTCCGCCACGGGCACCAGCACGGAGAGCCCGCCTATCGGCTCCCCGTCGGCATTCAGCTCCCGGGCGACCAGGATCGCCCAGTCGTCGTGCAGGACGCCGGTGCCGTACGGCCAGGTACCCGTGAGCAGATAGCCGCCCTCGGTGCGTACCGCGGTGCCCGCAGCCGCGAAGATCGAGGCCAGCTTGGCGCCGGGGTTGTCCCCGAACACCTCGTCCCGCGCCGCCTGGGGAAACTTCGCGGCGAGCAGGTTGGAGCCGTTGATGTTGTTGACCACCCACGACGTGGACGGGCAGTAGTGGGAGAGTGCCTTGGCGACCTCGCTCATGGTCCGGACGTCGGCCTCCAGGCCGCCGTAGCTCCTCGCGGTCCAGACCATACCCAGCTGCGACTGGTCGATCGCCCGCACCGTGGCCTCGGGCAGCCGCCGCTCCCGCTCTCCCTCGGCGACGCCCTCCGCGAAGACCGGCCCGAATTTGTGGACCCTGTCCACCAGTTCGGTCCGCAGCTCCATCGGGTCGGTTCGAATCTCTGTCATGGTCACCATTCCGGGCTTTCGGTGATGAGGTGGGTGAAGTCGAAGTAGTCCCGCCAGGCGCTGATCCGGCCGGCCCGCAGTTCGAAGGCCCCCATCACCTTCAGGTGCAGTGCGATGGGCGTGCCGTCGACGCGCAGCATGTTCTCCATGCGCTCGACCAGGACGGTGCCACCGGCCGTGGCCATGTGCCGGAAGCTCACCTCCAGCCGCGCGAAGTCGGGCGGCATGAGCCGGAGGATCTCCGCCTTGCCCCGGCACACCGGGGAGCCGGGGTTCTCCCACACACAGTCGTCGGTCAGGTAGCGGTCCACGGCCGCGCGGACGTCGGCCGGGTCCGGCCCCATCGACGTCAGGAAGTCATGGACGAGACGCTCGCCGTCGGTGGAGGGCATGGTCAGCTCCCGCCGTCCGTCGCGACGGACCGGCCGAGGACTCGGTCGAAGGCCGCGCCGAGTTCCTGGTCGGCGTGGCGGCCCGCGCGGACACTGCGCCAGGCGACGTGCTGGTCCGGCCGCACCAGGACGGCGCCGTCGTCGTCGATCTCCCGCACCGCGGCCCAGCCGCCCTCCGCGTCCCAGTGGCCCACCGCGTCGGGCTCCCGGCCGATGGACACCAGGCGGAGCGCCACTCCGTGGGTGTCCGCGACCCTTTTGGCGGCAGCCGCCCAGCCCTCGCCCAGCGGCCCGGTGATCAGCACGAAACCGCCGTCGCCGCCTGCCAGGTCGTGCGTGGAGACCCGGGTGTCGCCGTGCCGCAGCCACGCGTGCGGGAGCCGGTGCCCCGGCCGGGTCGTCGGACGGTAGACCGCACCCATCGGGTCCCGGGGCGGCGGCGGGGTGCCGTCCGGGAGCACCGCGCCGGCCGCGTAGTGGTGACCGAGCTCGATGTCGTGTGCCTGGTACTCGATGCGCTGGGTGCCGAACGCCTCCCGCACCACGGCCCGCCGGGTCTCGCCCATCGGTGTGTCGGCCAGCAGTGCGCGGATACTGGCCTCGGTGGCCGCAGGCCGGCCTCGCGTCATGCCGAGGGCCGCGAACAGGATGCCGTAGTTGACCAGACAGCCCATCGCCCAGTCCACGTTCCGTCGGGCGACGGGCAGCCGCTCCGCCTCGTAGGAGTCGAGCAGCACGTCGTCGGCCCGGCCGTCGAGCACGGCCTTGAACTTCCAGGCGAGGTTGTGCACGTCCTGGATCGCTGTGTTCAGGCCGCCGCCGGCGGCGGGTGGCTGCCGATGCGCGGCATCGCCGGCGAGGAAGACGCGGCCGGCCCGGAAGGACCGGGCCACGACGGCCTCCGGCCGGTACTCGCTCACGTGGTGGACCTGTATGCCGAGGTCCTCCGGCAGTTTCAGCAGTTCCCGCACCCGGATCGTGATCGCCTCCGCGTCGAGGCCGCCCGCGTCCGTACCCGGCGGCACCCGGAAGTGCAGTGCCCACTCCTCGGACGCCGAGCCCCAGTCGGGCCCGGACGCGACGAGTACCGAGACCTCGCCGTCGACGCCGAAGACGTGGGTCATCAGCACCGAGTCGCTCCACCAGCGGGCGAGATCCGCGCTGAAGTGGACCGAGATGATGGTGAACCCGCCGCCGGCGCCGTCCATCGGGATGCCCAGCGCACCGCCGACGCTCCTGCCGCCGTCGGCGCCGAGCAGGTACCGGGCACGGACCGTGACCACCTCGCCGGTCACCCGGTCGGCCACCCTCGCCCGGACCCCGTTCTCGTCCTGGGTGAAATCCTCCATCTCATGGTTGAACAGCAGGCTGGACGGAGCCCGTCGCTCCGCGTGCCGGCGCAGCAGCGGTTCGAGCCGGTGCTGCGGAAGGTTGGTCGAAGGTCCCGTGCTGTCGGCGGCGTAGGGGCCGGCGGTGCTGCCGCCGCCGAAGGCGTCCGTCCGGTACAGCTCCCGCCCGTCCACCGGGCCGTCGCCGCCCAGTGAGGTGCGCCAGGCGACTTCGCTCATGTTCGGGAGCGGGCAGCTGATCCGGTAGACGTCGTCGGCGATGCCGTGCTGGCGGAAGATCTCCATGGTGCGCTGGTTCAGGTAGTGCGCCCTGGGCAGGACCGACGTCGACTCGCGACGCTCCACCACGAGATGGCGCACCCCCACGTCGGACAGGAAGACCGATGCGGCGAGTCCGCAGCCGCCACCACCGACCACGAGAACGGGCACTTCTACGTCAGACATTGGTCTTCCTCTGAGCTTCGAACGAACGGGACGAACCACCCGGGCGGGTCATTCGTCGTGAGCCGGCGGCTTCTCGTGCAGGACGACGACCGCGTTCGGGCACCGTGAGGCGGCTTCCCGGACCCGTGCGTGCTCGCGCTCCGGCGGCATCGCGTCGAGCAGGACCACCCTGCCGTCCTCGTCGTTCTGGTCGAAGACCGCCGGCGCGTACCGCGCGCAGTTCCCGATGGCGAAACATCTGCTGTCGTCGACCTCGACCTTCATGGTCAGCTCCTTCTCGCCGCCGGTCACCAGGTGACCGGCAGGGCGTTCACCCCGAAGACCAGTGCGTTGGTGCGGTACTCCAGCTCGTCGAGCGGGACTGCCGAGCGCAGCGTGGGGAACCTGGTGAACAGGGCCGGCAGCGCGACGCGCAGCTCCATCCGGGCCAGTTGCTGGCCCAGGCACTGGTGCGGGCCGAAGCCGAACGTGAGGTGGCGCTGCGGGGGCCGGCGCACGTCCAGGCTGTCCAGGTCCTCGCCGGTCGTGCCGGGGTCCCGGTTGGCTGCCAGGACGGACGCCACGACGTGCTCGCCCTCCTTGATCTCCTGGTCGCGTACGCAGACGGTGCCGGTCGCCTGCCGCGGCAGGATGGTGGCCGGGGCGGTGTAGCGCAGCAGTTCCTCGACGGCGCTGTCCGTCACCGAGGGGTCGTCGCGTACCGCCGCGAGCTGCTCGGGGTGATGGAGCAGCAGGGCGATGCTCGCCGAAAGGGTGTTGGCGATCGTCTCGTGCCCGGCGATGAGCAGCATGTTGCCGATACCGGCCAGCTCCTCGTCGCTCAGCTGGTCGCCGAAGTCGCGCACCACGCGGCCCAGTACGTTGTCGCCCGGGTTCTCCCGGTGCTTCGCCACGAGTCCGGCCATGTAGGCCATCATCTCGGCGGCCTTCTCCATCTGGACTTCGCGGCTCTGCCCGAAGTCCAGCGCGAGGGCGGTACGGCGCTGGAACCCCTCTCGGTCGCTGTAGGGCACACCCAGCAGTTCGCAGATGACGAGCGTCGGGATCGGGGTACTGAAGACCTGCACCAGGTCCGCACCCGGGCCGGCCTCCGCCAGCGCGTCCAGGGCGGAATCGACCACGGCCTCGATGCTCGGCCGCAGCTCGCGCGCCCGCTTGGTGGTGAACGACGCGGTCAGCATGCGCCGGAGCCGGGTGTGGTCGGCGCCGTCGTAGCTCAGCAGGTTCCCCGGCTGGTACGGCATGGAGCCGCCCATGTGCAGCCGGTCGTCCGCGAGCACGTTCTTGACATCCTCGTAACGGGTGACGACCACCGCGTCGAACTCGCCCAGCATCGGGCTGGGCACCTTGACCCGGCTCAGCTCGTCGTCCTTCTGCGCGTCGTACAGCTCGGCGACGGGGGCGAACGGGCATTGGGCAGCCCGTCCGCCGATGGGGATGGTTGTCGGCTCGGTCATGAGATGGCCTTTCGGGTCTGGGGTGAGTGGACGTTCAGGGAGCGGAACGCGGCGCCGCACGCGGCCGGCCGGGGATCGCGGCGCCGGTCGCCAGAGCGAACACCGCGCCGGCGATGCCGACCACCGCGACGAGCGTGAACGCGTCGTGCGACGGGACCGGCGTGGTGCCGGGCGGCCCGCTCAGCTCGGCGAATATCGCCCCGACCACGGCGCCGGACAGTGACGTGCCGATGGACCGCATGAGGGTGTTGAACCCGTTGGCGACCCCGGTCTCGGCGGGCAGGACGGCTGACATGATCAACGCGGGGATCGCGCCGTAGGCGAGGCCTACGCCGCCCTGGGTCACCACCGTGCCGGTCACCAGCAACGGGACGGAGTCCATCCGGGCCAGGCAGACCACATACCCCAGGCCGATCAGTACCGTGCCCGTCAGCAGGGAGACCTTGGGGCCGCGCGCCGCGGACAGCCTGGCGCCCACCGTGGAGGCGCCCATCATCGCCAGTCCGGCCGGCAGCATCAGCAGACCGGTCTGGAGCATCGAACGGCCCAGTCCGTAGCCCGTGCCGACGGGCAGCTGCAGCAGCTGAGGCACCATCAGAAGCTGTGCGTACAGGGCAAAGCCGACGACGACGGAGGTGAGGTTCACCAGCAGTACCGGCCGCCGTGCCGTGGTACCCAGGTCGATCAGCGGAGCGGTCACCCGGCGTTCCCAGACGCCCCACAGCACCAGCACCACCACGGAGGCCGCCGCCAGGCCCACGGTGGAAGCGCTGAGCCAGCCCCACTCGCCCCCGTAGGAGATCGCCACCAGCAGCGCGGTGAGGCCGACGGTCAGGCCCACTGTCCCGACACCGTCGAAGCGCCCTCGGGCCGGCGCCGGGGCCGGTGGGAGCAGCCGGGCCACCAGCACCCCGATCAGTGCCGTGAGCGCGCCGGTCGCCCAGAAGAGCAGATGCCAGTCGGCGGACTGGGCCACCCACGCGGCCAGCGGCAGCCCGGTCGCCGCGCCGACCCCCAGGAGGGAGGAGGTGAGGGCGATCGCCGAGCCGAGGCGTCGCTCGGACAGCACATCGCGCAGCAGGCTGATGCCGAGCGGTATGAGCCCCATGCCGACGCCCTGGAGGGCGCGCCCGACGACCATCGGGGCCAGGGAGCCGGACACCGCGCACAGCACCGAGCCCACCGTGACCACGCCGAGCACGCTCAGCATCAGCCGCCGCTTGCCGTACAGATCGCCCAGCCGTCCGACGACGGGACTGGTGACGGCGCCGCCCAGCAGCGTCGCCGTGACGACCCAGGAGGTACCCGCCACACCGGCGTGCAGCAGCTTGGGCAGCTCCCCCAGCAGCGGCAGCACCGTGGTCTGGGCCACGGCGGCGATCCCCGCGGCGAAGGCGACGACCACGACGACCCCGCGTTCGGCGGAAGAAGCCAGCGGCTGCGCCCCCGCCCGGGCGGCCTCCGACAAGCCGGGACGTGACTCTCCCATCTAGAACCGCCGGCCCACGATGAAGCCGGCGACCTCCTGGAGTTCGCCGCGCACGTCGTCCGGGATGTCGACGGCGGTCAGGCACTCCTTCGCCGCGGCGATCTGACGGTCCGCCTCGCTCTGCGCCCAGTCTCGGCCGCCTGCCCGTTCCACCAGCTCGGTGACGCGTCGGACGTCGGATTCGGCCAATGGCTCCGGGCGTAGGTACAGGGCGCGCAGTTCGTCCGCCCCGGGCGCGCCGAGCGCCGCCACCACGGGCAGGGACTTCTTGCGGACCCGCAGGTCGGCCCCCACCTGTTTCCCTGTGTGGTCCGGGTCGCCCCAGATGCCCAGCAGGTCGTCGACGAGCTGGAAGGCGAGCCCGACGTGTTCGCCGAAGGCGCCGAGCCCTTCGACCAGGTGCCGTTCGGCGCCGGCCAGGTCGGCGCCCAGCGCGCAGGCGCTGCCGAGCAGGGCGCCGGTCTTGTCGCCGGCCATGCGACGGCACTCGGCGAGGGTCACGTCCTCGCGTCGTTCGAACTCGGCGTCGGCGGCCTGGCCGTTGATCATCCGCTGGGTTGCGGTCATCAGCGCCAGGGTGGCGGACCGGGCGCCCGCCCCCGGCGCGCTCATCAGTACGGACGTCGCCGCGGTGACCAGGGCGTCACCGGCCAGGATGGCACCCGGCACGCCGAAGACGGTCCAGGCGGTCGCACGGCCCCGCCTGGTCTCGTCGCCGTCCATGATGTCGTCGTGCAGCAGCGAGAAGTTGTGCACCAGTTCCACGGCCACCGCGGCGGGCAGGCCGTCCGCGGTCGCGGCGCCGGCCGCCCGGGCCGACAGCAGCGCCAGGGTCGGCCGGACCATCTTGCCGCCCCAGGTGCCGGTGGGCCGGCCCTCGGCGTCCGCCCAGCCGAAGTGGTACCGGGCGATCCGGCCCATCTCCGGACCGAGGTGCAGGCCGATCGCGTCGCGCAGGGCGGGTTCGACCATGGTCCGGCCGGTGTCGAGGACGACGGTCAGGCTGCGCATCGGAGTCGTCGTCATGAAGTCCACCGGCCGCACGCAGCACGGAGGGGGAACCGGGGCCCGGTTCGGCGCCGTCCCCGTCTCGGACGGTTCGGGAGCACGGTGACGTGTCGCATGGCGCACCTTCGCTGTCGGCTCTTGATGGTCACGGAGTGGGGAGGTCGGGCGAGGCCGGCCCGGGCGGGCTCAGCAGGACCCGCCGGAGCACCTGGGGGGAGGTGACGAGCGTGCGGGGCGGGGCCAGCAGGAAGAGGACGTCCCGGTTGGCGCTGCACACGACCGGGTCGTGGGGCACGTGATCGCGCACGCGGTCGAGGTACCGGGTCAGCAGCCGGGCGACGGGCCCGGACTTCACCGCGTTGCCCGTGACGCCCGGCATCGCGCTGTCGGCGCCCGTCGCGACCTCCCACGCCGAGCGGGAGGAGCGCAGCACCGCTCGTTGCAGGGTGTGGGCCGAGGGGGTGCGGTCGCCGGCCAGTGCCCTGCCGAGAGCAACCGCGTTCAGGGCGGCTACGGACAGGCCCTGTCCGTAGACGGGGTTGAGCGCGCACAACGCGTCCCCGACGACGAGCAGCCCGGTATGGTCCCGCGTCAGGCGGTCGTAGCGGCGACGCCGGTTGGAGGTGTGCCGGTAGCCCACGGGCCGGCTGACGGGACGCGCCGATCTGAGCCACTTGTGCGGGGCGGAGTGCGGCAGTCGGCCGGCGAAGTCGACGAAGTCCTCGGTGCCGCTGGGCGGCGCCTGGTCGCGCGGCCCGGACAGGGTGACCATCCAGCGGTCGTGCTCGGCGGGCAGGATGATCGCGCCGAGCGGCTGGCCGGCGTCGGGCACGATGTAGAAGCCGCTGAGGTCCTCGGGCGGGCCGTCGGCATGGAAGACGCAGGTGCTGTACGCCCGCCCGGTCTCGACGAGTTCCTCGGCGGGCACGGGGGCGTTCATCTCGGCCAGCCAGACCGGGGTACGACCGCTCCGTCCGGTGGCGTCCACCACGAGGTCGGCCTCGATCTCCTGCCGGGTGTGGTGGTCGCCGCCCCGGTCCCGGACCGCGACGCCGGTGATGTGCCCGGGCCGGCCGAGCAGCCCGGTCACCTCGACACCCGTGCGGACATGGATGCGGGAGCCGTCCAGGACACGTCGGCGGATGTGGTGCTCCAGAAGCGGACGGGACGGGGTCATGATGGGCTCGGACGGATTGCGGCGGGATATCCACTGGCCGGCCTGCCACACCCCGAGGTCCCCGGGCACCGCCAGCCGCGGCGCCCCCGAGTCCGTCAGTACGCCCAGCAGGCCGGGCAGCAGTTCTTCCAGGGCGTTCATGCCGCTGGTGAGCAGGACATGGGTGTGGCGTGACTGCGGCACACCGGCGCGGGGGCCCGGGGTGTCGTCGTACTGGTCACGTTCGAGTACCGTCACCCGTTCCGCGTGGCCGGCCAGGACGTGTGCGGTGAGCAGCCCCGCGATGCTGCCTCCCACCACGACCACATGTCCCAGCCGGGACCGCCCGGACAGCCCGGACCGCCCGGACCGCTCTGCCGGTGCGGGCAGCGACGGCAGGCTGGGGAGGACGTCCTCGGTGTCCGCGGGCCGTGGCGGCGCGGCGGCGGCACGGTCGTCGCCCGCCGGTTCGTCCGCGGAGGTGTCGTCCAGCCGGGCGGCCAGAAAGCGCATCCCCGAGGTCGCTGCCGAGCCCGGCTGGTCGCCGAGCATGTGGCCGACCAGTTCCAGGTGGGTGCGCCGCCAGCGCCGTACGGCGTCGTTCAGCCCGGTGAGCCGCGCGGAGTCGGCCGCCGGACGGTCCGCACCAGCGCGTTTCATCAACTGCTTGACGAGGCCGAACAGTTCACGGAACTGCTTGGACTGCAGTCCGCTCGCCGTGCCGAACCGGTCCCGGAAGAGCAGGAACTCCTCCCGCGTCAGCGTGTGGCGCAGCAGCGTCAGCTGTCCCTCCAGGGAGTCCACCAGCCGCGTCGCCCGTGCCACGCGATGCGCGTAGCACTGCTGTCCGCACTGGCCTCCGTCGATGTGCCGCAGGTCGACCAGAACCTGGCTGAGCAGGGTCTCGGACGCCTGGTGCACGACGATGAAGAGCCGTTCGCTGTCACTGAGGTCCGGCTGCTCGACCGGTGTCAGCGGGCGTTGCAGGGCGAGCAGTTCGTCGAGGTGCAGATACGTCGCATAGGACGGGGAGGTCATCAGCCCAGCTCCTCAGAGTCGGTCCGCGCTATACCAGGCGCCCCGGCACGGTGAGATCGGCCAGTGCGTCGGTGTGGACACCGGGCGGAAGGCACTCGAGCGCCGACGCGGCCATCTTCACGTGCCGGTGCGACACCTCACGCGCCGCCGGTACGCCGTCGTGGTCGTGCACCAGTTGCGCCATGGCCCCGTAGCGTTCCTCGACCGGTACGGCCGTGTCGGCGAGCAGGTGCTCGATGCGCTGCCGCTGGTCCATCGGGGCGCGTTCGTGGGCGAGCAGCACGGGCAGGGTGGGCCGGCCGTTGCGGACGTCGGAGACGTTCGGCTTGCCCGCCCGCGTGCCGTCGTAGGCCATGAGGTCGTCGCGGATCTGGTAGGCGATGCCCAGCTGGTCGCTGTACTGGCTGAGCGCCTCCAGAACCGTGTCGTTCGCGCCGCCCAGCGTGGCGCCGACGCCGCAGGCCATCCACAGAAGCGCACCGCTCTTGTCCGCGATCATGTCGAGGTACTCGTCGACGGAGCAGAGCTCACGACTCATCCGGATCTCGCGGATCGCAGCGTCCCCGATGCGCAGGCCCGCTCCGGAGAGCACCACCAGCGCTTGGGCCACCCGCTCCGCGGACGCGCCGGCCTGCCGGCATTCGGCGAGGGCGGAGAAGCCGTGGAAGAACAGCCCGTCCCCTCCGACGATCGCCGTCGGCTGCCCGAACACGGTATGGGCGGCGGGCTTGCTGCGCCGCTCCCCGTCGTCGTCGATGATGTCGTCGTGCATCATCGCTCCGACCTGGATACACTCCACGGCCACCGCGGCGGGCAGGACGGTCGCCAGGTCACCTCCCACCGCGAGACTGGAGTGGGTCACCAGCCAGGGCCCCATCATCTTCCCGAAGGGCACCAGTCCGTAGCGAACCACTTCGTCGAGGCCCGAAACGTCGTCCGGCCATCGGCCGTCGACCTCGGCCCCCACTATCGCTGCCAGTTCGCGATCGGCGACCTGAGGCACATCGATGTCGGTCATGGGCAAGACGTTAGGCATGCCGTACCAGGCTGTCGTCGCCACCGGTCCGCATAGGCCCGAGTGGGACCGCACCTTGGCATCTTCGGCCCCGGACGCTGTCAGGTCGCGGGCCGCGTGAGCCGGCCGCTCAGACTGGCCGCGGCCAGTTCGACCCGCGAACGGCAGCCGGTACGGGCGAACAGGCGGGTCAGGTAGTTCTCCACGGTCTTCTCACTGAGCTGGAGGCGCAGCGCGATCTGCCGGTTGGTCAGGCCCTCGCCGATCAGCTCGATGATCCGCTGCTCGGTGACGGCCAGGGCGTCCCGCCGGACGCGGGCGCGCGGGGCGGGCACCCCGCGTTCACGGGTCACCTCGCGGACCCGTCCGAGGAGGACCGACGCACCGCACCGCGTGGCCAGGGTGTGGGCCTCGAGCAGCCAGGGCCGCGGGTCCGGTGCGAACCGGGCGACGGCGAGACAGGACTCCAGCAGTGCGGGCAGGTCCCCCCGCGTGCGCATCAGCTCGGTGGCCGACCGGGCGCACCTCAGGTCGCGGTGTACCAGGCCGCGCGCCAGCAGCAGACCCTCCCGCACGTCGGCGCGGTCCTCGTGCGGCAACAGCTCGATCTGGGCCAGCAGTTCCGCGGCGCCCGCGTGTTCGTCGCCCAACACCGCGATCCGCACCGCCCGTGACAGCAGAGAGGACAGCCCCGCGTGCAGGCCGGTCCCGAGCAGCCGCGGACCGGACCGCAGCGCCTCGCGCACGGCCCCGCCGTCGTCACCCGCCCTGGCGGCGAGACCGACGCGTGCCCAGGCCCGCATCACCGCGAGCCTGGGGACCGGTTTCGCGTCGGCCAGCCACTGGGTGGCCGACGCGAACTCACCGCGGGCGGCGCACATGTCCGAGGCGAACAGGCGCGCCGCGTGGTGGGCCAGCGTGTCCTCGGCGCCGGAGAGTTCCAGTTCCCGGACCGCGGACATGGCCTGCGTCCAGGCGGCGTCGGCGTAACCGCTGACCACCCGGTGGTAGGCACCGAGCACACCGGTCACCGGCACCCGGTAGCGGGCACCGATCACCAGCCGACCCAGATCGGCCACGTCGGCGACCGAGGCCGCATCGTGCAACTGGTCCAGCTCCGGGGAGGGCGCGGTGCCGCCCGAGTTGCGCCAAGCCCGCTCGGCGGCGTCGACGTCACCGCGGAACGCGGCGTCGAGCAGGTCCGTCCACTCGGCCCCGATCCGCTCCCGCACCGCAGTCGGGCGCACCGGCTGCGCCGCGCCGGAGGCGAGACGGCGGCCGAACCACAACTCCGAGAAGCCGGTGGTCCCGGGGCCCGTCAACGGTGCGTCCAGCAGCGCCCCTACGGCACGTTCGGCGGGCGGCTCGCCGGTGTGTACGGCCACGAGGACGGCGGCGAGACGGACCTCCTCCAGGGAGTCCTCGGCGCAGCCGTGCTCCGCGTACCGGGTGAGCACCTCGCGCAGCAGCTCGTACCGGCCGGTCCGGACGACCAGGGCAAGCAGACTGATCAGCGTGCGGGAGTACTCGGGCCCCTGGGGAGGCAGGCAGCGCAGTGCGGCCGAGTACCACAGGACGGCGCGCTCCGGCTCGTCCCGCTCGGCGGCGGCGCTCAGGTCGAGCAGCCAGCGGACCGTGTCGTCGTCGAGCGGCACGGCGGCGCCGCCGCGCGCGATGTGGTCGGCGAGCGCCACGGGGTCGGCCCCGCCGTGCCGCCGGTGGCGGATCAGCAGCCGCTCGGCGACCGACGCGCGTAGCTCGATGCCGCGGTGGGCACCGAAGCGGCCGGCCGCGGTGGCCGCCAGAGCGGGGCATCGGCAGGAGATCCGGCCCGCCCGGTCGGCCGTCAGCGCCCCCGCCTCGATGAGCAGGTCGAGCAGTCGGCCGCAGTCGGCGGGCCGGGAGCCGAACGTCTCGGCGAGCAGCGGTACGTCGTCCATGCCCAGGTCGTTCAGGACGGCGACCGCCCCCAGTAACCGAACCGCCGGACCGCCCAGTGCAGCCGCACGACGCAGCAGGGGGTGGTCGGCCGGGAGTGCCACCGGCTCCGCCGGCGCACGCAGGCACAACTGGCCGCGGAAGTCGATGAGCCGGCCGCTTCTGTGCAGCTCGTCGAGGGTGCCCAGAACGGTGCCCGGATTGCCCAACAGCGGTCCCAGCGCCGTGCGCACCGCGGTCACCACCCCGTCGTCCAGGCGCGATCCCAGCGCGCGACGGATCAGGGACTCCGCGACCTCGTCGGCCAGCGGACCGATGGTCATCACCTGGTCGGCGTCGGCCAGGAGTTCGGCGAGTCCCGGGCCGTGCTCGGTGCCCTCCTCGCAGGTGGCCACGACGAGGCAGCCGGACCGGCGGGCCGCGGTCAGCACGGGGGCGGGTTCGGCCACCCCGTGCACGTCGTCGGCGAGGACCGCGACGCGTCCCTGCCGGCCCATGGTGTCGAACAGGCTTCCCAGCGCGGCGACCATGGACGGCGTCCAACCGACGCTGTCCTGCCCTCCCGGGGCGCGCAGCTGGGCCACCGTGCTGAGCGCCTCGGGCAGTCCTGTGTCCTGGAACTGCTCGAACCGCTCGCGCACGGCGCGCACCAGCGCGGCGAGGGCGAACGCGTCGCCACCGCTGTCCGCACCGGCGCCCAGCCTCAGCGGCAGGACCCGCACTCCGTCCGCCGCCAGCAGCCGGCCCACCTCGTCCAGCAGCGCGGTCCGGCCGATACCGGCCGGTCCCTTGAGGACGACGAGGCGCCCGCCGTCGGGCGTCAGCGCTGTGCGCAGTGCGCTCAGTTCATGGTCCCTGCCCCGTATCACGGCACGCGCTCGGGCCACCGCCGCCTCCTCCTGTGACGCCTCGCGCGGCAGCGGCCCCCGGAGCCGCCGCACTATCAGGTCCCGCAGCCAACTCCCGCCGTTATACGCCTCGTTCAAGGGACAACGAACGCGGCACACCGCGCGGATTCCTTCTCGGCGGTCTGCGGGTCGGCCGCCGTGGGCATACTGGAAGACATGATCGACTACTGGCGCGGTGCGCCCGAAGTGGCCCGATCGGCGCACGTCCCGTTCGGCCGTGAAGCCGTCGCGGCGAAGGTCGTCGGCCTCGCCGTCTCACCCGACTCGGCACCGCTCGTTCTGGTCACCGGCCCCATCGGCATGGGGCGCAGCTCGTTGTTGAGCGCCGTCCGCGAAGAGCTGACAGCGCGAGGTCTCCGTACCCTGTCGCTGTGGGTGGCACGCAACGAGCGGGACCGCCCCTACTCCCTGGCCTCCCGGCTCTCCGCCGAACTCGCCGTCCTGCACCGGGGCGGCGACGCCAGGCGTACCGCGAAGGCCGCGGCCACGGCACCGCTCGCGGAGGTCGGCCGCCAGCTCGCCGCCGAGCTCCGGTCGGCCCTCACCGCGAGCGAGAAGTTGACGGTGCTCATCGACGACGTGCACTGGGCCGATCCCGGTTCCCGCGCCGTGTTGCTGTCGCTCGCCCGCGTCCTGGCCGGGGGGCCGGTCACGTTCGTCTGCACCGTGCGCCCCTCACCGGCCGACCCGGCGGGCGACCTGGCCGTGGTGGAGCAGCTGCGGGCCTCCTCCCTCGCCGAGGTGGTGCCGCTGCGTCCGCTGCGCGAGCCGGAGGTCGGCGCGCTCGTCGCCCGGACCTTACAAGCCCGGCCGACGGCGGCGCTGCTCTCCTCTCTGCAACGGGAGTGCCGCGGCAGGCCCGCCGCCGTACTCGCCGCCCTGGCGGGGTACCAGCGCACCGGAGCGCTGCGCATCTTCGAGCGGCACGCCTACCTCACATCCCCGGACCGGCCGCCCGAGCTGCCCCTCGACCTGCCGCCGATCGAGTACCTGCGCCGGCGGGGCGGTCTGGTCTGGCCGGTGGCCAAGGCAGCGGCGGTGCTTCTCCCCCTGGGGGGCGCGGCGACCCGGCTGATCGCCGAAGCCGTGAGCCGGGGCGAGGACGAGGTTCGTGACGTGCTGTCGGAGCTGTGCGCCGAGGGGGTGCTCCGGCAGGGATCGGAAGAGGGGCACTGGCGGTTCCGGCTGCCGCTGCTCACCTCGGCCCTGACCGGCTGCCTCGGGCCCTATGAACGGCGCAGGCTCGCCCAGTTGGCGGTCACCGCGATCTGGGCAGGCGACGCCGACGCGGACGACCGGTATCTGACCGAGCAACTGGTCGTCGCGGGACGGTTCGTGGACTCCCGTCGGGCGGCCGGTGAACTGCTTGCCCGGGGCACCGCCGGCATGCTGGACGGCGGGTACCACGCCGAGCGCTGTCTGCGCGTGGCCGTCGAGCTGATCACCGACCCCCGGCAACGCGCCCAGGCACTGGTCGCGCACGCCCTCGCCTGCTACAGCCATCTGCAGTTCCCGGAGGCTGCCGACAGCGCGTGGAAGGTACTTTCCGAGCATGCCCATCTCGTCAGCTCCGAGGCGCTGTTCGAGACGGAGATGATGTACGTCACCGCGCTGGCCGGATCTCTGGACACGGCGGCGGTCACCAGGATCTGCGACGGCGGCTGGCGCTTGCTGCCGGGCGGGGAGGGGCACCGCATCCTCGCCCGGTGCGTTGCGCTGTGCCATCTGGACCGGTGGCGGGAGGCAGACGAACACCTGACGTCCCAACGGGACGTCTGGGAACGGGACAACGATGTCATCACCGGGTTGGGCCGGCTCATCAGCGAGTGCGCCGGGGCGTTCCTCGGTCGAACCGAGCCGTTCGACCAGGCAGTCGCCGATCCGGCGGGGTGGCCCCTGTGGGCGTCGGGGACGCGGCACCGCTTCGAGCGGCTGAGGCAGCTGTCCCGAACGCTGATGGCCTTCGGTGAACTGGACCGTGCGGAACGGCTGCTGGCGGCTCACGAACTCCCCTTGAGCTCCCGGCCGGCGTCCGACCAGGTGGTGGCCGACAGTCAGGGCGGACACTGGGACCGGGCACTCGATCTGGCCCGGCTGAGCCTGGCGACCGGCGTTTCCGTCGGCTACACGCCCAGCCACACCCTGGTGTCCCAGGAGACGAGCGTCATACTCGGCGCGCGCGGCCGGCTGACCGAGGCCCGCTCGGTGATCGAGCGGGCGCGCTCCGTGCAACCCGTGATGCTCCACCTGCTGGCGCTGCCGGAATCGCTCCTGGACGAGGCCCTGGGCGCTACCGACCGGGTCCGCCGTGTCATGGCGGACGGCCTGGCCAGGGCCGCCGAAGGGGGCCTGGTGGTCGGCACGGACGTGCTGTTGCTGAGGATGGCCGAGTGGGAACTGGTCCACGGTGACCGGGCCGCGGCGGAGCGGTACGTGAAGGAGGTGAGCACGACAGCGGAGTTGATCGGCACCGGCCGGGCCCGCATGTGCCACCTGCTCGCCACCGCGGTGGTGCACGGCGACCGCCCCGCCGCGACGGAGGCGGTCCGGCTCGCCCGGCAGCGCGCCCAGCCGCTGGAACTGGCGGACGCGATGGCCATGGTGGTCCGCCACGAAGTGGCCGACGCCGGGCTGCTGCGTGACGCGTACGCACTCTACGGCGAACTGGACGCGCTGCTGCGCAGGGCGCAGTTGCGCAACCTGATGCGTGAACACGGCGTCACCGTGCCGCACAGAGGCGTGGTCATCGCGGAGAACGAGCGGCTGCTGGCCACCCTGGTGACCGAAGGCCTGACCAACCGCGAGCTGGCCACCGTGCTGGGCGGCAGCGAGAAGAGCGTGGAAAGCCGGCTCGGCAGACTCTTCAAACGCACCGGCTACCGTTCCCGCGTCGAGCTGGCCTCGGCGATGCTGACGGACGAGCGCCTTGCCTGAGCCGGTCGGTGGCGGACGGCACATGACAATGCTCTCGCGGAACCGCCTGCGCTCATCGCTCAGGTCCGGGCCGAAGCGACTCGATCCAGGTCGGGAAGTCCTGGGAGACGGCCTCGAAGCGCGTGGGATTCAGATCGCCCAGGCCGGAGGAGAAGACAGCGGATCCCGGATCGTCCGCACGCAACAGGAATCCGCACCCACCACTGTCGTCGCCGATCAGGACGAACCCCGGTGCGTACTGGGCGACTTCGTATGTGGCGTTGCGCTCCCCGATGCACCCCGCCTCGTACACGCAGACACCGGACTCGGTGAGCAGGCCGTCCCGCACGCTCCACAGAGCCACCAGCGGAGTCGGGAGGCTCACCTCCAGCTCGGCCCTCGCTCTCGACACATCGGCCGGTGTTGCCGCCGCCTTCGAAACCACGCCTGCCATTCTGCGCCTCTTCGGACGAGGTGTGACCGCCCCGACGGGCACGGGAACGGTGAGTACCCGTGCCGTGGTCCTTGACCGGAGACTATCCGTAACGGTCCGGAAGGTCCTCCGGGATCGACAGGGCGTCGTCCTCGACCCGCAGCGGCTGCCCCCGTGTTCAGGTCCGGCGCACCGGGAGGAGCAGCGCCGACGGGTGGGCGGGGTCGTGGAAGACCTGCTGGTCGGCGATGCGGAGGGTGGTGGCCGTGGCGCGGGGTTCGCCGGTGCCCGGGTTGCGGGCGAAACGGGGGAAGGCGCCGCTGGAGACCTGGACGCGGATGCGGTGGCCCTTCTTGAACAGCTGGGCCGTGGGCCACAGTTGGATCGTCGCGCAGGAGACCCGGTCCGCGTCGGTCAGGCTCAGCAGGCCGTCGCAGACGTTGGTCGAGCGGCCCTTCTCGTCCACGTCGCACAGGCGGACGAAGACATCGGCCCACGGCAGGCTGGAGCGGAACCAGATCTCGGCGGTGACCTCGCCGATCGCCTCCACGTCGGTGTCGAGGACGGGCGTGGTGTAGGTGAGCACGTCCGGCCTGGCCTCCAGGGCGGTGTTGTCCTTGCGGCCGGCGTGCTGGACCGTGAGCCGGGCACCGCCGACGGCGGGCGTGGGATCGGCCGGGTCGTAGCGGTAGCCGTCGGGGTCCGACTCCGGCCCGCCGCGCGCAGCGCCCGGTGGTCGCGGAGCTGCCCGGGCAGGAAGATGTTGTACCAGCTGGCGACCGAGCTGACCGGTACGGAGACGTCGGCCACCCGATCCCGGTGGTCGCCCGCGGCCCAGTGCGGGTCGTCCGGACCGTGCACCAGCATGTCCTGGATGTACTGCGAGCTGCGGCCGAGCGCGGCGGTGTCGGCGCGGTCGAGCGGCAGGGTGAACTGGGCGCGGTGTGTGCGGCGTTCGCCGAGGAGCTGGCGCAGCAGCGCGGCCCGGCGCTCCTGGCCGGCCACCATCACGCCCCAGCGGAACGGGGTCTCCAGCGAGAAGGCGTCCTCGCGGAGGAAGTCCAGGGTGAGCGCGGCCTCGGTGACGACCGGGATCATGGCTTTGACCTGCGGGGGAAGCCGGTCGGCCACGGCCCACTGGACATGGCCGAGGTAGCTGCCGCCGGTGAGGACGACCGACTCGGCATGCGCGGCACCGTCCCTTCAGGACCCGAGGGACTCGCCGGACTCGCCGGACTCGCCGGAGCGCAGGTGTTCCCGTAGCCACTGCTCGGTGTTGCTCACATGCAGCAGGGCTGCGGCCTGGCTGACGGCCGCGTCGCGGCGGGACAGGGCCGCGAAGATCGCCTCGTGTTCGGCGAGGGTGCGTCCGGCCGCCCGGGTGTCGACCAGGCCACGCCAGATGCGGGCACGCAGCGTACGGCCGGACACGCCCTCCAGCAGCGTGAGCAGCGACTCGTTGCCGGTGGCCGAGATGACCGCGCGGTGGAACGCAGCGTCGTGGGCGTTCAGCCGCTCGACATCGTCGCGTGCTCCGCGCATGGCCTCCAGATGCCGCTCCACCTCGGCCAGTTGCTCGTCGGAGATCCGGGTCGCGGCCAGGGCCGTGGCGACGGGTTCGAGCAGCCGCCGTACCTCCATGAGGTCCCGCAGGGCGGCCGAGTCTCCCTGGAGGAGTTCCACGGCACCGCCCAGCCCCTCCAGCAGCAAGCTCGGCTGAAGGCTGGTGACATAGGTTCCGTCACCGCGCCGGATCTCCAGGACCCGGGCCACGGCCAGGGCCTTGACCGCCTCACGGGCGAGGTTGCGGGACAGACCCAGCCGGGCCGCCAGCTCCGGTTCCGGCGGCAGTTTGGAGCCCGGCGGGAGTGCCCCGGTCCGGATCAGTTCACGGATCTGCTCAATGGCCTTGTCCGTCAGGGACACCGCGACCTCTCTCCCTGCCCGGCTCCGCAGGCTCAAAGTGACCTCGATGATACGGGCGCACGCACCGCCGACCACAGAGAGATGGGATGTATATGCAGAGGTGATCAGAGTATCCAGCCGCCACTCCACCACACTAACCCGGTTCATCAGCAGTTTTCTCGTACAACGGTCAGGACCTACGCCCCCACGGCCACCCGCCCCATAGAATCCATCCCATTAATCGAGTGCATGCCTGTTGACATGGACGGGATACGTGGACGACCTTCATGCGTAGCATCCGGCGCCCGGGTTCCCCCCGTCCCCCTCCGCAACAGGGATGTCCTCATGCCGAGTTCAGTCAGCAGACGCCAACTCCTGGCCGGTGCCACCGCCGTCGTGGCCACCGCGATCGCCGCCGACGGGTTCGCCGTCGGCAGCGCCCGGGCGGCGTCGAGCTCCTACACACCCACCTGGGACTCCGTGAACCAGCACACCGCCTCGCCCGAGTGGTTCAGGGATGCCAAGTTCGGCATCTACTTCCACTGGGGTGTCTTCAGCGTCCCCGCGTACGACAGCGAGTGGTACCCGCGCAACATGTACGACTCGGGCAGCAAGGCCAACAAGCACCACATCGCCACCTACGGCGACCCCTCGGTCTGGCCGTTCCACGACTTCGTCAACGGCGCGGACGACCTCGCAGGGAACCACGTGGAGTTCGCGCCGAAGCTCAAGTCGGCCGGCGGGAACTTCGACCCCGCGGAGTGGGCCCAGTTGTTCGTCGACGCGGGCGCGCGGTTCGCCGGACCGGTCTCCGAGCACCACGACGGCTTCTCCATGTGGGACAGCCAGGTCAACGAGTGGAACTCGGTGGCCAAGGGCCCGGGCCTGAACCTGCTGAAGCTCTTCATCGACGCCATCCGGGCGAAGGACCTGAAGCTGCTGGTGGCGATGCACCACGCGTACAACTTCACCGGCTACTACGAGTACGCGCCCGCCCAGACGGACGCGAGCCTCAAGAAGCTGTACGGGCAGCTGAGTTCGGCCGAGGAGAACCAGCTCTGGTACGACAAGCTCAAGGAGGTGATCGACCTCGCCGAGCCCGACATCCTGTGGCAGGACTGGCGCCTGGACCACGTCGACGAGACCCGGCGCCTCGACTTCCTCTCGTACTACTACAACCAGGCCGCGAAGTGGGGCAAGGAGGTCGTCGCCACCTACAAGGACGGCCTCGACAGCCACGGCGAGGTCTACGACTTCGAGCGCGGCGGCCCGGCCGACCTCACCGCGCCGTACTGGCTGACCGACGACAGCATCTCCAGCTCCAGTTGGTGCTACACCACCGGCATCGGCTACTACTCGACGCAGCAGATGCTGCACGCGCTGATCGACCGGGTCAGCAAGAACGGCAACATGCTGCTGAACATCGCGCCGATGGCCGACGGCACGATCCCGCAGGGGCAGAAGGACATCCTGCTCGCCATCGGTGACTACCTGGGGCGCTTCGGCGAGTCGATCTACGACACGCGGGCCTGGACGGCCTACGGCGAGGGCCCCACGAAGATGGGCGGCGGTTCCTTCACCACCCCCACGGCCGGCACCGCCCAGGACATCCGCTTCACCCGTGACAAGGCGAACACCGTCCTGTACGCCACCGTGCTGGGCTGGCCCGGCAGTTCACTGACGGTCAAGACGCTCAACTCCGCCCGGATCGACGTCTCCTCGCTGGCGTCGGCCAAGCTGCTCGGCTCCACCGCCGGCACCTACATCGGCCTGGCGACTCCGACGCAGGACTCCACGGGCCTGACGGTCACCCTGCCGTCGTCCGCGCCCTTCACCGCGAACGCCTACGTCCTGAAGCTGACCTTCACCGGCGAGATCCCCAGCCTGCGACCACTGGCCGGGGCCGTGGGCTTCAAGGACGTCGACTACTCCGGCACCGGCACCGTCCTCGAAGTCGGCGACTACACCGCGGACGACCTGACCCTGGCCGGCCTCGCCCCGCTCACCCTCTCGTCCCTGCGGCTCGCCCCCGGCTACCAGGTCATCGGCTACTCCGGCGACGACTTCACCGGCACGTCATGGACCTTCACCGCCGACAACACCGACCTCAGGACCACCGGCAACAACGACAAGGTGACGTCCCTGAAGGTGCAGTTCAACCCGGCCACGTACGTCAAGGTCCTCAACGTCACCGACGGCCTGGCTCTGGACAGCGGCGGCAACGTGTCCTCCGGCTCCAACCTGAAGCAGTGGACCTGGGACGGCAGCAGCAACCTTCAGTGGCAGGCGGTCGAGGTGGGCGGCGGCTACTACAAGCTGGTCAACCGCACCAACGGCATGGTCGCCGACGGCTGGGGCGCCACCGCCGACGGCTCCGCCGCCCGGCAGGCCGCCTGGAACGGCGGCACCAACCAGCAGTGGCTGATCACCCACCGCGGCGACGGCCGCTACTCCGTCGCCAACCGCACCACCGGACTCGTCCTGGACGGCGGCGGCAACGTGTCCTCCGGCTCCGTCACCAAACAGTGGACCTACGGCAGCAGCACCAACCTGCTGTGGACCTTCACCGCCCTCTGACCCGCGCACCGATCCTGTCGCCGACCCGCTGTCGGCGACTTCCTGAGCCACTGTATTCCTTCGCTTACACCGATTGCGCGGCCAAGTCCCGTACCGCGGCCACGAGTTCGGCGTTGTCCCGGGCGGTCGTGCCGTCCGGGAGGAGGAGGCCGTCCTCGAAGCCGATGCGGACCTGGTGGCCGTCGGCGAGTGCGGCGCGCAGTACCGGCCAGGTGGTGGCCGCCTCACCGTGGTACAGGAGCGGAATGGTGACACCCGCGGAGCGGATCATCGCCGCCATCGCGCGCGCGTGGTCGACGGCCGTGTCCGGGTCCTCGTCCATCGGCTCGATCAGGATCCGCACGTTGTCCGCGAGGGTCGGCGACGCCAGGAGCGCGGGCACGTCGTCCACGCTCCACACCGCGCTCTCCAGCACCATGCCCCGGGCCACGACCAGTGCGGCCGTCTCGGTCGCGCCCTCCTCGCAGAACGCCACCGACGCGAAGTCCGGCAGGATCTCCCAGGACTTGACCAGGTCGTAGCGCTCCTCGGGGCCCGAGCAGGTCCACAGCCCGGTGGTCGTCCCGACGACCGCGCCCGGCGCCGTGGAACGGACCGCGCGCAGCACTTCCGCGAGCGCGTCGGGGGCTATGGTCTGCCCGCCGTCGGGGGTGCGGACATGCAGGTGGACGATGTCGGCGCCGGCCGCGAGGACGGCCGCGGTGTCGACGGCGATCTCCTCGGCCGTCACGGGGACCGCCGGGTGCTCGGCTCGGGTCCGGCCACCGTTGATGGCTGCCTTGAGGAACATGGGTGTGTTTCCTTGGGGGTTGGGTGTACGGGGCCCGGTGCGGGCCCGGATCACGCGGAGGTGGGGGAAGGGGTCCGGAGGTCCGCGAGGGTGCGCGTGGCTCCGGTGAGCGTGCCCAGGGGGTGGCCCCGGTGCAGCTCGGCGATGAGGTCGGGTTCCTCGGCGTCGTCGGCCAGCGCCTCGTCCACGACGGCGGCGAGGGCCGCGGCCGGGGCGATGAGCAGGCCGTTCTCGTCACCGAGGACCAGGTCGCCGGCGCGCACCGGAACGCCTCCGCAGTGCACGGGCGCGCCCAGGGAGCCGTCGGCGATGCCGTGCAGCTTGGTGGTCAGCAGCGAGGTGCCGTACGCGTACACCGGCAGCCCCACCTCGCGCAGGGCGCCGATGTCGGTGCACACGCCGTCCACCACGGCCCCGGCCGCGCCCCGTGCGGCCAGCGCGTGCACGACGACCTCGCCCAGCGGCGCGTGCCGGCGGTCGCCGCCGCAGTCGACGACGACCACGTCACCGGGGCCGACGAGGCCCGCCGCGTGGTGCAGCATCGTCGAGTCGGTGGCGGTGATCCGTACGGTCACGGCCCGGCCGACCAGCCGGCCCGCGCCGGCCACCCGGCGCAGCGCCGGATGGCAGAACCCCTCCTCCAGGTAGTGGCCGAGGGTGGGGAAGTCCACCCTGGCCAGACGGGCCGCCAACTCCTCGTCGAGGGCGGGTACTTCGCTCAGTTCACGTATGTCCAGGAGCATGACGGGTCACCTCGGGCCGATGATGATGCGACGGTTGCGGAGCACGGGCAGCACCGTGCGGGCGCGGTCGGTACGGTGCTTGTCCGCGTCGACGACGAACAGCGACCGCTCCTCCTCGCCGAGCGCGGCACGCACCACGCCCAGCGGGTCGACGGCCATGCTCATCCCGATGCAGTCGGGCGTGGTCAGCGAGGCCGCCACCACCCAGCAGGTGTTCTCGATCGCCCGGCTGCGCAGCAGGGTCGTCCAGTGGTCCTCCTTGAGCGGACCGCGCACCCACGCCGCCGACACCGACAGCAGATCGGCGCCCATCTCGACCAGTGCCCGGGTGAACTCGGGGAAGCGCAGGTCGTAGCAGTTGACCAGGCCGACGTTGAACTCGCCGATCCGGACCACGACCGGCCCCTCGTCACCGCGCTGCACCTCGCTGGACTCGCGGTAGTCGAAGGCGTCGTACAGGTGCATCTTGCGGTAGCGGCCGAGGAGTTCACCCTCCGCGGAGACGGCCGCGATGGTGTTGTACGGCAGTGAGCCGCCGCTCGGCTCGTAGCCGCCGGCGATCACGGCGACTCCGTGTTCGGCGGCGAGCCGGGAGATCCCGGCGAGGAAGCCGGGCCAGTGTGCCTCGGCCGTGGCGTGCAGCGGCTTGCCCGCGGCCTCCGCGGGGATCATCGCCTCCTCGGGGAAGACGACGAGTTCCGCCCCCGCGGCAGCGGCCTCGGCGGTCATCGACGCGACGACGTCGAGATTGGCGCCGACGTCGGCGGTGGGGGCGTATTGGGCGGCGGCGACCTTCACGGTCGTATCTCCTTGCTGGAACGGGTCGGTGCGGGATGCGGGTGCCGGGCGGGCGCCGTGCGGGGCGCCCGCCCCGGAGCGGGGACGGTCACTCGGCCAGGACCCGGGAGGCCTCCGGCCGCCAGTGCGCCCAGGCGGGGCCGCCCGCGGACAGGCCGGCCGTGCCGGAGGACGAGGTCTCGGCGACGAAGGTCGAGCCGTCGGCCAGCGTGAGGTGGTGGCGTACGGCGCTGCCGAGGTAGACGGACTGCTGGAGGGTGCCCCGGAGGACGGCCTGACCGGACGGCAGCAGGTTCTCGTCGGCGCACAGCCCGACGTTCTCCGGGCGCACCGACAGATGCGCCTGCCCGGTGACGTCGGTCTCGGGGACCGGCAGCGCGCCCAGCCCGCCCACGTCGACCACCCGACCGTCGCAGGTGCCGGTGAGGAAGTTGGAGGTGCCGATGAAGGAGGCGACGAACCGGCTGGCCGGCCGCTCGTAGACGCCTTCCGGAGTGTCGACCTGCACGACCCGGCCGCCGTTCATCACGGCGATCCGGTCGGACATGGTCAGCGCCTCCTCCTGGTCGTGGGTGACCGTCACGAAGGTCACCCCGACCTCGCGCTGGATCTTCTTCAGCTCCAGCTGCATCTCGGCGCGCAGCTTCTTGTCCAGGGCCCCCAGCGGCTCGTCGAGCAGCAGCAGCGAGGGCCGGGCGATGAGCGCGCGGGCGATGGCCACCCGCTGCCGCTGGCCGCCGGAGAGCTGGGAGACGGCGCGGTCGCCGTACCCCTCAAGCCGGACCAGGGCGAGCGCCTCGGTGACCGCGCCCTTGATCTCGGCCTTCGGGCGCAGCTTGCGGACCTTCAGCTCGAAGGCGACGTTGTCGGCGACGCTCAGGTGCGGGAAGAGGGCGTAGCTCTGGAAGAGCATGTTCAGGTCCCGCTTGTGCGCCGGCACGCCGGTCGCCGGGACACCGCCGAGTTCGACCGTGCCCTCGGACGGCTCCTCGAAGCCGGTGATCATGCGCATCAGGGTGGTTTTGCCGCAGCCGGAGGGGCCGAGGATCGAGAAGAACTCGTTCTGCCGGATGTCGAGGGTGACGTCCCGCACCGCGTGCTGGGCTCCGAAGACCTTTCCGACGCCGGTCAGCCGGACCGCGGGGACCGCTTCCCCGGTTTCTTCGGTACTCATGTCAGGAGGCCTTCACCTTGGTCCAGCCCTGCTGGAAGTACTGCATCGCGGTGCCCGGGTCGAGCAGGAAGTCGGCCTTGGCGATCGAGGAGTCGGGAGCGTAGATCGCCGGATTGCTCAGCGCGGCCGTGTCCTTGATGTACTTGCGGGCGGCCTGGTTGGCGCTGGCGGAGGAGCCGTCGTCGGTGGCCTTCGCGGCGACCTCGGGACGCAGCAGGTAGTTGATGAACTTGTACGCCGACGTCAGGTTCTTGGCGCCCTTCGGGATCGCCAGACCGTCGGTCCAGATCGAGCCGCCCTCCTCGGGGATGACGTAGTGGACGTGCTTGTTCGACTGCACGACCTTCGCCATCGCCGTCCCGCTCCACGCCTCCGCCGCGCACGCCTGACCGGTCGACAGCAGCTGCGGGTAGTTGGTCGAGTTGTAGCCGGCGAGGATGCCCTTCTGCTTCTGCAGGGCCGCCGTCGCCTCGGCGATCTGGTCCTTGTCGGTGCTGGTGGCGCGGTGCCCGGTGACCTGGAGGCCCGCGATGTAGGCGGCCAGCATGTTGTCGAGCATGTACAGCTTGCCCTTGTACTTGCTGTCGAACAGGGTCTTCCAGCTGGTCGCCGACTTGATGCAGGTGTCGTTGTAGGCGAAGCCGGTGGTGCCCCAGATCCACGGCACGCTGTACTTGTTGCCCTTGTCGTAGGACGCGGTGCGGAACTTCGCGGCGAGGTTGCCCAGCCCCTCGATCTTGCTGTGGTCCAGCGGCTCGATGAGCTGCTGCCCGATCAGCTGCTGCACGGTGTACTGGCTGGGCTCGACCAGGTCGTAGCCCGACGAGCCCGAGCTGAGCTTGGCCGTCATGGTCTCGTTGCTGTCGAAGGTGTCGACGGTGACCTTGATGCCGGTCTCCTTCTCGAACCCCTTGACCACGGAGTCGGGGATCTCCCCGGCCCAGGCGTAGAGGTGGAGCTCCTTGCCGCCGCCGGAGGAGGCGGCCGTGCTGGAGCCGGAGCCGCCGCAGGCGGTGGCGACCAGCGCGGTGACGGTCAGGACCGAGGTGGCCACGAGCGTTCTCGAAACGGTGGTACGGGACATGGCGAGGCCTTTCAGGGACGTACCGGAGCAGGCAGGACGGACGTACGGCGCGACGGTGCGGGTGCGGGAGAAGGGGACGCGCGGCCGGTGGTTCAGTCGCGGCCGTCGCCGGTGAGGACACGGCGCATCTGCCGCAGGCCGGCGCCCAGGATGATCACGAAGGTGAAGAGCACGAGCAGGGTGCCCAGTGCGTTGATCTCCGGGGTCAGTCCGGTCTTCAGGAGCGAGTACACGCGCAGCGGAAGCGTGGTGGTGCCGACCCCGCTGGTGAAGGTGGACATCACGATGTTGCCGAAGGAGATCGTGAAGCACAGCAGCCAGGAGGCGAGCAGCGCCTGTTTCAGCAGGGGCACGGTCACCAGCCGGAACCGTTGCCAGGCACCGCAGCCCAGGTCGGTGGCGGCCTCGTCGAGAGCCGGGTCGAGTGCCCGGTGCGCACCGAGCACGATCAGCGCCGCGTAGGGAAGGGTGACCACCAGATGGCCGAGGACCAGCGTGGTCAGGCCCAGGGTCGCCTTGAGGGTGCCGAACACCGACAGCAGCGCCACGCCCAGCACGATCTCCGGGATCACCAGCGGCAGGAACAGCCCGCCGGAGAACAGCGCCCGGCCGCGCGGCCCCAGCCGGGCCATGCCCATCGCCGCGAACAGCCCGCCCGCCGTCGCCAGCGTCGCGGAGATCACGCCGGCCTCGGCGCTCACCCGCAGCGCGGAGAGCAGATCGGTGTCCTGGGCAAGCACCCCGTACCAGCGGGTGCTGAACCCCGCCCACTTGTACGTGACGTCCGAGTCGTTGAACGACAGGACCACCACGACCACGATCGGGATGTAGAGGAAGACGATGACACCGCGGGCCAGCCAGGCGGTCACCGTGTCGGGGAGCCGGGTGCGGGCGCTCATGACGTCCTCCTCCGCAGCCGGCTCGCCGCGGTGCCCAGCACCGCCACCGACGCGATCATCAGAACCAGCAGCAGCACGGAGGCCGCGGCTCCCATCGGCTGGTTGCGGAACTCGGTGTACAGCGTGACGATCAGGTTCCCGACCAGCTGGTTCTTGCCACCGCCGAGCAGTACGGGGATCACGAACACGCCGAGCGTCGGGATGAACGTGAGCAGCGCGGCGGCCAGCAGCCCCGGCCGCGCCAGCGGCAGCAGCACCCGGGTGTGCACCCGCCACCAGCCGCAGCCCAGGTCCCGGGCCGCCTCACCGAGCGAGGGGTCGACCCCGCGCAGCGTCGCGTAGATCGGGAAGATCGCCGTCGGCAGGAAGGCGTAGACGAGGCCCACGAAGGAGGCGCCCTGGCTCGGGATCCACTGCGTCCGCCCGTCGGTCAGACCGATGGCGTCGGTGAGCGCGTTCACCGGACCGCCGGGGCTGAGCAGGTTGATCCAGGCGAAGGTCCGCACCAGGAAGTCGGTCCAGAACGGCACGATGATCAGGAGCAGAAGCAGGCCCTGGCGCCGCGGCGGCCGGCCCGCCAGGTAGTACGACACCACGTAGCCGAGCACCAGACAGACGACGGTGTTGAGGGCCGCCATGCCGAGGCTGTAGCCGAAGACCTTCAGATAGACCGGGTCGAACAGCTCGGTGTAGTTCGAGAGGGTGAACCCGCCGCGGATGCCACCATAGGGATCCGCCGTCGCGAAGCTGTTGCGCACCACGAGGGCCAGGGGCACGAGCACCAGCGCCACGACCGTCAGCCCCGCGGGGGCCAGCAGGGCGAAGGTGATCGCGCGGTGCCGCAGCCGGGTGGCGCGCGCCGCGGGCTGCGCCGTGGCGGTCGGCGGCGGTGCGGCGGTGACGGTCACCGCGGACTCCGGCCGGCGGGCGGTGGCGGTGCGTGCATGTGCGGGGCCTCCCTCGGATCGTCTGCGCACGTCCGGAAGATCGTCCGTTCGTGCCGTGGCCCTTAGCATCCGTTGGGGAGCAACCGCCTGAACAGGGTTGTTGAAATCGAATCCAGTGGAAACTGGGAGCGAATTCCACGCATCTCGCAACAGGCGCGAAAAGACGCGGGGCGATGATGGTGGGAGCAGGACAGAAGGAGGTGCCGGCGTGATCGACGACCTGGACCGGCAGATCATCGACCAGCTGAGGGTGGACGGCCGGAAGTCGTTCGGTGAGATCGGCCGGGCCATCGGCCTGTCGGAGGCCTCGGTGCGCTCCCGCTTCCAGCGGCTGAGGCGGCGCGGCGCGATCCAGGTGGTGGGCATGACCGACGCGGTGCGGGTGGGCGAGATGGAGGTGCACCTCGCCGTACGGGTGCACCACGTCCCGGTGGTCCTGGTCGCCCGCGAGCTGTCCCGGATGCCGGAGGTGCGCTACGTGGCGTCCTGCGTCGGCCCCTACGACCTCATCCTCGACGTGCGCTGCCGGGATCTGGCCCACCTCTCGGAGCTGCTCACCGAGCGGGTCCGCCGGGTCAACGGCGTGGCTCACGCGGAGGCGCTCACCGTCCTGGAAGTGGTCAAGGACAGCTACCTGTGGGCGGGCTTCCGGGACGTGCCGGCCGGACCGGACCAGCGCATCCTGCCCCGGTGAAGCGCCGGGAAGGACCGTGAAGCGCCGACAGCCGGTCAGCCGTCCGCGACCGCCTGCCCGACCGAGCTGTTGAGGCCGTTCCAGGAGTAGTCCTTGAACAGCTCCAGAAGCAGCAGCACCTGGACCCGGGACACCCCCGGCAGCATCCGGATCTCGTCCAGCAGCTGCACGAGCTGCGGCTGGTCCCGGCAGGTGCCCTCCAGGAAGATGTCCTGGCTGCCCGCGACCAGCGCCACATGGTTGATCATCGGCATGTCGGCCAGGCTCTTGGCGACCGCGCGGGGCGTCAGGTCCCGGACCCGGATCATCAGCCGCACCGACTGGTGGCCCAGGGTGAGAGGGTTGCACAGGGCCACGATGCGCAGCGCGCCGCTCTCCTGCAGCCTCGCCACCCGCTGCCGTACGGTCGCCTCGGACACCGCGAGGTCACGGGCGAGCGTGGTGTACGGGGTGCGTCCGTCGCGGGCGAGGGCGCTCATGATGCCGCGGTCCAGATCGTCGATCAACGCCTGCCTCCTCCCCTCCGACCGTACGTGACGCACGGAAGTCACCACAATCGCGCTGGTATCACATATGGATACCGCCATCGGGAGAGATCGTCTGTCCTGTGGAGAACCCGCCCGTCTCGGCCTTTCTCGTCGTCGCAGAGGAAGACGACCATCTCGGCCACCTCACGCGGGGTGGCCAGCCGCGGGATTCTCTGGGTTCCGACCAGGAACTGCACGAATTCGTCCGGCTGTTGCCGCATCAACGGCGTGTCGACGGATCCAGGCGCGATCGCGCCGAACAGGTTCACTTCCATGACCCGCCGGAACTCGTCGTCCGTCGTGTCCTCCAGGTAGTCGAACCTGGGAGTCCGGCCGTTGCGCATGTCGTCGACCGCTTTGAGGTTGGCGTCGGCGATCCGTTGGTTGGCCTCGGGGGTGGGGGCGTTGATGCCGGCCGAATTGACGAGTATGTCCAACCGTCCGAGTTCCCGGTCGACCCGCTCGAAGGCTGCCGTGACCGCCGCGCTGTCCCGGCCCGGCGCAGTACTACGCGTCAGCGGTACGTGTTCGGCCCGCACGGCCTCCGAGCCCACGGCTCGATCCGGGCGAGGATCGGAAACAGCCGTGACCGCGACGGCCGCGACGTCCTGATGGGTGCCGACCGCGGCCTCGATGGCGAGGGTCGAGGACTTCTCACCAGCACCCCCACGGAGTACCGACAGACGGGCACATGCAACGAGGGTGAGGAGGTACTACCGTTGAAAAAGGCTTGCTGTGGGCCGCGTACACAGTGGGCACGCAGGAGTCGAGGTGGCAGCTGGGAGCGTTGAGCCCGAGAGCCGAGCCGTGCAGCCGGCTTCAGAGCGGTGCGGCTCTCCGAAGCCCTCGGAGAGGGATGTGTCGAGGGTGCGGAAACTGGTGTCCGCCCTGGATTCGGCAGTAGCACAGCTGGGTGGCCTCGGCGGCATGGTGCACGAGCACTCTCCAGGTACTGGTCGCATGCGTCTGGTGGCTGCCAGCGGACTCGCAGCCGAGACCGTCGAGCCGTGGTCGAACCTGCTGGTGGATCGGGACGTGGCCCCGGCACGTGCGCTGCGCGAGGGCGCTCTCGTGACCGTGGCCGGGGAGTACGGTCCGGACGCAGCCTGCACTGTGGTGGCAGTACCCCTGATGGGCACCGGCGGACCGGTCGGCGCACTGTCCTTGTTCACCAAGACGCCTGTCGTGCCGACTCCCGAACAGCGCCCCTCACTTTATGGCGTCGCTGCCTGGTTCGCCGGGTACCTGGAAGGATCCCGAGGGAGACGCGAGGCCTCCGCGCCGGCGGAGACGGACTCGGCATCAGTAGCTCGATGTACCGCCCAGGACACACTGCGCACCCTGTACGAAGCATTCCTGGCCTTGGACGACAACTGGCAGATCACCTATTTCAACGAGGAGGCGGAGCGACTGTTCGCCCTCGGCCCCGCGCCGCTGGGCAGGGTGTTGTGGGACTTGCCGGCAGCGAACATACCCGGCTTGGAGGATCAGTGCCGACGGGCGTCCGCCGAGGCCTCGCCAGCCGTCTTCACCCTGCGCCTGCCGACCGATGGTCGTCTCGTCCATGTGCGGTGCGTGCCCGCGCGGGCCGGGGGACTGGCGATGTCCTGCACTGACGTCACAGAGACAGGGGGGCCTACGGACCAGCAGGCACGGGAGAGCAGACGGCCGGCCGACGAGCGACTCGCCGCCGCATGGACGTCCCGGATGGACGGACTGACCAAGGCGCTGTCCGAGGCCGTCACCTCCGCGGACATCGTACGCACAGTGGCCGACCACCTACTGCCCGCCTTCAACGCCGACGGCATGGGCATCGAGGTGCTTGAGGGCGACCGGCTGGAAGTGGTCGGGAGCGTCGGATACCCGCCGGGATACCTGCAGCAAGTCGGGCCAATGACTCTGCGGGACGTTCCAGAGGTTGCCGAGGTTCTGCGTAACCGCGCACCCCGCTTCATCGAGTCCGCGGCGGATTTCGGCGGCATCCACCCGAAATACAAGAAATTCCTGGCAACGTCACCGATGAAAGCCTGGGCGTTCCTTCCTCTTGCCACCTCTGGACGGGTCATCGGAGCATGCTTCATCGCCTTCCGCCGTCCGCATGTCTTCAACGATGACGAGCGCACCCTCGTAGCAGCCAGCAGCGGTGTGGTCGCCCAGGCGCTGGAGCGGGCCCGGCTGTACGACCTGGAGCACGCCCGGGCACAGGGGCTCCAGCGCGCGCTGCTGCCCAAGACACTGCCCAGCCTGCCCGCGCTCAGTGCTGCCGCCCGTTACCTGCCTGTGGGCGTGGATGAAGAGGTCGGCGGAGACTGGTACGACGTCATCCCGCTCTCCGCCGACCGGGTCGCCATGGTGGTCGGCGATGTGATGGGCCACGGCATCACCGAAGCCGCGACGATGGGACGGCTGCGCACGGCGGTCCGGACCCTGGCGGAACTGGAAATGCCCCCGGACGAAGTCTTCGTCCACCTCAACGAACTCGTCAGCGAGTTGGGCCACGATTGCTTCGCCACCTGCCTGTACTCCGTTTTCGACCCGGTCGCCCAGACCTGCACCTTCTGCTCGGCCGGTCATCCCCCTCCGGCAGTCGTTCACCCCGACGGCACGGTCACCTGTCCGGTCCTGGTTCCCGACCCGCCGCTGGGTGCCGCCTCCCCTCCCTTCGCCACCCATGAGCTCCGTCTGCCTGGCGAGAACATTCTGGCGTTCTGCACCGACGGCCTCCTGGAAGCCACCACCGGCGACATCGAACAGGGACTGGCCCATCTCAGGGACACCCTCGCCGACGCGATGACCAGGCAACGACAGGCTGTACCCGAGGATGGAGACAGGAGCGTCGATTTTCTCGACGACCTGTGCGACGCCGTCGTCACCGCCCTGATGCCCGACCGTAAACACACCGTCGACGACGCGGCGCTGCTGATCACCCTTACCCGGTGCACCGCCGACCGTGACGTCTCCTCCCTCGACCTGCCGGCCGACCCCCGTGCTGCCGGGCAGGCCCGGCGGCACGTCCGCGAGCAACTGGCCGTCTGGGGACTGGAAGACCTGACGACGACCACCGAACTCGTGGTCAGTGAACTGGTCGGCAACGTCATCCGCCACGCGAAGCAACCGCTACGGCTACGTCTGCTGCGCAGCAACACACTGATCTGCGAGGTCTACGACGGCAGCCTCAGCACCCCGCGCATCCGCAGAGCGACACACACCGATGAAGGAGGCCGAGGTCTGCAGATGGTCTCACTTCTCTGCCGACGGTGGGGCGCCCGCTACCTCGACGACGGCAAATGCATCTGGGCCGAACAGAGCCTCCACCCATGACCGCACCGAGGGCACAAACGATCACGGCTACCGCGTCTGCCTCATCAGCACGCGGGAGGGACGGGCGAAGGTGTGGCGGGCTACACCACGGATCCGGGAGGACACTCCCTCGTGGCGAGGCGTGAACGACGGGATCGTCAACTTACGCAAGTTCAACGAAGCCACGAGGGTCCTCCCCTCTCCCCCGAAACGGATCACCCGTGAAGAAGCTGCTCTCCTCCCGCCCCGCCCTGTGGTTCCTGTTCCTGTTCAACCTCGTCGTCGCTGCCGCCGCCCCGTTCGTCGTCGACGGGAGCCAGGGCATTGCGACCAGCGCCGGGATGGGGATCGTCTCGCTCGGCGCGGGGACCGCCCTGCTGCGCGGTGGGAGGCAGCGACAGCATGGCTGACCTGCACACCCTCATCTGCCGGCACCGCGGTGAATCGAATTGCTTGACTTAAGCAATCTCAATATGCTTGCCTGACTCAAGCAACACAGTGGGCGGTAGCTCACGACAGTCACAGACCGGGGCGCTTGAGCGGAGGCGCCCCGCCGCGCCGAACTCGTGGGGACGGGGTCGGCGCCGCTCTCGGACCCGGCGGCCCGGCACCTCCCGCACGCCGCCGGGTCCGAGTCCTCCTTCGCGGGTGCATGCCTGCGCGACATGGTCCTCGCTTCCGGCGATGTGAACTTCCCGCGCCAGGAGGAGCAGCGGCTCAACGCCGTGCCGCGAGAACGGGCCGAGGTCGGCGGTGCCGAGTACGTCGACACGGCGCATCCCTCGCCGGACACCTCTGGAACATCGGAACCCCGAGAAAGGATCACTTCCCACATGACCAGCATGAAGTCCCTGCAGACCGCCGGCGTGAACAAGGTGGACGTCGTGGAGGTCGACCGTCCCGTGCCCGGACCGAGGGACGCGCTCGTACGCATCCGCGCCTGCGGCATCTGCGGTACGGACGTGTCGTTCCTGCACATGGGTGGCATGCCCGCCCGCGCCCACCTCGGTGGCGACCCGGTGCCGGTCCCCCTGGGCCACGAGCCCGCCGGTGAGGTCGTCGAGGTCGGTACGGAAGTGACGGGACTGCAGCCCGGCGACCGGGTCGTCGTCAACCCGCAGGACGCCCCCACCGGGATCATCGGCTGCGGTGGCCGGTACGGCGGCATGAGCGAGTACCTGCTCATCGAGGACGCGGAGGTCGGCAGGAGCGTCGCGGTCTTCCCCGACACCGTTCCCTTCGCCGTCGCCTCCCTCAACGAGCCGATGGCGGTGGCCCGGCACGCGGTCAACCGCTCGCAGGCAAAGCCGGCAGACAGGGTCGTCGTCTTCGGCGCCGGGCCCATAGGTCTCGGTGCGGCGATCTGGCTGAAGCTGCGTGGCGTCCAGCACGTGGTCGTCGTCGACGTCATCCCTTCCAGGCTGGACAAGGCCCTGGCCGTCGGGGCCGACGCGGTGATCAACTCGGCCGAGGAGGACGTGACCGCGCGCCTCAGCGAGCTGCACGGCGAGGCCGCCAACGCGCTCGGCCAGCCCCGGCCCGGCACCGACATCTACATCGACGCGGCCGGGGCGCCCGCCGTCTTCAACACCGTGATCCAGAACGCCAGGTGGCACGCGAAGCTGGTCATGGTCGCCGTGCAGAAGAAGGGTTCCGACATCGATCTTGGCGGGATGCTCCGCAGCGAGCTGACGCTCATCGCCTCCCAGGGCTACCCGACGGAGATCTTCGAGGTGACTCCCGAACTCGTCGAGCACCAGGACCGGTTCGCCAAGCTGATCAGCCACAGCGTGCCCTTCGCCGAGGTCGAACGGGCCTTTGAGCTGACCCTCACCCCCGGGGCGGCCGAGAAGGTCGTCATCACCTTCGACGAGTAGTCGGGCAGGGGGCAAAAGGCCCGCGACCCGGGCAGTCGGCTCCTCGGCACCGCGCCGCGGAGCCGGCCGCGCCGTTGTCCCCTCCCCGGTTCCTGACCGAACAGAAGAACTCTCATGATCGACAGCCTGCAACGGCGCCTGCACGGCCACCCCCGCCCCGTCGACGCGATGCTCGCCGCCCTCTGCCTCGCGGCCTCCTGCCCTGCCGGCTTGGCCACGCTTCCCGGACGCGGCCCGGCCGTACCGTGGTGGCAGGTCGTCCTGCTGTCCCTCGTCTCGTGCGTCGCGCTGCTGTGGCGCCGCGGCCGCCCTCGCACGACGGCGGCCGTCGCGCTGGGCTGCGCCACGGCCGTGACCGCCTTCGGCTGCCTGGTCACGCCGTTGCTGCTGGGACCCGCGATGGTCGCGCTGTTCTCGCTGGCCGTCCGCACGGACCGCAGGACGGCGAACATCTGCGCACTCTCCGGCATCACGGTGCTGACAAGCACGGCAGTGATCACCGCCCACGACGCCGAGCCCCTGATGTTCACCCTGGTCAGCCCCGCTTTCTGGCTGCTGCTGCCCACCTCGCTGGGTACCGTCGCCCGGCTGCGCAGGGCGTGGCTGGAGGAGGCCCGGGCCCGGGCCGACCACGCCGAGCGGAGCCAGGACGAGGAGGCGCGGCGCCGGGTCGCCGAGGAGCGCCTGCGCATCGCCCGGGATCTCCACGACGTCGTCGCCCATCACCTCGTCCTCACCAAGGTCCAGGCGGAGGCCATCGGCCGCTCCTTGTCGGCCCGGCCACAGGAAGCGGAACGACTCGCCGTCGAGCTCACGGACACCGCTTCCTCGGCGTTGCGTGAACTCAGAACCGCAGTGGGACTGCTGCGCGCCCCGGACGACGAAGCCGCCAGCGCCGCGACCGCCCCGGGCCTGGCCCGGCTGCCGGAGCTGACCGCCTCCTTCCGCGCAGCCGGTCTCCTGGTCAGCCTCCGCGAAGAGGGACAGCTGCGACCACTTTCGACCGGCACCGGTCTCACGGCCTACCGCATCGTGCAGGAGGCCCTCACTAATGTCACCAAGCACGCCGCCACTCGCTCAGCCGAGGTGCGGCTCGTCTACACTGACGACCAACTGGTCGTCACGATCACCGACGACGGCCCCCCGCGGTCATGCTCCCCCGCCCCGAAGAGCGGCTACGGACTCATCGGCATGCGCGAGCGCGCCGGCTCCGCAGGCGGCCGGCTCCGCGCCGGGGCCCGCCCCCAGGGCGGATTCGAAGTAATCGCGGAGTTGCCTCTCGACCCGAGGGCCACCGGCTCCGGCGCAGTGACCTGAAACATATCCCCTGAGATTGCTTAACTTACTCAATCAATCATATGCTTGCGTGAGTCAAGCAATTCCGCTCGAACCCGACGGAGGCTCCCCGCCATGTCCCACGCTTCTACCCGACCCGCCGACGCGGGGACGTCTGCCCCGCCCAGGGCCAACGCCGTGGTGGCGGTGCTGGCTCTCGCCGGGATTGTCGTCTCGCTCATGCAGACCCTGGTCATCCCGATCGTTCCGGAGCTCCCCCGGCTTCTGAATGCCTCCCCCTCCAACACCGCCTGGGCCGTCACCGCCACCCTGCTCGCCGCCGCCGTCGCCACCCCGGTCGTGGGCCGGCTGGGCGACATGATCGGCAAACGGCGGATGCTGCTGGCCAGCATCGTGATGCTGATCGCCGGCTCGGTGGTGTGTGCGTTGGCCGACTCGCTCGTCCCGATGGTGATCGGACGCGCCCTGCAGGGCCTGGCCGCCGCGGTCGTCCCACTGGGCATCAGCATCATGCGCGACACGATGCCCGCCGAGAAGCTGGCCGGCTCCACCGCCCTGATGAGCGCCTCCCTCGGCGTCGGCGGCGCCCTCGGCCTGCCGGCCGCCGCGTTCATCGCGGACCGCTGGAACTGGCACATCCTGTTCTGGGCCTCCGCCGGCCTCGGCGCGCTCTCCCTGATCCTGGTGCTGCTGGTCATCCCGGAGTCCAAGGTGCGCACCGGAGGCCGCTTCGACCTGGTCGGCTCGCTGGGCCTGGCCGCCGGTCTGCTCTCCCTGCTGCTCGCCGTCTCCAAGGGCGGCGACTGGGGCTGGACCTCCAGCACCACTCTCGGCCTGGGCGTCGCCGCCGTCGTGATCCTGCTGGCCTGGGGCTGGTGGGAGCTGCGTACCCGGCAGCCGCTGGTCGACCTGCGCACCACCGCCCGCCGCCAGGTGCTGTTCACCAACTTCGCCTCGGTCGCGCTCGGCTTCTCGATGTTCGCCATGTCCCTGGTCCTGCCGCAACTCCTGCAGCTGCCCACGCAGACCGGTTACGGCCTGGGCAAGTCCATGCTGACCGTGGGTCTGGTGCTGGCTCCGCAGGGTCTGGTCATGATGGCCATGTCCGCCGTCTCGGCGAGCGTCACCAGGGCCAAGGGCCCCAAGGTCACCCTGATGATCGGCGCCCTGATCGTCGCCTCCGGCTACGCCCTCAACATCCTGCTGATGTCCGAGGTCTGGCACCTCGTCCTGGTCTCCTGCATCATCGGCGGCGGCGTCGGCTTCACCTACGGCGCTCTGCCCGCCCTCATCATGGGCGCCGTCGAGCCCTCCCAGACCGGTGCCGCCAACAGCCTCAACACCCTGATGCGGTCCCTGGGCACGTCCTTCGCCAGCGCCATCGCCGGCGTCATCCTCGCCCAGATGACCACCGGCTTCGGCGGCCACGCGCTGCCCTCGGAGAACGGCTTCAAGGTCGTCATGGCCATCGGCTCCGCCGCCGCCCTCCTCGCCTTCGCCCTCGCCACCTTCATCCCCAAGCGGCGCGCCGCTGCCCAGCCGGAAGCGGCGACGCAGGCCCCGGAGCCCGCTGCACAGGCGGTGAGCGAGGCGCAGGCCTGACACATCCCGGACACCGGCCCCGGCGGTCGTCCCCCGTACGCGGGGACGGCCGCCGGGGCGGTGTCGTCCCTGCCTCCGGCCGGAGGGCCGGGGAGCGCGTATGCCGACCACGCAGACGGCATGGGGGCCGATCGGCCGACGTCGCCGGTTCCGGAGTGGCCTCGCCCTCGGCCGGCCAGTCGTTGACCATGCCGCTCGCGCCGTTGGAGAAGAAGATCGCCAGGTCGTCCTGCGCCGCCTGGTCCAATCCGCCGAACATCCGTCGCGGCCGGTTCCCGGGCGTCGTCGTTCACCACCAGGACACGGGCAGTTCGTGGACGCCGTAGACGAGCGCGTCGTGTTTGAAGGGGACGGCATCGAGAGGGACGGCACGGCGCAGGGTGGGGATCCGGCGGTAGAGCGTGCCGTAGACGACCTGGAGTTCCAGACGGGCCAGGGGCTGGCCGAGGCACTGGTGGACGCCGAAGCCAAAGGCCACGTGGCGGCGCGCGTCGCGGGCGAGGTCCAGGCGGTCGGGGTCGGGGAAGACATCGGGGTCGCGGTTGCCGATGTCGTTGGCCAGGATCAGTCCCTCACCCGCGCGGATGGTCCGGCCGGAGATCTCGATGTCCTCCAGGACGACACGGCGCCGGCCGTTGTGCGTGATGGTGAGATAGCGCAGCAGTTCCTCCACCGCCGAGACGATCAGCCTGGGGTCGTCGGTGTCCCGCAGCAGGGCCAGCTGGTCGGGGTGTTCGAGCAGGGTGAGCGTGCCGAGCGCGATCATGTTGGCGGTCGTCTCATGACCGGCGATCAGCATCAGCTTGCCCATCTCGGCCGCTTCCTGGCGGGTCAGCTCCCCCGCCCTGACGCGTTCGGCCAGGGTGGACAGGAGGTCGTCGCCGGGCTCGGCGAGCTTGCGGCCCATCAGCTCGTCCAGATACCCGGAGAGTTCGCCGTGGGCTGCCGTACGCTCCTCGGGCGTCGCGGTGCGGCTGATGATGCCCTTGCTGCACTCCTGGAACAAGCCGTGGTCGCCGTAGGGCACTCCGAGCAGTTCGCAGATCACCAGCGACGGCAGAGGCAGGGCGAGCGCCTCGACCAGGTCCGTCGGGTTCGGCCCGGCGAGCATGTCGTCGATCAGTCCGTCCACGATGCGCTGGACGGCCGGGCGCATCGCTTCCACTCGGCGGATCGCGAACCGGGAGGTGAGCATGCGGCGGTGCGTGGCGTGCTCGGGGTCGTCCATGGCGATGAAGGCACGACGGACGGCGCCGGGCGGCAGCGGGACCGCGCTGGGATAGCCGGGGGTGTCGGCCACGGCACTGACCCGCGGATCGGCGAGCAAGGCCCGCTGATCCGCGTGGCGGGTGACGAGCCAGGGACTGCTGCCGTCCCAGACGCGCACCCGGGACAGCGGGCGTTCCCGCTGCCGGTCGTACAGGCCGGGCGGCGGGTCGAACGGGCACCCGGCCGCCCGGGGCATCGGGTACTCGGGGGTGTCGGCGGTGTTCTCGGGGACCGTGTGGGGGGTGGTGGTCATGGTCTCCAGTACCTTTCGGGGCCAGTTCGTCTGTTGTCAGGGGTGTGGTGTCACCGGCGCTCCCCACAGCCCCACGACCGCGTCGATCAGGCTGTCGGCGAGTGCGTCCCAGGTCGGGTGGAGAGTGGGGCTGCCATCGGCGAGGGCACGTTCACGCTCAGCGCACATCTGGGCGATCACGTGGCCCGCCATGGCCTGGCGTTCGGCGCGGATCCCGGCCGGCAGGTCGGGCAGGCACTGGTGCAGTCCGGTCAGGATCAGGCGGAGCGAGGCGGACTCCATCGCCTCCCGGGTGTTGATGCGCTGAAGCCCCGGATCGCTCATCAGTTGAGCCCGGAACCGCGCGTACCAGGTTCTGGCGCCGAGTGCCGCCAAGTGCCCGGTGTAGGGGCGCACCAGACAGGCCACCCAGTCCCGCAGGTCACCGGAGCCGACGGCGCCGGTCACCATGTCGAGCCGCGCCGCCTCCATCTGCGTGGCATGACGCCGGGCGATCGCGCGGACCAGGTCGGCCTTGGAGCCGAAGTGGTAGGTGACCGCCGCGCTGTTGCCCTGGTCGGCGGCTTCGCTGATCTGGCGGTTGGACACCGCGTGCATTCCGTGTTCGGCGTAGAGGCGCTCCGCCGCGTCCATGATCGCCTCCCGGGTCGCACCGCCGCGCTCCGCCCGCATGACTCGGTCCGCCATCCGTCATCACCCGCTCTCACCGGGGCCGTGCCCCTGTCGTTCGCTGTACGCCAAGGGCAGTTTCCCGTGTCCTCCCGGGGAGATGGGTCCTCACACCGCACGGATCCAATCATCTGCTCGACTCAAGTTAAGCATCTGATTTAATTCAGTCAATCAGTCGATCGATACATTGCCGGGTGGCCCTCGCGAACACACCGCAGGACGGAGACCCGCCGTGTCGGAAGCCGTCACCGAAAGCGCCGGGACCAGCGGGCCCGCGGTCGCGCGTCCGGGCAGGTCGTCGGTGTTCTGACCTTCGCCGGGATCGCGGTGTCCCTGATACAGACCCTGGTGACACCGCTGCTGCCGGAACTCCCCCGGCTGCCCGGAGCATCGGCCGCGGACACCTCCTGAGCGGTGACCTCGACCCTCCTGTCCGCCTCCGTCGCCACGCCGGTCGCCGGGCGGCTCGGGGACATGTACGGCAAAGGGCGGGTACTCCTGGTCCGCCTCGCCCTGATGGCAGCCGGTTCGACCTGCCGGGCGTGGCCGGGCTGTCGGCCGCCCTGACATGCCCGCTGGTGGCGATCTCCCAGGGCGCCGAGTTCTCCCGGTGGCGATCGTTACGGGCAGGCCGAGTCGGCGCACTGCGCGCGCTTTCGCGGGAGCGGCCCGGTGAGGGCAAGTCCCTGCGCACCACCGGGTCTTCGCGCGCGATCTTCACGAACATCGCCTTGAATTTGCTTGACTAAAGCAAGGAAGAGATGCTTGCATAAGTTAAGCAAGTTGCAGGTTGTGGCCTCTGTACCGGTCTCCCTTCCACGGGAGTCCTCCCCCACCACGGAGACGACATGAGAGCAGACGTAACGGCCTTCCCCGAAGCGGTCATCCGCCCGGAGGGGGCATGAACCGGATCCCGATCGTCGGCGTTCCAGCCGCGGGACGTGCCGCTCGGCGGCGCCACTGCCGATTGACAGGCTGATCATGGTCGTCGGCGTGCGGACGCGAAGACCGACCGCCGGCCGGGCCCAGGTGCCGCACCCTCCGGAAACAGGGTGCGACTGCGCGACCGCCTGATGGCCGTGGCGACGGTCGGCCGTGGCCGGAGGGCGGGGGTCGTCGACGCCGAACGGGGCGGGGGACGACATGCCCGCCGCCGTCGACTCACCCGCCCGACGCCGGGTCCAGGCGCACGGCTGCCGGTGCGGCCACGACGAAGTGGCCCTCCTGGACAGCGATTTGACTGAACGTCAGTTCATGGCGGGGCGCCGCTGGGGGCCGTTGTGTCGAGGCCCCCCGGTGTCAGCGCAACGCCCAGGACCACGCGTCGGTGGCGGCACGCTCTCAACCTGGTCCTTTCTTCCTTTCTCCGCACGTTCAAAGCCCCCCCGCACGCGTCAGCAACCCGTTCTGCCCGGGAGATCACCTCATGGCGAGCGTGATCATCGACCGAAGGAGCCCCCACCATGACCGTGAACGATGTACGCGACTACCCCTTCGACCAGCCCAAGGCGCTGGAGGCCCCGCCCGAGTGGGCCGCGGCACGTGGCTGCCCGGTGACTCACGTCCGGACGCCCAGCGGTGACGTGGTCGGCCTCGTCGCCGGCTACGACGAGGCGCGGACACTGCTGTCCGATCCCCGCTTCAACCGCCGCCTGGACCGCGAGGGCGCCGCCCGTACGGCGACCACCGAGGACGGTGGCATGTACAACCGTGAGAACAAAGCCATGTCCGAGCTGATGGGCGAGGGGCACCGCCGCTACCGCCGGCTGATCAGCCCGGCGTTCACGGTGAAGAAGATGGAGGCCTGGCGCCCTCGCGTCCAGCGGATGGCCGACGACCTGCTGGACGCCGTGCTGGCCAAGGGCGCGCCGGTGGAACTGCGTTCCGAGTTCGCCCTCCCGCTGCCGGTAGGGGTCATCTGCGCACTGCTGGGCGCACCGGCCGAGGACGAGGACAAGTTCTCGCACTGGTCCGAGGTCATGATGACCACGACGAAGTACACCCAGGAGGAGGTCGACGAGGCGCGGACCGAGTTCGTGACCTACGCCGCCGCCCTGGTCGCCGAGAAGCGGGCGAACCCCGGGGAGGACCTGCTCAGTGAGCTGACCCAGATCTCCGACAGCGAGGACGGGCGGCTGAGCGGGGAGGAGCTCATCCAGACGGCGGTGGGCGTCCTGATCGCCGGCCACGAGACCACCTCGAACGCCATCATCAAGATGACGGCGCTGCTGCTCGCGGACCGTGCGCTGTACGAGGCCGTGGTCGAGGACCCGTCCCTGGTCCCGGGCGCGGTGGAGGAGTCACTGCGGCTGGACCCCGTCGGCGGCCTGGGCATCCCCCGGTTCATCTACGAGGACATCGAGGTCGGTGGTGAGAGGGTGCCCGCCGGGACCACCCTCTTCGTCAACCTCAGCGCCGCCGACCGGGACGAGCGCAAGTTCCCCGAGCCCGAGCGGTTCGACGCCACCCGTCCCAACGCCCAGCAGCACCTGGCCTTCAGCGCGGGACCGCGGTTCTGCATCGGCCAGACCCTGGCCAGGGTGGAGCTCCAGGTCGTCCTCGACACCTTCGTACGGCGGCTGCCCGGGCTCCGGCTGCGGGACACACCGGACGACCTGCGCATCCGGACCGGCGTCGTGGCCACCGGCCTGGAGGAACTGTGGGTCACCTGGTGACCGGCCGCCGCTGAACCGAACGGCGCACAACCGACGTACCGCGGAACGAACAAGGAGTTCTCATGAAGATCACCATCGACGAGGAACTGTGCTGTGCCAGCGGCCTGTGCACGGTCAAGGCCCCCGACGTGTTCGACCAGCGGGAGGAGGACGGCATCGCCGTCCTCCTGCTGGCGGACGCCGGGCCGGAGCACCACGAGTCCGTCAAGGAGGCGGCGGCGGTGTGCCCCGCCGTGGCCATCCACCTCGCCGAGTGACCTGACCGACCGGTCCACGACGAGCCCCGCGAGCCGGTTCAACCCGGCCGGTTCCACCGCGAGTTCGAGCGAGGGCAGGCGGCTCAGCAGGACGTCGAGGGTGGCCTGCAGCTCGGTGCGGGCCAGGGGCCGGCCGATGCATGAGTAGGCCCCCGCGCCGAAGGCGAGGTGCGTGTTCGGGCTGCGGGTCAGGTCGAGTTCGTCCGCCTCCGGGAAGACCTCCGCGTCCCGGTCGGCCGCCGCCATGCTGCACGTCACCGTGGTCCCGGTCGGCCGCACCGTCCCGTCGGGGCCCCTGATGTTCATCGCTCTGGTCGTGGCGGCGGTCGCCGGCCTCGGGACGCCGCTCATCACCACGGAACCCCGGACCGGACCCGTCCGGGGTCAGCGGAACTTCCCAGCGCCTGCGAGGTGTCTCTCCGTATATGGAAACCGAACAGACGACCCGGCGTGAAGCCGCCACCGGCGCCGCGGGGTGCCTGACAGCGGTACTCGGCGCGCTGGCGGGCTTCGTGGTCTGGCTCCCGTACGGCCGGAGGGGCCTCTTCGGCGGTTTCGAGGGCGAGACCAACCCGGACCTGCTCCGGCTGGGCCTGCCGGTCCTGGTGTGCGGCGGGACCGCCGCTGCCCTGGCTGTTTTCGTCGCTGTGCGGGGCCGGTGGCGTACCGCGCTCGGACTGGTGGCGGCCGTCGCGGGGCTCGCCTTCTTCGGGTACGGCTTCGATGTCCTGGCCGGTCCGCAGGCGACACGGCACTGCGCGCCGTCCTGCTGAGCTTGCCGTGCATCTGAAGTCATACGCACTCGTCCCGACACTGGAGGTTCCATGCCCAAGGGCTACTGGGTCAGCGTCTACCGCACCATTTCAGACCCCGAGAAGCTGGCTGCCTACAACAAACTGGCCCGCCTGGCCGTCGAGGCCGGGGGCGGCCGGGTCCTCGTCCGTGGCGGTCGGGTCGCGGCGCATGACGCCGGAATCGCCGAGCGCACCGTCCTGATCGAGTTCGACAGCTTCGAGCAGGCCGTCGCGGCACGCGAGAGTGCGGCCTACCAGCAGGCCCTGGTCGCCCTCTCCGACGGCGTCGAGCGCGACTTCCGCATCGTCGAAGGCGTCGACGAAGGCATCGGCTGACCGAGGTCCGGCCGACGGCTCCAGCAGCCTCCCGACCACCGCCGGACGGCTCCGCCCACCGCCGGACTCACCACGGACGATAGACCTTACGGAGGCCGAGGCCACCCCTCGGCTCACCGCTCTGAACGCGGCGCCGCGCGACTGGGTCCGACCCGGCCCCACACCCTTTCAGCCGAGGTGCACGAGGGGGATGAGGTCCGGACGGGAGGTCGGCTCCGCGGGCGGGGTGGAGTGTCAGTCGCCTTCGGTCCGTTCTTCCAGGTCCGTCGGCTCCGGGAGGGGCGGTGGCGGTGGGAACAGGCGGTCCTCCAGTGCGGGCAGCGCGACCAGCAGGACAAGCGGCACCACCGGGGTGAGCAGGGCTATCACGATCACGGCGCCTCCCCGAGAAGCTGGCGATCATGGCTGTTGCATGGCGGCAAGTCGGCCACCTCCACCGTGCGGCCGAACGGGGGACGTCGCACCCGGGGACGGTCCCGCGTAGGCCGAACGGGTGACATGTGGTCGCCGCGCCGCCCGCCGGACGCGAAGCGGTCCGCCTCGGAGGTGGTGAAGGAACTCGGCCCGACCGGGCGAGGGGAACGGGGAGCGGCCCTTCGGCGACGGCGTGCCGGGCCGGTTCCTCCGCACTGGGACGGAGTCCGGCGCCCGGTCGTACTGCGCCTTGTGTACGGACAGAGACGGCAGCGGCACGACGACATGGCGCACCTGCCCCCAAGACACTGGGGCGACATCGGCGACCGGCGGCCGTGGCCCTCGGTGGTCACGCGTCCTTCGGGCCCCGCACCGGAGGCAGGAGCACGCATGAGGACTCGTATCACCCTGGGACTGACGGCGGCGGTCTCCTGCGCGACACTCGTCGCCACGGTCGCCCTCACCAGGAGCGATTCCGGTGGTTCGGCGTCGTCGCAGGTGGTACTCCCCACCGGGCCGTACGTCGCCCTCGGCGACTCGTACACGGCAGGGCCGAAGATCCCCGGCCAGAACGGCAGGCCCACGGGCTGCGAGCGGTCCGACCGGAACTATCCCGCGCTGCTCGCCGCCGACCTCGGTCTGAAGCCGGCCGAGTTCCGCGACCTGAGCTGCAGCGGAGCCACCACGGCCGATCTGCTCGCCGCGCAGTCCACCGGGCACGGAACCAACCCGGCCCAGCTGTCGGCCGTGACGGCCACCACCCGGCTGGTCACCCTCGGTATCGGCGGCAACGACATCGGCTTCAGCTCCATGGTCACCACCTGCGTGAAGGCGGGCGTCTTCTATCAGGTGGAGAAGGGGATCCGCGGCTCGAAGGCGGACGACGCCCCGTGCCGGGAGTGGTACGCCTCCCGCGACGGCGACGACATCGAGACCAGGATCGACACCGCGGGCGGGCGGGTGGCCACCGCGCTCGGCGACATCAAGCGCCGGGCGCCCAGGGCACGCGTGCTCGTCGTGGGCTATCCGGCGGTCCTGCCCGCCCAGGACGACGGCTGCCAACGCGCGATGGGGCTCGCACCGGGCGACGTGGCCTTCCTGCGCCAGAAGGAACGGCGGCTCAACGACGTGCTGCGGGACCGGGCACGCGCCGCCGGGGCCACGTACGTGGACACCTACACTCCCTCAGCCGGCCGGGACGCCTGCGCGGACGCGGACGTGCGGTGGATCGAGCCCCTGGTACCCGCTGCTCCGGCGGCTCCGGTCCACCCCAACGCACGCGGCCAGCTCGGGATGTCCCGAGCCGTACTGGAAGCGCTGCGCGCAACCGGCTGACCAGGTGTCTCCGACACGCTTCCCCCTCGTACAGCCAGGCGCAGGCCCAGATCGCCACCTGGAGCCGAAGAAGCGCCTGCTCGTCTCCATGTGCGCCTCCGTCTCGGGCAGTTCGTGACGCGCTGGGACGGAATTCCCGTGTCGGGCGTGATCGCCCCGAAGATCGGCCGCGACGACGGCAGAACGCCCCGTCGAAGGCTCGGCGCGCCGCGGTGGCGCGGTGGCGGAACAGGGTCGCACAGGTAGCTTTCTCTCTTGAGAGATCGCGTTCTGTCCGTCAACTCCCTTTGTTCCGCGAGTACTTCAACGAGGTCTGCATGTCCAACCCCCCATCCCCCGCCCGTGCTGCCGCTCCTCGCCGCGCGGCGAGAACCCTCCACCCCGCGCTCCGCCGGGTCGCCGTCGTCGCCGTGGCCGCGCCCGTCGCCGGGACGTTCCTGTTCGGCACGAGCGCCTTCGCCGCCGACAAGGCCATGCCGGCGGTCACCGCGCTCGACCCCGCCGAGCAGAAGATCGCGGACAATCTCGACGCCCGCGTGCAGGACACCCGGCTGGGCTCCACCCTGAGCGGCGTCGTCATCGACGCCGCGTCCGACAAGGCCGTCTGGGGCCATGACGCGAGCACCGCGCTGATGCCCGCGTCGAACACCAAACTCGGCACCGCCACGGCCGCGTTGACGGTGCTCGGACCCGACCACCGGTTCACCACCAAGGCCGTCTACGGCAACGGCACCCTCACCCTCGTCGGCGGCGGTGACCGCACCCTGACCAGCGCCGACCTCGACGCGATGGCGAAGGACGCCGTCGCGGGGCTGAAGAGCGCGGGGCTCACCTCGGTCAAGGTCCAGGTCGACGACAGCCTCTTCCCCGAGCCCACGCTCGCGACCGGCTGGAACGACGGCTACTACCCGGACTCCGTGGCACCGGTACGGGCGTTGGTGGTCGACGGCCACCAGGTCACGGACACGTCGCTGGACGCGGGCCAGGTCTTCACCGGATTCCTCGCCCAGCAGGGTGTCACCGTCACGGGCGGCGTCACCCACGGCACGGCGGCCACCGGCGACGTGCCGGTCGCCCAGCACCGGTCCGGCATGCTGTCCGCCATCGTGGAGCACATGCTCAAGGTGAGCGACAACGACATCGCCGAGACCCTGCTGCGGACGACCGCGATCGGGGCCGGCCGCCCGGCCACCTTCGAGGACGGCACCGCGGTCGTGCGCGAGGTGCTCCGCGGGTACGGCGTCTCGCTGGACAACTACGAGATCCACGACGGCAGCGGGCTGTCCCGTGCCAACCGCATCCCGGCACAGACCATCGCCGACATCCTCGATCTCGCCGACGACGCGCGCAACGCCCAGACCCTCGGATACATCGTCGACGGCCTGCCGGTCGCCGGTGAGGCCGGCTCCACCCTGGGTCCCGAGTGGGGTCGCTTCGACACCGCGGACTCGCAGTGCGCCGTCGGCAAGGTCCGGGCGAAGACGGGCACGCTCACCGGTGCGATCGCACTGAGCGGCCTGACCAAGGCCGGGGACGGACGCTGGAAGGTCTTCTCCTTCATCGAGAACAACTCCACCGCCGACCCGGCCGCCACCAAGGACGCCCTGGACGGACTGGCGGCCACGGTCAACGGCTGCTGGGCGTAAGGCTCCTGGTCCGCGCGCCTCCGGAAGCCCGCACGTGCGACAGTGGAGGCCGCACACGGGGAGTGGGGGCCATGGGGGCGCGCAGACTGCTGAGGTTCGGCGACGCATTGGTGCTGCTCGGTGCCGAACCGGCCCGGCTGGCGGCGCTCGACCGGGTCCTCGGCGGCGCGCTGAACCTGGCGACCGGCGGGATCAGCGGCACCGTGATCGGGATGGCCGACGCCAGGGGCCGCGTCCTCGGCCTCGGCCGCGACGCGGTCCAGGGGATCGGCGCGCGTCTCGGCCGGGCGCACAGCCGGGCCGAGCGGACGGACGTGCTGCGCGCCGCGCACACGGTGGTCGTGGTGGTGGCGTTCTTCGAGGCCATGCAGGAGCTGGCCCTGCCGTTCGGGCTCGACGAGCTCGATCTGACGCGGGACGAGCAGCTCGCGCTCGCCCGGGCGGATCCGGCGGGGCCCGCACCGCAGGTCCCGGATCTCGTCGCGCTGCTGGTCGCGGCGGATCTGCCGAGCCCCGCCCCGCACGCCCCGGCCGAGGCGGTCGAGGCGGCCCTGCTCGGCCGCTACGACGAGTACGCCGGCAGATTCCTGGCCTTCGTCGAGGGACTGGCGGTCTGGGAGCGCCTCGCCACTCCTGACCGGCGGGAGGCCTCCCGCCTGCTCACCGGGGTCCTGCCCGGGACGGCGCAGGCCCGTTACCGGGACCTGTACAGGCAACTCGGCTTACACGCACCCGAGTTCGGGCTCTGGACGGCGCAGATGGAACACCGGGCGACCCGGGCCGAGGTGCACCGCGCGCTGGACGGTGTGGAGACACTCCTCGCCCGTACCGCCCAGGCGCTGCACCCGCCGGTCGACGTGGCCGCCGCACTCGCACGCGCCCACGAGGCCGCGCTGACCCGCACCGTCCTGGATGCCGAGCCCGCGCCGGACGGCATCCTCATCCCCACCCTGGAAGAGCTCTACCTCGACCCGGACTTCCGGGTGTCCGGGGTGTCCGGACCGGGCGGACCGGCCGACGAGTCGTGGTGGGAGCGCGTCCCCGTCCGGCAGGACCTGACCCGGTACCTGGCCGGGGCGCTGACCTCCCCCCAGCCGCCCGCGGCACCGCTGCTGGTCCTCGGCCAGCCGGGAGCCGGGAAGTCCGCGCTGACCCGGGTGCTGGCCGCGCGCCTTCCGGCCGTGGGCTTCCTGCCGGTGCGGGTGCCGCTGCGGGACGTGCGGGCGGAGGACGAGCTCCAGGACCAGATCGAGCAGGCGATCCGCGCGGCCACCGGTGAGACCGTGAGCTGGCCGCAGCTGGTGCGGGCGGCGGGCGGCAGCACCCCGGTGCTGCTCCTCGACGGCTTCGACGAGTTGCTGCAGACCACCGGAGTGCACCAGAACAACTTCCTGATCCGCGTGGCCCAGTTCCAGCAGCGGGAGGCCGAACAGGGCCGCACGGTACTGGCGTTGGTGACGAGTCGTACCGCCGTCGCGGACCGCGCCAGGTATCCCGACGGACTGGTGGCGCTGCGCCTGGAGCCGTTCCGGGACGACCAGATCGGACAGTGGCTGGCGGTGTGGAACGCGGCCAACGCGGCCGGTTTCGCCGCCCGCGGCCGTGCCCCGCTGACGTGGCGGCACGTCGTACGGCACGCCGAACTCGCCGCCCAGCCACTGCTGCTGACCATGCTCGCGCTGTACGACGCCACCGACGGAGGCCTGCAACGGGCCACCGGTGACTCCCTGGACGTGGCCGACCTCTACGAGCAGTTGCTCACCTCCTTCGCACGGCGCGAGGTGGGCAAGTCGACCCTGGACGCCGTACCGGAGGAGGAGACCGCCGAGCGGATCGAGCAGGAGTTGCAGCGGCTCTCCCTGGTGGCCTTCGCCCAGCTCAACCGGCGCCGCCAGTGGGTGTCGGCGGCGGAGCTGGAGGAGGACCTCACGGCGGTCCTCGGGCGGCGGCAGACCCAGGCCGCCGCCTTCCGCACCCCGTTGAACGCCGCCGAGACGGCGCTGGGCCGTTTCTTCTTCGTGCAGCGCGCCCAGTCGGTGCGCGACGGGCAGGTGCTCGCCAGCTACGAGTTCCTCCATGCGACGTTCGGCGAGTACCTGGCGATCCGGCTCACCCTGCATGTGCTCGCCGACCTGCTCAGGCCCCGGCCCGCCCTCTCGCTCGGCGGTGCCCTCTTCGACGACGACCTCGCGTTCGCGCTGCTGTCGTACGCCTCCCTGTCGTCCCGTCAGATGCTGCGCTTCGCGCGGTCGTTGACCGGACGGATGCCCGCGGCCGAACGCCGCCGGCTCGCGGAGCGGCTGGTCCAGGTGCACACCCAGCACGAGACCCGCACCGGCGACCAGTACCCGGGCTACCGTCCCGCGCTGCTGCGCACGGCGACGCGGCACGGTCTGTACGGCTCCAACCTCGTCCTGGTCACCGTTCTGCTCGCCGGGCGCTGCTCGGTGGCCGAGCTGTTCCCGGACTCCGCGGACCCGGTGAGCGCCTGGCACCGGCACTGCCTGCTGTGGCGCTCGGCGATGTACGAGGGCCAGTGGACGGACTTCGCCCTCTCGCTCGGCGTCCACCCCTACTGGGAGGAGAACCGGCGGGCCCTGGACGTGTCGCTGCGTGCGGGCGAGGACGGTACGAGGCCGCCCGAGCCGCTCGACATGAACTGGCTCTACCGCTATCCCCCGGGGCATGGCGGTCCCGGTTGGTCGCGGTCGTACTGGGACGAGGTGTGGCACAAGATGTCGCTGTCCGCCGGGACCAACGACTCGGTGATACGGCACGCCATGGACCCGGTGTTCCACTGGCTCGGCCCGGCCGTCACCACGTTCGTCGCGGTGGAGGGCGCCGCCGCCTCCTCGCTCGCCCACGATCTGCTCGAACTGCTCCTCGGCGACCGCGACGGGCCGGCCGACGGCCACCTGACCGCACTCTACGAGCGCGCCCTCAGCGGCATACGGCTGCTGCTCGACGCGCCGTCACCGCATCTGGTGCGTGCCGTGAACATGCTGATCACGGCCTTCTGCCGGGACAGGGAACGGCTTCCCGCGGGCGTGTCGGACGGTTTCGCGGGCTTCCTGGCGAAGGACCTGGTGCCGCTCGCCCTCGGCAGGCAGCACGAAAGGCTCAGGGCGCTGCCGCCGGAGCTCTGCCCTCCGCTGTTCCGGGTGCTGTGGCCGGACCGTACCGGGGAGCTGGAGCGCCGGCTGTCGCGGGAGCTTCTGGAGTCCATGGAGCGGTATCGGACAGACCTCGACCGGTTCCCGCCGCCTGAACGGGCCTGAGCCGTGGCGACGGCCCGGTCGGGCCACCCGTCCGGCGCGGGGCGGCTATGGTCGCTGGGGGGGTTCGGACACGACGGGGGGCTCGCGTTGGATCGTCTGGCAGGAGCGGACCTGGAAGCCGGCCCGGCCCGGCCCGCGTCGCGCGGGGTGCTGCCCCCGGTGCTGCGCGCGTGGCTCCGGCCGGTCGTGGCGCTCGCCGCGCTGGTGGTCGTCGTGCTCGGCGTCCGGTACGCGGGACACAGCGAACCCGGCGGGGTGGACCGGTGGCTCGTCCCGCCGACGGCGGACAGTGTGCGGGGGCCGTGGCGGCACGTCGCCCTGGTCCTGGACTTCCTCGGGGAACCCGTGGGGTCGGCACTGGTGATCGCGGCCGGGGTGGCGGGCTGCCTGTTGTTCCGGCGGCCCCGCGCGGCGGTGCTCGTCGTGGCCGGCGCGGGCCTGACCGTGGGGACGACCACGCTGCTCAAGCATCTGGTGGGACGCACCATCCACGGCCCCGGCAACCTGTCCTACCCGAGCGGGCACACCGCCTTCTTCACCGCGCTCGCCCTCATGGCGGCGCTCCTCGCGACGGGCCGGCTCGGCCTCGGCAGGGCGGCCGGCACGGCGCTCGTGCTGACGGCGGCGCTGGTCGCCGGCGCCGTCATGGGCTGGGCGGAGGTCGGTCTCGGCGCGCACTACCCGACCGACGCCCTCGGCGGCTGGTGCACCGCGCTGGCGGTGGTACCCGCGACCGCGTGGCTGGTCGACCGGATGGCCGACCAGACGGCCGCGCGGAGGCCGGACGTGGCCCAGCGGGTGCCCCGCTGACGTCACGTCACGCCAGACGGCGGAACACGGGCTTCACCGCCCGCCCGGCCAGCCAGGGGCGCAGGTCCGCGGCGTCCAGCGCCTTCCGGTACACCGCACACGCCTCGGCCACCACGTCGACGGTGCGGTCGATGTCCGCCTCGTCGAGTGCGCTGCTCACCACGAAGGACGGGGCGAGCACCCCGCCCGCGAGGAGCCGGCGCAGGAACAGGGTGCGGTACCGCTGCGAGGGTTGCAGGTCCTCGTCGAGGGTGGCGAAGACCAGGTTGCTGGCCCGGCCCCGGACGACGACGTGGTCGCCGACGCCCATGGCCGCCGCTGCCTGGCGGACACCGGCGGCCAGCCGTTCGCCCAGGGCGTGCAGCCGGGCGGTGACGCCCTCCTCGACGTAGGTGGCCTGCACGGCCATCGCGGCGGCCAGGGAGTGCGTCTCCGCGCCGTGGGTGGTGGACAGCAGGAACACCCGCTCGCCGGAATCACGCAGTCCGCCCCGTTCCATCAGGTCGCGTCGCCCGGCGAGGGCGGAGACGGCGAACCCGTTGCCCAGCGCCTTGCCGAACGTGGAGAGGTCGGGGACGACGCCGTACAGGCCCTGGGCGCCCGCCTCGGACCAGCGGAAGCCGGTGATCATCTCGTCGAAGACCAGGACGCAGCCGTGCCGGTCGGCCAGCTCGCGCAGGCCGGCGAGGTAACCGGGCGGCGGCTCGGTGTGGGTGGCGGGTTCCAGGATCAGGCAGGCCACCTCCCCCTCGTACCGGGTGAGCACTTCCTCCGTGGCGGCCAGGTCCCCGTAGGGGAAGGACACGGTGAGCTCGGTGGTCGCCGCCGGGATGCCGGCGTTCATCGGTGTGGTGCCGATGAACCAGTCGTCGACGGAGAAGAACGGGTGGTCCGCGCAGAGGGCCACCCGCGGGCGCCCGGTGACGGCGCGGGCCAGGCGCACGGCGGCGGTGGTGGCGTCGGAGCCGTTCTTCGCGAACTTCACCATGTCGGCGGTGGGCACGGTGGCCAGGAAGCGCTCGGCCGCCTCGACCTCGACGATGGACGGCCGGACGAAGTTGCTGCCGCGGCCGAGTTCCCGCCGTACCGCCTCCAGCACACGGGGGTGGGCGTGCCCGAGGCTGACCGACCTGAGGCCGGAGCCGTACTCGATGTAGCGGTTGCCGTCGACGTCCCACACGTGGGCACCGCTGCCGTGGCTGATGACCGGGGCCAGGTTCTCGGGGTACTGGTCGTCGCCCTTGGCGTAGGTGTGCGCGCCTCCTGGGATCATGGAGTGCAGCCGCTCGTTGGCCTGTCGCGAGCGGGGCAGGAGGAGCCCCTCGGGGTCTTGGGTGTGCACGCCGACCTCATCTTTCTTGGTGCTTCAGGACCTCGGCGAGGCTCGGCGCCTCCCGGTCCCGTCGGGACATCGACGTGACCGGCAGTGGCCAGGGAATGGCGAGTTCCGGGTCGTCGAAGGCGATCGTCACGTCCTCGGACGGATCGTGCTGACGGTCAATACGGTAAGAGGTGTCTGAGATTTCGGTAAGAGTCTGGAAGCCATGTGCGCAACCCGCCGGGATGTACACGGACTTCTGCGTCTCGCCGGACAGCTCGAAGAAGGCCCGGCCCAGGTACGTCGGCGAGTCCGGCCGCAGGTCCACGACGACGTCGAAGATCCGACCGTACGAGCACCGCACCAGCTTGGCCTCGCCGGCCCCGGAGCGCAGGTGCAGGCCGCGCAGCACGCCGCGGACCGAGCGGGACACGCTGTCCTGGACGAAGGCGTCCGGGTCGAGGCCCACCGAGCGGACGACGTCGGCGTCGAAGGTGCGGCAGAAGAAGCCGCGTTCGTCGGCGTGGGGCGTCGGCTCGAACAGGAACGCGCCGGCGATCTCCGGGACTTCGGTCGCTTTCATGAAGCCTTCCGTGGGGCGTGGGCGTGGTCGTGCGCCGGGAACAGGGTCGTGGTCAAGGCGGTGAACTGCTCGGTGAGTTGCTCTGCGGCGATCCGGTTCCGCTCGGCGAGGGTCCGCCGCAGTTCCGCCGCGTGCTTCTCCAGGTCCCGGAACTGTTCGAGGAGCCGGTCGGCGTCGACCTCGCGGGCCGGGTGGCAGTACGCGCCCAGGCCCATCCGGTCCATGAGCGCGTCGCTCTTCGCCGCGTAGCAGAGGGCGAGCACGGGCGTTCCGGTCTTCAGCGCGCAGATCAGGTTGTGGTAGCGGACGGCCACCACGGTGTCGGCGGCCGTCATCTCGTTCATCAGGTCCGCCAGTGAGGCCGGTTCGGCCGCGGTGACCAGCGGTGAGTCGACCGCGTCGAGGATGGCGGCGACCACCGACAGGTCGCACTGGTCGCCGGTCAGCAGCCGCACGGGCCTGCCCTCCTCGACCAGTGTGCGGACGAACCGGATCGTGCCGTCGAGGTAGCGGCGGTAGATCTCGTCGGCCCGGGCGCGGTCGTCGTTGCCGCCGTGGAAGTCCATGACGCCTAGGCAGACCGGGCCCGGCGTCTGCGTCGGCGCGCTCGCCGGCGGCGTCGGCAGGGAGAAGGCGAGGTCCGGGTAGACCTCGTCGCGGGTGGTGTCCACGCCCATCGCCCGCATCGCGTCCCGGGACTGGGCGTCCCGGTACGACCGGTACGCGGCGAGCCGTGCCGAGCGGCGCACCAGGGCCCGGGTGGGCCGGTTGCGGATCTCGGCGGCGCCGACGCTGACCAGCGCGACCCGGGTGCCGAGCAGCCGGCCGCTCGCGCAGAGCAGGAACAGGGAGTAAGGGAAGCCCCAGGGCCGCAGCGGCAGGGTGGCCTCCAGGACGCCCATGCCCGGCACGATCACCACGTCGTGCCGGCGCACCCAGGCGGCGGTGCGGAAGACGTCGACGAGTTTGCCGAGGCCCTTCGCCGCGATCGAGCCCACGCGGGACGCGGTCCGGTACTCGGCGCGGTTCCAGTGCATGCGCGTGGCGGGGATCCCGAACCGGGCCGTGACCGCCTCGGGGCCGCCGCAGAACGCGTCCACGGCCGCCTCGGGGTGCTCGGCACGGAGGTAGCCGAGGACGGCCTGGAGCGATCCGTCGTTGCCGAGGTTGCCGGAGCCGAGCAGGCCGAACACCCCGACGCGTACGGGAGTTGCGTCCGTGGCCGTCATCGCCGCCGCCCCTCGCGGCCGGCGACGAGGGCGTCGACGGAGACCGTGAGCAGGGCCGGGTCGACCGGGGCCCGGTCCTCGACCCGCTCTCCGGCGCCCGGCCGGACCCTGCTGGTCATCCAGGCGGACAGGTGGCCGTAGCAGGCGCGCCGGTCGGCCGGGGACAGGGGCGCCCGCCGGATCGCCGAGGCGAAGCCCCAGACGTACTCGGCGAGCAGCCGGGGCGTCGGGTGCAGCAGGCCCGCCCTGCGCGGGTCCAGGTTGACGCACCGGGAGCGCTTGGACGGGTTCGCCCGCTCGGCGCGGGTCGGGTGGTCGCGGCGGAAGTACAGCAGCTCGGGCACCTGGTGGAAGGGCCCGTGCAGGGTGATCTCGGCGACGAACGTGCGGTCGGCGTGGTGGTAGCTGTCCATCGGCTTCACCCGGCGCAGCACGTCGGCCCGGATCACCCCGTAGAAGTCGTCGCCGCCCGGCTCGAACAGCAGGCTGCGGAAGCGCTCCGGGGCGTGCGGCGAGCCGGTGGCGAGGGTGTACTCGTAGGGGACGGTGACCTGGCCGTCGCCGTCGATGACCGCCTGGTCGGTGTGCGCGAGGATCACGTCCGGCCGCTCGTCCAGCGCCTCCACGCAGCGCCGGAGCAGCTCGCGGCCGTAGAGGTCGTCGTGCGAGGCCCACTTGAACAGTTCGCCGCGGGACTCGGCGAACACGTGGTTGTGGTTCGGGGTGGCGCCGATGTTCCTGGGCAGCCGGTGGTAGCGGATACGGGAGTCCTGCGCCGCGTACTTGCGGCAGATGTCCTCGGTCCCGTCGGTGGAGGCGTTGTCGGAGACGACCAGTTCGAAGTCCTCGTAGGTCTGGCCGAGGAGGGCGTCGAACGACTCGGCCAGGTACTCCTCGCCGTTGTACACGGGCAGGCCGATGCTCAGCCTGGGTCGGTCGGTCATGCGGTCCTCACTTCGGGGATGGGATTGCGGTGGCGCTCGCGCAGGGCCGACCGCAGTTGCAGCCACCAGACGGCCGAGCCGCTGAGGGTCGCGGCGGCGACGCCCCAGGCCGAGCCGGACGTGCCGGCGAGGGCCGCGCCGCCGAGCCCGCCGCCGACGTAGCAGGCGGAGGCGAACAGCTGGCAGCGCAGGCTGCGCCGAGCCGCGCCGAGCGCGCGCAGCCCGGCCGCCGCGCCGGTGCCGAGGCCGGCCCCCGCGACGCTGAGGGTGATCTGCACGACGAGGTGCGAGGAGGAGTGCCAGACGTCGCCGAGCGCCAGGTCGCCGAGCCGGTCCGGCATCAGCAGCAGCGCCGAGCCCCAGAGCAGCGCGCCGACGGCCTGTCCGCCGCCCAGGAGGAGGCAGAACCTGCCCAGTTGGTGCGGGGCCCGGCGCAGCACCCGCGCCGCCTCCGGGACGGTGACCAGCGAAAGCCCCATCAGCACGGCGAGGAACGGGCCCATCAGGAGCTCGGCGCCCCGCACCGCGCCCACCGCGCCGACCCCGACGATCACGCCGAGCCCGTAGGCCCGGACCTGGCTGGCGCCGCTGAGGCTGACGTTCTCGACCAGGTACCGGTAGCCGAGATCGCGCTGTTCGCGGAGCCAGCCGCGGGCCTCGGCCAACCGGGGCCGGATGCCGGACTGGAGGTAGCCGTAGCCGGCGGCCACCGTGGCGGACGCGCCCCAGGCGAACACGAAGGCGGCCACGGTGTCCACGTGGGCCGCCACCACCATGGCCGGGACGAGCGCGATGCCCCACACCACGTCGTTGAGGAAGGCCTTGCGCCCGTTGCCGGCGGCGAAGAACGCGAACCGCCAGGCGTCCTGGAGCAGCAGCCCCGGCAGCAGGAGACCGAGGGCGGCGAAGGCGGGCCCCACCCGGCCGCCGAGGCCGAGTCCGGCCGCCAGGCACACCACGCCGAGGGCCGCGCCGACGCCGAGCGCGGTACCCGTCGAACGGGCCACCGCGCCACGCCAGGACGCGTCCGGCACCCCGCTGAAGCGGACCACGAGCGGGTCGGTGGCCAGACCCCGGGAGACGTTGAGCACCACGCCGTAGGTCACCCAGGCCAGGCTGAACACGCCGAACGCGGTGACCCCGAGCGAGCGGGCCACGTAGAGGCCCACCGCGAAGTTGCTGATGCTGGAGGCCGCCTGGTCGGCCAGTCCCCAGGACAGCCGGCCGACCAGGGCCCGCCTGGCGGACCCGGCCGGTGCCGTCGGCTTCTCCTTCTCCCCCTGGGTGGTCATGGGCGTCATTCCTTGACCAGGTCGGCGCCGCGCAGGGCGTCGGCCGCGGCGGCGACGGTGTCGAACGGCAGCCCGGACCGCTCGGCGACGTCCAGCAGGCTGTGCTCGCCGTCGGAGAGGTTGAGCACCCAGAGCATGGCCATCTGGGCCTGCTTGGTGTCGCTGCGACCGCCGAGCGCGTCGTACAGCCCGCGCCGGCCCAGCTGCGGTTCGCCGTAGGGGCTGAGGTTGACGTACCGCCGGTTGCGGTCGAGGACGGCGAACGCCTCGCGGCAGACGGCCAGCGTGTCCGCCATCGCCGCCGGGGAGACGAAGTCCAGGTTGTCCGCCGAGGTGTGGTACTCGGGGTAGCCGGCGTACGGGGTGCGGGTGAGCGAGCCCACGCCCAGGTTGAAGCCGGGCGAGCAGAACTGCCGCTCGTCGTAGCCGTACGGGGTGAACTCGGTGATGCGGTGCGGGCGTTCGGAGGCGGTCAGCACGTGCTGGAGCACCCGGTCGATCTCCGCGTCGCCGCGCCTGCTCTGTTTGTACGTCACCTGGCCCGGGTCCCCGGCGCAGGCCAGGACCAGTCCGTGCTTGACCCGGTCCACCCGCTCCGCGTTGCGGGCCAGCCAGGTGATCGCCCCGATGGTGCCGGGCGCGAACAGGAACCGGTAGGTGTAGTGGGTCGGCTGCTCCGCGAGGGCCCGGGCCAGGTACGTCGCCACCGCGATGCCGGCCAGGTTGTCGTTGGCAAGCGACGGGTGGCAGACGTGGCAGGAGACGATGACCTCGTCGGCGACCTGTCCGGGGACCACGTACTCGGCGTAGGTGAGGTGCCCGTCGGCGAGGGTGGAGTCGACGCGCACCTCGTAGTCGCCGTCCGGCAGCGCGTCCAGGGTCTCCTGGGCCAGGCAGAAGCCCCAGTCCGGCTTGTAGTAGCTGGTGCGGTACGGCACCCAGGACGGCTGGTCCGGCAACGTGTGCAGGTGTCCGCGCAGCTCGGCGAGGGGCATGGTCGCCGCCACCGGGACGCTGTAGCCGAGCACGTGCAGGCTGGACGCGGCGAAGTCGACGACCCGCCGGCCGGTGGCGTCGGCGACGTACGCGTCCCGGATGTTCCACTCCTGCGGCACCGTCCAGTCGAGCACCTGCGTCCCGGTCGGCACCTCGTGCACCTGCAACGGGATGTACTCGCCGACGATGTCCAGGGTGGCACGCACACCGTCGCCCGTGATGCTCCGGCAGAGCGGGTACATCCGCTCCACCAGGGCGTACATCTCCTCGCTCACGTCGGTCACCCGCGCCACCTGAGGGTGTCGTCGACGGTGCCCGTCTCGGAGGCCGCGCGCAGGACGGCGAGCCGGGTGAAGCGCTGCTCGAAGGCCTCCCGGGTCAGGTCGAACTTGCGGTAGGCGTCGGCGAGTTCGAGGGCGCCCCGCTTCACCGTCCACTCGCAGTCGAAGCCGGGTATCGCGGCGCGGAACCGGGAGAAGTCCACCCGGTAGGACCGCGGGTCGGCCCCGTTCTCCCCGGTGATCACCACCTTCGAGCCGGTCACCGCCTCGGCGACCTGTTCGGCGATCTCGGCGACCGTGACGTTGTTGATCTCGCTGCCGATGTTGAACGCCCGGTCGTGGACCGCCTCGCGCGGCGCGGTCAGCGCGGCCGTGAAGGCGCGTGCGATGTCGGCCGCGTGCACCAACGGCCGCCAGGGGGTGCCGTCGGAGAGCACCAGCACCTCGCCGGAAAGGAGCGCGTGGCCCACCAGGTTGTTCAGCACGATGTCGGCGCGCAGCCGGGGCGAGTAGCCGAAGGCGGTGGCGTTGCGCATGAACACCGGGGTGAAGTCGTCGTCGGCCAGCGCGTGCAGGTCGTCCTCGACGCGCACCTTCGACTCCGCGTACGGCGTCACCGGGCGCAGCGGGGCGTCCTCGGCGACCAGGTCGTCGCCGCCGGCGGCGCCGTAGACCGAGCACGTCGACGCGTACAGGAACCGCCGTACCCCGGCGTCGCGGGCCAGCCGGGCGAGGCGGACCGACGCGTGGTGGTTGATGTCGTAGGTGAGTTCCGGGGCCAGCGAGCCGAGCGGGTCGTTGGAGAGCGCGGCCAGGTGGATCACGGCGTCCACCCCGGCCACGTGCTCGGCCGTGACGTCGCGCAGGTCGACCCGGTGCCCGGGCGGGTCTGCGGGCTGCGGGCCCAGCACGCAGTCGGCGAACAGGCCGGAGTCGAGGCCGACGACCTCGTGCCCGGCGGCCTCGAGGACCGGGGCCATCACGGTGCCCAGATAGCCCTGGTGTCCGGTCAGTAGTACGCGCAAGGTTCAACCCCCCAGGTTGAGCGTGAGTTTGGTGACGGCGAACGCCTCGGCGTAGCGCGCGTGGCATTCGATGCCCCGGATCCGGGCGAGGCCCAGGAAGGCCTCCCGGTCGTACCAGGGCCGGTGCCGCTGCGAGGGATAGTGCTCCTGCAACAGCCGCACCTTCTGTTCGGCGGTCTCCGTGGCCAGCGGCTGGTAGGCGGCCGGCCGGCCGAGGTCGCCGTCCCACTTGACGATCTCGTAGCCGAGCACGAGGTGGTCGCGGAACGCGGTGGTCATGAGCTTGGCCAGGCCGCGGTGGTCCTGGTGGGCGTCGTCGGTGCGCGGCGCGAGGACCAGGTCCGGGTCGGTCTGCGTACGCAGTTCCTCGACGGCGGACTTGGCCTCCTCCCAGTGGGCCGGGAACCGGCCGTCCGGCAGCTTGTGCACGGTCAGCCGCAGGTCGGCGCCCGGGCAGAAGGCGGCGAGCGCGGCCCGCTCCTCCTGCTCGCGCTCGCTGCCGCCGCCGGTGAGCACCAGGGCGTCGACCCGGATGCCCGGCCGCGCCCGGCAGAGCGTCAGGAGTGTGCCGCCGGCGCCGATGGCGATGTCGTCACAGTGCGCGCCCACCGCGACGATCCGGTCCAGGGGGCCGGCCCCGAGCCTGATCACGCGCGGGCTCCGGCCCGGTCCCGCTCCCACACGGCCCACGGGCGGTCGCCCCGGGTGTAGGCCTCGTCGAGCGCGGCCCGTTCCTTCACGGTGTCGGTCGGCTTCCAGAAGCCGCGGTGCTGGTGTGCCACCAGCCGCCCCCGCTTGGCCAGTTGGGCGCATCCGTCGGCGACGAGGTCGCCGTTCTCCGGTATGTGGTCGAAGACCTCCTGGCGGAGCACGAAGTAGCCGCCGTTCTCCCACAGCGGCAGTTCGCTGACCGCGGTGATGCCGCCCACCAGGCCGTCCTCGCCCAGCTCCACGCAGTGGAACGACGACTGCGGCGGGACCACCATCATCGACGCCCCGGCGTCGCGTGCGGCGAACCGGTCGATCATCTCCGGCAGCGGGGCGTCGGTGAGCACGTCGGCGTAGTTGGCGAGGAACATCTCGTCGCCGTCGAGGTGGTGGCGGACCCGGCGCAGTCGCTCCCCGATGGGTGACTCGATGCCGGTCTGCGCGAACGTGATCGTCCAGTCGGCGATGTCGGTGGACAGCAGCTCGGTCTTCCCGCCCCGCAGGACGAAGTCGTTGGACGTCGTCTCCTCGTAGTTGAGGAAGAAGTCCTTGATGTGGTGGGCCCCGTACCCGAGGCACAGGATGAAGTCGGTGTGCCCGAAGTACGCGTAGTAGCGCATGACATGCCAGATCAGCGGTCTCGGGCCGACCATGGCCATCGGCTTGGGCACGTCGTCGGAGGTTCCGTTGCGCATCCGCATCCCGTAACCGCCGCAGAACAGGACGACCTTCATGCTGTGACCTCTTTCGCGGCCTCGACGATGCTCAGTTCCGGGATGGGAAAGACGAGCCGGCCGCCCCACTCGTGCACGAAGGCCAGCTGCTCGGTGAGTTCGGCCCGCAGGTTCCACGGGAGGACGAGGACGTAGTCCGGCTTGTCGGCGGCGATCCGCTCGGGCGCCAGGATCGGGATGCGGGTGCCCGGGGTGAACCTGCCGTGCTTGTACGGGTTGCGGTCGACGGTGTAGGCGAGCAGGTCGGGGCGGATGCCGCAGTGGTTGAGCAGGGTGTTGCCCTTGCCCGGGGCGCCGTAGCCGACGACCGTCTCGCCGCGCTCGGCCGCGTCGATGAGGAACCGGAGCAGGTCCCGGCGGACCTTGGCCACCCGGGCGGAGAACTCGGCGTACCCGGACAGCTCCTGGAGTCCGGCGGCCTTCTCCCGGTCCAGTACGTCGGTCACCCGCCGCGTCGGCTCGCCTGCCGCCTCGGCCGGGCGGGCCCACAGCCGGACGGAGCCGCCGTGCGTGGGCAGCAGCTCGACGTCCACGAGCGTGAGTCCGCCGCTGGCCAGGGCCCGGATCGCGGAGGCGACCGTGTAGTACTGGAAGTGCTCGTGGTAGATCGTGTCGTACTGGTTGTCCTCGATCAGGGTCAGCAGGTGCTGCACCTCGATCGAGACCCAGCCGTCGTCGGCGACCAGGGCGCGCAGCCCCTGGGTGAAGCCGACCACGTCGGGGATGTGCGCGTACACGTTGTTGGCCACGACCAGGTCCGCCGGGCCGTGCTCGGCGCGGACGGCCGCACCGGTCTCCGGGGAGAGGAACTCCGTGAGCGTGGGCACCCCCGCCTCCCGTGCCGCGCCGCCGACGTTCACCGACGGCTCGATGCCGAGGCAGCGGATCCCCCGGTCCACCACGTGCCGCAGCAGGTACCCGTCGTTGCTCGCCACCTCGACCACGAAGGCGTCGGGGCCGAGCGGAAGCCGCTCCGCGGCGCCGGCGACGAAGGTGCGCGCGTGCTCCACCCAGGACGTCGAGTACGAGGAGAAGTACGCGTACTCCTTGAACGTCTCCTCCGGCGTGATCAGCGGAGGTATCTGCGCGAGCCAGCAGTCGGTGCAGACCCGCAGGTGCAGCGGGTACGCCGGCTCCGGTTCGTCCAGTCGGTCCGCGGCGAGAAAGCTCTCACACGGCGGCGTCGCCCCCAGGTCGACGACGCTCGCCAAGGCTTCCGAGCCGCAGAGTCGGCATCGTGTCATGTGCTGTCCCCATCCCCCCTGCCCGCGCGGGTGTCCCCGCCACGAGCCTGTGCCGACCGTCCCGCGATCGCGGTGCGGTACTCCTCCAGCAGGCGTGCCAGGCCGACGGCCGGGCTGAAGCCCTGCTCGTAGCGGCGGCGGGCCGCCTGGCCCATCTCCCGGTTGCGGTCCGGTCCGGACGCGATCCGGCGTATGCAGGACGCGAGCGAACCCGCCTCGCCGGGCCGGTGCAGCAGCCCGGTGACCCCGTCCTCGACGAGTTCGACGAAGGCGCCGTGGCCGGCGGCGACGGTCGGCACCCCGGCCGCCATCGCTTCGACGACCACCAGCCCGAACGCCTCCAGCCACGTCGAGGGGGCCACCACGGCGACCGACCGCTCGATGGCCTTCCGGCACTCCGCCGTGTCCAGCAGGCCGACGTAGCGCACGTCGTCCCGGTCCGCCGCCCAGGCGGCCACCTCCGGCTCCAGCGGCCCGGTTCCGGCGATCACGAGCGGTACGCCCACCCCGCCGCCGGCCGCGATCTCGTCCCACGCGGCCATGAGCAGCCGTACGCCCTTGGCCTCCGCGAGCCGGCCCAGGTAGAGCAGGTGCTCTCCGCCGCCCTCCCGGCAACTGCCCGGATCCGGCACGAAGTTGTGCTTCACGGCCAGTCGCTCGGCCGGCATGCCGGAGCGCACCAGGACCTCGCGCTGGGCCGCGGAGATGCAGAGGAAGCGCTCCACTCCGGACCACCACCGCCGCCGGTTGACCGACAGGCTGACGGCGAGCGGCACCGTCGCGAGGCGGGAGCCCCGGTAGCAGCCGTGCCGGACGGCGGGCAGCGGTGCCGAACCGACGCACTCGGTGCACGGCCGACCGTCCCGCTGCAGGGTGCCGGGCGGGCAGACCTGGGTGTAGTTGTGCAGTGTGGCGACGGCGGGCACCCCGGCGTCCGCGCACGCGGCGAGGACCGCGGGCGACAGGAGCGGGAAGACGTTGTGGACGTGCACCACGTCCGGCCGCTCGGTGCGCAGCCGGGCGGCGAGTTCGGTGCGGACGGCCGGGTTCCAGGGCACGAGGAGCGGCACCGCCACCTTGCCGGGGAGCGACCGGGCGGCGATGTCGTCGCTGCGCCGCTCGAACAGCCCGACCCGGTGGCCGGCCGCGCGCAGCAGCTCCACCTCCTGGTCGACGACCTTGTTCTCCCCGCTCGGCTGCGCGGAGCCGTAGCGGTTGTGCACCACGAGGACGTGCATGGTCAGGCCACCTCCGTTCCCTGGGTCGTCCGCCGCGGGAGTGCGGGTGTCGGGGCGGGGGCCGCCGCGGCGGGTGTCGCCAGCAGCGAGGCGGCCAGGGCCAGATGCAGCAGGTACGGCGAGGCGTCACCGAGTCCGGCCTCGGTGTACGAGGCGATCGCGCAGTAGCTGATCAGGAAGATCGCACAGGCCCGCTGGAGCGACGGCGGCCTCAGCAGCGCGACACCGCCCAGCACGCAGAGGATCACCGCGACGAGGGTGACACCGGCCAGGCCCTGCTCGTTGTAGACCGCCAGCCAGCTGTTGTCGATCGGCAGCCCGCCGAACGACTTGTCGCCCAGACCCACGCCGAGGAACTTCTCCGAGGTCGTCCGGGGCGCGGCCAGGAGGGCGTCCCAGACCTTGGCCCGGCCGGTGAGGCTGGAGAAGTTCTCCTTGGTCTGTCCGCGCAGGAACCACGTCTGCAGGGCGCCGGCGAACCCGACCGCGGCCACCGCGGCGAACATCACCGCCCAGGTGAAGAAGCGGCGGGCGGCCGAGCTGGTCAGGACGAGCGAGCCGATCGCCAGCGCCAGCCCGAGCAGCAGGCCGAGCGTGGCCGTCCTGGTGTGGGTCAGCGCGAGCAGGACCAAGGACGGCACGATGACCGTCGCGGCGCTCCTGCGGTCGGTCCGGCGGCCCAGGAGGAGCAGGGCGGTGAGCCCGATGATCACCGCCGCGTACTGCCCGATCTGCGGCGGGGTGAGCGGCCAGAGCGCGCCGACCAGCCGGCCGCCGTAGAGGTCGGGCAGGGCCGCGCCCGGTGACACGACGAGGCCGGCGGCCACCGACCCGAGGACCGCGAAGTACGCCCGGATGTGGTAGCGGACGAACGTCAGGCTGCCGTCCCACCAGCGGCTGAGCAGCCACAGGGTGCCGACGAAGAGCGTCAGCCGGAAGCAGCGGAACAGCGCGCCGAACCCGGACTCCAGGTTGGCGCTGGAGATCACGCTCGTCACCAGCAGCAGGGTGAGCAGGAGCAGGTAGGCGCTGGGCCGGATGCGGAGCCGGACGTTGACCACGAGCGCCAGCGTGAACGCGGCGACCAGGGCGCCCATGGTGACCATCTGGATGAGGGAGCGCGGCAGCGGGACGATGGTCTTCGCCCCCGCGGAACCGAGCGTGTTGAGGACCAGCAGTCCCCAGACGATCCCGACGATCTTCGGGGTGCCGGAGCTGCTCGGCTGGTCGGCGCCGTGTTCCCTGTCCACCTCGACCTGTCTCTTCATCTCAGCCACCGGCCCCTGAGTCGAGGGTGCTGCCCGCGTCCTGGCCGTAGTCCGGGCCCTGCCACTCGTCGAAGTCGAGCACCCGGCTCGGGTCGTAGGCGACGAACTCCCACGGTCCGAGGTAGACGTTGTCGTGCCAGCGGTTGTCCTGCTTGTGGGTGATCGCCTCGGCCACCTTCTCGCCCTTGTACGGGGACCAGTCCGGATAGGTGCCGTAGTTGGACAGCACCGCCATGCGGTCGCACATCTCGGTGCACCTGACCACGGACTCGTCGAGCACGAACCGGTTGTCGTGGATGTCCACCCGCTGGGTCTTCCACCGGCAGTCGGCGTAGAGCGGTGCCTTGTCGATCGCCGGCTTCGTGCAGCGGTGGGCGTTCTTCACCAGCAGCGTGCAGTCACCGGACGAGGTGTTGGCCGGACTGTTGCAGAACCGGTCGGCGTTCTCCCACAGGGTGATCCCGGACCAGTTGTTCTCGAACACGTTCCGGTAGATCGCGATCTTGTCGGTGCGGGCCCTGACCCGTGGTTCGCCGCCGGACTCGGACAGGTAGACCGTCGCGTACGGGAAGTTGTCGCCGCGGTCGGCGTACCTGCGGCCGTCGACCCAGTTGTTCCGCCGGATCGTGTTGTTCCGGATGACCGCGTTGTAGCTGGTCTCGTAGATCAGCGCGGCCCCGTCGTTGGAGTCGAGCACGTTGTCCTCGATGAGGAAGTCGTTGTTGTCGGTGTCCGCCCACAACCCGGCCCCACGGTTGTCGTGCACCCAGTTGCCGCGGATGTCCGCGCCGTCGACGGCCCAGAACTTGATGCCGCCGGTGCAGCCGCAACCCTCTTGGCGCCGTTCCCAGTTGCCGGTGTTGTTGCCCGTGATCTCGTTGTCCTCGACCACCAGGCCGGTGATGCCGCCGCCGCCCTTGTACGCGTTCATTCCGTACTGTCCGTTGTCGCGCAGGCAGCTGGCACGGACCTGCTGGCGGGCGCCGGCCATCAGCCCCGCACCGGAGTTGTCCTGGATCGTGGTGTGCTCGATCACCCATCCGTCGGCCGAGTCGTGGTTGACCACGCCCTCGTTCAGCGGGGCGACGAAGTGCTGCACGGTCAGGTAGCGGATGGTGACGTCGCCGGCGGTGCCCGCGAACGCGTACTGGTTCTTCTTCCCGCCGTCGAGGACCGCACCGGGCGCACCGAGGTAGCGGTCCCCCTTCTTGGGGATGACCTGGGCGTAGCGGTCCGGGGCGAGCCGGTGCGTGCCCGGCCGGAGCCAGAACGTGGTGTTCGCGGGGCTGTTCCTGGTCTTGGCCGCCAGGTCGCCGACGACCGCGGGGTCGACGGTGACCGCGCCCGCGGGTGCCTTCGCCGGACCGGGCGCGGGGTTGGCGCACACCCGGGCCACCGCGCGGGCCGCGGACGTGGACGTGGACGGTGCGGCGGTCGGCTCCGCCGCACCGCCGCCCGACGTGCTGTCGCAGCCGGTCGCCGTCAGCAGGGCCAGCGCCAGCGGTGCCGCCGCCAGCACCCAGTGCCGCCTCTTGATCACCACGTGCCCCCTAGCCGCCGAACCTGAGCACGGTGGTGAACCCGGCCGCGCCGTCGGCGGGGCTGGTGCCGGTGCCGATCAGCGTCGTGGTGGGTTCCTTGCGCCCGAAGCCCGCGGAGTACCAGCCCAGCGGCGGGTCGGTCTCGCCGCGGTGCGCCTGCCAGGACAGCTGCCCGGGCAGGTCGAGCACCGCGGAACGCCCCTCGCCGTCCCGGATCCAGGTGAGCACCGCCCGGCTCCCCACCAGGTCCGCGGCGATCTCCGGGCCGAGGTGGAACGCCAGCCGCACGGTCCGGCGCGGCCCGTGCACCTCGTCGACCAGCTTCAGCTCCTGGCTCGCGGCCGTCAGCTCCACCCGGCGGCGGTGCACGGAGCCCTGGTACCCGTCGTGCTCGGCGCACCAGGCGGCCACGTCACCACCGGAGGGTTCCGCGGCCAGGACGCGGGTGCGGGCCTGCCGGGTCCACAGGAACGGGCCGCCGGAGACGGACTGGTCGGTGCCGTCCAGTTGGAGCGTGTTGTGGCCGAGGGTCGAGCGGAAGTACTGCCGCCACGCGGGCTGCCCGTGGTAGCAGAAGGTCCCCGGGTCGGCGAGCACGTCGACCCCGTCGTGCCGGACCTCCACGGACAGCGCGTCCGCGTGGGCGTGCGCGGCGATGGAGAGGAAGCCGTGCGGACCGCCGTCGCAGCGGCACCAGATCTCCTCCGGGCCGCGCAGGATCGTCATGCCCGCGTCGGCGAGGTGCGCCGGCCGGACCGCCGGGCGGGTCACGGACAGTCCGGTGGGCTTGAGGAGCGCGGCCAGCAGCGGGGTGCGCACGTCGGTGCCGGTCACCGCCGGCCACCAGTCGAGGCGGCCGAACACGGCCTCGCCGGTGGCCAGGAGCGAGGCCCAGCGGTCGGTGCCCGCGCCGTCCACGACCAGGCCGTGCCCGTCGTCGGCGTCCCCCTGGCGCGGTGGCCGCAGCCGGTTGTCCACGACGGCCGCGAGCGCGTCGGTCATCCGCAGCAGTACCAGCCGGACGGACGCCGGGACCGGCACGCCCGCGGCGTCCGCCTCGGCCACCGCGGCCAGGCCCAGTTCCAGTACGAGTCCGTGGTACTCGCTGGCCAGCTCGCGGTTGAGGCCGGAGCCGAAGGTGTTGGCACGCAGGTGCCGCTCCAGCGACCGCAGCGCGTCGGCCCGCCAGCGCCCCGAGACGGGGAACCAGCCGAACGCGCAGGACGCCGCGAGCTGCCCGGCGGCCTCGGCGATGACGTGGTTGTTCGCCGAGGATCCCCGGCTGGGGAAGGCGGCCAGCCAGCGCTGGTGGTGCCAGATCTGGTTCAGCGCCACCGGGTTCTCCTCGAACAGCCCGGCCGCGCCCGGCCAGTCGTCGAGCAGCCGGCGGATCCACACCCAGGACAGCAGCCGGATGCCCAGCTCGATGCCGCTGATCCAGTGCACGCCCCGCAGCGGCGGGTTGGCCGTCCACCACGACCGCAGGTGCTCGGCCACCCGCTCGGCGTACCGCTCGTTCCCGGTGACCGCGTAGGCGGCGGCGAGCACGGTGAGGTACTGGTGCCGGGAGAGCTCCCAGATCTGCTTGATGTCCCCGACCGCGTCCTCGTCGCGGTACGGCACGTCGAAGGCGTAGCCCCACGGCGCCCGGCGCCCGGTCTTCGGGTCGCACCACCAGTCCGGGTCGGTGAGGTCGTCGCGGACCACCCCGAAGTACTCGACGTGCCCGTACATCAGCCGGTCTGCCTCGGCGACGAGGCGCTTCGCGGCGTCCGCGGGCACCGCGGCGAGCGTCCCGGCGGGCAGGACGGCGGTGAACCGGGCTCCGGTCACGCTCGGGCAGTCGGGGCGGGCGGACCGCCACCGCCGTCTGCGCACGGTGTCGCCCACCCGGCCCGCGACCTCGCTCGGTCCCATCCGGGAGAGGCGTCGCAGGTACCAACTCGGACTCATGGTCATCGTGCCCGCTCCAGCGTCACCGGCGCACCGGAGGCCAGGGCGCTCCGCACGGCGAGGGTGGCCGCCGTGGTGGCGACCAGCGACTCCAGCGGCACGGGCATCGGCCCGCCGGTCCGCACGGCCTTGACGAACGCGGCGAGTTCGGCGTTCTGGCCCTTGTCGCGTGCCTTCGGCAGCCGCGAACTCACCCAGCGCTTGCGGCCGTAGACCGAGGCACGGACGAAGTCGTCGAGCTTGAGCACCTTGCCGTCGGCGACCAGGTCCAGGGTCTCCTTGGGGAAGCCGGGCGCGCCGGTGGTGACGTAGCTGATGGTGGCGGTGGATCCGTCCGGGTAGCCCAGCACGATCTGCAGGTCCTCGTTGCCGGACGGGGCGATCGCGTACACCGAGACCGGGTCGGCCTCCAGCAGCCAGCTCGCCGTGTCGACGAAGTGGCCGCCCTCGCCCTCGAACCGCGAACCCTGGGTGCCCTGTTGGAGGTACCAGCTGCCGTGCTGCAACCGGCCCGCGTTGACCAGGTAGCGCAGGCTCGCCGGTCCGGTCCGGGCGCCGAAGCGCTCCTTGGCCTCGGTCAGCAGCGGTGCGAACCGGCGGTTGAAGCCCACCTGGAGGCGGTCGTTGCCGGACTCCTCCACCGCCGCGAGGACGCCGGCCAGTTCGTCCTCGGTGAGGGCCAGGGGCTTCTCTACGAACACCGCCTTGCCGGCCAGCAGCGCCCTGCGGGTCAGTTCGGCGTGCGAGCTGTGCCGGGTGACCACGAACACCGCGTCGATCGACTTGTCGTCGAGCACGGCGTCGAGGTCGGTGGTCGCCTCGCCGAAGCCGAACTTCCGCTGGGCGTTGGCCGCGGAGAGCGCCGTCGTGGTGACGACGGTCGCCAGCTCGACGCCGTCGCGCGGGGTCAGGTGCGGCAGCAGCATCGACGTGGCGTAGTTGCCCGCGCCCACGAACGCGAGGCGCACCGAGGAGTTGACGGCCCGGACCGGGGCGGGCGCTCCCCCGCCGCGGCGCACCGCGGGCACGGCCACCGACGGGGCCGCCTCCGCCTCCCCGTCCGCCGTCCCTTCCTCCGCCGGCTGTTCGGGGTAGCGGAACAGCACGGCCACGGCCTTCAGGTCGCCGTCCTTGAGCCGCCGGTACGTCTCGACCGCGTCCGCGAAGTCGGCGACGTGCGAGACCAGGGGCTCCACGTCGACCCTGCCGCGGGCGACGAGGTCGAGGAAGCAGGCAAGGTTGCGGCGCTCGGTCCAGCGCACGTAGCCGATCGGGTAGTCGCGTCCCTCCAGTTCGTACTCCGGGTCGTAGCGCCCGGGGCCGTAGCTGCGGGAGAAGCGGACGTCGAGTTCCTTCTCGTAGTACGCGTTCCACGGCAGGTCCAGGCGGCACTTGCCGATGTCGACGACCCGGCCGCGGTCCCGGCAGAGCCGGGCGGCCAGCTCGACGGGCTGGTTGCTGCCGCCGCCGGCGGCCAGGTACACCTGGTCCACGCCGTGTCCGTCGGTGAGTTCGGCGACGGCGGCCTCCACGGCCGCGGACGCGGGGTCGCCGCAGGCCACCGCGCCCAGCCGCTCGGCGAGTTCGCAGCGCGTCGGGTCGGGGTCGGCGCCGACGACGCGCACCCCGGCGGCGGTCAGGAGCTGGACCACCAGCTGCCCGATCAGGCCGAGGCCGATGACCAGGGCCGCCTCGCCGAGCTGCGGTTCGCCCTGGCGGACGCCCTGCATCGCGATGGACCCCACGGTGCCGAAGGCGGCGTGGCGGGGCGCGAGTCCGTCCGGTACCGGGGTGTAGAGGTTCTTCGGCACCCAGTTCAACTCGGCGTGCAGCGCGTGCTCGTTGCCGGCACAGGCCACGAGGTCGCCGACCTTCACGTCGTCGATGCCGGCGCCGACCTGCTCGACCACCCCGCACAGCGAGTAGCCCAGCGGCGTGTAGGAGTCCAGCTTGCCCATCACCTTGCGGTAGGTGGCGGGCAGCCCGTTGGTGGCCACGCTCTGCATGACCTTGGCCACCTGGTCCGGGCGGGAGCGGGCCTTGCCCAGCATCGACATGCCGGCCTCGGACACCTTCATCAGCTCGGTGCCGGTGGAGATCAGCGAGTAGGCGCTGCGCACCAGCACGCCGCCCGGCTTGCACCCCGGCACCGGAACGTCGAGCACCGCCAGCTCGCCGCTCTTGTAGTTCTGTACGACCTGCTTCACCGAAGTCCCCTGATTCCTAAGCCGTCATCCGAGTGCGCTGGCCGGACCCGGAGGTCGCGTCGCGATACCAGTACTCGAGGGTCAGTACGTGCCACAGATGTTTGGAGAAGTCCCGCTGCCCGGCGGCGTCCTCGGCGACCATGCGCGCGAGTGCGTCCCGGCGCAGGAACCCGGAACGGACGAGTTCGCCGTCCTCGACCACCTCGCGCACCAGCGGTGCCAGGTCCCGGCTCATCCAGGCCCGCAGCGGGGCGCTGAACAGGCCCTTGGGCCGGTACACGATCTCCCGGGGCAGGACCGAGACGGCCGCCTCCTTGAGGACGGCCTTGCCCTGCCGTCCGACGATCTTGCGGTCGCCGGGCACCGCGAACGCGGCCCTGACCACCTCGACGTCCACGTACGGCACGCGCACCTCGGTGGAGGCGGCCATGCTGGAGCGGTCCGTGTACGTGAGGTTCAGGCCCGGCAGGAACATCCGGGCGTCGGTGAGGCACATCCGGTTGACGAAGTCGTCGAGGTCGTTGTCCTCGTAGACGTCCGCGTGCTCGGTCAGCACGTCGTCGACCGTGCCGGCCAGGTCCGGATCGAGCAGGGCGAGCAGCTCGTCCTGGTCGTACATGGTGTAGCTGCGCCGGAAGGCGGTCTCCTCCGGCAGGCCGGCGAAGGAGAGGAACCGCTTCGCGAAGCGCACCGACCGGTATCCGCGGCGGCTGGTGGCGACCGGCAGCCGGTCCACGGCCGCGGACACCCCGCGCCGCAGGGGCCGCGGGACCCGCTGGTAGCGCAGCGCGATCAGGTTGGCGAGGTGCTTGCGGTACCCGGCGAACAGTTCGTCCGCGCCCATCCCGGAGAGCATCACCTTCACCCCGGCCTCGCGTGCGGCCCTGCAGATCAGGTACGTGTTGATCGCGGCGGGGTCGCCGATCGGCTCGTCCAGGTGGTACGTCATCTGCGGCAGCAGGTCGAGGACGTTCGGCGCGATCTCGATCTCGTGCAGGTCGACGCCGAACCGTTCGGCGACCTGCCGGGCGTAGCGGAGGTCGTCCGGCATCGCCTCGAACTTCGCGTCCTCGGCGCGGAACCCGATCGTGTAGGCGGAGATCCCCGGCTGGTGGCGGGCCGCGAGCGCGGTCAGGTAGCTGGAGTCGAGGCCGCCGGAGAGGAAGGTCGCCACGGGCACGTCGGAGAGCAGGTGGCGGCGGGTCGACTCCTCGACGATCGCGGCCAGGTCGGGCCGCTCGCCGGCCAGGGCCCGCTCCCGGCCCTCGGCGGCGACGTCCTTCAGGTTCCAGAACCGGCCGCGCTCCACCCGGCCGTCGGGCCGGCACCGCAGCCAGCTCCCCGGCTCCAGCTTCTCCGCCTCGCGGAACGCGCACCGGGAGTCCGGCACCCAGTAGTAGAGCAGGGAGGCGACCAGCGCCGCGTCGTCCACCTCCAGCGAGCGGCCGGTCGCGACGGAGAGCGCCTTGAGCTCGGAGGCGAAGACCAGGCCGCCGCCCCGCCGGAGCAGGAACAGCGGCTTGATGCCGAGCTGGTCGCGGGCGAGCACCAGGTCGCCGGTGCGCTCGTCGAAGATCCCGAAGGCGAACATGCCGCGCAGCCGGGGCAGGCAGTCGGTGCCCCAGCGTCGCCAGGCCTCCAGGACCACCTCGGTGTCGGAGGTGCCGCGGAAACGCACCCCGCCGGCTTCCAGCTCGGCGCGGAGTTCCGGGGCGTTGTACAGCTCGCCGTTGTACGTCAGGACGAGGCCGTCCCTGGCCATCGGCTGGGCGCCGGTGTCGGACAGGTCGATGATGGCCAGCCTGCGGTGCCCGAGGTGCACTTCGCCGTCGCCGACGGAGTGGCTGTAGCGGCCCGACCCGTCCGGACCGCGGTGGGCGAGGGTGTCGGTGAGCCGGTCGGTCACGAGCTTTCCGTCCGGCCACCGGTAGGTGCCTGCGATGCCGCACATGTGCTAGCGCGCCTCCTGCTCGTTCTCCGGGCCCCGGGCGGCCCAGACCGGCTTCCGCTCGGCCCGCCGCTGGCCGTCCCCCACTGTCTGAACGGCATGGGAGGTACCCCCGGCCGGCTGCTGCCGGGCCGGCCGCCCGCTGCGACCGCGCAGCGCGGTGTGCAGTCCGTCCCACAGGGTGCCGTCGGTCCGGTCCCGCGGGTCGGGGTCGATCAGCACCACGCCGACCACGGGGATGCGCTGGTCCGCGAGCTGCCGGGCCACGGTGTGCAGCCAGGCTGCGCTGCCGTGTCCGGCCCGCACCACGAGCACGGTCTGGGTGCCGAGGTGACGGAGGTCGGTCCACGCCGTGCCGGGCGCCACCGAGCCGACGCCGATCCGGCGCTCCTGGGGCGGCACGGCCGCGGTCTGTTCGGCGCCGACCACGGTCGGGTCGCCCGGCTGCGGGCGGCGGCTCGTCAGGTACGGCCGGGGCAGCGCGTCGACGACGGTCACCGGGCCCTCCGCCGCCATGGTCCTGGCGAGGTCCAGGGCGATCACGCTCGTGGCGCGTGCACAGCCCAGTTCCAGCAGCGACACCGGTTCCGCGGAGCCGCGCAGGGTGCGGGCCAGGGACGCGGTGAGCCGTTCGCGGGTCAGCCGGGTCCGGCGGCGCTGCCACGGCCTGCCCGGCCGGCGGGGCAGCTCCGCGATGACCGAGGCGCCCAGGTTCGCCGATATGTCCCGGCGCAGCACGGGGCGGTCCGCCACCACCGTGCCGACCGCGGCCAGCGCGAGTCCGGCGAAGAGCCCGAGGACCAGGCCGATCGCGGAGTCGGTGGCGACGGCCTTGGGCAGGGAGTGGCGCAGTGCGCGCGGGGTGTCCACGATCTGCGTGCCGGCCACGACCTGGGGTGCGCCGGTCCGCGCGTCCGCGGCGCGCTCGTCGAAGTCGGAGATGCGGGAGTTGAGTTCGGCGCGGCGGGCGAAGAGCGACTCCAGGGTCGCCGACGCCTTCGGGTCGCTGTCCGCCTGCTGGTTCCCGATCTCCTTGTTGACCTGGGCGAGTTCGTCCCGCATGCGGTCGCGCTGGTCGAGCAGGGCCTGGGCCTCGGCCTGTGCGGTCCGCTGCATCCGCTGCACGTGGTCGGCGACGAACGCGTCGGCCAGCGCCTTGGCGCGGGCCACCGCCTGGGCGTCGGTGTCGCCGGTCACGGTGATCTGCAACAGGTTGTTGGTCAGGCCGGCGCCCTTGTACTCCTGGAGGAAGTCCTCGGGTTTCTCCGCGGACTTGAGGGACCGCAGGGCCTTGTCGGCGATCTGCGTGGTCTGGAGCAGCTGGACGTCGGTGCGGATCAGCGTTCCGGTGTCGTTCGGCTGGTCCGCTTCGTGCGCGACCAGTACTTCGGTCACCGCGGTCGGCGCCGGCGGCATCGCGACCGCCAGGCCGGAGCCCGCGACGAGGCCGAGGAAGGCCGTGGCGTACCAGAGGCGGCGGCGCCTGCGCACCGCCACCACCAGGGCCTGGAGGTCGAGAAGCGGAGTGGCGGCCGGCGACTCCGCGGTCGTGCTCGTCGTCACGCTGAACCTCCTGTGGCCTGGCCGCGAACCGCGAGCGCGAGAGTGGCGTCGTCCGGCGGGTGGTGGCCGGTCGGCCGTGTCTCACGGGCGCGGACCGGGTCGGCGACGACGATGCCGAGGATCTCGTGCCGGCCGTCCGCGCACGCCTCGGCGATGCCGGCGAGCTCCTCGGCGGTCCAGCTGCCCGCGCTGAGGACGACCAGGGCACCGGACTCGGTGTCGCGGTCCGGCACGATCGGCCGGTCCGCCGAGACCTCGACCACCCGCAGCTGCGGATCGCCCTTGGCCTCGGCGGCGAGCTGTCCCGCGGCCCGGCGGGCGATTCCGTCGCCGTCCGGCACGACCACCAGCAGCCGCCGGGGGGTGGGCAGTTGGTCCCGGAGGCGGGCGCAGACCCGCCGGTAGCGGATCCGTCGGGCGGCCTCGTCGTCGGACCTCGGCGGGGTCGGCAGGTCCCACCGGGTGTCGACGCCGAGGAGCCGGCGGATCCGGTGGCGTGGGGCGCCGGCCTCCGGCCGGTGGTCGCCGCGCCGTCCGTCGGGCACCTCCACGGTGCCGAGGAGCGCCGCGCCGAGCGCGGCGGTGAGCTCCGGTTCGGTGCGCAGCCGGCGGTTCGTCCGGGCGGCGGCGAGGTGGCCGACGACCGCGAGCAGGAAGAAGAGCAGCGCTCCCGCGCCGATGAACTGCGTCCGGGTCGGCGGCGCCTGGCCGGTCGGGCGGGCCGCCGGTCCCATGACGACCATGCCGGCCTTGTTGGTCGCCGGGTCGGCTTCGTCCAGCTTCGTCATGGCCTCTTCCAGCGAGGTACTGAGCTTCTCCAGCTCGGTCCGGGCCTGGACGCCTTCGACGGTCTGCCCCGGATCGGCCGCGTCGGCCAGGTCGGTGATCCGGCGGTTGGTCTCCTCGACCTGCTTGCGCAGCGCCTCGGCCTCCGTGGCCGCCGCGGAGTCGGTGCCGCCGCCCGCGACCCGTGCCGCGAACTTGACGAACTGCGCGGCCACCTGGTCGGAGAGCTGCTGTGCGCGCTTCGGGGTGTCGGCCGTGCCCGAGATCTTGATGATGTTGCCGTCGGCGGCCGAGGCGGTCACCCGGGTCCGCAGCTCGGCGGCGCTGACGTCCCGCCAGTTCAGTGCGGTGGCCGCGCGGTCGACCACGGTCGAACTGGTCGCTATGTCCACCTGGGTGAGCAGTTCGCGCTCTTCCCACTGTCCCGGCAGCAGCACTGACGCCGACGTCGTGTACTTCGGTGGGAACACCACCGAGGCGCCGTAGCCGACGAGCCCTCCCACGACGGCGAGGACGGCGAGAAACCGCCAACGCCGGCGGAATATCCGCCCGATGGTGACCAGACGTATCGATTCCTCGCTCAACTGCGCTGCCTCTTCCCTGTTCGAACTTGATCAGCCGCCGGCACCGGGGTGTGGTCACGGCAGGCGGCGGTGTAGGCAGCAAGCAGCGACGCCTGCGAGTTGCGCCAGGAGAGCGGGCCGCCGACCCGTTCCTGGCCGATCTTGCCCATCCGGGCCCGCCGGTCCGGGTCGTCGAGGAGTTGCGCGACGAGCGCGGCGAACTCGGACTCGTCGTCGGCGGACGCGTAGACGGCGGCCTCACCGGCGGAGACGCGGGCTTCCTTCAGGTCGAAGGAGACGATCGGCCGGCCCATCGCCATGTACTCCAGGACCTTGTTCATGGTCGACACGTCGTTGAGCGGATTGCACGGGTCGGGCGAGAGGCAGACGTCGGCGGTGGACAGGTAGCGGACCAGGTCGGCGTCCGGAATGCGCCCGGTGAACTGCACCTGGTCGTCGAGCCCGAGCCGCCCGGACAGCTCCACCATCGCGTCGAAGGCGTCGCCCGAGCCGACGAACACCGCGTGCCAGTCGGTCCGGCCGAGGTCGTCGCGGAGCTTCGCGAGGGCCCGCAGGGCGTAGTCGACGCCGTCCTGCGGGCCCATGACGCCGAGGTAGCAGAGCAGATGCGGCTTGCCGCGCTTCAACTCCGGCTCGGGCGGCACCGGTTGGAAACGCTCGATCGCGGGTGCGCTGCGCACCACGAAGACGTCCTCCGGCCGCTGCCCGCCGCGGCGTATCGCGACGTCGCGGTAGCTCTCGTTGGTGGCGAGGACGATGTCCGCGGCCCGGTAGGTCCGCCGTTCCAGCGCGCACACGGCGCGGTAGAGCAGGTCCTCGCCGCGGCCGAAGCGGGAGAGGTACAGCTCGGGTACCAGGTCGTGCTGGTCGAAGACGAACCGGGCGCCGCGCCGTTTGAGCCACAGCGCCGGCAGGAACAGCAGGTCGGGTGGGTTGCAGGCGTGCACGACGTCGACCGGGCCGACCTTGCGGGCCAGCCGCGCCGTGTGCCAGAGCGCCGATCCGTACTCCTTCAGGTAGCCGGCCGGCCCTCCGGTGGCCGCGCGCAACGGGTAGCGGTGGATCCGCACGCCGTCGATCTCCGCCTCCGGCTCGGTGTCGCGTTTGGTGCCCTGCGGGCAGATGACGTGCACCGTCCAGCCCGCGTCGCGCAGTGTCGTGCACTCCTGCCACACCCGCCGGTCGAAGGGCACCGACAGGTTCTCCACCAGGATCAGCGCGCGCCGGCCGGAGCCGGCGCCGCCCGTCGTGTCACCAAGCAAGGCCCATGTACCCCGGTTCGGTCCGGCGCGTCTCGGCGTCGGGAAGGCGGACGAGGTCGACGATCACGGGTCCTTCGCCGTGCGGCAGTGCCTCCACCACGGCCGGCTCCCTGGTGCCGACCAGGCAGACCTCGGCGTGGTCGAGCACCTCCTCGACGGAGTCGGCGAGCAGCTGCGCGAGGTGCGGCAGCCGGCTCTCGATGTACTCGCGGTTCGCGCCGAGCAGCCGGGAGAGGCTCACGTTGGCGTCGTAGATCTTGAGGTCGTAGCCCTTGCCGAAGAGCCGTTCCGCCAGCTCGACGAGCGGGCTCTCGCGGAGGTCGTCGGTGCCGGGTTTGAAGGAGAGCCCGAACATCCCCACGCGGCGCTTCCCGGTGCGCTCGACCAGGTCGACCGCGCGCTGCAGATGGTCGGCGTTGGAGGTGAGCACGTGGGCGAGGATGGGTACCGAGACGTCGGCCCGCTGGGCCGCGTGGACCAGGCTGCGCAGGTCCTTGGGCAGGCAGGAGCCGCCGAAGGCGAAGCCGGGCCGCAGATAGGCGGGGCTGATGTTCAGCTTGCGGTCGGCCAGGAACACGTCCATGACCTGGTGCGAGTCCACCCCGAGTGCCTGGCAGACCGCGCCCAGCTCGTTCGCGAAGCCGATCTTGAGGCCGTGGAAGGCGTTGTCCGCGTACTTGATCGCCTCGGCCGTCGGGACCGGCACCCGGAACACCTCGCCGGGCAGGGCCTCGTACAGCCCCAGCACCGCGTCGCCGCTCGCCGGGTCGAGTTCGCCGACGACGGTCTTGGGCGGGTCGAAGAAGTCCCGCACGCTCGTGCCCTCGCGCAGGAACTCCGGGTTGACCGCGACCCCGAAGTCCACCCCGGCGGTGCCGCCGACGGTCTTCTCCAGGATCGGCACCAGCAGGTTCAGGCAGGTGCCCGGGAGCATGGTGCTGCGGAAGACGACGGTGTGCCGGCCCCCCTGCCCGGCCCCCTCGGCGAGCGCGGCGCCGATCTCCTCGGTGACCCGCTCCAGGTAGGTGGTGCACAGGCTGCCGTTGGGCTCCGAGGGCGTGCCCACGCAGACCAGCGACACCTCGCTGTCCGCGATCGCCTCGCGGACGTCGCGGGTGGCGCGCAGCGCTCCGGTGCGCACGACCTCGGCGAGCAGCTCGCCGATACGTTCCTCCACCACCGGGGCCTTGCCGTCGTTGACCAGGTCGACCTTCACCTGGTTGACGTCCACCCCGATGACCTCGTGGCCCATGCTGGCCAGGCACGCGGCTGATACGCAGCCCACGTAGCCGAGCCCGAAAACGCTGACTCTCATGACTCGTCCCTCCCCCCAGGCAGGCCCTTGTGGCCTGCGGTCCGCGCGTCGGCCTGCCGACGCCCCCCGCACATCAGTAGGCCCCCTGCCCGTGGAGCACCGCTCGCATCGTCTTCCACAAGATCACCGTGTCGAGGGCGAGCGACCAGTCCTCCACGTACCGCAGGTCGAGGCGGACCGCCTCCTCCCACGGCAGGTCGCTGCGTCCGCTGATCTGCCACAGGCCGGTGAGCCCGGGCTTGACCAGCAGCCGCCGCCGGATGTCCGGGTCGTACGCGGCACACTCCTCCGGCAGCGGGGGCCGCGGGCCGACCAGTGACATCGCCCCGGTCAGCACGTTGAAGAGCTGCGGGAGTTCGTCGATGGAGTACCGGCGCAGCACGGCGCCCACCCGGGTCACCCGCGGGTCCCGGCGGACCTTGAAGAGCAGTCCCGCGCCCTCGTCGCGGTCGGCGAGCTCGGCGCGTGCCCGGTGCGCTCCGACGACCATGGTGCGGAACTTGAGGATCGTGAACTCCCGGCCGTCCTTGCCGACCCTGCGCTGGCGGTAGAAGGCCCCGCCCCGGCTGTCCGTCAGCACCAGCAGCGCGACCACCGCCATCAGCGGCGCGAACAGCAGCAGGAGGACCGCCGAGCCCACCCGGTCGACGACTTCCTTGATCGCCCGACGGCCCCCGGTGAAGGTCGGCAGGCTGACCCGCAGCAGCGGGATCCCGAGCACCGCGTCGACGTGCAGGCGCGGGCCGGCCACCTCCATCAGCACGGGCGCCACGACCATCTCGGCGTCGCTGCCTTCGAGGTTCCAGGCCAGCCGCTGGAGCCGGTCCGGGGTCCAGTACGGGTCCGGTGTGACCGCGACGACACGGTAGCCGTCGTGGCGGACGTGCTTGGCGACGTCCGCCAGTCCGCCGACGACCGGCACGCCCTCCAGTTCGTCACCGTCGAGCCCGCGGCCGTCCGTCGTGCACACCGCCTGCACCCGCCAGCCGATGTGCGGGAACTTGCGGGTCCGGGTGATCAGGTCCCCCACGGTGGCGGGGCTGCCGGCCGCGAGCACGGGTCTCAGGCACCGCCCGTCCTTGCGCCGTCTGTGCAGATCGAGACGGAGCAGATACCGCGCGGTCATGGTGACGAGCCCGATCGCGGGGATCGCGACGAAGATCCAGAGTTTGATGTTCCGTGAGGTGAGGGCGATCCCGCCGAGCGCCAGGACGACGGTCGCCGCGAACAGCGAGCGTCCGAGCCGGCGGAATTCCTCGGCGCCCTGGCCGAGCACCGCGGGAGCCCACGAGCGGCCCACCACGAGCGACGACAGCACCAGCAGTTCGGTGCCGAAGGCGAGGATCCCCCACTTCTCATGCCAGTTGGCCGCGTCCCGGGCCCCGAAGAACTCTCCGATACCGGCCACCACGATGGCGGTGGCGACGGTGTCGCTGACGATCACGGTACGTCTGTACCGCTGCTCCCACTCGATCGCCGGCCTGTTGACTCCCCCGTCCGCCAGACGCCCGCGCGCCGGCGGAAATGGGCCGACTAGTCCCCCCTGCCGCACAGAAACCCCCCGGTTCCCAGTGGTTCGACATGGTGCCCTGACACCGTTCCTCCCCCCGGGAGACCCCCGCCTCCCGTACGCTTCCGCCCCCGGGAGGCCCCCCGGCTCCCCGCGCCGCGCTGTTCCTTCCGCGGACGGCCCCCGCCCTCCGCGTATGACATCCCGGCTACTTCAGCGCTGCCTAAACGATCCGCCAGTGCCGCAGCGGACCTGCCTGCCCTGCCAGGCTCCCGAGATACGGGACCCCACCGGGACCGCGGGTGCTCTCCGTATCCGAAGTCCCTCTCGGGCCCCAGGAACGGATCACCTCCACGTCCGGCTCCAAAGTCGCGACTACCGGTCGCCTGTATCGACGGACCAATAGATCACCATTTGTCGCCTCGTGTCCCAGCATGTGCGAAGCACGGTCAATCTAGACCATCGAGGCCCGCCTGAAGAGAGGGTTGTGTGGAATTTGTGGTCTTGATTTGAAGCTGGGTCAACGGACAGACGGCTGCCCACCGGTACCCGCGCGACCGAGGACGCGCCGTGTGACCTGCGGCGACGCAAGTCCTCCCGAATCGGCCGCAGCGGCGACACGGAGGCGTCCGGACCCTGCCAACTGAGCTTCGGAAAGGCCCTGTTCGGCGGAATCCTTTCGAATGAGCACCACCCGCGACCACATGGACGGCCGGCGACGGCACCCGGGGACGGATCTTCACGACTCCGGTCGCACACGCACACACCGCGAACGCGCACCCCTCGGTGACCGGCCCGACGTCCCGTGCGGGCCGGCATGGCTAGGGGGTGTCAACTTCGCCCTCCGTCGAACCGATTTCCGTCACTCAAACGGTCGAGAGCGCACATGTTCGGGCAGCTTGCGTCAGCCCCGAAGACGCCGTCCCCGCATCGGCTCCGGCGACCTACGGTCCATGCATCGGGCGGGTCGGCGACCGCCGGTCCGCCGCCGTCGGCATTCGAAGGGGAGGCGCCAGTATGGCGAGCGTGGAAGTGTCGCTGAAGGAGATGATGACCGCGGTCGAGGGATCGCTGGGGGCCGCGGTCGTCGACTACACCAGCGGCATGGCCCTGGGGACCCTGGGCGGGGGCAAGGACCTCGATCTGGCGGTCGCCGCGGCCGGGAACACGGATGTCATCCGGGCCAAGGTGCGCACGATGGGCGAGCTGGGCCTCAAGACCCGGATCGAGGACATCCTGATCACCCTGGAGAAGCAGTACCACCTCATCCGGCTGATCACCGGCCGCAGCGGGAACGGCCTGTTCCTCTATCTGGTGCTCGACAAGGAGCGCTCGAATCTCGCCATGGCCCGGCACCAGTTGAAGCGGGTCGAGGAGCAGCTCGAGGTCTAGCGACGGTCCTGGTTCCCGGACTTCGTGCGCCCATGATGTGAAAACTTCTTCAAGTGACCACATCAGCATGATCCCAACTCATGTCTGCGCACGGCCCCGGGCGGCAAGGATCGGCGTACAGGGCCAGTGCGGCGGTGTCGCAAGGCGCCGCCGCACGTCGGCGCCCCCACCCCACCTCACCCCACCCGACCCGGCTGAGAGCGAGCGGTCATGCAAGTCCCCCTCTACCAGGCCAAGGCGGACTTCTTCCGCATGCTCGGGCACCCGGTACGGATCAGGGTCCTGGAACTGCTCCAGCACGGTCCCGTCCCGGTACGGGACCTGCTCGCCGACATCGAGATCGAGCCGTCCAGCCTCTCCCAGCAGCTGGCCGTCCTGCGCCGGTCCGGCATCGTGGTCTCCACCCGGGAGGGCTCCACCGTCCGCTACGCGCTGGCCGGCGGCGACGTCGCCGAACTCCTGCGCGCGGCCCGCCGCATCCTCACCGAACTCCTCGACGGACAGAACGTCCTCCTCGCCGAACTACGGCAGGCCGACGCGTCCGCTCCACCGATGTCCACGAGCAGCCACGGCTGACCGACGGACCCGGCGAAGGGCCCGGCCGGGCCGACTGGGCGTGTGGGCGAAGCGCCGGCGGTCGACGCGGCTACGCCCGGGAGACGGACACGATGTCGTTGTCGAGTTCACCGTTGAGGGCCTGGTCGTGGGTCTCCTCGGCGATCTCCCTGGCCTGCGCGAAGCGGCGCAGCGCCGCAGAGCTGGTGCCGAGGGCGGCTTCGACCCGGCCGAGTCCCTGGAGTGCCCGGGCCTCACCCCTGCGATCGTGCAGCTCCCGGGTCAGCTCCAGGCTTCTGCCGAAGGCCTCCGCCGCCGCGTCCGGGGCGCCGTTGTCGAGAAGGGCCTGTGCGAGACCACGCCAGGCGAACGCCTCGGCCCGTCGGTCCCCGAGCCGATGGAACTCCTCCCTCGCCTGCCGGAACGACGCGATGGCCTCGTCGAGGCGCCCCTGGCCGCGCCGGACGACCGCGAGACTGCGCAGTGCCTGGGCGGCGAGCCGCCGGTCCCCGGCGGCTGCCAGCTGTTCCGCGGCGGCGGTCAGCGACCGCGCGGCCAGGTCCCACGCGCCCCGGTTGCGGTGGACGATGCCCTGTCCCAGCAGGACGGCGGCCACGCCGTGCCGGTCGCCGGACGCCTCGTAACCGGCCAGCGCCTCCTCGTACGCGGTCGCCGCCTCGTCGGGCCGGCCCTGGTAGCGGTACAGCGCCCCGGCGTCGAAGAGGGTGATCGACTCCGCCCGCCGGTTCCCGGACTGCCGGGCCGCGTCCAGAGCCAGGCCCAACGCCGTGTCCCAGTCGTCCCAGGCGGCCAGCATCTCGAAGAACGGCGCGGCGATGTGGGCGAGTTCCCAGGCCGCGTCCCACAACTGCCGTTCGTGTGCGAACCGCACGCACGGCGCGATGTTGGGCAGCTCGGCGATGAACCACGCGACGGGGTCGCGCAGCAGCCGGTCGCGGTGCCCGGCCTCGATCTCATGGCGCGGGTGGCTACCGGTCTTGCGCAGTTCGCCCGGCTGGAACCGGTCCTCCGCCTCGGCGGCGAGTGCGAGATACGCGCCGAGCAGCCGGCCGGCCGCGGCGTCGGCCTCGGGTTCGGGCTGTTCGGCGGCCAGGGCGCGGAGCAGGTCGTGGAACCGGTAGCGGGTGGCACCGGTCTCGTCGGGGCGGAGGGGGTCGAGGAGTTGCGCGGCCACCAGCGCGTCCAGGTGGCGCTCGGCGTCGCGCGGCGCGACGCCCATGAGCGCGGCGAGCGGCCAGGCCGCGAAGTCGGGTCCGGGAAAGCGGCCGAGCAGCCGAAACGCCCGCTGCTGCTCGTCCGACAGGGCCCGACAGCTGATCATGAAGGTGGCCCGCACATCGAGATCTCCGATCTCCAGGTGGTCCAGCCGGTGCCGTTCGTCGGCCAGCCGCTCGGCCAGCGCGGCCACGCCGAGGTCCGGACGCTCGGCCAGCCGCGCTCCCGCGATGCGTACGGCCAGCGGCAGGTGCCCGCACAGCGCCACCAGGCGCGTCGCCTCCCCCGGGTCGTCCGCCACCCGGTCCGAACCGGCGACCCTGCCCAGCAGTTCGACCGCCTCGCCGGGTTGCAGGAGGCCGAGGACGATCGGATGTGCCCCCTCGATGCTGCTCAGCGGGACCCGGCTGGTGACGACCACCGCCGAGCCCGGCCCGCCGGGCAGGAGTGGCCGCACCTGCCCGGGTCCGTTGGCGTTGTCGAGGACGATGAGCAGTCGGCGTCCGGCGGTCAGCGTACGCAGCAACTGCTCACGGTCCTGCTGGGCCTCGGGAATCGCATGCGGGTCGGTGCCGAGCGACCGCAGGAAGCTGCCCAGTACCTCGGTGGGTTCGGCAGGCGTGGCGTCGTACCCGCGCAGGTTCGTGAACAGCTGCCCGTCGGGGAAGTCGGCCGCCACGCGCTGCGCGGCCCGTACCGCGAGCGTCGTCTTGCCCAGTCCTCCCCTTCCGGAGATCGCGACGAGCGGCCCGGTCGACCGGCCCCGCGCGTGCAACAGGTTGTCGAGCTCGGACAGCTCAGGCCCGCGGCCCGTGAAGTCGGCGATGTCACGGGGCAGTTCCCGGGGCACCGGATGCGCTGACACCGACGGCCTCCGGGGGCCGTCGGCCTGGAACCAGGTGAGGGCTCCGCCGATCAACGCGCTCACTCCGGCGAAGGCGAACTGCTCCGGGCCCACGTCGCCGAGAACCTGCCAGCCGGCGGCGACCGCGGCGAACGCCCCGGCGGCGCCTGTCACGGCCCAAAGCGCCCGCCCCACCTGTGAGTTCACATCGCGCATGGTAGCCGAGCAGGTCCCGCCGCCAGGCCGTCACGACCGAGCGGGACCGCCCTCGTAGGCCGCCCGCAGCACGGTCAGCGCGTCGTCGGTCGTGACCGGTCTCGGGTTGGCGTACGGCTGTCCGGCGATCTGGGCGGCGGCGACCGCCAGGTCCGCTTCCTTCAGGCCCAGTTCGGCGAGGGAGCGGGGTGCGCCGAGGCGGGCCGCGAGTGCCTGGAGGGCGGCGGGGGCGTCGTCCGTGCCGAGGGCCCGGGCCACGGCGGTCGCTGCCTCCGGGGCCGCGGGCGCGTTGAAGGCGAGGGCGTACGGCAGGACGACGGTGTGGGTCTCGGCGTGCGGGAGGCCGAAGGTGCCGCCGAGGACATGGCAGAGCTTGTGGTGCAGGCCCATCGTGGTGGCGCCCAGGCAGGACCCGCACAGCCAGGCCCCGTACAGGGCGCGGGAGCGGGCCGGTACGGAGCCCGGGGCCGCCGCGATCTCCGGCAGCGCGCCGGCCAGCGCCCGTACGCCCTCCTCGGCCATCAGCGCGACGAGCGGTGAGCCGTCGGGGGCGTAGAGCGCCTCGACGGCGTGGGCGAGGGCGTTGATCCCGCTGGTCACCGAGAGCGGGACGGGCAGGGAGAGGGTGAGTTCGGGGTCGTAGACGACGCTGCGCGGCAGGACGACGGGGTCGCGGCCGGTGCGTTTGACGCCGTGCTCGGTCAGGCCCCAGACCGGGGTCATCTCGGAACCGGCGTAGGTGGAGGGCACGGCGATCAGCGGGAGTCCGGTGCGCAGCGCGACGGCCTTGCCGAGGCCGACGGCCGAGCCGCCGCCGACGGCCACGCAGCCGTCGGCGCCCGCGGCCCTGGCCGCCTCGACGCCCCGGTCGGCGACCTCCACGGGGACGTGCATCCGGGCCCCGGTGTGCAGGCCCGCGCAGGCGTCCCCCAGCGAGTCGGCGACCGCCCGCGCCGTCTCCGCGCCCCGCTCGCCGCTGAGCACGAGGAGCCGCCGCAGGCCGAGGTGGCGGGCCTCCTCGGCGGGTGCGGTGAGCGCGGCGCCGGGCCGGAAGACCACCCGGGAGGGACGGGTCTCGTACACGAAGTCCAAAGCGTTCACGCCCGCTCCAGGACCAGGTCGAAGCGGGCGTGCCGGAACGGGTTCGGGACGCCGTACTCGCCGGCCAGGACGGGATCGTCGGTCGCGGTGAAGTCCTCGACCAGGCTCTCCTTCACGGCGAACACCGCGTCGGAGTCCAGGTACTCCCCGCCTGCGACGAAGATGTGCGTGGTGACCGGCGCGTGCCCCTCGGCCGAGACGATGAAGTGGATGTGGGCGGGGCGGTAGGGGTGCCGTCCGGTGGCCTTGAGGAGGGCACCCACCGGGCCGTCGGTCGGGATCGGGTAGGCGCTCGGCACACAGGTCCGGAACCGGAAGCGGCCCTCGCCGTCGGCGGTGAACAGGCCGCGGCCGTTGCCGGGCGGCTGGACGTCGGGCTGCTGCACGTCGTAGAAGCCGTGCGGGTCGGCCTGCCACACGTCCAGGACCGCGCCGGGCAGCGGGGTGCCGTCGGCGGAGCGGACGACGCCGCTGACCACGCAGGGTTCGCCGGTGCCCACCAGGTCGATGTCGGCGCCGAGTTCACGGACCGGCGACTCGGTCATGTGGAAGGGGCCGAGGACGGTCGACTCGGTGCTGCCGGGGTCGCTGTGCCCGTTGACCGTCTCGACCAGCATCGACAGGCCCAGGACGTCGGAGAGCAGGATGAACTCCTGCCGGGTGTCCGTGCAGGTCTGCCCGGTCTCGGTGAGGAACGCGATCGCCGCCTCCCACTCGCGCTGGGTCAGCCGGGTCTCGCGCGCGAAGGCGTGCAGATGGCGGATGAGCGCGGTCAGCAGCTCGCGCAGCCGGGGGTCGTCGGTGCCCCGCAGACTGTCGACGGCCTCTGCGGTGACTGCGTCTTCGGTGGTCATGCCGGCTCCTTGCGCGGAGGAACAGTGCCCTGGGCTGATCGTAAACCCGTTTACTGTTCAATGAACCGCAGCCACGCGCCGCGCCCGCCCACCGCGTCTACTTGATGAACGCGTTGGCCACCACCACGATCACCCCGAGCAACGCGTCCACGGCGCCGATCAGTACGGCGGCCGGCCAACTCCGCGCCGACCAGCGGGCGGTGACGAGTCCGAGGGCGAACAGGATGACGATGTTCAGGACGAACGCCGGGTACTCGACGCCCTTCGGCGGCCACCAGCCCCAGCCGGCGCCCGCGAGCAGGAACACCGTGGGCAGCACGGCGGTGACCAGCGGCCATTCGTCGGCCAGGGTGTGCAGCGCGTCCCAGCGCTGGTGCGGGGCGCGCTCGGCGATGTAGTGGGCGTAGCCGTGCGCCAGGGCGGAGGCGCAGGCGGTGACCAGGAGCCAGAGGGCGTCGTAGCGGCGGCTGGCCTCGGAGGTGTGGCCGTACTGGGTGAGCGCGGCCACCATCGAGCAGGCCAGCACGGCCCCGTAGACCCCGCCGAACAGGACGGCCTCGCGGGTGTCGTGCGTACGCGGCTCCGGCACGGCCGCCGTGGAGTCAGCCATGTCCTCCACGATCACCCGGGCCGGACCCGGCCGCCACCGGGCACGGCCCGACGAAGTGTCCTCCCACCAGGCCGGATGCCGCACACCCTGTCCACGCCCTGCACGCCGGTGGGCTCGCTAGGGTCGCCGTATGACGACGCACAGCTTCGCCCTGCACATCCCCGACGCCGACCTCGAACCCGACCCGCTCGACCCGGCGCAGATCGTCTCCGGCACGCCCGAGGTCACCGGGAAGGTGGTGTGGGAGTCCGCCGACGGCAAGCAGCTCCGCGGGATCTGGCAGATCACCCCGGGGGTGGTCACCGACACCGAGGCGGACGAGCTGTTCGTGGTGGTCAGCGGCTCGGCGACGATCGAGGTCGAGGGCGGGGCGACGTTCACGGTGGGCCCCGGTGACATGGCGGTACTGCGCGCGGGCGACCGTACGACCTGGACGGTGCACGAGACGCTGCGCAAGGCGTACGCGATCAACCTGTGAACCCGCCCGCGGACGCGCTCAGCGGGCCGTGGGCGCGGGCATGTTGTAGGGCGTGACCACCTGGATCGCCGACGGCAGGGTCGGACCGGCCGGGGGCAGCGCGCCTTGGGCGCGCATCACCAGGTGGCAGGCCTCCCGCATGTCCTGGCGCAGGTCGTGGTGGAGGACGGCGGACAGCCGGTGCTCGCGCAGCAGGCGGGTGTTGTCGTGGTCGAGGTCGTGGGCGATGAACACGGCGCATTCGCGGTCCAGGTCGGCGAAGGCGCGCAGGGTCGCGATGTTGCCGCCGCCGATCGAGTAGACGGCGCGGATCTCCGGGTCGCGCTCCAGGGCGGCGCGGACCAGGTCGTACTGGGTGGCGTCGAGCCCCTGTCCCTCGGCGATCTCCACCAGGGTGCGCTCGGGGTACCGGGCCCGCATGGCGCTGCGGAAGCCCATCTCGCGCTCCTCCTCGTTGCGGAAGAAGCCGCTGCTGAGGCTGGTGAGGACGTTGCCGGGCCGGTCGCCGAGCCACTGGCCCATCAGGTAGGCGGCGGTGGCGCCGGCGGCCCGGTTGTCGCTGCCGACGTAGGCCAGCCGGCCGCTGGCGGGCAGGTCGGTGACGAGGGTGACGACCGGGATCTCCGCCGACCTGAGCCGCCCGACGGCGGCGGTGATCTCGGGGACGTCGGGCGCCTTGAGGATCACGCCCTGCGAGCCGCGGCGGGCTATCCGGTCCAGCGTCCGCACCAGTTCCTCGACCGGCCCGGTCTCCCGGAAGTGGAAGCGGGAGCGCACCACCGCCGGGTGCAGGGCCGGCAGCTCCGCCTCCAGCGCGCCCCGCACGGCCGTGGTGAACCGCTCGGGCGCCTGCATCACGATGTCGACCATGAAGGTACGGCCCACCAGCCGGACCTGGGTGCGCTGCCGGTCCAGATCGGCGATGGCCCGCTCCACCTCACGGGCGGTGCTCTCGCGGACGCCGCCCCTGCCGTTCAGCACCCGGTCCACGGTGGCCTCGCTGAGCCCGGCCTGCCGGGCGATCTCACGGATGGGGAAGGGGTGGCCCACGGGCTGCCTCCTTGAGGGGTTTTTGACGGGTCGCTGCTGGTTGTTCGAGGGGTTTGTGCTGACAAGAATGGCAGAGCCCCGCCGTGGCCGAGACCATGGCCGTGACCGAAAGCAGGACATCGATGTCCCTCGCCGCCGAACAGGGCCGTGCCTGGCTCTCGCCGCAGGACTGCGACCTCGACGCTTTCCGTGCCCTGGTCGAGCGGACCACGGACCCGGCCGAATACCCCCGTGCCTCGGCCGTCGAGGAGAACGTCCTCGTCTACGAGAGTGAGCGGCTGCGCGCGGCCGGTCCGACGCACGAGGTGCGGACCGAGCTCGTCCGCGCGCTGACCGGTGGTCCCGGCGTCGTGGTCTTCAGGGGCGCGTTCCCCGATCCGAACGTGGTCGACCGGGCCACCGCCGTCTTCGAGGCGCTCATCTCGGAGCAGCGCGAGTCCGGCGCGGGGGCCGGTGACCACTTCGCGACGCCCGGGGCCAACGAGCGGGTGTGGAACGCCCTGGAGAAGGCTGCGCTGTACGACCCGGAGGCGTTCGCCGACTACTACGCCAACGACGTCCTGGCCCTGGTCTCCCGGGCCTGGCTGGGCCCCGGCTACCAGATCACCTCGCAGGTCAACGTGGTGAACCCGGGCGGCGCGGCGCAGACCGCGCACCGCGACTACCACCTCGGTTTCCTCTCCGACGAGCAGGCCGAGGCCTACCCGGCCCATGTGCACCGCCTCTCGCCCGTGCTCACCCTCCAGGGCGCGGTCGCGCACTGCGACATGCCGGTGGAGTCGGGGCCGACGATGTACCTGCCGTACTCGCAGACCTACGAGCCCGGCTACCTGGCCTGGCGTCGGCCGGAGTTCCAGGAGTACTTCAAGGCCCGCCATGTGCAGCTGCCGCTCGCGAAGGGCGACGCGGTGTTCTTCAACCCGGCGGTGTTCCACGCGGCCGGCACCAACCGAACCCTCGACGTGCGCCGGACGGCCAACCTGCTCCAGGTGTCCTCGGCGTTCGGGCGGGCGATGGAGACCGTGGACCGGGAGGCGGTGGCCAACGCGGTCTACCCGGTGCTGCGCCGGCGCCGGTCGGAGGGGGCGGGCGAGGCGTGGCTGGAGCACGTCATCGCCGCGAGCGCCGAGGGCTACCCGTTCCCGACCAACCTCGACAGCGATCCGCCGGTCGACGGCATGGCACCGCCCTCGCAGGCGGACCTCCTGCGGAGGGCGCTGCGGGAGGGGTGGGTGCCGCGGGTGCTGCGGGACGGGTTGCGGGCGGCTGCGGCGCGGCGGGAGAGCTGACGGTCGTGAGTCGTCTGCGGCGCCGTCGTGGCTGGTCGCGCAGTTCCCCGCGCCCCTGACGGGGCGCCTGATACCGCCCTCTGTAACAACATGAAGGAGCAACACTCAATGCGTATCGGAATCCTCGGTCTCGGCCGTATCGGTGCTTTTCATGCCGAGACTCTCTCCGGGCTCGACGTCGTCGAGTCGCTCGTCTTCACCGACCCGTTCGCGGACGCCGCCAAGGCCGCCGCGGAGAAGTTCGGTGCCGAGGTCGTGGACTCGCCCGAGGCGCTGCTGGCCGCCGGCGTGGACGGCATCGTGGTGGCCGCCGCCACCGACGCCCACCCGGCGCTGATCCTGGCCGGTGTCGAGGCCGGTGTGCCGGTCTTCTGCGAGAAGCCGGTCGCGAAGACGATGGCCGAGGGCGTCGAGGTCCTCAAGGCCGTCCAGGGCAGGGACGTGCCGATCCAGATCGGCTACAACCGCCGTTTCGACGCGGGCTTCGTCGCCGCCCGGGCCGCCGTCCGCTCCGGTGAACTTGGCAAGCTGCACACCGTGCGCTCCACCACCCTGGACCCGGCGCCGCCGCCGGCCGCGTACATCGCCGCGTCCGGCGGGATCTTCCGGGACTGTTCCGTGCACGACTTCGACATCATCCGCTGGGTGACCGGCCGTGAGGTCACCGAGGTGTACGCGGTCGGCGGCAACCGGGGCGCCGAGTACATCAAGGAGGCGGGCGACGCCGACACCACCGGCGCGATCCTCACCCTGGACGACGGCACCATCGCGGTGGTCTCCAACTCCCGGCACAACGCCCGCGGCTACGACGTCCGCATGGAGCTGCACGGCTTCGCGGACTCCATCGCCGTCGGCCTGGAGGACAAGCTCCCGCTGCGCTCGGTGGAGCCCGGCGTGACGTTCCCCGCGGGCACCCCGCACGACTTCTTCATGGACCGGTTCACGGCGGCCTACCGCGCCGAGCTCACCGCGTTCACCGAGGTCGTGGCCGGCACCCGGCCCTCCCCGTGCACCGTCGAGGACGCCCTGGAGGCCGGCTGGATCGCCGACGCCTGCACGCTGTCCCTGCACGAGCACCGGCCGGTGACGATCGCGGAGGTCCGCGGGGCCTGACACCTGCGGACACCGTACGAGCGGCGGGGCGGGGACCGGCACGGGTCCCCGCCCCGCCGTCCTTTCCGTCAGGCCCGCAGCCCGTCCACGATCAGGGCCAGGATGCGGGCCGCCCGGGCCTCGGCGTCGCCGCGTGCCGGGTCGATCCGCCACAGGACGCTGAGCTGGAGGAGCACGTCCTCCGGGTCGATGCCCGGTTTGAGGCTGCCGTCCGCGGCTCCCGCGGCGAGCAGGACGCCGATGGCGTCCACGAACGGGCCGTACATCGGGTCCTCGGCGGCGCCCCCGGTCGCCGCGTGCACGACCTCGGAGACGCCGAACTTGAGCCTGCCGTAGTGGGCGACCTCGGCGAACCAGCGGCGCAGCGCCTCCAGCGGCGGATGCGTGCCGAGCAGCCGCGGCGCGAGGTCGATCAGGTGCTGGAGGTCGTGCCGGTACAGCTCCATGATCAGCGCCTCCCGGGTCGGGAAGTGCCGGTAGAGCGTGCCGATGCCGACGCCGGCCTTGCGGGCGATCGCGGAGAGGGATGCCGTGCCGGCGGCGGCGAGCTCCGCCCGGGCCACGGAGAGGATCCGGTCCCGGTTGTCGCGGGCGTCCCTCCGGGTCGGTTTCGAGGGCTGCGGGTTCACGGTGTCTGTGGTCCGTCCGGTGTGGATTGCTATCCGGAGACCCCTCCGGTACGTTGGGAGACGTAGCGGAGGGGTCTCCGCTTCATTGCCGATTCTGGCACACATCCCGTCGCGCGCGTCCAGTCGCGCACATCCCGTCGCATGCGTGGAGGTCAGTCATGCCCGAACTCGTTCTGGTCACCGGGGGCACCGGGTACATCGCCGGCTGGTGCGTCGCCGAGCTGCTGCGGCGCGGTTACGACGTGCGGACGACGGTGCGGGCCCCGGGCCGCGAGCAGGCGGTCGTCGACGCCGTCTCGACCGTCGTCGACCCGGCCGGGCGGCTGGACTTCGCCGTGGCCGACCTCACCGCCGACGCCGGCTGGGACGCCGCGACGAAGGGCGTCGACCGGGTGCTGCACGTGGCCTCGCCGCTGGGCGTGACCGCGGGCTCCTCCGACCTGGTCACCCCGGCCCGGGACGGCACCCTGCGCGTGCTGCGGGCGGCCACCGCGGCAGGGGTACGGCGGGTGGTGATGACGTCGGCCGCGAACGCCGCGAGCCCGTCGTCGTACGCCTCGGAGGGGGTCACCGACGAGACGCTGTGGACCGATCCGGAGGATCCGACGCTGATCCCCTACCGGCGGTCGAAGACCCTCGCCGAGCTGGCGGCCTGGGAGTTCATGCGGGGGCACGACGGGCCGACCGAGCTGACCACCGTGCTGCCCGGCGCGGTGTTCGGGCCGGTGCTGACGGCGGACACCGCGGGTTCCGTCGGGATCGTCGCGCGGATGGTGTCCGGGGCGATGCCCGGGGTGCCGCGGATCGGGCTGGAGGTGGTGGACGTCCGGGACCTGGTCGACGTCCACCTCAGGGCGATGACCTCACCGGCCGCGGCGGGCGAACGCTTCCTCGCCACCGGCGAGTTCGTGTGGATGGCGGACATGGCCCGGGTGCTGCGGGACGGTCTCGGCGAGCGCGGGCGGCAGGTCTCCACCCGCCGGCTGCCCGACTTCGCCGTGCGCCTCGCCGCCCGCTTCCGGGACCCCTCGCTACGGGAGATCACCCCGGCGCTGGGCCGCCGCAACCGGCACAGCACCGAGAAGGCGGCGCGGCTGCTGGACTGGCAGCCGCGCCCGGCCCGGCAGACGGTGCTGGACTGCGCCGAGAGCCTGCTGGCCCACGGCGCGGTCCGGCTGCCGGCGGCGGCTCAGAGGCCGTAGCGCACCGCGAACTCGTCCGGGTCGTAGGCGTCCCGGTCGGGGTCGTGCTGGACCGCCGGCCTGGTCTCCACCATGTCCTCCGGGCGGATCCGCTCGGGCAGCGCGCCGAACCGCTCCTTGCGTGTCACGGCCTCGGCCGCGGTCTCCTCGTGGCTCATGATCGTCCTCCCCGTCGTAGCGGGTGTCACCCGTCACTGTGCGAACGCGCGCGCCCCGGCGGGTGTTCCCGAACCCGCCGGGGCGCGCGGGGTCCGTGGAGAGATCCACGGACCCGGGAAGCGGCTGTCAGGCGCCGCAGGACCACAGGAATTTCCGGGTGCGCACCGCGACGGGCAGCAGCGGCTCGTCCGGATCGCAGGGGTACATGTCCCGCTCGGGGATCGCGATCAGGTCCGCCCCCAGCCGCCGCGCCGCCGCCGCCGGCACCGGCACCGGCACCGGCACCGGCACCGGATCCAGCTCGGGCACGCCGCCGGTTGGCTCGCACATCACGCCCTGGGCCACGGCCGGCCCGAACCGGGTGCACGGGGTGTGGACGTCGGCGAGTCCGGGGCCGAGCCGACCCGGATGCGGTCGAGAGGGGTGGTCACGGGGTCACGACTTCCCTTCCGGACCGGTCGCGGCGGGTGCGGCGACCTCCTCCTCTTCGGGGAGTTCCTCGGTGTCGACCCCGCGCACCTGGGACAGCTCGTGCTTGAGGGCCGCGAGTTCGGCGCCGCCCGCCATGTGGTTGGTGAGCTCCTCCAGGGTGATGTCGCTGCGTTCGGCGGAGAGTTCGAGGGTGCCGAGGCGCAGGACGCTGAAGTGGTCGCCGACCATGTAGGCGTGGTGCGGGTTGTGGGTGATGAAGATGACGCCGAGGCCGCGTTCGCGGGCGGCGGCGATGTACTTCAGCACCACGCCGGACTGCTTGACGCCGAGGGCGGCCGTCGGCTCGTCCAGGATGAGGACGCGGGCGCCGAAGTAGACGGCGCGGGCGATGGCCACGCACTGGCGCTGGCCGCCGGAGAGGGTGCCGATGGGCTGGTCCAGGTCATCCAGGATGATGCCCATGTTGCGCAGTTCACGGTCGGCGGTCTCCTTCATCTTCGCGATGTCGAGACGGCGCACGGGCCAGGGGCCCTTGGTCATCTCGGAGCCGAGGAAGAAGTTCCGCCACACCGGCATCAGCGGGACGGTGGCGAGGTCCTGGTAGACGGTGGCGATGCCCTTGTCGAGGGCCTCGCGCGGGGTGGCGAAGCGGACCGGGGTGCCGTCGACGAGGAAGTCGCCCTCGGTGTGCTGGTGCAGCCCCGAGATGATCTTGATGAGGGTGGACTTGCCGGCGCCGTTGTCGCCGAGGACGCAGGTCACCTGGTTGGGGAAGACCTTGAGGTCGACGCCGTGCAGGGCGCGGATGTTGCCGTAGGACTTCCCGGCGCCGCGCAGTTCGACGATCGGGCCGCCGTCGGCGGACGCGTCGTCCTGGAGGACGGCGCCGTGGGTTCCGGTGGTGTTGTCTGTCATCGGGTCACCTCCTGGTCGCGGTCCGCTGGACCCACAGGTTGATCATCACGGCGCCGAGGAGCATCACGCCGAGGAAGGCCTTGAACCAGTCGGGGTTCCAGCCCGCGTAGACGATGCCCTGCTGGACCATGCCGAACATGAAGGCGCCGAAGACCGGGCCGATCGCCGAGCCGGCACCGCCGGTCAGGAGGCAGCCGCCGATGACCGCGGCGGAGATGTAGATCAGCTCCTGGCCCACGCCCTCGCCGGACTGCACGGTGTTGAAGGAGAACAGCTGGTGCATGCCGACGAACCAGGCGCCGAAGCCGACCAGCATGAACAGCGAGATCTTGGTGAAGTTCACCGGGACGCCGACCGCGCGGGCGCTCTCCTTGTTGCCGCCGACCGCGAAGATCCAGTTACCGTACTTGGTGCGCAGCAGCACCCAGGTGGCGATGGCGGCGAAGAACAGCCACCAGAAGATGGTGATCTTCACCTGGACGCCGCCGATGTCGAAGGACGACGCGAAGACGGCCTTGACCTGGCCGAAGCCGTCCATGTTGCTGATGTCGTCGGTGGCGACGTTGCCGGTGACCAGCTTGGTCACCGCGAGGTTCACGCCCTGGAGGATCAGGAAGCTGCCCAGGGTGATGAGGAAGGAGGGCAGTCCGGTCTTGACGACCAGCCAGCCGTTGAGGAAGCCGATGCCCAGCGACACGGCGAGCGCGACGATCACGCCCGCCCAGACGTTGAGGGTCAGCTGGTAGCTGAGCATGGCGGCGGTGAGGGCCGAGCTGACCACCGCGACGCCGGCGGAGAGGTCGAACTCGCCGCCGATCATCAGCAGCGCGACCGGCAGCGCCATGATGCCGATGGTCGACGACTGGTAGAGGATGTTCGCCATCGAGCTGGCCTCGCGCACCGGCGGTGCCGCGATCAGGAAGAAGACGTAGACCGCGACGGCGCCGAGGAAGACGCCGACGTCCGGCCGGGCCAGGATCCGCAGCGCCAGGGGGCGCTGGGCGGTCCGCCCGTCCTTCTCCTTGGGGCCGGGGGCCGGCGGCGTCTCCACCGCCGGCTGTGCCTGCTGACTCATACCGATCACCGTGTGCCCTTCGCGGCGAACTCGGCGACCTTGTCGACGTTGGACTTGTCGACGAAGGCCGGCCCGGTCAGCACCGGCTGCTCGCCGCCGCCCATGTAGTTGCCGTTGTTCTTGTAGAGCCACAGCGAGTCGACGGCCAGGTAGCCCTGGAGGTAGGGCTGCTGGTCCACGGCGAACTCGATGCTGCCCTTGCTGATGGCGCCGGTGAGGTCCTTGTTGAGGTCGAAGGTGGCGATCTTCGCCTTGCTGCCCGCGTCGGACACCGACTGCACGGCGATCAGCGCGATCGGGGCGCCGAGCGTGACCACGTGGTCGATGGCGGTGTCCTGGGTGAGCTTGGCGGTGATCGTCGACTTGACCGAGGTCGGGGAGGTGCCGTCGACGTACAGGGTCTCCGTCGTCCCGGAGAAGGTCTTCTTCACACCGTCGCAGCGCTGGGTGAGGCCGACGTTGCCCTGCTCCTGGATGACACAGACGACCTTCTTGGCGCCCTCCGTGTTCAGCCGGTTGCCGAGCGCCTCGCCGGCGACCGTCTCGTCCTGGCCGAAGAACTCCAGCAGCCCGAGCTTCTTCCAGTCGCTCAGGCCGGAGTTGAGGCCGACGACCGGGATCTTCGCGGCGGTGGCCTTGGCGACGACGTCCTTCATGGCGTCCGGCTTGGCGAGGGTGACCGCGATCCCGTCGACCTTCTGGTCGATCGCGTTCTGCACCAGGTTGGCCTGGTTGCCCGCGTTCGGGTCGGCGGAGTAGACGAGCTTGATGTTGTCCTTGTCCGCGGCGGCCTGGGCTCCCTTGCGGACGATGTCCCAGAAGGTGTCGCCCGGCGCCTGGTGGGTGACCAGCGCGACCGTCATCCGCGGGGTGGACGCCTTGCCCGCCGAGGCGGCCGTTCCTCCCTCTTCGGACTTCTTTCCTCCGGAGCTGCTGGAGCAGCCTGCGAGGGTCAGGGCTGCCGCCGCGGCGACGGCCACGATCGGGGCCAGCCTGCGCGAACGGGAGTGGGAAGAGCGGTCCATCCTGCACCTCACTGTGCGACCGGAGAAGGAAGGGATCCGGCGGATCCCATGGCCCGGACCGACGAAGGTGGCCCGGGTCACTGCTGTGCGTTGGGACGGGATACAAGTCCCTGTGAGGCCCGCTGTCAATACTTTGTTAAGACATCATTTCACATTCAGGTCCGAATGTAAGTACAAACCATTGACAGCGCGACCTGCCCCGATCTACACCTGAGGGGCATCCTGCCCCTGGTGCCGACGGCCACACCGTCCCGTCCGAATGAGGTCCCATGAGCCAGCCGACCACCCGCCTGACCGTCGCCCAGGCACTGGTGCGGTTCCTGTCCGCCCAGTACACCGAGCGCGACGGCGTCCGGCACCGGCTGATCGCCGGCACCTGGGGCATCTTCGGCCACGGCAACGTGGCGGGGATCGGCCAGGCACTCCTGGAGTACGGCGACGTCATGCCGTACCACCAGGGTCGCAACGAGCAGGCGATGGTGCACGCGGCGGTCGGCCACGCCCGCCAGCTGGACCGGCTCTCCGCGCAGGCGGTCACCACCTCCATCGGCCCGGGCGCCACCAACCTGGTGACCGGCGCGGCCCTCGCCACCATCAACCGGCTGCCGGTGCTGCTGCTCCCCGGCGACTACTTCGCCAGCCACGCGCCCGACCCGCTGCTCCAGCAGCTGGAGCACCCGACCGAGTTCGACGTGTCGGTCAACGACACCCTGCGCCCGGTCTCCCGCTACTTCGACCGGATCACCCGCCCCGAGGCGCTGATCCCCTCCGCGCTGAACGCCATGCGGGTGCTCGCCGACCCGGCCGAGACCGGCGCGGTCACCCTGGCCCTCCCCCAGGACGTCCAGGCGGAGGCGTACGACTGGCCGGAGGAGTTCTTCGCGGAGCGCGTGTGGCGGGTCCGGCGGCCCGCCCCGGACCCCGTGGAGCTGACGGCCGCCGTGGACGCCGTGACGGCCGCTCAGCGGCCGTTGATCGTGGCGGGCGGCGGAGTCCACCACAGCCGCGCGGAAGACGCCCTGAGGGCCCTCGTGGAGGCCACGGGCATCCCCGTGGCCTCGACCCAGGCGGGCAAGGGCTCGCTGCGCCACGACCACCCGGCCGACCTGGGCGGGATCGGGCACACCGGGACCGCCGTCGCGGACGACCTGGCCCGCGCCGCCGACCTGGTCATCGGCGTCGGCACCCGGTACACGGACTTCACCACGGCCTCCGGCACCCTCTTCCAGAACCCGGACGTCCGCTTCCTCAACGTGAACATCACCGGCTTCGACGCGCACAAGCTGGCCGCGCGGACGGTCGTGGCGGACGCGCGGGCGGCCCTGGAGGCGCTCGCAGGGGCGCTGGCCGGGTACCGCGTGGACGGCGCCTACGAGGCCGAGTACCGGGCCGGCAAGGAGCGGTGGGACGCGGTCGTCGAGGCCGCCTACCGCGCGGACGACGAAGATGCCGTGCCCACCCAGACCCAGGTGCTCGGCGCCCTCGACGCCGTCGTGGGCGATGACGACGTTGTCATCAACGCGGCCGGCTCGCTCCCGGGCGACCTGCACAAGCTGTGGCGGGCCCGCTCGCCGCGCCAGTACCACCTGGAGTACGGCTACTCCTGCATGGGCTACGAGATCCCGGCCGGCATCGGCGTGCAGCAGGCGGCCCCGGACGCGGTGGTCTGGTCGCTGGTCGGCGACGGCACCTACCTGATGATGCCGACCGAGCTCGTCACCGCGGTCCAGGAGGGCCTGCCGGTCAACCTGGTCCTCATCCAGAACCACGGGTACGCCTCCATCGGCGGCCTCTCCGAGACGGTCGGCGGCGAGCGGTTCGGCACCGCCTACCGCTTCCGCTCCGCCGACGGCACCTTCTCCGGCGCCCCGCTGCCGGTGGACCTCGCCGCCAACGCGGCCAGCCTCGGCATGGAGGTGCTGCGCGCCAAGACCGTGCGGGAGCTGCGCGAGGCCCTCGCGACGGCCCGCGCGAGCTCCCGGCCGACCTGCGTGTACGTGGAGACGGACCCGGCACCGACCGCTCCCGGTGCGGAGGCCTGGTGGGACGTGCCGGTCGCCGAGACCGCCGCCCGCGAGGCCGCCGTACAGGCCCGCGAGGAGTACGACCGGCAGGTCGCCGACCGCCGCCGGCACCTGTGAACCCCGACCCGCGCTCTGGAAGGAGGTGTCCCGGTGGCCCGAACCGGTGATTCCGCCCGCGCCGCGACCGTCTCGGCGCTCGACACCCTGGACTTCGCCCTGGACCGCGGCAGTCCGGTACCGCTCTACTACCAGCTCGCCCAGCAGCTGGAGGAGGCCATCGAGCACGGGGTGCTCGCCCCGGGCAACCTCCTGGGCAACGAGATCGACCTGTCGGTGCGGCTCGGCCTGTCCCGGCCCACGGTCCGCCAGGCCATCCAGTCCCTCGTCGACAAGGGACTGTTGGTGCGCCGCCGGGGCGTGGGCACCCAGGTGGTGCACAGCCAGGTCAAACGGCCGCTGGAGCTGAGCAGCCTCTACGACGACCTGGAGTCGGCCGGGCAGGGCCCGACCACCCGGGTGCTGCGCAACGAGCGGATCCCGGCGAGCGCCGAGGTGGCCGCCGCGCTCGGCATCGCCGAGGGCGCGGAGGTGGTCGTCCTGGAGCGGCTGCGCTGCACGCACGGCCAGCCGGTCGCGTTCCTGTGCAACTACCTGCCCGCCGCCCTGCTCGAACTCGAGACCGAGCGGCTGGAGTCGACCGGCCTGTACCGGATGATGCGCACGGCCGGCATCACCCTGCACAGCGCCCGGCAGACGGTGGGTGCCCGCAGCGCCACCGCCGAGGAGGCCGTCCGGCTCGACGAGCAGGAGGGCGCCGCCCTGCTCACCATGCAGCGCACGGCGTACGACGACACCGGACGGCCGGTGGAGTACGGCAGCCACGTCTACCGGGCATCCAGGTACGCCTTCGACTTCCAACTGCTGGTACGGCCGTAGAACGTGCCGTGCCGGGCCGGTTGCTGCGGGTTTAACCGCTGGTCCCGCGACGCGAAACCAACACGCCCGCACACGAGCCCCCACCGAGTTTGTCCGGTGGGGGCTCCGTCGTACCGCTTTGTTCAACAAACCGGCAGGCAACCATGTCGATTACGTTTCGGGCAAGAGACGGGCGAGAGAGACGCAGGCTATTGACGCATGAGCGGACAAGCGGCTGTTATTGCGCCCACGATGTTCGGCCGAGTTGGTTTCTGATCGGTTTCGGGACCTTTCGAAGATCAACTCTTCCCCTTGCCGAACCCTGTTCCTCAGGAGCCGCCATGCGCATCTCCCCGTCCGGTCTTCACGTGCCGGGTCCGAGCCGCCGTAACGTCCTGCGCGGTGCCGGTTCGGCCGCCCTCCTCGCGGGCGCCGGCATACCCCTGCTCTCCGCCTGCGGCAGCAGCGGGTCCTCCTCCGACCCGAAGACCGTCAGCCTCGGCTCCAACGCGTCCGACGCCGTGCCGAAGAAGGCGTACCAGTCCGTCTACGACGCCTTCAAGAAGTCGTCCGGCGTCACCGTCAAGGTGAACACCAAGGACCACAACACCTTCCAGGAGCAGATCAACTCCTACCTGCAGGGCACGCCGGACGACGTGTTCAACTGGTTCGCGGGCTACCGGATGCAGTTCTTCGCGCAGAAGGGCCTGGCCTCCCCGATCGACGACGTGTGGGAGAAGATCGGGGCCAACTTCCCCGACGCGATGAAGAAGCTCAGCAAGGGCGAGGACGGCAAGTACTACTTCGTGCCGCTGACCACGTACCCCTGGGCGGTCTTCTACCGCAAGAGCGTCTTCCAGGCGAAGGGCTACACGGTCCCGACCACGTGGGACGAACTCGTGGCGCTGTGCAAGCAGATGAAGAAGGACGGCCTGGTCCCGATCGCCTTCGGCGACAAGGACGCCTGGCCGGCGATGGGCACCTTCGACCAGATCAACTTCCGCCTCAACGGCTACGACTTCCACGTCCAGCTGATGGCGGGCAAGGCGGAGTGGACCGACGCCAAGGTCAAGGCCGTCTTCGACCACTGGGCCGAGCTGCTCCCCTACCACCAGGACGGCTTCATGGGCCGCACCTGGCAGGACGCCGCCCAGGGCCTGGTGTCGAAGAAGTCCGGCATGTACCTCCTCGGCTCCTTCGTGGCCCAGCAGTTCACCAACGCCTCGGACCTGGAGGACCTCGACTTCTTCCCGTTCCCGGAGATCAACTCCGCGTACGGCCAGGACACCGTGGAGGCGCCCACCGACGGCTTCATGGTCAGCAAGTCCCCGAAGAACCACGACGGTGTCGTGAAGCTCCTCGAGTACCTCGGCACCCCGGCCGCCGAGGAGACGTACCTGAAGACGGACCCGAGCGTGGTGGCCGCCTCCAGCAAGGCCTCCACCGCCGCGTACTCCACGCTGCAGAAGAAGGCGTTCGACATGATCGGCGCCGCCAAGAGCCTCACCCAGTTCATGGACCGCGACTCCCGGCCGGACTTCACCTCCACGGTGATGCAGCCCTCCCTGCAGAAGTTCCTGCAGAACCCGAAGGGGATCGACAGTCTGCTCTCGTCGATCGAGCGCCAGAAGAAGACCATCTTCGCGTCCGAGTGAGCATCCTGAATGACGACTGACACCCCCACGAAGTCCCAGGAGGCGGCCGCCGTGCCGCCTCCTGGGCGCGCGTCCAAGAACAAGCGGGTCCAGCAGGGGCACAAGCGCCTGCTGACCCGCCGCGACCGGATCACGCTCGCCTTCATGGCGGGCGTGCCGACGATCCTCCATGTCCTCCTGGTCTGGGTGACCGCCCTGGCCTCGATCCTCCTGGCCTTCACCTCCTGGGACGGCATCGGCTTCGACTCCATCAAGTGGGTCGGGTTCGACAACTTCCACCAACTCTTCACCGACAACCCGCAGTTCTGGCCGGCCGTCGAGCACAACGTCATCTGGTTCGTGGTGCTCATCCTGATCCCGACGCCGTTCGGCCTGTTCCTGGCCGTGCAGCTGGACAAGAAGATCCGGTTCAGCCGGGTCTACCAGACGGCGTTCTTCCTCCCGGTCGTCATCTCCCTGGCCTGCATCGGGTTCGTCTGGCAGCTGATCTACAACCCGGACACGGGCCTGATCAACAGCATCATCGGCGCCAACAAGCCGGGCCACTACATCGACTGGATCGGTGACCCGAACCTCAACCTGTGGGCGGTCCTGGTCGCCGCGTCCTGGCGGCACACCGGCTACATGATGATCCTGTACCTGGCCGGCCTGAAGAGCGTCGACCCGTCGCTGCGGGAGGCCTCGGCCCTCGACGGCGCCAACGAGTGGCAGACGTTCAAGAACGTCATCTTCCCGACGCTGCGGCCGACCAACACCATCGTCCTGGTCGTGACCATCATCGAGGCGCTGCGCGCCTTCGACCTGGTCTTCGTCTTCAACAAGGGCGCCCAGGGCACCGAGTTGCTCTCCATCCTGGTGACCAACAACATCATCGGCGAGTCCAGCCGCATCGGTTACGGCTCGGCGATCGCGGTGGTGCTGCTGTTCATCTCCCTGATCGTGATCATTCCCTACCTGATCGCGACCTTCCGGAAGGAGCGCCGCGCATGAGCACCGTGAGCAACGCGCTGCCCAAGCAGCGCAACCCGATCCGCCCGGCCCGCGTCCTGCTGCACACGTTCCTGGCCCTGACGGCCCTGGCGTGGCTCGCCCCGCTGCTGTGGGCGATCTTCTCGGCGCTGCGCCCGTACAGCGAGACCAGCAACCGCGGCTACGTGTCCTGGCCGCACACGCTGAACTTCGACAACTTCAAGAACGCGTTCGAGCAGTCGGACATGACCCACTACTTCATGAACACGCTGGTCATCGCGGTCCCGGCCGTGCTGCTCACGCTGTTCCTGTCGTCGATGGTCGCGTTCTACGTCGCCCGTTTCGACTTCCGGGTCAACCTGTTCCTGCTGCTGGTCTTCACGGCCGGCAACCTGCTGCCGCAGCAGGTCATCATCACCCCGCTGTACCGGATGTACCTGCTGACGAACCTGCCGGGCATCACCGCCAGCGGCAAGCTGTACGACTCGGCGCTCGGCCTGGTGCTGATCCACGTGGCGTTCCAGTCCGGGTTCTGCGCCTTCGTGCTGGCGAACTACATGCGTTCGCTGCCGCACGAGCTGACCGAGGCCGCGCTGGTGGACGGCGCGTCGGTGTGGCGGCTGTACTGGCAGATCACCCTGCCGCTGTGCAAGCCCGCGATGGCGGCCCTGGCGACCCTGTTGTCGATCTGGATCTACAACGACTTCTTCTGGGCCCTGGTGCTGATCTCGACCGGTGAGAACATGCCGATCACATCGGCGCTGAACAACCTCTCCGGCCAGTACTTCACCGACCCGAACCTGGTCGCCGCCGGTTCCCTGCTCACCGCGATCCCGACGCTGCTCGTCTACTTCGCGCTGCAGAAGCAGTTCGTCAGCGGTCTGACCCTGGGCTCCGCCAAGGGCTGATCCGGCCCCGTCCGAAAGAGAACCTCGTGCACAACCCGTTCACCCCGGTCGCCTCCGTGCCCGTGGACACGCGCACCGCCCGTGTCCACGAGGAGGGCTGGCAGTCCTGGTCGCCGAGCGGCTCCTACGCCCTCGGCTCGGCCCCGTACCGCCCGACGAACGCCAACTGGGCGACCGTCTGCTACCGCCCCGGCCGCGCCGTCCCCGCCGGGGCCTTCCAGGGCGAGGGCCTGCTGGCGCTCGACCCGGGCGACGGCTCCCCGGTCCGGCTCTGGGCCGCGGCCGACCCGCTGCACGAGGTTCCCTCGGTCCGGCTGACCGTCGCGGCCGGGGTCGCCGAGGTCGAGGCCGACGGCCCGGTCAAGGAGTGGACCGGCACGGACATCCAGTCCGTGCTGGCCGACTGGGCCGGCGCCCTGGCCGTGCCGGCGCCCCGCCCGGCGCCCACCGTCTGGTGCTCCTGGTACGAGTACTTCACGGCCGTCACCGAGGACGACATCCACGAGAACCTGCGGGCGATGGACACCCTCGACCTGCCGATCGACGTGGTGCAGATCGACGACGGCTACCAGAGCGCGCTCGGCGACTGGCTGAACCTCTCCGGCCGCTTCCGCTCCCGGCGGGGCATCGCGGACGCCATCCGCGGGCGTGGCCGCCGGGCCGGCATCTGGACGGCGCCCTTCCTGGTCGACCCGGCGAGCGACCTCGCCGAGACGTATCCGGACTGGCTGGTCCGCGACCCCGACGGCAGCCCGCTGCGCGCGGGCCGCAACTGGGGCCACGTGCTGTACGTCCTGGACACCACCCACCCGGCCGCCGCGGCCTACCTCACCGACGTCTTCGCGACGCTGCGCGCCGAGGGCTACGACTACTTCAAGACCGACTTCCTCTACGCGGGCGCCCTGGACGGCGTACGGCACTCGGGCGCCGACGCGCTCACCGCCTACCGGCTCGGCATCGGCCTGATCCGGGAGGCGATCGGCGCGGACGCCTACCTGCTGGGCTGCGGCGCGCCGCTCCTGCCCTCCATCGGCCTGTTCGACGCCATGCGGGTCAGCCCGGACACGGCTCCGCACCGCCGCCCCGAGGCCGACGACTTCAGCCAACCGGGCCAGGACCCGGCCGAGTTCACCGGCGTCGGCCGCCAGTGGCAGCACGGCCGCCTCTGGGTCAACGACCCCGACTGCCTGATGGCCCGCCCCGCCGTGGAGACCCGTGCCCGCTGGGCGGCGCACGTGGAGGCCGTCGGCGGCCTGGTCGCCTCCAGCGACCGGCTGCTCTCGCTCGACCCGTGGGGCGTGGAGACGACCCGCCGCCTTCTCACCGGAGCCAACGGAGCCAACCGATGAACGACCGCACCCTCTCCGTCCCCGGCATCGCCTACGGCGGCGACTACAACCCCGAGCAGTGGCCCGAGGAGGTGTGGGACGAGGACGTCCGCCTGATGCGCGAGGCGGGCGTGAACATGGTCAGCGTCGGCATCTTCTCCTGGGCGCTCATGGAACCCGCCGAGGGTGTCTACGACTTCTCGCGCATGGACCGGATCCTCGGCCTGCTGCACGAGAACGGCATCGCCGCCGACCTCGCCACCCCCACGGCCGCCCCGCCGGCCTGGTTCTTCCGCGCCCACCCCGAGGCACTCCCGGTGGACCACGACGGCCGCACCCTGTCGTACGGCAGCCGCCAGACGTTCTGCCCGAGCAGCCCCGCCTACCGCGAGGCCGCGCTGCGCATCGCGGGCGCGCTCGCCGACCGGTACGCGAGCCATCCGGCCGTGAAGATGTGGCACGTCCACAACGAGTACGGCTGCCACAACGCGGCCTGCTACTGCGACGCCAGCGCGGAGTCCTTCCGCCGCTGGCTGCGCGCGAAGTACGCCGGCGACCTGGCCGCCCTCAACCACGCCTGGGGCACCGCCTTCTGGAGCCAGTGGTACTACGACTGGGACGAGATCCTGCCGCCCCGCGCGACCGGCGCCGTGCCCAACCCGACCCACCAGCTGGACTGGCGGCGGTTCTGCTCGGACGAACTGCTCTCGCTGTACAAGGCGGAGCGGGACGTCCTGCGGGAGGCGGCCCCGGCGATCCCCGCCACCACCAACTTCATGGTGATGTACAACTTCGACGCCCTCGACTACTGGCGCTGGGCCCCGGAGCTGGACGTGGTGGCCAACGACCACTACCTGATGTCCGCCGACCCGGAGTCGCAGATCGACATCGCGCTGAGCGGCGACGTGATGCGGTCGCTGGCCGGCGGTCCGTGGCTGCTGATGGAGCACTCGACGGGCGCGGTCAACTGGCAGCCCGTCAACCGGGCCAAGACCGCGGGTGAGTTGCGCCGCAACGCGCTCGCGCACGTGGCGCACGGCGCCGACGGCATCTGCTACTTCCAGTGGCGGGCGGCGAAGGCGGGCGCCGAGCAGTGGCACTCGGCGATGCTGCCGCACGCCGGGACCGACAGCCGGATCTGGCGGGACGTGGTCCGGCTCGGTGCCGATCTCCAGGCACTCGCCGAGGTGCGCGGCAGCACCGGCACGGCCGAGGTGGCCGTCGTCTGGGACTGGGACGCCCGCTGGGCCGTGGAGCTGCCCTCGCAGCCGAGCGAGAAGCTGCGCTACCTGGACGTCGTCCGCGCCTGGTACGAGCCGCTGTGGCGGGCCGGCGTGGCGGTGGACTTCGTCCGCCCGGACGCCGACCTGTCGGCGTACAAGGTGGTGCTCGCCCCGAGTCTCTACCTGGTGGACGACACGGGCACCGCGAACCTCACCGCCTTCGCGGAGGCCGGCGGCACCCTCGCCGTCGGCTTCCACAGCGGTGCGGTGGACGAGAACTGCCATGTGCGGCTGGGCGGTTACCCGGGCGCCTTCCGGGAGCTGCTCGGCGTGTCCACGGACGAGCTGTTCCCGCTGCTGCCCGAGGAGCGGGTGGCGCTGAGCGAGGGCGGCACGGGCTCGCTCTGGTCCGAGCGGGTGCGGCTCGCGGGCGCGGCGGAAGTGACGTCGTTCGCCGACGGCCCGCTCGCCGGTGTGCCTGCGGTGACCCGGCACGGCTACGGTGCGGGCGCCGCGTGGTACGTGGCGACGCTGCCGGACGCGGACACCCTGGCGGGGCTGCTCGGCCGGATCCGCGCCGAGGCGGGCGTGGCCGCGGGCCGCACCGCCCCGGCCGGTGTGGAGGTCGCCGTGCGGCGCGGTGCGGACGCGGACTACGTGTTCGTGATCGACCACACCGGCGAGGGCGCCGAAGTGCCGGTCGCGGCGGGGTCGGTGGAGCTGCTGTCCGGCAAGCCGGCCGACGGCACGGTCACCGTGGCGCCGGGCGAGGTCGCCGTCGTACGGGAGCCTCGCGGTCAGTGAGCCGCGTCCAGGCGGGCGCGCTGGCCGGGCGTGAGCTCCAGGTCCACGGCGGCGAGGTTCTCCTCCAGCTGGGCCACGGACGACACCCCGGCCAGCGGGACGACCGGCAGCGGCCCGCCCAGCAGCCAGGCCAGCACCACCTGGTTGCGGGTCGCCCCGGTCTCCCGGACCACCTCGTCCAGCGCGGCGAGGCGGGACGGGGTGCCGGGGTGGTCGTAGTCGGCGGGCAGCCGCTTGCCGGGCCGGCTGTAGGCGCCCTTGAGCAGCGGTGAGTAGGCGACCAGGGTGAGGCCGGGCTCGGCGCGCAGGTAGCTGCGCAGCTGGGCGTCGGCGGAGCCGAGGCTGCCGTCCGGGAAAAGGTCGTCGGGGATGTCGGTGCGCGGGCGCAGGTAGCTGTGCTGGTACTGGAGCACCTCGTAGCCGGGCAGGCCGGCCGCGGCGGCCAGGGCGCGGGCGCGTTCCAGCCGCCAGACGGCGTGGTTGCTGGCGCCGAGCAGGCCGACGGTGCCCTCCGCGACGAGCGCGGCGAACCCCTCGGCGGTCTCGCGGAGCGGGACGGCGGGGTCCTCTATGTGGGCGTAGAGCAGGTCGAGCCGCTCGACGCCGAGGCGTTCGCGGCTGCGCTCGGCCGACTCCCGGATCACCTTCGCGGACAGCCCCTCGGGGTTGTCGGTGTAGCTCGTGCCGGGGGCGAGCGGGCGGGCGCCGAGCTTGGTGGCGATGACGACCTCGGCCCCTGTCCCGCGGCTGCGCCGCCAGCGGCCGAGCAGTTCCTCGCTCTGGCCGCCCTGGCTCCCGTCCTCCCAGAAGGCGTAGTTGTCCGACGTGTCGACGAAGTTCCCGCCGGCCTCGACATAGCGGTCGAGGACGGCGAAGGAGGTCTGCTCGTCGGTGCGGGACCCGAACAGCATGGCGCCGAGCGCGAGGACGCTCACCTCGCGGCGGGTGCCCGGGTCGGTGCCGATGGTGCGGTACTTCATGCCGTCTCCTCCGTCCGCGCACCCGGGGGTCCGGGTGCGCGGTGGTGAGTCTCCGGCTTGAAGTGCACCCGAAGTCAAGGGCGTCGGGCGAACGGTCCGTCCAGGGCCGCCCACTGCAGCAGCATGATCGTCTTGGCGTCGGCGATCTCGCCGGTCCGGATCATCTCCAGGGCGCGCCGGAAGGGGAGTTCGAGGATCTCGATGTCCTCGCCCTCCTCGTCCAGGCCGCCGCCCTCGTGGGTGCGGGTCGAGGGGCCGTAGGAGGCCGCGTAGAAGGAGATCCGCTCGGTGACCGAGCCCGGGCTCATGTAGACGTCGAAGACGTGCTCGACCTCGCCGACGGTGTGGCCGGTCTCCTCGACGACCTCGCGGCGCACCGCGTGCTCCGGGTGCTCGGCCTCGTCGTCCAGCAGGCCGGCCGGGGTCTCGACCAGCATCCCGTCGGGGTGGCCGTTGACGTACACCGGGAACCGGAACTGGCGCGTGAGCAGGACGGTCTCCCGCTCGGCGTCGTACAGGAGCAGCGTGGCCCCGTTGCCCCGGTCGTGGGTCTCGCGCTCCTCGGTGTGCCAGGTGCCGTCGGCGTGCTGGAGGTCGAAGGTGGTGGCCCGCTCGACATACCAGTGACTGGACAGGAGCCTCACCTCCCGGACCTTCACCCGCGGATTCCCGGTCAGCTCCAGCCCGGTCCGGTCGAGACCGGTACGGCCCCGGCGGTCGGGGGTGTCGATCCCGGCGGTCATCACAGACCGCCGGGACGGGCGGTGGCGTTCAGGTGTCTCATGCTCACCTGTCTACCACCGCCCGCGACAGCGCCCCGTAAGGGGCGCGGGGCTGTATCGACATGCGGCTCCGCCGCGTGGGCGCGACCAGCCACGACGGCGCCGCACCCGACCGACAACACGCCCCCGGCCCCCGCCGGCGCAGCGCCTAGTGCACTTCGGCAGGCCGCGGCCCCTCGTCCAGGAACCCGCCCGACTGGTGCTGCCACAGCTTGGCGTAGGCGCCCTCCGCGGCGAGCAGTTCGTGGTGCGTGCCCTGCTCGACGATCCGTCCGCGGTCGAGGACCACCAGCCGGTCCATGGAGGCGACCGTGCTCAGCCGGTGCGCCACCACCAGTGCCGTGCGCCCCTCCATGAGCCGCCACAGCGCCTCCTGGACGAGGATCTCACTCTCGGAGTCCAGCGCGCTGGTCGCCTCGTCCAGGAGCAGGATCGGGGCGTCCCTGAGGATCGCCCGGGCCAGGGCGACCCGCTGGCGCTGGCCGCCGGAGAGCTTGACGCCGCGCTCTCCCACCATCGTGTCGAACCCGTCCGGCAGCGCGTCGGCGAACTCCGTCACGTGCGCGGCCTCGGCCGCCAGCCGGATCTCGGCGTCGGTGGCGTCCGGCCGGGCGAAGGCGATGTTGTCCCGCAGGGTGCGGTGGAACATCGCCGGGTCCTGCGGGACGTAGGCGATCTGGCCGCGCAGGTCGGCCTGGCGCAGCCGGCTGATGTCCTGGCCGCCGATCGTGATCCGGCCGCCGTCGATGTCGGTCATCCGCAGCAGCAGCCGGGTCAGCGTGGTCTTGCCGCCGCCCGACCGGCCGACGAAGCCGAACTTCGACCCGCTGGGCACGTCCAGCTCCAGCCCCTCGAACAGCGGTTTGGCGCCCGCGTGGGTGAAGGAGACCTTCTCGAAGCGGACGCCGGCGGCCCGCGGCGCGAGCGGCTCCGGGGCCGGGGGATCGACGACGGTCGGCGGTTCGAGGAGCAGTTCGGTGAACTGGGCCGCCTCCGTCATGGAACTCTCCATACGCCGGTAGATCTGGTTGAACTCGAACATGATCCGGGTGGCGTTGGTGTAGTAGGTGAAGGCGACCACGACCGCCTCCACGCTGTGTCCGCCGCCCGCCAGGGCCACCGCGAGCAGCAGGCCCACCGCGTTGGTCGCCACGGACAGCGGCGCGACGAGGGTGTCGATGCGCAGGTTGCCGTAGTCCCAGGAGCGCAGGGTGCGCCGCCTCGACTCGGCGACCCGCGACCGGTGTTCGGCGGCCTCCCGCCGCTCGGCGGCGAACGCCCGGACGGTGTCCATGTTCATCAGGCTGTCGGCGACGTGCCCGGACACCCGGGCGATCGCCTCCTCACGCCGGTCGACGAGCCGCTGGCGGCGGCGGATCAGCGGGAACACGCACACCGCCGTCACCGCGATCATCGCGAGCAGCGCGACGACGAGCAGCGGCTCGTAGCGCCACAGCACCACCGAACCGAACGCCAGCGGCACGAAGCTGCCGACGATGTTGAAGGTCAGCGTGTCGCCGAACTCCTCGAAGCGGGTGGCGAAGCTCAGCACCCGCTTGGTGAGGGAGCCCGCGAAGTTGTCGTGGAAGAACGCGGCGTCCTTCGCGAACAGTTCGTCCATGCCGATGATGTACAGGTGCTCGATGCCGAGGGCGTCCAGACGGTTCAGGCAGTGCAGACCGATCCGCCAGAACGTCTCCGCCAGCAGCAGGACACCGGCGAAGCCGAGGACGTACGGCAGTGTGGCGCCGAGGCCCAGGCCGTGGCCGTCGGCGATCCGGCCGATCAGCTTGGCCACGACCAGCGGGGCCAGGTAGTTGATTCCGATGTTGCCGAGCGCCGGCAGCAGCATCCCGGGCAGCGTGAGCCACTTGAGCCGGGCCAGCTCCCGTCCGTAGTAGCGAAGGGCGAGCAGTACGGCGCCCTTGCGCGGTCCCGTCGCAGGTAAATCGACAGAGGATGTCATCTCAACCCTGTGTAGTCGTCGCGCGGCATGCCGAGTCGGCCGTCGCTTGGTCCGCGGCGGCCTGGAATCGGCAGGTCAGGAAAGGGAAGTGTCCCGCGACGACGGTCGTGCGGTCCACGTGTTTTTTGGTCGGCGACTACGGAGCGAACATGCTCTCGACCGGAGGGGAGCCTGCCGACCCGAGGTGCCCGGTGTCATGGCCGCAGCCAGTCCCGGTCCGGGAGTTCGAGCAGCCGGGCGATGTCCGCCGCCTCGGGCAGGGGGCCGTGATCCCCCGTCACGCCGAGCGCGGAGACGGCGGTGAGGTGGCCCAGCCGGAGGGCGCGGGACAGCGGCTCCGCACGCAGCAGCCCGGCCAGGAAGCCCGCCGCGAAGGCGTCGCCCGCGCCGACCGGTTCCACCACGGCCGTCCGCAGCGCGGGCACCGTCCACGTGCCGTGCGCGGTCACGGCGGTCGCGGTGCGGGCGCCGTCCTTGACGACGAGGATCCGCGGGCCGGGCAGCAGGTCCCGCAGCCCGGGGACGGTCAGGTCGCCGCCCCACAGCGCCTGGGCCTCGTCGAGGCCCACGAAGACGATGTCGGCACGGTCGGCCAGGGCGCGCAGCACCGTCGGCGCGGTGCCGTCCGGCCACAGCGCGGCGCGGTGGTTGACGTCGAAGCTGACGGCGTACGGCCGGTCGGCGGCGGGCCGGTCGAGGGCCCGGGTCACCAGGGCGCGGCAGGACGCGGAGAGGGCGGGGGTGATGCCGGTGAGGTGCAGCAGGGCGGCCGAGCCGAGCGGTTCGCCGTCGAGCAGGCCGGGGCCGAGGGCCGAGGCCGCCGAGCCGGCCCGGTAGTAGTGGACGCGGGTGCCGGCCGGGCCCGGGTTCTTGAGGAGAAGGCCGGTGGGCCGGTGCGGGTCGGTGCGCACATGTGTCACGTCGACCCCGGCGGCGGCGACCGCGGCGCGCACCCGGCGGCCCAGCGGGTCGTCGCCGACGGCCGAGAGCCAGTGGACCGGGACGCCGTGGTCCGCGAGGTACATGGCCACGTTCGACTCGGCCCCCGCGACGGACAGCCGCAGCCGATCGGCGTCCGCCAGCGGCCGGGGCGGGTCGGGGGCGAGGGCGGCCATGGTCTCGCCGAGGCAGACGACCGGTCCCGGGGCCGGACGCCAGGCAGCCGTCACGCGGGTCCCTCCTCCCGTACGACGGCCCGGAACGCGCGGGCCCGGTCGCGCAGGGCGCCGAGACTGCCGCCGTCCGCCGCGTCCCCGACAAGGGGGGAGCCGACGCCGACCGCGGTGGCCCCGGCGGCCAGGTAGGCCCGCGCGGCCGGCACGTCGACGCCGCCGACCGGGACGAACGCCGCGTCGGGGAACGGCCCGCGCAGCGCCTTCAGATACGCCGCTCCCCCCGCCTCGGCGGCCGGGAAGAGCTTCAGTGCGGCGGCCCCCCGGGCCTGCGCGGCGATCACGTCGGTGGGGGTCAGCACGCCCGCCAGGACCGGCATGCCGAGCTGCCGCGCGGTGTCGGCACCGGCACCGAGGCCGGGGGTGACGGCGAACGTGGCGCCCGCGCGGTGGGCGGCGTGCGCGTCGGCGGCGGTCAGCACCGTGCCGGCGCCCAGCGGGCGGTCGGGGCCGAGTTCCTTGCGGGCCCGGGTGAGGACGGTGAGGGCTTCCGTGCCGCTGAGCGACACCTCGATCAGTTCGATGCCCTCCTCGGCCAGGGTCAGCACGGTGCGCAGGGCGGCGTCCGGGTCGCCGCCGCGCACGATGGCGAGCAGGCGACGGGCGGCGAGGGCGGCTCGCAGATCCACGAGCGGGCTCCTTCCAGGGGTCTCGGGCCAGGGGTCTCGGGCTAGGGATCTGGGGCTGGGTGTCTCGGGCTGGGTGTCTCGGGGGCTCAGGGCGTCAGGCGCCAGGCTCCAGGCCCGGGGCCAGGGGGCTCAGGGGCAGCGGCAGTCGGCCGTCGCGGTGAGCCGCCAGCGGACCTCGCCCGAGGCGGGGACGCGGGCGGCGTCGTCCGGGCCGGCGTCGGCGAGGTCGAAGACGCGGCCGAGCATCGGTTCGACGCCCGTGCTGCGGTACGGCCGGCCGGCGGGGAAGCCGCCGAGGTTGCGCCACAGGGCGACGGAACACGGCTGCCCCTCCGCCTCGACGGCGAGGGCGAGCCGGTCCGCGCCGTCGTGCACACAGCACCGCCCGCCCTCCACCACGGCCCCGACCGCCGTGCCGTCGTCCGGCCCGAACCGGTCGAGCCGCAGCCCCCGGGGGGCCGGCCAGGCACCCGCCAGCCACGGGGCGCCGTCCGGCCAGGGACGGTCCAGCAGGGGCGCCGCCTCCGGGAACAGCCGGGTGGGCGCCCTCTCCCGGGCCCGGACGACGGCCTCCTCGGAGAGGTCCAGCAGTGCGTGGGCGGCCCAGAGGAAGCGGAAACCGGGCTCGGCCGCCAGCACGTAGGCGGCCTCCGCACCGTCGTCCGTGGCGCACACCGTGCGGGTCAGGACGAAGCGGTCGCAGCGAACCGTCTCCCCGGCGCCGTCACCGTCCCCTTCCCGTGTCCAGGGCCGGGACCACGCGTCCCCGTGGTCGGGGGTGCCGCGCACGGTCGGGACGCACTCCTCCACTCCCCCGGCGTCCACGAACGCGTCGCCCGGTGCGACGCCGGCACGTTCGGGGCTCTCCCGCCGCCACAGCCATTCGCGGTCGCCGTGCCGCAGCGAGGTCCAACGGCCGCCGTGCGCGGGGTCGGTGACGACGTCGAGGGGCGGTGGCACGGTCACCACTCCGCGAAGGAGCCGTCGGCGTGCCGCCACACCGGGTTGCGCCACCGGTGCCCGGAGCGGTCGGCCGCGCGGACGGCCGCCTCGTCGAGGGTGATGCCGAGCCCGGGGGCGTCACCGCGGTGCGCGTGCCCGTCCACGAAGCGGAAGGGTTCGGTGTCGAGGAGGTAGGAGAGAAGGTCGGCTTCCTTGTTGTAGTGGATGCCGCGGCTCTGCTCCTGGATGAGGAAGTTCGGGGTGGCGAAGGCGACCTGGAGGCTGGCGGCGAGGGCGATGGGGCCGAGCGGGCAGTGCGGGGCGAGCTGGGCGCCGTAGGTCTCGGCGAGCGAGGCGATGCGGTGCACCTCGGAGATGCCGCCGGCGTGCGAGAGGTCGGGCTGGGCGACCGCGATGCCGGCGGCGAGGACGGGCAGGAACTCGGCGCGCGAGTACAGGCGTTCGCCGGTGGCCAGCGGCACCGGGCTGGAGGTGACCAGGCCGGGCAGCAGGTGGCCCTGCTCGGGGACGACGGGTTCCTCCACGAACAGCGGGTGCAGCGGGGCGAGTTCGGCGAGGACGCGGCGGGCGCTGGCGGCGGTGAAGCGGCCGTGGAAGTCGACGGCGACGTCGCGGTCGGGGCCGAGGGCGTCGCGGGCCGCGCTCACCCGGGCGACCACGGCCGCCGTCTCCGCGGCCGTCGCCAGGGGCGAGGTGGCCCCGGCGCCGTTCATCTTCACCGCGGTGAAGCCCGCCGCGACCTGGGCGGCGATCTGCTCGGTCAGCTGGGCGGGTTCGTCGCCGCCGACCCAGGCGTAGACCCGCACCCGGTCGCGCACCGGGCCGCCCAGCAGGGCGTGCACGGGGGCACCGTACGTCTTGCCCGCGATGTCCCACAGGGCCTGGTCGAGACCCGCGACGGCGCTCGACAGGACCGGACCGCCCCGGTAGAAGCCGCCCTTGGTGAGCACCTGCCAGTGGTCCTGGATGCGCAGCGGGTCCTGCCCCACCAGGTACTCGGCGAGGACGTCGACGGCCGCGCGGACGACCTCGGCACGCCCCTCGACGACGGGTTCGCCCCAGCCGACCACTCCGTCGTCGGTCTCGACGCGGCAGAACAGCCAGCGCGGCGGGACGAGGAAGGTCTCTATCCGCTCGATCTTCACCGGCCGCCGCTGCCTTCCCTGTCGTCGGTCCCGATCGCGTCGCCGGAACCGATCGCGTCGCCGGTCCCGGTCGCGTCGCCGGAACCGGTCCCGTCCTCCGGTCCGTCGAGCCGGGCCAGGTCGCGGCCCGCCTGGTCGAGCAGGGCCCGCATGGCCGTCTCGGCCGCCTGTGGGTCGCGGTCGCGTACGGCGTCCAGGACGGCGCGGTGGGCGGGAACCGGGTCCTCGCTGTGCGGGGAGCTGTGCACGATGCGGTCGCGGTGGGCGAGTCCCGACTCGATCACCATCTCCATGCGTTCGAGCAGTTCGTTGTGGGTGGCGGCGAGCAGGGCCCGGTGGAAGGCGAGGTCCGCGTCGACGGCGTGCCCCGGGTCGGTCTCCTCCCGTCCCATCGCCTCCACGGCCGTCTCGAGGAGCAGCAGGTCGGCCTCGGTGCGGCGCTCGGCGGCGAGCCGGACCGCGGCCGGTTCGATGATGGCGCGGACCTCGGCGAGGTTGCGCAGCAGAGACCGTTCCGCGCCGGTCGTGGGGCCGCCCTCGAACTGCCAGCGCAGCACGTCGGCGTCGAGCAGGTTCCAGTCCGCGCGGGCCCGCACGAAGGTGCCGCGTTTCTGGCGGGCGTCGACCATGCCCTTGGCGGCGAGCACCTTGAGGGACTCGCGCAGGGCGGTGAGGCTGACGTCGAGTTCGCTCTGCAGCGCCACCAGGTCGAGCGTGGCGCCTTCCGGGATCTCGCCGCCCAGGATGCGGCGCGCCAGGGCCTCCACGGTCTGGCCGTGCACACCGCGGCGGGCGTAGGGCGTCATGTCGTACAGCCTTTCTTTCCATAGGGCATCATGCGGAGGCCTTCACGACGCTCCAGCCGCCGTCCACGACGAGGCCGGCCCCGGTGACGTAGGAGGCCTCGTCGGCGCAGAGGAACGCGATGGCGGCAGCCGCCTCCTCGGGGGTGCCGAAGCGGCGGGCGGCCGTCTGGGCGACGCTGCGTTCCCGTTCCTCCTGCGGTACCCGGTCCCAGGCGCCGGTCAGGATCGGGCCGGGGAGTACGGCGTTGACGCGTACCTCGGGCCCGTACTCGACGGCCAGCTGCCCGCACAGGGAGAGTAGGCCGCCCTTGGCCGCGGCGTAGGCGGGGTGGCCGGGGATGCCCGCGTGGGCGTGCACCGACGAGGTGAGGACGACGGCACCGCGGCGGGCGCGCAGGTCGGGCAGGACCGCCTTGACGCCGAGGAAGCCGCCGGTCAGGTTGACGGCGAGCTGCCGCTCCCAGGACGGCAGGGTCAGCTCGTGGGCCGGTGCGACCTCGACGGTGTAGGCGTTGCCGACGAGCACGTCGACCGGGCCGAAGGCGTGGGCGGCGGTGACGATCCGCGCCCAGTCGTCCTCGGCGGCGACGTCCGCGTGCACGTACCTGGCCCGGCCGCCGTCCTTCTCGATGCCGTCCACCACGGCCTGGCCGCGTTCGTCGGCGAGGTCGGCGAGCACGACGGCGGCGCCCTCACCGGCGAGGCGTGCGGCGGTGGCGGCTCCGATGCCGGAGGCGGCGCCGGTCACCACGGCGGTACGGCCGGTGAAGCGGGCACCGTACCGTCGAACGGGCTGGTCCATCGGGCTCCTTAGAGGATGAGCTGCTGGAAACATATGCGTCCTACAGGCGGCGCAGCACCACCAGGTCGGCATCGTGTTCGGCACGCCACGCGAACGGCAGGCCGTGGTGGAGCAGATGGGCTCCGCCGTACGACGTTCCGGTGGCCGTGTCCCGGTAGCGCGCCGCCGGGTCGAGGCCGCGCAGCCGGAGCCGGTCGGGCCGGCCGGGCATGAGCGGCGCGCCGTCGAGGCGGCCGGTGGAGAGCGCGGCGACGACGGTCCGGTCCCCGGCGTCGTACTGCACGCCGCAGGTGGGGTCGTCCGGTGTGCCGAGCAGCCGGGCCTCGCCGTGGTGGACCACGTCCCGCACCTCCTTGTACCGGGCGATCCAGCGGGCCGCCTCGGCCCGCTGCTCCGGGGTCCAGGCGCGCAGGTCGGCGCCGATCCCGAGGACCCCGCACATGGCGTTGACGAAGCGGAAGGCGAGGCTGCGCGGGCGCGGGTCGAAGATGCCGGGGGCGTCGGTGACCCAGGAGCTCATGACGTGCGGCGCGTGGGCGTGCAGGAAGCCGTGCTGGATGCGCAGCCGGTCCATCGGCGCGGTGTTGTCGCTGGGCCAGACGACGTCGGTGCGGGCGAGGGTGGCGTGCTCGACGCGTCCGCCGCCGCCCGCGCAGCCCTCGACGGTGACGTCGGGGTGGTGGGCGCGCAGGTGGTCGAGGACCTGCAGGTAGCCGGCGACGTGCTCGGCGTCGAGGTCGGTCCGCTCCGCGGGACCGGCGCCGGGACGGCCGCGTTCGGTGGGCGGGCGGTTCATGTCCCACTTCAGGTAGCCGATGCCGTAGTCGCCGAGCAGCCGGTCGAGGGTGCCGATGACGAAGTCCTGGACGTCGGTCCGGCCCAGGTCGAGGAGGAGCTGGTTGCGGACGAGCCGGGCCGGTCGGCCGTCGATCCGGTAGACCCACTCGGGGTGTTCGGCGTGGAGGCGGCTGCCGGGGCTGACCGCCTCCGGCTCCACCCACAGGCCGAAGTCCAGGCCGAGCGCGCGGACTTCCTCGACGAACCGGCCGAAGCCCTGAGGGAACGCCGCCGGGTCCGGGTACCAGTCGCCGAGGCCGCCGGTGTCGTCGGCGCGGCCGGTGAACCAGCCGTCGTCCACGACGAACAGTTCGGCCCCGATGTCCGCCGCCGTCTTCGCCAGCTCCAGCTGCCCCGCGGCCTCGACGTCGAAGCCGGTGGCCTCCCAGGAGTTGTAGAGCACCTTGCGGGGGCGGTGCAGACGGTCGCCGGCGAGGCGGCGCTCGTAGCGGTGCCAGACCCGGGACAGGCCGTCGAGGCCGTCCGGGCTGAAGGCGCAGGCGAGGCGGGGCGTGGCGAGGGTCTCGCCCGCGGCCAGGTGTACGGCGCCCTCGTGCGGCACCCGTCCGGCGCGGACCCGTACGGCACCGCCCGGTTCGGCCTCCGCCGTGATGTGCCAGTTGCCGGGCCATTCGAGGGCGACGCCGTAGACGGCGTCCCCGTCCTGCACGGCGAGCCAGGGCGCGTAGGCGTGGCCGGGGGCGCCCTGCGTGCTGCCGATGGTGAACGTGCCTCGGGCGAGGTCGAGCCGGGTGTGCTGGAACTCCTGCGACCACTGGCCGGAGAGGTACGTCAGCCGGGCCGCGCCCCTGACGGGGACGGTGACGGCGGCCGAGTCGAGCCGCTCCAGGCGGAGTTCGGTGGTGGCGGTGAACTCGGCCCAGCGGAGGATCACGTCGGTGCCGGGGACGGTCTCGTAGCAGAGGACGGTGCGCAGGCCGATCAGCTCGTCCACGAAGGCGAGCCGCAGGGACGCTTCCGTCTCCTCCGCACCGGCGAACTCCCACCACACGCCGCGGCCCTCGCCCGCCACCAGCTCGGCCCCTGTGAACGGCCGCAGCCCGTACGGCAGGTACTCGGCCGGGGCCGCGTCGGCGGGCGTGACGAAGTGGGTGCGGTGGGACCAGTCCAGGGCGGACGGCCCGTCCTCGACCCCCGAGGGGCCCCAGGCGTGCAGCTCGGCCCAGGGGCCGTCCGGGGAGAGCCGGACGGTGTAGCTGGTGTGCTCCGTGTGCAAGGTCCAGCGCGGGTGGGTCACTTGACGGCTCCCAGGTTGAGGCCGGCCACGAAGTGCCGCTGGAAGCGCAGGAACACGGCGACCGTGGGCGCGGCGGCGATGACCGATCCGGCGGCGATCACGTTCCACATCGACACGTACTGGCCCTGGAGTCCGATGAGGGCGGCGGTGATCGGCATCTTGGTGTCGCTGCGCAGGACGGTGATCGCCCAGAGCAGGTCGTTGAAGATCCAGGTGAAGGACAGTGCGCTGAGGGCGGCCAGGGCGGGGCGGGTCAGCGGGAGGATGATCCGCCAGAAGATCTGCCAGGGCCCGGCCCCGTCGACGACCGCCGCCTGCTGGATCTCCACCGGGATCGACCGCATGAACCCGTGCAGGACGAAGACGTAGAAGCCGACGCCGAAGCCGATCTGCACGCCGACGAGCGCGGGCAGGGTGTCGTAGACGCCCAGCACCTCGCTGAGCTTGGAGACCGGGATGAGCAGGATCTGTGGCGGCAGCAGGTTGCCGCCGAGCATCAGCAGCAACAGGGAGCGCCGGAAGGGGAGTTCGTAGCGGCTCAGGGCGAACGCGGCCATCGCGGCGAGGGCCAGGGTCACCAGGACGCAGGGGACGGTGACGAGCAGGCTGTTGACCAGGGCCTGCTGCTGGCCGCCGTCGGTCCAGGCCTGGCCGAAGTTGGCGAGGGTGAAGGAGCGCGGCCAACTGCCCAGGCCGTGGGCGGCGATGTCGTCGAAGGAGCGCAGGCTGGTCACCACGACCAGGGCGATGGGCAGCAGCCACAGGACGGCCAGCGCCCCCGCGCCCAGGTGGAATCCGGCGGTCGCGGCCCGCCTGCGGCGCAGTGCCGTGGCGTGGGCGGACATCAGTCGGCCTCCCGGAAGGCGCGGACGAGGTAGGAGGCGATGACCCCGAACGCGAGGACGAAGATGACGACGGCCAGGGCGGAGCCGTAGCCGAGGCGCAGGGACTGGAAGGCGGTCGAGTACATGTAGGTGCTCAGCAGCTCGGAGGAGTGGTAGGGGCCGCCGCGGGTGAGGGACCAGACGACGTCGAAGGAGCGCAGCGAGTCGATGACGATGACCGACAGAACCACCGCGTTGACGCTCCGCAGTTGGGGCAGCGTGACGTGCCGGAAGCGCTGCCGTGCGTTCGCGCCGTCGACCTTGGCGGCCTCGTGGAGCGCCGGGTCGATGCCCTTGAGGCCGGCCAGGTAGAGGACCATGACGTAGCCGATCTGGCGCCACAGGGCGGGCACGATCACCGCGTACAGGGCCGTGTCCTGGTCGGCGAGCCAGGCGTGCCGGAGACTGCCGAGGCCCACCCCTTCCAGCACCCGGTTGAGGACGCCGTCGGGCTGGTAGATCGCCTGCCAGACGAGGGCGGTGGCGACCAGCGAGAAGACGACCGGCAGGAACAGGGCGGCCCGGTAGAAGCCGACCCCGCGCCGCTCCTGCTGGAGCAGCAGTGCGGCGGCGAGCCCCAGGACGGCGGAGAGGCCGCCGAACAGAACCAGCCACAGGACGGTGTGGCCGAGTGCGCTGCGGAAGACGTCGTCGTGGGACATCTCCCGGAAGTTGTCCAGGCCGACGAACTGCGGCGGGGAGACGCCGTCCCACTTGGTGAGGGCGAGGTAGAAGCCCTGGAGGGCGGGCCAGAACACCCACAGGGCCTCGGCGAGCAGCGGGACCAGGACGAAGGCGAGGACCAGCGGCGGGGTGCGCCGGGGCCCCCGGGCCCGCCTGCCGCCGACGGGCGGGCGGGCCGGGGACTTCCGGTCGGGGGCGGTGAGCACGGCCACGTCAGGCGTTCCAGATCTTCTGGGCGTCGCGCTGCCAGTCGGTCAGGATCCCGCCGATCTGCTGGGGCTCGGCGAGGAACTTGGTCAGGGCGGTGTCGGCGGTGGGCTGGAGGGCGTCGCTGGAGTCCCGGTTGAAGAACTGGGTGATCTCGGCGGCCTCCGCGACGTGCGCGCGGCCCTTCTTGACCAGTGCGGTGCCGGCGTCCTTGGCGTCCGGGTTGCAGGGCAGGACGGTCCCGGAGGAGCCCTTGATGTATATCTCCTGGGCCTCGGCCGTGGCGAGGTACTTCAGCAGGTCGAAGACCTGGTCGCGGCGGCCGGTGCGGGCACTGGCGAAGTAGCCGTCGACCGGCGCCTCTTCGGCGAGCGGGATCTTGGAGTCGATGACGGGGAAGCGGAAGAAGTCGATGTCGTCCAGGGCGCTCTTGGGCGCCGAGTCGGCGAAGAAGGTGCCGATGAGCATCATGCCGGTCTTGCCGCCCAGCAGGGCGGTCGTGGCGTCCTGGAAGGCAAGGGCGGTGCCGTTCGGGTCGAAGTAGGGCAGCACCTCCTGCCAGCGGTCGAAGACCTTGCGCACCTCGGGGTCGTCGAACCGGTGCTTTCCGGCGAGGAGTTCGCGGTGGTACCGGGCGCCGTTGATCCGGATGTCGAGGTAGTCGAACCAGGCCGACGCCACCCAGGGGGTGTTGCCGCCGGCGCCGAGCCCGATCGGGGCGACGCCCTTGCTCTTGAGCTTGTCGCACAGGTCGAGGAAGCCGTCCCAGCTGGTGGGTGCGCTCACGCCCCACTTGGCGAAGGCGGACTTCCGGTAGAACATGCCCCACCAGTAGTAGGTGTTGGGCACGAAGACCTTCTTGCCCGAGCTCGCGGTGCACAGCGAGTTCAGGGCCTTGGTGTACTTCTTGAGGTCGGGCGAGGAGCTCCACACCTCGTCGAGGTCGAGCAGCAGGTTCTTCCTGGCGTAGGCGTCGGCGACCGAGCCGGGGTACCAGGTGTAGACGTCCGGCGGGTTGGCGGAGGTGAGGTAGGTCGGCAGCTGGGTGCGGAAGGTCTCGGCGGCGACCGTGTTCAGGCCGGCGCTGCCGGACCCCTTCTTGCCGTAGGCCGCGACCAGGTCCTCCATCGCGGCCTTGGCCTGCGGGGCGGAGAGGTTGGACTGGAGGGTCGCCGGGCCCTTCGAGGAGGTCTTCCCGGAGGAGGTGGAGGTGACGCAGCCGCTGAGCAGTGCCGCGGTCCCGGTGGCGCCGAGTCCGGCGAGGAAACGCCGTCTGCTGGTCTGGGGGTTGGCCATGGTGGAATCCTCGTTCAGTTGAATCGGGTCCGGTACACGTGGCCGTCGACTCCGCGGAAGGCCGCGTCCACGGCTCCGTCCGGGGCGGCGACCGCGCCGAGCGCGCCGTCGAACGCGGCGCTCGGGAACTCCTGCCGTTTGCTCCAGCCCTGCCAGGCGCCGTCGGCGTACCGCTGCTGCCAGAGCGTGTAGTCCGCGGCCCGCGCGTACAGCAGCACCGTGTCCCCGGTGGCGACCAGCGTCGGGCTGCCGCTGACGGTCCCGCCGAGCGAGGTCCAGTCGGACCACTCCCCCGCCGTGTCCCGGGTCCGCGTCCACACGTCGTCCGCGGCACTGCGCACGGCGACGTGGACGCGCCCCTGAGCATCGACGACGGCGGACGGGCGGCCGTAGACCTGCTTGCCCCCAGGTTCGCCGAGCGAGGACCAGCCGGTCGCCGGGCCGCGCTGCACGACCGTGCCGTCGGCGCCGCGTGCGAACAGCGTCCAGTGCGCGGGGTCGGTGAGGGCGACGGACGGTGCGTCGGTCAACTCCCCGCCCAGGGACTGCCATTGCCCCCAGCGGCCGTCGGCGTGGACCCGCCGGTAGGCCCGCGAGTCGGCGCCGCGCACGAAGACGTCGATCCGGCCGCCTGCGGAGGCGTACACGGCGGGCTGGCCGAGGATCTTCCCCTGCACGGGACCGCCGAGGTCCCGCGTCCGCCCACCGGTGTTCTGCACGAGCGAGCCGTGGGGCCCCCGGAAGAACGTGGAGCCGTCGCCGGCCACGGCCGGGCTCGCGGTGGCCGTGACGCCCAGGTCGGTCCCCGGCAGGGCGTCGGCGCCGGTCAGCCTGAGGAAGGCGGTGCCGTGCGCGGGGACCTCGACGGTGTACGACCCCGTGTGGGTACCCCGGTCGGCACGCGCCCGCAGGTCGCGGACGCGGACCGGGCCGCCGAGACCGGTGTCGGCGAACTGCACGGTGCGCTCGGCCGGTTGGTCCGAGCGGTTGAGCAGGACGACCGCGCGCTGCCCGTGCCCGTGCAGGACCTTGCTGTAGACGTCGCCGGTCGGGTCGGTCGCCACCCGTACGCCCTGGACGGCGAGGGGGTCCTGGTCGACGGCGATGATCTCGGGGTTGCGGAGCGTGCCGAGCATCGCGTCGGACAGCGTGCGCGGGTCGGAGCCCAGCATCAGCGGCGAGCCCATCTCGGCCCACATCACGAACTGGGTGGTGGACTCCTCCTGGGTGAGCTCGTACGTCCCGTCGGTCATCCTCCGCATGGGGATGAGGTAGTCGGGGTCGTTGTAGTGGCCGGGGCCCTGCGCCTCGGGGTGCCAGGCGTTGGCGTCCATGTTGCGCAGGATGTCGGGCCACTCGCCGGGGCTGGGGGTGCCCCAGGCGATGTCGGTGCCGGTGCGCCAGGAGTCGGCGATCGCCGGGGCGTAGACGTAGGTGTTGTGGGCGTCCTGCTCGGGGGTGTGCGGCAGGCCCCAGTCGTCGGTGAGCGGGTTGCAGAGGTTCAGCAGCATCCTGCGGCCGGACTTGGCGACCGCGTCGCTGAACTCCTTGTAGGCGGGCCCGGGATCGAGTTTCGCGCCGATCCCGCAGAGGAAGTCGACCTTGATGGCGTCGATCTTCCAGCTCGCGAACTGCCGTGCGTCCTGGTCGTAGTACCCGCGGCTGCCGAGGCCGCAGCTCCGGCCGCCGTCGTAGGCGCCGGCGTCGGTGTAGATGCCGGCCCGGAGTCCGCGGTCGTGCAGGTAGGTGACGAGGGCGGGGATGCCGGAGGGGAAGCGGTCCGGGTTGGCCGTCAACCGGCCCCGGGCGTCCCGGGGGTTGTCGGCCTGCCAGCCGCCGTCCAGCCAGACGATGTCGTAGCCGGCGTCCCGCAGACCGCTGCTGACGAGTCTGTCGGCGACGGCGCGCACCTCCTTCTCGGTGGGTGCGCCGAGCCCGTAGTAGGTGTTCCAGCCCATGTAGGGCGTCGGCGCGAGGCCGCTGTCGTAGCCGGTGGGTGCGCCTTGGTCGACTGCCGTCCGTGCGACGGCGTCGGGGGTCACGGTGGCGGCCAGGACCACCGCGACGGCTGCCGCGAGGGCGGGCCTGGTGAACCGGTGGTGCCGGGGTCCGGCTGCGGGCGGGTGCGAAGTCACTTGCGTCTCCCGGGGGTTGGGAAGCAGGAGAACGAGACGCGGGCCGCTCTGCCGGAGCGGGACCACGTCGTCACGGCGACGACTGTGGCCCGTGGCCGAAACCGTGTCAAGATTAATTACTAATTTACTAGAACCCCTCACTCCCTCCCGGGAGTGCGTGCGGCCAGGAGGGCGCACGCCACGAGTACCGGCGGGAGCGCTCCGGCCCAGCCCGGCGAGGTCCGCAGGACCGCCGCGCAGGCTCCCGCGCCCGCGATCAGGGCCGCCAGCCGGACGGGCACCCAGCGGTTCGGGCGGCCCGCTCCCACGCCCTTGACGATGTACGTGGCCAGCGTGCCGGTCAGATAGGTGGTCGGCGCCGCGGCCCGGCCGGCCGCCACCATGGCCCCCGACTGGATGCCCATCGCGAGCGCGGCGCCGAACTGGAGGACGTCCCGGGCCGCCCGCCCCGGCGCTCCGCCCAGGGCGGCCCACACCACCGCACCCACGGCCAGCAGGAGCGCCTCGCCGACGAGACAGCGGAGCACCGGCCGCGGCCAGTGCGTGACGGTTCCCTCGTGTCCGCGGGTGAACCGGGCGGTTCCGGCCGCACCCAGCCCGAACCCCGCGAGCGCCAGCACCGCCGCGGTCACGCCCGCGCCCTGGGCGCGGCCGGCCGCCATCCCGAGCAGAGCCAGGTTGCTGGTCATGACCCCGGCGAAGACATGGTCGAGCGCGGTGAAGGAGATGGTCTCCACCGCCCCGGAGGCCGCCACCAGAAGCGCGACGGCGACGCGCAGGGCGGTCCCCGGTTCGGCCGCCGGCTCCCCGGGGGTCTCTGGCGTTCGCCCGCCCGGCACGTCACTCACAGTCCCCGAGCGTAACGTGAGGTGAGGGTCGCTCCCGGTTCCGGCGGACCGGACCACGCGTGCGGACCGGACTGCCCGGAGGCGGCGCGGACTACTCGGAGGCGGCGCGGACCAGGCCGTCCAGCCAGGCCTGGTGGCCGTTGAGCATGGGGTTCGGACGCTCGCTCGCCAGGGCCGCGGCGGGTGCGCCGATCTGCGTCTCCTGGGTGAGGATGCGCACCCGGCCGCCCGGCAGGTCCTCGACCAGCCAGGCGTGCAGCACGTCCAGCCGCTCCTGCGGCCCGCCGTCCTGCTTCGCCGTCCAGGACAGCCGGCCCGGGACGCCCTCGGCCGGCGCCCGGAACTCGACGACCAGGGCGTCGAGGGGCGGGAAGCCGAAGGTACCGAAGCCGAAGACCCGGCCGTCCGCGAGTTCGGGACCGTCGCCCTGCGGGAAACCGATGTCGGCGACGTTGTCGTAGTACCCCTCCCACTCGGAGGTGTCGGTCAGGTAGTGCCAGACCCGGTCCGCCGTGACGCCCTGGACGATCACCTCGTTGGAGACGAAGTTGTCGCCGGTGCCGGGGAGGTACTTCTCGGGCCAGTTGATCGCGTTCTGCGTGGTCATGGGGGTGTCCTCACGGTGGAGTGCGCTGTCGGGACATCGACCGTAGGCCCGCCCACCATCGGAGTACCAATAGGAGCACCGATCTCTGCCATCGGAACTCCGATGCCGGTTCCGGATACGATGGCTGCCGTGAAGAAGCGGACCCCCGTCCCCCTCGACGCCGTGGCCGGCCCCGGCGGACAGCTCCCGGCGCATGCCGACCTGAACCTGCTGCGCACCTTCCTGGCCGTCTACCGCGCCGGCACCTTCACCGCGGCGGCGCCCGCGCTCGGACTCTCCCAGCCCACGGTGACCGCGCAGATCCGCACGCTGGAGCAGCAGACCGGCCGCGAGCTGTTCACCCGGCTGCCCCGCGGCGTGCGGCCCACCGCCCTGGCCCACGAGCTGGCCGCACGGATCGCGAGCCCCCTCGACGCGCTCGCCGGCCTGGAACGCGGTTCCGGGGCCGACCACGCCACGCCCGTGCGCCTCGCCGGCCCGTCGGAGCTGCTGTGCGTACGCGTCCTGCCGGCCCTGGCGCCCCTGGTCGCGGACGGCATCCAGCTCCGGGTCGCCCAGGGACTGCCCGAGCCGCTCCTTGAGGAGTTGCGGACGGGCCGTCACGACCTGGTCGTCGCCACCCGACGGCCACGCGGGCGCGCCCTGGAGTCCGTGCCGCTCACCGACGAGGAGTACCTGCTCGTCGCCGCTCCCGTCTGGGCCGGGCGGATCGCCGCGCAGGCACCGCCGGACGACCCGTGCGGCCTGCCCGCCGCCCTGCGCGCGGTCCCCCTGGTCACCTACGCCGACGACCTGCCGATCCTGCGCCGCTACTGGCGGACCGTCTTCGGCAAGCAGCTCACCACGCGCGCCGCGGTCACCGTGCCCAACCTCTACGCGGTGCTCTCCGCGGTCGGCGCCGGGGCGGGCGTCAGCGTGCTGCCCCGCTCCCTGTGCCAGGACCACCTCGACTCCGGCCGCCTGACCCTCCTGCACGAGCCGGAGGAACCGCCGCTGAACACCCTCTTCCTCGTCCAGCGCCCCGGCACCGAGGCCAACCCCGCCGTACTCCGGGTGCGCGACACCCTCCGGCGCGCGGCGAGCGCCTGGTAGCCGGGGCCGTTCACCGCCCGCTCAGGTGTTCTTCGCCGCCCGGGCCCGATGGGCCGCGACCGTCGTCCGGCTCGCGCACGCGTTGGAGCAGAACCTGCGGGTCCGGTTCCGTGACTGGTCCACGAAGTAGTTTCCGCACCCGGCCGCTGCGCACCGTCCGAGCGTCACCGCCGGATCCCCCGCCACCACCAGGGCGAGCTGGGCGGCGATCAGCTGTCCGACCCAGCGCCCGGCCGGGGTGCCGTTGCGGCTGAAGTGGATGTGCCAGCCGCCGGAATCGTCGTGGTCGGAGAGGTGCATCTCCGGCGGGTAGTCGCGCAGCAGACGGTGCACGGCATCCGGGGCGGCACCGTCGACCGACTGCGCCAGGGCCGTGCGCACGAGGTCGGGCAGCTCGCCGTAGTCGCCGTCCGGCGGCGGAGTCACCTCGTGCTCGGCGAAGAACGCGGCGACGAGTTCGCCGTGCCGATCGAGGGTCCCGGTGTTGGCCAGTTCGACGGCCAACCGCGTCACGTTCCCAATGTAGTCACCGTACTGCACTTGACCACCTACTTCGCCGCTTCCTAATGTAGGCGCCATGATAGCTGATGACACCTACACGGCCCGCCGACTGCTGCTCCTCGGGGAGTGGGACGCCGCGCTCGCCGTCCTGGGCCCGGACGCCGACCCCGAGTTGCGCGCGGAGATCGCCGTCGACCGCTGGTTCTTTCGGATCGACGGTCACGAGGAGGCCGAGAAGGCGGTCGCGGCGCTCGATCCCGCTTCGCCGACCGCACACCTGCTCGCGGCGCGGCTGGCCTACAGCCGCCTGCCGTTCCGGTACGACCCCCGCGCCGACGACCGCGCCGCGGCCGAGGCCGGCTACCGCGCGGCGGCCGGGAGCGGCGACGAGAGGACGCGGGGCTGGGCCGAATACCACCTGGCCGTCCTGCTGGACAACATCGACGAGGACCCGGCCGGCGCCCTCCCGCGCTACGAGACGGCTCTCGGGATCGCGGCGAAGTACGGCGACGGCTACTTCGAGTCCTACATCATCCGACACCTCGCGCCGCACAAGGAGCCCGCCGAGCGGATCGCGATGCTGCGCCGCTCGCTCCACCTGCGGGCCGCGCTCGGCGCCCGGCCGCAGACCGTCGCCGCGCAGGCTCTCCTCGCCGAGAACCTGCCCGAGGACGATCCCGAGCGCGCCGAACTCATGCGGACGTTCCGCCCGGGTGCCGAAGAACTGCGCATCGGGTGGCTCCTGCCGGGGAACCGACCGGCCTGACGCGGTTCAGGGGCCGCCGCGGGTGCCGGTCGTGGCCGGTGTGCCGGTTGTCGGTGAGGGGGAGGTGCTGCCGCCGGTCGTGCCGCCGAGCAGCCCGCCGCCGGTGGTTCCGGCGGTGGTGTCGGTCGGGCTCGGGCTCGCGCAGTGCCTCCGGTGCCGGTGGCAGGGTGCGGTGGTGTGGTTCGGGGTGGTGGCCGGTGCGGTCGGGGTGGCCGCGGGCGCGCTCTGGACCGCGGAGGCGGTGGGGGTCGGAGTGGGCGAGGGCGCGCCGTTCTCGTCCGTGCCCTGACCCAGCTCGGGCGCGGGTGGGAACTGCTGGACGGGTTGCCCCTGGAGGGCCGCGGTCATGTAGCGGGTCCACACCTCGGTGGGCATGTCGGCGCCGAAGACCTTGGCGTAGCCGCCGACGCCCTGCATGGACTGCAGGCCGGCGTTCTTCGGGTCCTCCTTGAACATGCTCACGGCCGTGGTCAGTTGCGGGGTGTAGCCGATGAACCAGGCGGACTTGTAGTCGTCGGTCGTACCGGTCTTGCCGGCCACCGGGCGGCCCAGGGCCTGGGCGTTGGTACCGGTGCCGTACTTCACGACGTCCCGCAGGACGTCGGTGACGGTGTCGGCGGTCGACGCGGGCATGGCCGAGGTGCCCTTCGGGCTGCCGAACCCGGGCAGCTCCCGGCCGTCGGCGACGACCTTGGTGACCGAGTACGGCTCGTGCTGGATCCCGCCGTCGTCGAAGGTGGCGTACGCGTCCGCCATGCGGATCGCCGACGGGGTGGACGTGCCGATGTAGAAGCCGGGAGTGTCGTACTGAAGGCTCGTGCGCAGGAGCCCCGCCTTCAGGGCCTCGCCCTCCACGTCGTCGTAGCCGACGTACTCGCCGAGCTGGACGTAGGGCGTGTTGACCGACTGCTCCATCGCCTTGCGCAGGGTGATGTAACCCCACTTCGTGGTCACGTCGTTGCGCTGGTGCAGGAGCCCCGTGGGGTCGTTCGAGTCCGGAAGCTCCTGGCCCTGCTGGTTCCGGATGGTGATGCCGTCGTCGCCGTCGAACTTCGAGGCCGGGGTGATCGGTGAGGCCGGCTGCCCGGGAGAGAGGACGGCGCCGTGGTCGAGAGCTGCGGCCAGGTCGATGGGCTTGAAGGTGGAGCCGACCGGCACACCGGTCGCGTCCGCGTTGTCCGTCCAGTGCCCCTTGTTCCAGCCGGCCCCGCCGTACAGCGCCACGATCGCGCCGGTGGACGGGCTGATCGACGCCGCGCCGACCTGGACGTCCTTGTCGGCCGAGCGGTGCTGCGGGTCGAGGTGCCGGTGCTCCATCGCGGCGACGGACGCCGCCAGCGCGTTCACCTTCTTCCGGTCGAAGGTGGTGTGGATCTGGTAGCCGCCGCGCCCCAGCTGCTGGTCCGTGAGGGAGGTGTGGGCTTCGACGTACTTCGCCGCGGCCTGCACCAGGTAGCCGGTCTGCCCGGACATCCCCGCCGACGACGTGTACGGCTTGGGCGTGGGGAACCCCGACGCCAGGTAGCGCTGCTCCTGGGCGTCGGTGATCTGGTGGATCTTGACCATCCGGTCCAGCACGTACTTCCAGCGCGCCTTGGCCTGGGCCCTGGCCGCCGGATCGGTGTCGGCGTGCGTCAGCAGGCTCGGCTCGTTGACCGTGGCGGCGATGAAGGCACCCTGGCTGACGTTCAGCTGGAAGGCGTGCACGTGGTAGTAGGTGCGGGCCGCGGCCTCGATCCCGTAGGCGTCCCGGCCGTAGTAGCAGGTGTTGAGGTAGCCCTGGAGTATCTCCTGCTTGGACATCTGCCCGCCGATCTTCAGCGAGATCATGATCTCCCTGAGCTTGCGGGTGACCGACTGGTCCTGGGTGAGGTAGGTGTTCTTCACGAACTGCTGGGTGATGGTGGACCCCGACTGCACCTCGCCGCCCGTGGCCATGTGGTAGACGGCGCGGAGCATGCCCTGCGTGTCGACGCCCGGATCGGAGTAGAAGGTGGCGTTCTCGGCGGCGAGGAAGTCCCACTGGACCGGTCTCGGGACCTGCGCGAGATCGACGTTCTGCCGGTTGGTCGACCCCTGGGTGGCCATCACCGAGCCGTCCGACCAGTAGTAGGTGTTGCTCTGCGCCTGCGTACTGGGGTTCGCACCGGGGATCGTCGTCGTGGCGTAGGCGTAGCCGAACAGGCCCACCAGGCTGCCGGTGAACAGGAGGAAGGTGCCGGACACCAGCTTCCACGAGGGCAGCCACCGCCGGAAGCCGCGCCTGCCCGCCCGCGGGTAGTCGATCAGGCGGCGCCGGCCGGAGCGTCCGGCGTCCGTACGCCGCGTGCCCCCGGCACGGCGGGCGGGCCCGCCCCCGGCCCGGGCGGCCCTGCGTGCCGCGGCCCGGCCGCCGTACGGCACGCCGTCGGAGCCGCGCGGCACACCGTCGGAGCCGGTCACACCGTCGGGGCTGGACGCCGGCGCGGTCCGCCCCGGCGATCGGCGCCGGTGTTCGCTCATTCTCTCCACTCCTCGGTCCAGGACACGGCCCCGCCGTCACCGCGAGACCGCCCGTAGGGTGCCACGTCACCCATCGCCGGGCCGACCTCGGGGCCGACCTCGGGGCCGGATCCTCCTACAGCCCGTAGGAGGACATCACACCCTACGAAATGTAGGGTGAGAGGAGGGTAAGAGGAGGTCCGTCGGCCTGCACCGGGGCGTCAGCCCGCACCGGGGCGGGCGATGCCCTGGTCGTAGGCGAAGATCACGGCCTGGACGCGGTCCCGGGCGCCGATCTTGGCCAGGACACGGCCGACGTGCGTCTTCACCGTGGACTCGGCCACGACGAACCGGGCGGCGATCTCGCCGTTGGTCCACCCCTTGCCGATGGCGACGAGGATCTCACGCTCGCGTTCGGTGAGGGCGGCCAGCCGGGGATCCTCGCCCGGGTCGCCCCTCCGGGCGGGCACGTGCCGGGCGTACTCGTCCAGGATCCGGCGGGTGAGGGCCGGCGCGATCACCGCGTCGCCCCCGGCGACCGCGCGGATCCCGGCGAGGAGTTCGTCGGGGCGCGCGTCCTTGAGCAGGAAGCCGCTGGCCCCGGCCCGCAGGGCGGCGTGCACGTACTCGTCGACGTCGAAGGTGGTCAGCACGAGGACCCGGGAGCGTCCCCCGGCCTCGGCGATCCGGCGGGTCGCCTCGATGCCGTCCATACCGGGCATCCGTACGTCCATCAGCACGACGTCCGGACGCAGCTCGGCGGTCCTGCGGACGGCCTCGGAGCCGTTCGCGGCCTCGCCGACCACCTCCGTCTCGGGCATGGAGTCGAGCAGCACCCGGAAGCCGTAGCGCTGCAGCTGCTGGTCGTCGACGACGAGCACCGTGGTCACCGGGTGCCTCCTCGCGGTGTCAGGTCGAGGGCGGCCTCGACGGTCCATCCCCCGTCGGCCGCCGGTCCGGCGCTCACGGTCCCTCCGTACAGTGCCGCCCGTTCGCGCATGCCCACCAGTCCGTGTCCCTCCTCGTTCCATGGTCCGGGGTGTCCGGCCGGCCCGTTGTCGCGGATCCGGACGACGAGCCGGTCCTCCCCGACGACGACCGCCAGGTTCACCCGGGTGCCGGCGCCGGCGTGCTTCAGGGTGTTGGTCAGGGCTTCCTGGACGATGCGGTAGACCGTCAGCTGCATTCCGCGGTCCAGGGCGTCCACCTCGCCGACGGTCCGGTAGACGATCTCCAGTCCCGCGGTGCGGACGCCGTCGCACAGCGACTCGATGTCCGCGAGGCCCGGCTGCGGGCTGAGCTCGGGCGCCTGCCTGGCGCCGTCCGACGCCTCGCGCAGCACGCCGAGCACCCGGCGCAGCTCGCCGAGGGCCGTGCGGCCGGTGTCGCCGATGAGCTGGAGCGCCTCCTTGCCGCGTTCGGGAGCCCTGTCGGTGGCGTACGCGCCCGCGTCGGCGAGGGTGATGATGACGGACAGGTTGTGGCCGACGATGTCGTGCATCTCCCGGGCCACCCGGGCGCGTTCCGTGGCGGTCGCGAGTCTGATGCGCTGGTCGCGTTCCGTCTCCAGCCGCGCCGCCCGCTCCCGCAGCCCGGCGAGCTGTGCCCGCCGGGTCCGCACCATCAGGCCGACGGCCAGGGCCGCGGTCGCGGTGCTCAGCAGGAAGAACAGGGCGTCCCAGACGGACACGGCCGGCGAGACCCGCACCGCGACCAGCACCATGCCCGCCGCCATGACCGCGCAGGCCCACGGCAGCCGACGCAGCCGCCCGTGCAGGGCCAGGCTGTACAGGGCGACGAACAGGGCGACGTCCGCGCGCAGCGCCGCGTTCAGCGACCACTGCAGGACGAAGACCGCGGCGACGGCGACGAAGGCCGCCATGGGCCGGCGGCGCCGCCACAGCAGCGGCAGCACCAGCCCGGCCTGCAGGGCCAGGACGGCCGCCAGGGGGAGCTCGGTGAAGGCGAACTGGAACCTGTGCCGGCCATCCCCGTCGTCGTCCCGGTACCCCGCGCCGCCGTGGTGCAGCAGGTCCGGCAGGCAGAACATCAGGAAGACCAGCGCCGCCACCGCGGTGTCCAGCACCCACGGATGGGCGCGGTCCGCGTGCCGCAGCCGCTGGCCGGCCCGGGCGAGCCGGGCGGCCAGCGGTCCGGTTCCGCCGATGTCCGCGGCGGAGGTGGTCGTCGTCAAGGTGGTCACCTGCCCATGGTGCAGGCCGTCAGACGTCGCTGCGCACCAGCCGGTACGCGGCGCCCGCCAGCGCCAGCGCCGTCCAGCCGAGGAAGACCAGCAGCCCGGCGCCCGGCGAGAGCGTGGTCGAGTCGTGGGTCAGGGCGAACATCGACTCGCCCGCATTGCTCGGCAGGTAGGGGCTGATGTTGTCCTGCCAGGAGCTGGGCAGCAGGGAGATCAGGCCCGGGACCAGCATGAGGGAGGCGACCAGGACCGAGATCCCGCCGGCCACCGACCGCAGCAGCGCGCCCAGCGCCGTGCCGATGACGCCGACCAGGCCGAGGTAGAGCCCGGCGCCCAGCAGGCTCCGTACGACGCCGGCGTGCGAGAGGCCCATGGCCGCGGCCGTGCCCGACACGATCCGGCTGCCGAACAGGAAAGCGACGAACGCACCCACCGTTGCCACCACCAGCGCGACCAGCCCGAACACCGCGGCCTTGGACCACAGCACGGGCAGCCGGCGCGGTACGGCGGTGAGCGTGGAGCGGATCATTCCGGTGGAGTACTCGCCCGCCGTGACCAGCACGCCGAGCACGCCGAGGGCGAGCTGGGCGAAGTTGGTGCCGAAGAGGGACAGGCTCACGGCCGTCGACGTGGCGAAGTCCGGGTCCCGGTGCGGGGAGCCGACGCCGGACTTGTAGTGGTTCGCGGCGATGAGCCCGAAGGCGACGAGGAAGACCAGGCCGAGGCCCAGGGTGATCCAGGTCGAGCGCAGCGACCACAGCTTGGCCCACTCCGAGGCGAGCACGCGCCGGCCGGTCACCCGGTAGGCGGGGCGGGCCGGGGCTTGCCGGGGCGCCTCGACGGGCGCGGTGAGGGTGCTCATGCCGCGCTCCCCTCGGTCACGCGGGTCTCGATGCCGGCCGTCGTGCCGTGGTACTCCACGGCATCCCTGGTCAGGTTCATGAACGCCTCCTCCAACGACACCGTCCGCGCGGTCAGTTCGAACAGCGCGATCCCTTGCTCGGCCGCCTTCAGGCCGATCTCCCGGGCACCGACCCCGGTCACCTGGAGCTCCTCGGAGCCGGCCCGGCCCGTGATCTCCACGCCCGGAGCGGCCAGTACCTCGCGCAGCCGGGCCGGGTCCTGCGTGGCCACGTGCACCGTGTCGCCGCCCGCCTCCCGGACGAGGTCCGCCACGGTGGTGTCGGCCAGCAGCCGCCCGCGCCCGACGATGATCAGGTGGTCCGCGACCAGGGCCATCTCGCTCATCAGGTGCGAGGACACGAACACGGTCCGGCCCTCCTCGGCGAGGGCCTTCAGCAGGTTGCGGATCCAGAGCACGCCCTCCGGGTCGAGCCCGTTGACCGGCTCGTCCAGCATCACCGTCTGCGGGTCGCCCAGCAGCGCCGCCGCGATGCCGAGCCGCTGCCCCATGCCGAGGGAGAACGCACCGGCCCGCTTCCTCGCCACGCTGCCGAGGCCGGCCAGTTCGATCACCTCGTCGACCCGGCGGCGCGGAATGCCGTGGGTCAGCGCGAGCGCCAGCAGGTGGTTGTAGGCCGAACGGCCCGGGTGGATCGACTTCGCCTCCAGCAGCGCCCCCACCTCCTGCAGCGGTGCCTGGTGGCGGGCGTACTGCTGCCCGTTGACCGTCACCGACCCGCTGCTCGGGGCGTCGAGGCCGACGATCATGCGCATGGTCGTGGACTTCCCCGCGCCGTTGGGCCCCAGAAAGCCGGTCACCGTGCCGGGCTTCACGGCGAAGTCCAGCCCGTCGACGGCCGTCTTCTCGCCGTACCTCTTGGTCAGCTGCTGTGCGTCGATCATGCGCGTCTCTTCCTGTGAGAACCGGCGCCCGTCGGTCGCCCCTGACGCCTCACAGGAAACGCTAGGAGGCGAAACGCCCCGATTCGGTGGTACCGCGGACTGATCCACGCCCGCCGGGTGGTACCGCGGTACTACGTGCCGCTACACCTTCGGGAAGACCGGGTCCCCTCCAGCCGGGCCCGTCCGAGGACCTGGCCCGTGACGGCGGCGCCGCTCAGGGGGCGAAGCCTGAACGGGCCGCCCTGCCGAGCCCTGCCGGACCGGGCGCCCGGCGTTCACCCCCTGCGCCGGGCGCTGGGCAGGGAAATCGGTGGGACGCCCTCGGTGACGGTGTTGCTGACGGCGCCGATGCCTTCGACCGTCATGGTGACGGTGTCGCCGACGACCAGCGGCGGCGGTTCGAAAACATGGTTGCGGCCCCAGAGTTCGGCGAGGCAGCCTCCGTTGCCGCAGGTGCCCGAGCCCAGGACGTCACCCGGCCGGATCCAGGTGCCGCGGGAGGCGTAGGCCGCCATCTCCTCGAACGTCCACGCCATGTTGGACAGCCGGTCCTGCCCCACCAGCTCGCTGTTGACGTACACGGTCAGAGCGAGGTCGAGGAAGCCCTCGGCGTCGCGGTGGGGTTCGAGTTCGTCGGCGGTGACCAGCCAGGGGCCGAGCGTGGTGGCGGTGTCCTTGCCCTTGGCGGGCCCGAGTTTGACCTTCATCTCGCGGCCTTGCAGGTCGCGGGCGGACCAGTCGTTGAGGATCGTGTAACCGATGATGTGTTCGCGTGCCTGCTCGGGGGTGAGGTCCCGGCCGGCCTTGCCGATGACGGCGGCCACTTCGAGTTCGAAGTCGAAGCGCAGGGAACCTGGCGGTACGGGGACGTCGTCGTGGGCACCGATCATCGCGTACGGGTTGGTGAAGTAGAACGCGGGCGCGGCGTACCACTCCTCGGGAACCGTGTCGCCGTATCCCTGCGCGACGCCCGCGACATGGCTCTCGAAGGTCATGTAGTCACGGACGGTGGTCGGTTCGAGCGGCGGCAGCAGCCGGACGTCGGCCAGCGTCACGGGCAGGGAGCCGGCCAGCGCACGTTCTCCCGCCTCGCGCAGCGACTCCTCCCCTTCCAGCATGAGATCGAGCAGGCCGACGGGGTGATCGAAGGGGTGGAACCGGCCGTCGGCGGCGACGCCGGACTTCCGTTTCCCGTCGTGGACGACGCTCGCGAACTTCACGCCACGCTCTCCTTGCTCTCGACCGGCCCGGTGCCACCGGACCGGAAGCCGACGAAGACGGCGGCGATCAGGGCGGCGACCGCGCACGCGGCGGCGGTGAGCAGCAGGGCGTTGTTGTAGCCGTGGGCCAGGGCGTCCGAGGTGAACGGCCTGAGCTTGGCGCTGAGCGGGCCGAGGTCGGCGGTGTGCAGGGCCAGGGGGCCGCCCGCGTCCAGGACGGCGTCGGCGATGCCGTGCTCCTTGGGGGTGAGTCCCGCGTCGGCGAGGCCGCCGGTGAGCCGGCTCGCGGCCATGCCGAGGGCGACGGCTCCGACGACGGCCGGGCCGAGGGTCTGGCCGAGGTCGCGGACCAGGCTGGTGGTGGCGCCGGCCATGCCGGTCAGGCCCGGCGGTACGACATTGACGGCGGCGGCGGTGATGGCGGCGACGACCAGGCCGAAGCCCACGCCGTTGAGGACCAACGGGCCCAGCAGGGGGAGCAGGCCGGTCTCGTGGACCGGCACGGCCCGCAGCCACAGCTGGGCGGTGGCCAGCGAGACGAAGCCGGTGACGAGCATGGGGCCGGGGCCGACGCGGTGCAGCAGGCGGACGAGCAGCGGCCAGATGAACGGGGTGATGCCCTGGATGACCACGAAGGGGACCGCGGCCTGGAAGGGGCTCTGGTGCTGGATGACCCCCAGGCGGATGCTCAGGTCGTAGGCGCCGCCGAGGAAGCCGAACATGCCGATCACCGCCATCGCGGCCGAGGCGGCGAAGGCCCGGATGCGGAAGAGTTCCAGCCGGAGCATCGGAGCGGCGCTGCGGTTCTCCACCACGACGAACGCGGCGAGGAAGACGACGAAGCCGGCGAAGGACAGCACGATCGGCGCCGAGCCCCAGCCGTCGGAAGGGCCCTGGACGATGCCGTACAGCAGGGAGAGCATGGCCAGGGCGATGGTGATCTGACCGGGCCAGTCCAGCGAGCGGCCCTCCGGAGCGGTGGACTCGGCCGCCAGCAGCCAGGCGGCGCCCGCGGTGACGACGGCGATCACGCCGGTGACGCCGAAGGCCCACTGGAAGGAGGCGTGTTCGACGATGCCGCCGGACAGGAGCGGGGCGATGAGGGCGCCCAGGGACAGAGCCGTGGTCCAGGAGGCCAGCCCCTTGGCCCGCTCGGCCGGTGTGGTGGTGACGGCGGTGATCATCGTCAGGGAGGCGGGGAAGAGGGCGGCGGCTCCGATGCCGGAGATCGCCTGCCCGGTGATCAGCTGGGCCGCGGAGCCGGCGGTGGCGGAGACCAGGTAGCCGATCGCGGCCAGCAGCGACGCGCCCACCACCAGCTTCTTACGGCCGTACAGGTCGCCCACGACACCGAAGGTCAGGGCGAGCACCGCGGCCGGCACCAGGAAGGCGTCGCTGATCCAGGTCAGTTCGGAGCCGGAGGCCTGGAGGGAACGCTGTATGACGCCGTTGATCGCGGCGGGCAGCACCAGGCCGATCTGCGCGAGGCAGACGGCCAGGCAGCCCGCCAGGATGGCGCCTGTGTGCCGTTGCGGAGTGGCGAGGGCGATGCCGGACGAGTCGGTCGGTGGGTCGTAGGCAGGTGTGGCGACCATGACTTCTCCTTTGAAGATCGGCGGAAACACATACCGGGGACGGGGGACGGGGGACGGGGAAGAACTGCGTGACCGTCAGGAACCGGTGCACAGCTCGGCCATGCAGCCGAACAGTCCGGGGCCGTCGAGCGGGGGCAGTTCCGGGTCGAGCTCCCGGTAGACGGTGTGGACGTTGACGGCCAGGCGTTCGCTCTCGGCCAGCTCCGCGAAGCGGCCGAGCCGGATGTCGCGCGCGGCGTCCATGACGGGCATCCCGGCGGCGAAGCGGGCGGTGGCCTGCTCGTGGACGTGTACGAGGTACTCGCGGATCTCGCGGACGGCCTGTTTGGTGGTGACCGGTCCATGGCCCGGCACGATCGTGTCGGCGTCGAGAGCGAGCAGGAGGTCGCACGCGGCGAGCCAGCGGGCGAAGGGGCCGTGCCAGACGATCGGCGTGGCGCGGGCGAAGACGATGTCACCGGTGTAGACGACCCCGGCCCGCGGCACGTGGACGATCGTGTCCCCGGCGCTGTGCGCGGGGCCGACGTCGACGAGGCGGACCTCCGTACCGCCGACGTCCAGGACCGCCTCGCCGTCGAAGACCCGGCTCGGCAGCACCGGTTCGATACCGGAGTAGTCGAAGCGGCCGAAGGCGCGGCGGGCGAAGTGTCCCGCGGCATTGTCCATCCCGGTCAGCGCCCGCATCTCGGCCGGGCCCACCTGTCGCATGTCCGCCACCGACCCACGGGCCGCGACGATCTCGGCGTGGGCCACGAGCTGGTTGCCGAACCAGTGGTCGCCGTTGCCGTGCGTGTTGACCACGGTGGTGATCGGCGCGGTGGCCGTGACCGGTGCCAGCGCGTCCAGCATGAGCCTGGTCAGCCGCAGGTCGTAGAGGGTGTCGACGAGCAGTGAAGCGCCCCGGCCGGTGATCAGCCCCGCGTTGCTCATGCCCCAGCCTCCGGCGTCCGCCGTCCAGGCGTGGCAGCCGCCGCCGAGCGCGATCCGGCCCGTGCGGGGGGTCACGGAAGCCATGGCATCTCCTTGTCGCGTTTCACAGCCAGCGTCGCGAGACTCCAGTACATTTTTGGACTGGAGTCCATCAGTGGCGAGGAATCTAGAGAGATACCGGGGAGAGGTCAAGAGCCATGCGGACCTGTGCTCTACTGAGGCCCATGAACATCAGGTCTGCGGCAGCCGGCGACGAGGCCGGTGCGGCGGTCGGACGTCAGGAGCGCAAGCGCCGCAAGCTGTACGACCAGCTGTACGACACGGCTGTCGGCCTCTTCGTCACCCACGGGTTCGAAGCGACCACCATGGACCAGATCGCCGAGGCCGCCGACGTGGCCCGTGCCACCGTCTTCAACCACTATGCGCAGAAGGTCGGCTTCCTGGAGGAATGGGGCGTCCGCCGCCGCGCCCGGGTCGCCGAGATCCTCGGCGCGGAGCACGCGGAGAACCTGCCGGTCGACGACCGCCTGCACCGCTACCTGAAGGAGATGGCCGACCTCAACACCGCATCCCGCGCGGAGACCACCGTCCTGATGGACGCCTCGGCGCGCTACGGCCGTCTGCTCCAGGACCCGTCCCTGGAGGTGGAGCTCACCAGGATCGTCGAAGAGGGGCGCCGCCGGGGGGAGATCAGGACGGGCGTCGACAGCGACCAGGCCGGAGCGCTCCTGGCCGCCTGCTACTTCTCGACGGTCCTGCGCTGGATCCGTGCGGAACCGGCCCCCTTCGACCTCCACCAGCGTCTCCGCGGCGCACTCGACATCATCCTGCGCGGGCTCCTGGCCAACTGCGGGGACTCCAGCGCGCCCTGACAGCGGTTGGGCAGCACATGTCGGGCGCTGCCCCTGGTCGAAAGCCCGCCCGCGGTGCGGGAACACACGGGCCCGCTTGACACGGCTCCCCGACACCCGCCGGACCCGGTCAGGGGCACCGGTCCCCAGGAACGATCAAGGGCCGGTTTCGGATGCCTCCGAAACCGGCCCTGACCTGCGACTGTCTCCAGTCGGGACGACAGGATTTGAACCTGCGACCCCTTGACCCCCAGTCAAGTGCGCTACCAAGCTGCGCCACGTCCCGGTGCGTTTCCCCGCGGTGACCCGCGTGATCGCGCGAACAGCACCTTACCCCACGTTCCCGGGCGGGCAGAAAGAGGGCGGGTGCGGTGGGGAGGGACAATCGGTCGTATGGAAGACGCGGGGACAGGGGCACGGGACCGGGACGCCGAGGGGCGGGCGCGCAGCGCACGGCCGCGGGACGGGCTGGGGCGACCGCTGCCGTACGGCGAGACGGGCGTCGAGCGGCAGCCCGAGGGGGTCGTGCGGACTCCGCAGGAGACGGTCGCCGAGGCGCAGGCGCTGCTGGACGCCGGGAAACCGTTCCACGCGCACGAGGTGTTCGAGGACGCCTGGAAGTCGGGGCCGGAGGCGGAGCGCACGCTGTGGCGGGGCCTGGCCCAGCTGGCCGTCGGGCTCACGCACGCGGCCCGGGGGAACGTGACCGGCGGGGCGCGGTTGCTGCGGCGCGGCGCGGGCGCGGTGGAGGAGTGGGCGGACGGGGGCGGGGGGCTACGGCCTCACGGGATCGATGTCGGCGGACTCGCGCGGTGGGCGCGGGAGCTGGCCGGGCGGGTGGAGGGCGGCGCCGGGAGCGTCGACGCGAAGGGCGAGGCACCCCGGCTGCGCGGCTCGCGGTAGCACCGGGGTGACCCGCTGTCAGTGGCATGCGGCAGACTCGGAGGGGTGCGAGAGATTCATGTCATCGGTATCGGTGCGGGCGACCCCGACCAGCTCACCCTCCAGGCGGTCCGGGCGCTGCGGAGCACCGACGTGTTCTTCCTGCTCGACAAGGGCGAGGTCAAGAGCGATCTGACCGGACTGCGCCGGGACATGCTCGACACGCACCTACCGGACGGCGGCTACCGGCTCGTCGAGGCGCGGGACCCGGAGCGCGACCGGGCCGCCGGCGGCGGGGCGTACTCACCGGCCGTCGGTGACTGGCGCAGTGCCCGAGCGGACATCTACGAGCGGCTGATCCGCGAGGAGCTGGGCGAGGACCAGACCGGCGCCTTCCTGGTGTGGGGCGATCCGTCGTTGTACGACAGCACGTTGGCGATCCTGGAGGAGGTGCTGGCCCGGGGTGCGGTGCGGTTCTCGTACGACGTGGTGCCCGGGATCAGCAGTGTCTCGGCGCTGGCGGCGCGGCACCGTACGGGGCTGAACCGAGTGGCCCGGCCGGTGCAGATCACCACCGGGCGGCGGCTCGCCGAGGGGCTGCCGGACGGGGTGGACGACGTGGTGGTGATGCTCGACGCGCACCAGGCCTTCCGCCGGTACGCGGACGAGGACATCGACATCTACTGGGGCGCCTACCTGGGCACCCCGGACGAGATCCTGGTCTCCGGTCCGATCGCCGAGGCCGGTCCGCGCATCGAGCGGCTGCGGGCCGAGGCACGCGAGCGCAAGGGCTGGATCATGGACACCTACCTGCTGCGCCGCCACCCGGAGCTCCCGAAGGAGGGTTGAGCGGCACCCGGGTGGCGTCGGCTTCGTGACGGTCGTGGTCAGGCGGGGCCGAGCCCCAGCCGTTCCAGCACGCCGGCGACGTCCGGCACGGCCGTCACGCCGGACGGCAACGGGGGCCGGCGTACGACGACCACGGGCAGCCCGAGCTCCCGTGCGGCCGTGAGTTTGGCGGCCGTGGCCGTTCCCCCGCTGTCCTTCGTGACCAGGACGTCGATCAGGTTCCCGGCCAGCAGCACACGCTCGTCGGCGACGGTGAACGGGCCGCGCGCCAACAGCACTTCGGTGTGCCGGGGCAGCGGAGGCTCGGGGGGTTCCACGGACCGCACGACGAAGTGCCGGTCCGTCAGGTGGGCGAAGGCGGACAGGCCCAGGCGTCCCGTGGTGAGGAAGACCCGGGGGCCGAAGCGGTGCAGGGCGGTCGCCGCCGCGGGCAGCGACGGGACCGGGTGCCAGCCGTCGCCCGGCTGCGGCTGCCAGCCGGGGCGGCGCAGGACGACGGAGGGGATTCCGGTGGCCCGGGCGGCTCGGACCGCGTTCGCGGTGATCGTCTCGGCGAAGGGGTGGGTGGCGTCCACCAGCGCGTCCACGCGATGCTCGCGAAGCCAGTCGCCGAGGCCGGCCGCCCCGCCGAAGCCGCCGATCCGCACCTCGCCGGCGAGCGTGCCCGGCCGTGCGACCCGGCCCGCGAGCGAGGTGGTGACACGGACCCCGGAACACCCCGACAACTCGGTGGCGAGGCGGCGGGCCTCGGCCGTACCGCCGAGGATCAGGACGTGCGGGGACATGGGGCGAGCGTACGGGGTCCTTCGCGGAGGGCGCCTCCGCGGGGACGCCGTGGCACACGACGGCCGCCCGGCGGGATCGCCGGGCGGCCGTCGTGGGACGGGACCTCCGTCAGCCCTGGCGGGCCTTGAAGCGGGGGTCCTTCTTGTTGATCACGTAGACCACGCCCCGCCGGCGGACCACCTGGGCGCCGGGCTTGGCCTTCAGTGAACGCAGGGACTTGCGGACCTTCATGGTTCTGTTCTCCTCGGGTCGGTCGCCGGGCGGGTCAGCCGCGGGCGGCGGCGGTACGGCCGTACCGGCGCTCGAAACGCTCCACCCGGCCGGCGCTGTCCAGGACCCGCGCCCTGCCGGTGTAGAAGGGGTGCGACGCGGACGAGATCTCCACGTCGATCAGCGGGTAGGTGTTGCCGTCCTCCCACTCGATCGTCCGGGACGAGTCTGCGGTGGAGCTGGTCAGGAACGCGGTGTCCGCGGCACGGTCCCGGAAGACCACGGGACGGGACGCGGGATGGATGCGGGCCTTCATGGGGTTTCCTCTCTGGGGTGGCTGGTGCGCTGCCGCTCGGCTTCAGCGCTCTTCGCGGAAGTCGACGTGCGCGCCGGCCACCGGGTCGTACTTGCGCAGGACCAGCCGGTCGGGGTCGTTCCGGCGGTTCTTGCGGGTCACGTAGGTGACACCGGTCCCGGCCGTCGACTTCAGCCTGACGACGGGACGCGCGGTACTGCGTGCCATGAGGTTCTCCCTTCGCCCACACCCGGCGTTCTTGATCCGGGCATGTCATTCACGACCTGTGCAACACCACCTCCCGCCGTCGCATTCCCGGGCCCGAGGAGTGTTCAGCGCAGCAGGAGCTGCAGGCCGCCCAGGACCGTCGCGGCGATGACCAGCTGCTCGAACAGTCGCTGGTTGATCCGGTGCACCGCCCACCTGCCGATGAGCGCGCCGGGCACGACGAACACCACGAGCGCGGCGTCCAGCAGCAGCGAGTGGCCGTCGATCAGGCCGAGGCCCGCGCTGAAGGGGACCTTGGAGAGGTTCACGATCAGGAAGAAGAACGCCGAGGTACCCAGGAAGCCGAGTTTGCGGAAGCCGGCCGACAGCAGGTACATCGACATCACCGGGCCGCCCGCGTTGGCGACCATCGTGGTGAAGCCGCCGAGCACCCCGTAGGAACCGGCCTTCGCCCGGCCCGCCCGGGTGGTGACCTCGTCCGGGTCGTCGGGGCGCTCGGCCGTGCGGCGCCGCCAGACCGTGACCCCGGCCATCAGCAGCAGGATCGCGCCGATCGAGGTCCGTACGACGCCGTCGTCGGCCCAGACCAGGAACAGCGTGCCGATCAGCACGCCGGCCGCGACCGCGGGGAACAGCCGCCACAGCGTGGGCCAGTGCGCGTGCCGCCGGTAGGTCGCCACGGCCAGCACGTCGCCCGCGATGAGCAGCGGGAGCAGGACTCCGGTGGAGGCGCGGGCCGGGAGAACCGCGGCGAAGACGGCGAGACTGACGGTGTTGGCCCCGCTGACAGCGGTCTTGGAGAAGCCGACGAGCAGGGCGGCGAATGCCAGGGCGGCGAACTCCCAGCCGGATATGTGCCAGAGCGTCATCGTGTTCATGCGGGGACCGATGCTATGTCCGGACAACCGGATGGTGTAAGTACCGTCTCGCCGATTGGCCCCGGCACCCCTGCGCGGAGGGCGCGGACCGGCCACGACGGGCCGCCCCGGCACGCACGCTCACCCGCCGGAGGCTCACCTGAGCCGGGCCGGTCCATCCGGTGCGTCCACGTCGAGTGCCGCCGCACGCAGGGCGGCGGCCACCCGGACGACCGCGTCGGCGGGTGGATGCGGCAGCCGGGCCAGCAGCTGGCGGCGCTGCTCCTGCGGCCCGCCGCGGACCGGCAGGATCCGGACCCCGGCCGGTGCCGCGGAGGCAAGGGCGGCCGGAACGGTGGTCAACCCGCAGCCGGCGGCGACGAGATGGAGCTTGGCCAGCCAGTCGCGGGCGACATGGACGATCTCCGGCCGCTCGTCCAGCCCCGGCCACACGCCCATCAGCCGGTCCTCCCCGGATGCGGAGCCGGCGATCCAGCGCTGCCCGCGCAGGTCGGCCACATCGACGAAGTCGCCGCGGGCCAGGGGGTGGCCGGCCGGCAGCGCGAGGCACAGGGCGCGCTCGGTGAGGGTCTGGAGCACCAGCGGGGGCGACTCGGCGTCCGGCGCCCGGAACGGCGGCGCCGACGCGAGCAGGGCCAGGTCGATGCTGCCGGCGCGCAGGGCACGCACCAGTGCCGGGGTGGTGCCCTCACGGCCGACGACCTCCAGGCCGGGGTCCGTCCTGCGCAGCGCGGTCAGGGCGTGCGGGACCAGTACGGCGCCCGCGGTGGGGAACCAGCCGAGGCGGACCGTGCCGCCCGCTCCGGGCAGTCCGGACAGTTCCCGCGCCGTCGCCTCGATCTCGTCGAGCACGGTCGTCGCGCGCCGCATGACGACCCGGCCGGCCGCGGTGAGCCGTACCCCGTCGCGGCGCCGCTCCAGCAGCTCCGCGCCCGCCGCGCGCTCGATCGCGGCGATCTGCCGGGACACCGCCGACTGGGTGTAGCCGAGCGAGGCCGCGGCGGCGGTGAAGGTTCCCTGTTCGGTGACCGCGCGGAAGACCCGCAGCGCGGTCAGTGACACATCGTTGAAGTCCATGACGTTCACGCATACTAGCCGTGCGTAACTTTCGTTGGACTCATGAACGCGCCGTTCCTAGCGTGGGACGCATGAACGCTTCCCGCATCGCCCTTGTCACCGGCGCCAACCAGGGGCTCGGCCGCGCCCTCGCCGAAGGCCTCGCCGCCCGGCTGGGCCCGCACGACCTGGTCCTGCTCACGGGGCGCGACCCCGCGCGGGTGACGGACGCCGCCGTCGAGGTGGCCGGGCTGCCCGGAACGCGCGCCCGCGTCGAGGGCCGGGTCCTGGACGTCACCGACGCCGACGCGATCGCCCGGCTCGCCGACGAACTCCGGTCCCGGTACGGCGGGGTGGACATCGTCGTCTCCAACGCGGTCGCCCGGGTCCTGCCCGAGGACTCGCAGTCCGAGCGGGCCGACGAGTTCATCGACGTCTCGAACACCGCCACCCACGCCGTCCTGCGCTCCTTCGGCACCGTCCTGCGCCCGGGCGGCCGGCTGCTCGTGGTGGCGAGTTCGCTCGGCACCCTCGGCCACCTCGACCAACGGCTGCACCACCTGTTCGACGGGGCCAGCCTCGACCAGGTCGAGTACGCCGTCGAGTCCTGGCGCAGCGCCGTCCACAACCGCACCGCCACCGAGGCGGGCTGGCCCGTCTGGCTGAACGTGCCCTCGAAGGTGGCCCAGGTCGCCGCCGTCCGCGCGGTCGCCGCCGAGCGCCGCGAGCAGGACCTGGCCACCGGCACCCTGGTCGCCTCGGTCTGCCCCGGCATGGTCGACACCGCCACGTCCCGCCCCTGGTTCAGCGACTTCAGCGGGGCCCAGTCCCCCGCCGAGGCCGCCCGTGCGGTGCTCGACCTGGTCTTCGCCGAGGACGTCGAGCCCGGCCTCTACGGCGAGCTGATCCGCTTCGGCAAGCCGCTGCCCTGGCACGACGGCACGCCTCCGGTGGAACAGGACCGTCTCGTCAGGCCGTGAGCGCCGGCTGCTGCGCCCGGAGCACGGGTACGAGGCCGCCGGGCGCCGACTCCCCGGCGGCGGTAGCGCAGTTCGGCGCGGTCGGCGTGAAACCCTGGCCGGGACGCGTGCAGCCGAGCCCGTCGAGGAGGACGTCGTATGCCACCCCTGGTCGACCCCGTACCCGGCGGGAGCCCCGGCGATCTCGCCCGGGCCCATGCCCTCGCCCACGAGCTGTCCGCGCAGGGCGTACGCGGGATCGTGCTGGCCTATGTGGACACCGCCGGGATCTGCAGGGTCAAGACCGTCCCCTGGCAGGGGTTGCAGCCGGCGGTGGCCTGGGGCGTCGGCATGTCCCCGGTGTTCGACACCTTCCTGGCGAACGACGCGATCGTGCGCACCGACGTGCTCGGCTCGCCCGACGGCGATCTGCGCCTCTACCCGGACCTGGACCGGCTGGTGGTGCTGGCCGGGCAGCCCGGCTGGGCCTGGGCGCCCGTCGACCGCCTCACCCAGGAGGGTGAACATCACCCCGGATGCAGCCGCACCTTCCTGCGCCGGGTCGTCGCCGACGCCCAGGACCGGCACGGCATCACCTTCAGGGCGGGGGTCGAGATCGAGTGGACGCTCGGCCGGGCCGCCGCGCCGGCCGACGAGTTCGTACCGGCCACGTCGGGTCCGGCGTACAGCGCCGCCCGGCAGATCGAGCTGAGCGACTACACCGCCGACCTGCTCGCGGCCCTGGAGAAGCAGGAGGTGCCGGTCGCCCAGCTCCATCCGGAGTACGCGCCCGGTCAGTTCGAGCTCTCCACCGGCGCCCTGGACCCGGTGGCGGCGGCCGACCAGAGCGTGCTGGTGCGGCAGACCGTGCGGGCCGTGTCGCAGAAGTACGGCCTGCGGGCCTCCTTCGCCCCGGCCGTCGCCGAGCGGGGCGTCGGCAACGGCGGCCACCTGCACCTCTCCCTGTGGCGCCACGGGGGCAACCTGCACGCCGGGGGCGACGCCCGGTACGGCATGACGCCCGCGGCGGAGTCGTTCATCGCCGGGCTGCTGACGCATCTGCCCGCGCTGACGGCGGTGACCGCACCGAGCCCGGCCAGCTATCTGCGGCTCAAGCCCGGCCAGTGGGCCGGGGTGTTCACGGCCTGGGGCCGGGAGACCCGCGAGACCGGGATCCGGGTCATCACCGGCACGGCCGGCCACCAGAGCCAGGACGCCAACCTGGAGGTCAAACCGGTCGACCTGGCCGCCAACCCGTACCTGGCCCTCGGCTGCGTCATCGCGGCCGGACTCGACGGGATCGCCTCGGCCGCGCCGCTGCCCGAGGAGGTCATCGACGACCCGGCCCGGCTGGTCCCGGACGAGGCGGTGGCCCGGGGCGTACGGCGGCTGCCGACCTCGCTCGCCCAGGCCGTCGAGGAGTTCCGCGAGGACAAGGTGCTGCGCAGCGCGCTCGGTCCGGTCCTCGCGGACGCGGTGATCGCCGTACGCGAAGGCGAGACGGCGGCCGTCGCGGGGCTCGACGACGCCGGGGTGGCGGCGGCCTACCGCTGGAAGTACTGATGCCGGGGCCGGTCCGGGAGGCCCTCGACGCGCTCCCGCTCGTCGACCACCACTGCCACGGCGCGGTCACCGCCAACCTCACCGGGCCCGGGTTCGAGTCGCTGCTGACCGAGGGCGAGGCGTGGCCGGGCGTCTCGCCGTTCGACAGCCCCGCCGGCATCGCCGTACGACGGCACTGCGCGCCCCTGCTCGACCTGGAGCGGCACGCGCCGGTGGCCGACTACCTGGCGCGCCGGGCCGAACTGGGCTGGCAGGAGGTCAACCGCCGGTTCCTGACGGCCGCCCGCACGGAGACGTTCTGCGTGGACACCGGCTACGCCCCGCACCCGCTCACCTCCCCCGCCGAACTCGCGGCGGCGGCCGGCGCGCGTGCCTACGAGGTCGTGCGGCTGGAGAGCGTCGCCGAGGCGGTGGCCGCCCGGGGCATCGACGCGGCCGACTACGCGGCTGCCTTCCGGGCGGCGGCCGAGGAGGCGGTACGGCGGCCCGGAGTGGTCGCCGTCAAGTCGGTGGCCGCCTACCGCACCGGCTTCGCCCTGGATCCGGCGCGGCCGACGTACAACGAGGTGACCCGGGCGGCGGCGCTGTGGTTCTCCGGGGGCGGCAGGCTCACCGACCCGGTGCTCATGCGCCATCTGCTGTGGACCGCCGTCGGACTCGGGCTGCCGCTCCAACTGCACGCCGGTTTCGGCGACTCGGACCTGCGGCTGCACCACGCGGACCCGGCCCTGCTCACCGACTGGCTGCGGCTGACCGTGGGCACCGTCCCCGTGCTCCTGCTGCACTGCTGGCCCTACCAGCGCCAGGCCGCCTACCTCGCCGCGGTGTTCGAGCACGTGCACCTCGACGTCGGTCTCGCCCTGCACCACGTGGGCCCGGCCCGGGCCGGGGCGGTGCTGGCGGAGGCGATGGAGATCACCCCGTTCCGCAAACTGCTGTACAGCTCGGACGCCTATGGTGTGGCCGAGTTCCACCACCTCGGCGCGCTGTCCTTCCGGCAGGGGCTGGCCGGAATGCTGCAGGCCCGGGTGGACGCCGACGAACTGAGCCCGACCGACGCGGTGCGGATCGCCGCCTGGACGGGACGTGACAACGCCCGTCGTCTCTACGGACTTCCCGCACCCGACCCCGGCCGCGACTGACCGCGCGCCCTGTCCGGAAAGTATGATCAAGCAATGTCTGACATGACCGAAACCACGCCCGGTTGGCTGTCCTCCGACGAGCTGGAGATGGCGCGCGCCCGCATGCCGATCCTCTACGTGGAGGCCGTGCCCGTGCGCGTCGACGACAGCGGCGAAGTCACCAGCATCGGCCTGCTGCTCCGCATCGGCCCGGACGGAACGGTCAGCCGGACCCTCGTCTCCGGCCGTGTCCTGCACCACGAGCGGGTCCGCGACGCCCTGTTGCGCCATCTGGAGAAGGACCTCGGCCCGGTGGCACTGCCCCGGGTGCCGGCCTCCCTGCAGCCGTTCACGGTGGCCGAGTACTTCCCGACGCTGGGCGTCACCCCGTACCACGACCCGCGTCAGCACGCGGTGTCGCTGGCCTACATCGTGCCGGTGACCGGGGACTGCCGGCCCCGGCAGGACGCCCTGGACCTGGTGTGGTTCAGTCCGCAGGAGGCGACGCTGGAGGCCGTGCAGAGCGAGATGCCGGGCGGCCACGGGGTGTTGCTGAAGCAGGCCCTGGCCCATGTGGGGGTCGTGAGCTAGGGAGGCGGTCCGGCAGGCGGCGCGGCTTCAGCGGGTCCGGTCCCGGACTTCGGGCGGCCCGGAGCCGTCCGGGATGTCCTGCTCGGTCCAGATGCACTTGGCGTCGCTGAGGTAGCGGGCACCCCAGCGTCGGGACAGCGCGGCGACCAGCTGGAGGCCACGGCCGCCCTCGTCGGTGGTGGTGGCGTGCCGGATGCGCGGGGTGCTGAGGCTGCCGTCGTAGACCTCGCAGGTCAGGAGGCGGCTGCGCAGCAGCCTGAGCCGCATGGGGCCCCTGGCGTGCCGGATCACGTTGCCGACCAGCTCGCTCACCAGGAGTTCGGTGGTCGTCGACAGGTCGTCCAGGCCCCACCGGGAGAGCTGGTCGCGGACGAGTCGGCGGGCCTGGCCGGCCGCCCGGGGGTCGTCGGGCAGGCCGAAGGAGGCGATGTCGTCGGCGGGCAGGGCCCGGGTGTGGGCGATGAGCAGGGCCGCGTCGTCGGTGGTCCGCGCCCGGTCCGGGAGCAGCTCCGAGACGACCGTGTCGCACAGCTCCGCCAGGCCCCGTACGTCCGCCTCCTGGTCGGCGCCCGAGAAGCGCGCCGGGCGGACCGCGGACCGGCGCAGGACGCGCAGCAGCTCGGCCAGGCCCTGCTCGGCGTCCTGGGCGTCGGACTCGATGAGCCCGTCGGTGCACAGGACGACCAGGCTGCCGTCCGGGAGCGGCAGTTCGTGCACGGCGAACGGCGGGGTGGCGGCGCCGAGCGGCGGATCGGGGCTCACGACGGGAGAGTGCACGGTGCCGTCGGGATGCACGAACACCGGCGGAGGATGCCCGGCGAGGGCGTAGCAGCAGGTCCGGCCGACCGGGTCGTAGACGGCGTAGAGGCAGGTGGCGTAGGAGTCCTCGCCCAGGTCGCTGACCAGGTCGTTGAGGTGGCCCAGCAGGTCGTCCGGGGCCATGTCGAGATCGGCCAGGGTGCGCACGGCGGTGCGCAGCCGCCCCATGGTGGCGGCCTCGGCGATGCCGTGGCCCATCACGTCGCCGACCACCAGGGCGACCCGGTCCGCGGAGAGCGGGATCACGTCGAACCAGTCGCCGCCCACCTGCTCGCCCCGGCCCGCCGGCAGATAGCGCGCGGCGGCGACGGCGGCGGGCAGCCGGGGCAGGGTCCGGGGCAGCAGGGCGCTCTGCAGTTGCTGCGCGCGGGCGTGCTCCAGGTCGTACAGGCGGGCCCGCTCCAGGGCCTGGCCGACCAGGGCGCTGAGCGTGGTCAGCAGGGAGCGTTCCTCCTCGCCGAAGGGGTGCGTCCGGTTGTAGGAGAGGACGGCCACGCCCACGGCACGCCCGGAGGCGACCAGCGGCAGGAACGCCCAGGCCATCTTCGGCGAGGTCCCCATCCGGATCATGTCCGTCATCACCGGATAGCGCTCGTACATCCGCGCGGGTGACTCCAGGAACTCCGGCCGCCGGGTCCGCAGCACGTCGGTGACCGGCATGCCGGCGATGAGGGGGCCCTCGAAGCGGGCCAGGTAGGCCTGCGGGTAGCCGACGTCGCCGACCCTGGTCAGCCTGCCGTTCTCGAACACGGAGACGATCAGCCCGTCGGCGCCGAACGGCGCCAGGACGCACTGGCCCACGGCCCCCACGACGTCCTGGACGGTCACGGCCTCGGCGAGCGCCGCCGTCAGCTTCGTCGACCGGACCGCGAGCTCGTGCCCGGGTGCGCGGTGCGCCGGCCGCCCGGTGCGGCGCTCCAGGCGCCCGGCGGCCCAGGCCGCCATCGCCCGCAGAAAGGACAGCTGTACGTCGTCAGGCCCGCCGGTGCCGCCGAGCAGCACCGACAGCGTCCCGACCGGCCCGTCGGCCCCGACCAGCGGCACGGCCAGGGTGCGGGACGCCCCCGTCCCCAGGTCGTCCCCGTCGGCCTGGACGAGGACTCCGCGCCGCAGCGCCCGGGCCGGTGGCGCGTCCTGCTCCTCCCGCAGCTCCGCCCAGGCCGACGCGGCCCCGGCGGCGACTCCGTCCACCGCCTCCAGGGTCAGCCGGCTCGTGCCGGGGTCCCACCGGTGCGCCAGCGCGCCCAGTCCCCCGACGCCTGTCACGACCTGGCGAAGGGCGAACGCCAGCGTCGCCGCCCGTCCTCCCGCGGCCGGGGGCTGCTCCGTTTCGGCCCCCTTGTGGCGGTCCGGGCCCATAACGACAGATTAACGACCCTGCCCGGAAGCGTCACTCGGGGTTGCGGCCCACGAAGAACTCGCGGAACGGGTCCATGCTCGGTTCCAGGCCGGCCTCGATCAGCCCCCGGCGCAGGGCGGTCATCTGGGCGTCGTGGATGCGCTGGGTGGGCTGGCGCAGCGGCCCGCCGTTGTAGCCCTGGAGCCAGCCCTGGAACTTCCAGGCCTGCCGGTTGAGGAACGCGCCGCCGTGCAGGGCGGGGGCGAGTCCCGCCTTGATCCTGCGGGCCGGGTGCAGCTGCCAGTACAGGTCGGCCGCGTCGTCGTACCTGCCCTCGCGCAGCAGCCGGAAGGCGCGCGGGATCATCGGGCCGTAGTACTCGTGGTCGCTGGTGGCGGAGAACCGGATCGGCATGATCTGGGAGAGCGGGATCAGCTCGCCCTCGATGGGCATGGAGATGACCACCTCGTCGCCGAAGTGCCGGTGGCACTCGATGACGGACTGGATGCCGGGGAAGCCGCCCTCGGCCTTGATCGCGGCGATGTTGGGGCAGTCGTCGACCAGCCGCCGGATCAGCCGGACCGGGATGTCGGAGGGGTGGATGCGGGGGCTGAATCCCCACAGGTACATGGGGAAGAGCATGACGGCCAGGTTCGTCGCGTCGCAGACGGCCTTGGTGTAGTCGTAGACGTCCTGCTCGGTCTCCGGGTAGAAGTTCGGCGGGTACGACAGGAGCACCAGTTCGGCGCCGGCCTCCTCGGCGCCCTGCACCGCCTCGATGTTCTGCTCCAGGGTGCTCCAGCCGGCGTGGTGGGTGAGCAGGAACCGGTCCCCCGCCTCGTCCTTGACGATCCGCAGGAAGTCCAGGTACTCGGGGAGCTGGATGGCGACCTCGCAGACCCCGAGGGTGCCCATGAAGCCGTGCTCGACGGCGAGCCGGGTGTCGTGCCGGATCGCCTGCTCGTTGATGTGCCTCAGGTCGCCCGTGAAGGACGGGATGGTGCAGTTGACGACGCCGACGAGGTGCTCTCGCGCCCATTCGCGGGCCTCGGCGCGGGTGTAGCGGGCCATGGCTGTGGTCCTTTCACAGGTGCGGTGACCAGGTCGTACCAGCGGCGCAGGATCCGCGAGCGCTCCTCGGCGGCCGGGGCACGCCAGGCGGGCAGGGCGCGGTGTGCCGCGGCGTTCTCCAGCAGCTCCAGCAGGGAGACGTCGTCGGGTCCGCCGCGCACGGGGGGCCTCACTTCGCGACCGGGGCGACGGTGACCGGCAGTTCGGTGCCGAGGGAGAGCTCGGCGGCCCTGCGGACGCACATCGCGGCGACCGCGAGGTCCTGGACGGCGGAGCCGACGGACTTGTAGACGACGATCGCGTCGGGGTCCGGACGCCCCCGCGCCCGGCCGGAGATGACGTCGGCGAGCGGGACCAGCTTCCCGGCGAGGTCGACGCCCGCCTCCTGCGCGGCGATCAGGTCACCGGTCTCGTACGCCACTTCGTGGAGCTGGTCGGCGACGACCAGGGCGGCCCGCTCGATGACCTCGGTGCCCAGCTCACGCTGTTCGGGCAGCGTGGAGCCGATCGAGACGACGGTGGTGCCCGCCGGTACCTCGCGCAGGGTCGGCCGTTCGTCCCGGGAGCGGGCGGCGCAGAGGACCAGACCGGCGCCTTCGACGGCCTTCGCCGCGGTGTCCGCCGTGTGCAGGGGCACGCCGAGGTCGGCGAGCCTGGACGTGAACCGGGCCCGGCTGCGGGGGTCGGGGCTGAACACGGTGACCGAGGACAGCTCGCGGACCGCGGCCAGGGCACGGACATGGTGCTGTGCCTCGAAGCCGGAGCCGATCACGCCGACCGTGACCGTCCCGGGCGGGGCGAGTGCGTCGGCGGCGAGCGCGGAGGTGGCCGCCGTACGGAAGCCGGTGACCGCGTTGCCGTCGAGGAGCGCCAGGAGTTCGACGGTGTCCTGGTCGAAGAGCGGGATCAGGTACGCGGCGCGTCGGCTCCGCGGAGAGGCGGCGATCAGCTTGGCGCCCATCGGGGCCCCGTCCCCCGGCACCCCGCTGAGGGTGCGCAGCCACAGGCCCTCGCCGCGGGCCATCGTGCGCGGCGGGAAACGGGCCTCGTCCGGTGGCGCGCCGTAGGCGGCGCGCAGGGCGGCGACGGCCTCGGGCCAGCCGAAGGCGGCTCGGACGTCGGCGTCGGTCAGAAAGATCGTCACGGGCACCCCGTCGGGAGAGGGACGAGCATCCAATGTGCTGGACATTGAACATTGGATATTCTGTACAGACAAGGCCGTGCCGCTAAGTTGTCCGCAGCGGAAAAGAGAAGAACGAAGGAGCGGGTGGATATGCCCAGCATCCAGCGGCGCGCCGCCGACCTGGTGTTCGAGCACCTCCAGGAGCGCATCGTCTCCGGCGAGTTGGCCCCCGGGGACCGGCTCGATCCCACGGAGATCGCCGCGAGCCTGGGCGTGAGCCGCACCCCGGTCCGGGAGGCCATCCTCCAGCTGGACAGCGCCGGTCTGGTACGACGGCTGCCCTACCGGGGCGTGGTGGTGGCCGACGTCGACCTGGGCCTCGCGGAGGAGGTGGCCGCGCTGCGGATCCACCTGGAGACGCTGGCCGCCAGGATCGCCGTACCGAGACTGCGGGACGAGGACCTGGCCGCCATGCGCGACGCGCACGAGCGGCTGGAGTCGGCGCTCTCCGGCGACGACGCGCAGCGGGACTTCAACGGACTCAACCGCCGCTTCCACATGGCCCTCTACCAGCGCGCCGGATCCTCGGTGCTGCTGCGCGAGATCGAGGGCCTCGCCGACCAGGCCGAGCGCATCCGGATGCACTTCGACCTGCGGCACAGCCCGGCCGGACAGCACCACGCGGCGATCCTGGACGCCTGCGAGCGCGGGGACGCCGAGGCCGCCGCGGCGGCGACCCGCGACCACATCCTGATCACGCACCGGATGGTGACGGGCGCCGACCAACGCCTCGAACCGGGCTCCCCGCTCGCGGCGGTCCTTGCCGCCTCGGGCGCGCCGATCGCCTAGCCCGCCTTACCGAGCGCCGAGCGGAGTGCGTCGTCGATGGCGGGCTCGCGGAAGGTGAAGCCGGACTTCAGCAGGGCGTCCGGGACGGCCCGGCAGCTGCCGGTGATGCCCGCGGCGAACTCGCCGAGGACGGTCCGCAGCGCGAAGGCGGGGACGGCTGCGAGGGTGGGGCGGTGCAGGATCCGGCCCGTCGCCCGGGTGATCTCGCGGTTGGTGAGCGGTTCGGGGGCCGTGAAGTTGAGGGGGCCGGCGATGTCCTCGCGGTCGATCACGTGGCGCAGGGCGGCGATGTGGTCGGGCAGCGAGATGAACGGCCAGAACTGGTCGCCCGAGCCGAGCCTGCCGCCGAGGCCGTACCGGAAGAGCGGGAACAGCCTGCCCCAGGCGCCGCCGTCGGCGGAGACGACGAGACCGGTACGCGGGTGGACGACGCGGACGCCGGCCCGCTCGGCCGACGCGGCGGCGGACTCCCAGCCGACGCAGACGGAGGCCAGGAAGTCCTGTCCGGCCGGGTCGGACTCCGTGACGACACGGTCGCCGGTGTCGCCGTAGTAGCCGGTGGCCGAGGCCGAGACCAGCACCCGGGGCGGCCGGGCGGCCTCGGCACAGGCCTCGGCCACGGTCCGCGTCCCCCGGAGCCGGCTGAGCCTGATCTCCTCCTTGTACGCCGCGGTCCAGCGCCGGTCGCCGACCCCGGCTCCGGCCAGGTGGACCACGGCGTCGACACCGTCCAGGACGGCCGGGTCCAGCCGGGCGCCGGGCTCCCAGGCCGCGGACTCGCTGCCGTCCGCCGTCGGCGCCGCGGTCCGGCCGCGGGTCAGACGCAGCACACCGTGACCGTCGGCGAGGAGGGAACGGGTGAGGGCGGAACCGATGAGTCCGGTGGATCCGGTGATCGCGACGCGCATGACGTTCTCCGATGAGCAGCTGTTTGAGAATTCAAACCAACGGTCGTCAGCGTACTCCGGCCGGGTGTCCGCAGGGCATAAGCGACCCGGCGCGCTCGTCGTCGGGCGGTGCGGCCTCCCGGAACCCCGACCCCGACGTGCCCGGGGTTCGGTCGCCGGGAGGCCGCCTCGTCACCAGGGCGCCGGTGCGGGCGCGGTGGTGGATCCGGCGACCGCTGTCGCTACGGGGCCAGGGTCTCGCCGAAGCGGGCGTCCGGGACGGGGGCGCTCAGGTTGCCGCCGTTGAAGGACCAGGATCCGCTGCCGACGGGGCCGTTGGCCGTGCCGGGGAAGACCCAGGCGGCGCCGTCGTCGGTGTCCTCGCCGGGCGCGGAGGCGATCAGCTCGGCCTTGCCGTCCTTGTCGGCGTCGACGAACCGAAGGGCTCCGCCGAACCAGTCGCCGTCCTCGTTGTCCCCGGGCACGGACGGGGTGCTCTGGCTGTAGCTGACGAGGCCGCGCGGGGTGAGTCCGCGGGCGGTACCGCGCACCACCCACGCGGTGCCCGGGTCGGTGAGGCTGTTGATGTCGTTGCCGGGTGCGCCGATCGCGGCGTCCGCGTAGCCGTCGCCGTTCACGTCCGCCACGGTGACGGCGGCGCCGAAGCGGTCACCGACCTTGTCGTCGCCGGAGGCGCCGATGGTCGTCTGGTCGAAGTGCTGGGCTGCGTCCGGGCCGCTCAGTCCCCCGGGCCCGCCGAGGAAGACGTCGACGGTGCCGCCGTCGACCAGGACCTCGTTGAGGTCGTCGCTGTCGGTCGGGGAGCCGAAGACCACGTCGGGGTAGCCGTCGTTGTTGATGTCACCGGTGGCGCCCACCGGGCCGCCGCGCAGGCCGCGGCCGTACGTCAGCCCGTTGGCGCCGCCGGGCAGGTAGCTGGCCGCACCGAAGGTCTCGACGGGATTGATCGTCTCGTAGACGGTGAAGGTGCCGAGCAGCACGACGTCGTCGGCGCCGCTCCTGTCGTAGTCGCCGGAGGTGAGGCCGGTGGGGGTGAAGTCCTCCGCCCACTTCCAGTCCATGGGAGTGGCCTGGAAGGTGTGGGTGCCGCCGGCGCCGGCCTGGAAGCCGTACGTCTGCAGGGACTTGCCGCTGAGCAGGGCGAGTTCGGTGCGGGAGCCGTGGAAGCGGCCGGTGGCCAGGCCCAGTCCGAAGTGTCCGCGTGCCGTGGGTGCGCTGTCCTGCAACAGGAGCGCGCCGGTCGCCTGCAGCCCGTTCGCGGAGCCCCACAGCACGACCGCCGCTCCCGCGTCGGCGGTGGTCCCGGCGTCCCTGCCGGGCATGCCGACGACGAGATCGGCGTAGCCGTCGCCGTCCAGGTCCCCGGACGTGGTGGTCCGTCCGAAGCCGTCGCCGGTCTGGGCGAGGCCGGGTATCCCGGGCTTGCTCAGGCTGAACGTCGCCCGGCGGGAGGTGGACAGGCCGCTCGCGGATCCGTACAGCACGGCGACGTAGCCGGCGCCCTTCTGGGCGCTGACGGTGCCGCCGGGGGCGGAGATCACGGCATCGGGGTAGCCGTCGCCGTTGAAGTCGTCATGGGCGGCTTCCAGGGCCGCGGGTGCGGCGGGCGCCGGAGCGGCCGTCGCGGTGATCGTGGCGGCGATGGTGAGCAACACGGTCGCCGCGGCCGGCCCGGACAGCAGGTTCGCTCGGCCCCGGAGGGTTCTGGACGTGCTCGTGCTGGAACGCGTACTGGGCACTTCGTGGCTCCTGGGATCTCGGCGTGGCCCGTCGGGATGGAGTCGTGGGGGTACGGCGAGGGCCCGTCCCCGCCGCCGCGGGGTTGGACCGGCGATCCGGCCCAAGGGTTGTGCCCCGGCGCGCCCGGGATCCGAAGCCGCGAACGGCTCGGCGCCCGTCTCCAGTCGGGACGACAGGTTGTGAACCTGCACTCCCTCGACCCCCGGTCGTGGAGCCGGTCAGAGGCGTGCGACTCAAGCCTCGGCTCCCGTACCCACGGGATCTGGATCTCACCGGTGGATACGCCGTGCGGGCGCACCGTCTCGTGAACCGCCCCGCTCCCCGCCCGCTTCGTCGTGCCCGAACCCGGCCACCGGACAGGACGCGCGACGCCGCCGACCGCCGCGGCCGGGAAGACATGGGGACGCGGGAGCCTGTCGTCAGCCGAAGCGGCCCTGCACGTAGTCCGCCGTACGGGGGTCGGAGGGGGTGGAGAACAGGGTGGAGGTGGGGCCGTGTTCGACGATGGTGCCGGGGGTGCCCTGGGCGGCGAGGAAGAAGGCGCACCGGTCGGAGATGCGGGCCGCCTGCTGCATGTTGTGGGTGACGATGACGATCGTGACCTCGTGGGCCAGTTCGCGGATCGTCTGCTCGATGCGCAGGGTCGAGGTGGGGTCCAGGGCGGAGCAGGGCTCGTCCATGAGGAGGACCTTGGGGCGGACCGCGAGGGAGCGGGCTATGCACAGGCGTTGCTGCTGACCGCCGGAGAGGGCACCGCCGGGCTGGCGGAGGCGGGTGCGCACCTCCTGCCACAGGCCCGCCTTGGTGAGGCACTCCTCGACCAGCTCGTCGCGGGCCTCGCCGCTCAGGTGCGTGCCGGTGAGTTTGAGACCCGAGGTGACGTTGTCGTAGAGGGACATGGCGGGGAAGGGGTTCGGCTTCTGGAAGACCATGCCGATCTCGCGGCGGGTCTCGGTGAGACGGCGGCTGGGAGCGTAGACGTCCTCGCCGTCCAGGAGGACCTCGCCGGCCAGGGTGGCGGCCGGGATCAGCTCGTGCATGCGGTTGAGGATGCGGAGGAAGGTGGACTTGCCGCAGCCGGAGGGGCCGATGAGGGCCGTCACCAGGCCGGACGGCATCGACAGCGACACGCGGTCCAGGACTTTGTGGTCGCCGAACCAGGCCGAGATCCGGCGGGTGTCGAGGGTGGCGCCGGCCGCCGTGTCCGGATGGGCGGGCAGGGGAACGGTGGTGTCCGTGTCGCCGGTGGTCTGTTCGGTCACTGCACGTCCTCGGTCGGCGGTCACATCAGGTTGGGGAGGAGCGCGGTCGCCTGGTCGGCGACGGCGAGACCGAGGACGCCCAGCAGGGGGATCCCGAACACCCAGGTGTGGCGGCGGCCCCAGCGGGCGTGGCTCCACGCGACGGCCGCGGCCACGAGCACCAGTGCCTGTCCCCAGAGCACCAGGGGCAGCCAGGCCGAGGGCTGGGCGGCCATCGGTGTCTCGTCCTGCGGGAGGGCGCCGGGGGCGACGCCCGGGGTCGGGGTGGCCTGGACCCGGGAGACCAGGTCCGCGTCCACGCGCAGGATGCCCCGGGGCATGAAGGGGGTGCCGTCGGCCGTGACCAGGGTCAGCCGGCCGTGGCCCGCGGCCGGTGCCGCCGGCTGCGGGTCACCGGCGCGGCGCAGACCGAGCACCCGGTAGGTGTGCCGGCCCTGGCCGGTCGTCACGGTGAACTCCACCCCCGGCCTCAGCTCCCGCAGGTGCAGGAAGGGGCCGCCGAACGTCGTCTGCCGGCCCATCACGACACTGACCCCGGCCTGGCCCGGCAGGGGCGTGTCCCTGCGGTGGCCCGGGCCGCGGGACAGGTCGCCGGCCGTGGTGCCCTCCCGGACGACCTCGCGCAGGTGCAGGGCAGGGATGCTGAGGAGTGCCACCGGTGTGCCGGGCGGCACCGTACCGCCCACCGGAGCCACCCCGTTGGCCAGGGCGCCCCGGAGGGCGGCGTAGTCGACCTGCCGGTCGCGGACGTGGCGGAGGTCGCCCAACGGGCCGGCGTCCAGGACGAATCCGAGCAGCAGCGCGCCGAGGATGCTCAGCGCGACGCCGAGGACCCGGATCCCGGGGCCGGCCGGGCGGGTCTGCCGTGCCGGGGCGGACTCCGCCTCGGAGGGGTCGGGCGCCCCTCCGCCGGCCGGAGCCCGCACCACGGCGCTGGGTGAGGTCATCCCACCCTCACTGACTTCGACGTGGCCGTCCCGTTGGCGTAGCCGGACCGCTTCGCGGTGATGGTGACCGTGATCAGGTGGCCCTTGTCCGTGCGGGTGAGGACGTACGTGGAGTGCGTCCCGCCGCGGATCGCGTGCCCGTCGCGCTTCCAGACGTAGCCGTACGACGTCGCCGCGGGCTTCCAGCTGCCGGGCTTGGCGGTGAGCCGCTTGCCGGTCTTCGCCGTCCCGGTGACCGACGGGCGCGTGGTGTTCTTCAGGGCCGGGCCGCGGGCCACGGTCACGGCGGGGCTGGTCGCACTCGTGCTGCCGCCGCTGTTGGTGGCGGTCACCCGGCAGGCGAGCTTGTGCGGGTAGTCGGCGGCGACCAGGGTGCGGGTGCGCGCGGTCGCCCCGCTGATCGCACTGCCGTCACGCAGCCAGGCGTACGTGGAGGAGGTCGCGCCGTCGAAGGTGGCGCTGCACGTCACGGTGGAGCCGACCCGGACCGTGCCCGTCACCTTCGGCGCCGTGACGACCGTAGGAGGCTTGACCTTGACGGTGTAGGGCAGCGCGGTCGAGGCGGAGGGCGCGTACACGGCGGCGTCGGACGGAGTGAACGCGGCGGTCAGGGAGTGGCTGCCCGCGGCCAGCCCGGACGTGGTCAGCGCCGCCGTGCCGGCGGACACGGCGACCGGGCTGCCGAGCGCCTGGGTGCCGTCCTTGAACTGGACCGTGCCGGCGGCCGTGCCGGGCGCCACCGTCGCGGTGAGCTTGACGGACGTGCCCGCCACGACCGGGCTCGCCGGGGTGGCCGCGAGCGTGGTCGTCGTCGCGGTCACGGACGGGACCGGGTCGGTGTTCTGGTAAGCGGTGTTGGAGGTGAACCAGATCGGGGCGCCGAAGTCGCCGTACGTCGCCGAGCCGAAGGCGCCCCGGCAGGTGAGCGTGAAGTCGTAGCGGCCCTGCAGGGTCTGGAAACCGGCCTCGTTCGCGTAGTCCCGCATCGTCTCCGTAAGCGGCACCACGATCCCGCCGGCCGGCGATGTCTGGTACGTGCCGATCGGCGAGTTGCTGACCACGACCTTGCCGTCCGACGGGAAGCCGGAACCGGTGACCGAGACGATGAGGTTCGTCGCCGGGCTGGGGCACGCGCCGGACGTGGTGACGGTCATTCCACTGGTGTCGGTACCCGTGGGCGGGCCGACCTCCAGGGTGCCGAGCGAAGCCGCCTCGGCCCCGGTCGCGCCGAGGCCGATCGCCCCGGCGACGAGCACGGCGGCGAGACCGGCCGGCACGGAACGGCGTACTGAGGTGAACGTCATGGCTGTGTCTTCTCCTGCTCTCAGTCCTGCGAGCGGTCGGTGTCGTGGTGCGCGGTGGGCGGGGTGCCGGGGAAGTCCAGCAGGCGGCGTCGGCGGACCGACTGGACGAAGAGGGTGCCCAGCAGGACGAGGGCGGCGGCGACGGAGGCCAGCAGGGCCGCGCCGGTGCCGGTGGAGGCGAGGGAGCCGTTGCCGCCGCTGGAACCGCCGGTGACCTCGGTGCCTATGCCCTCCGAGCCGCCGGAGGTGCTGCCGCCGTCCGAACCGCCCGTACCGGCCGTGTCCGTGGGACCGGCGGTGTCGGTCGGCGACGCGGTGTCCGTCGGGGTCGCCGTGTCGGTGGGGGTCGCCGTGTCCGTGGGGCTCCCGGTCTCCGTCGGCGTGGCCGAGTCCGTCGGGGTCGAGGTGGCGGGCGGCGACGAGGAGGCGGGCGGGCTGGTCGTGGCGCCGCCGCTGGGGTCGGTGTCCTGGTAGTCGGTGTTCGAGGTGAACCAGATCGGCGCGGTGAAGTCGGCCAGGCTGGTGCCGTTGAAGGCGGTACGGCAGGTGAGCGTGAAGTCGTAGCGGCCCTGCAGGGTCTGGAAGCCGGCCTCGTTCGCGTAGTCCCGCATGGTCTCCGTGAGCGGCACGACATAGCCGCCGGCGGGCGTCGTCCCGTACGTGGTGAGCGGCGAGTTGCCGACCACGACCTTGCCGCCCGACGGGAAGCCGGAGCCGGTCACGGTCATGATCAGGTTGGTGGCGTTCGACGGGCACGCGCCCGCCGAGGTCAAGGTCATGGTCTCGGTGTCCTTGCCCGTGGCCGGGGCCACCTCCAGCTGGCCGACGGCGGCGGCGTGGGCGCCGGGAGCGGCCAGCAGACCCGCTGTGCCGCAGGCCAGCAGCAGCGCTCCGAGGCCGGCGGCGGCCGGACGGGACAGACGTTTCGACGACACGGTGATGTCTCCTCTGGCTCGTGTGATCGGGTGTGGGTGTTCAGTCGCTCGATCCGGATGTGACCGCCGCGCGGGCCCGGCGCCCTCGCACCCGGAAGAGGGCGCCCACGAGCAGGGCCAGGAGGGCGACGACGAATCCGGACGTCGACAACGCGATGAGCGTCGCGTTCGAGTGCTGGGCCGCGGGCGCGGCGGCCTTCTGCACGCCGCCGGCCGCGGCGGTGGGTGCGGCGGGGCCTCCGTTCGGCACCGCGGGCGACGATCCCCCGGACCCCGCGCCGCTGCCCCCGGCCGAGGCCGAACCGCCCGCCTGCCCCGCCGCGGACGACGGCGACGACGGCGACGCGCCAGCCCCTGCGCCCGCGCCCGCGCCCGCCGACGCCTTCGCCTTCGTCCCGTCCCGGTACGCGGTGTTGGACGAGAACCGCAGCGACCCGCTGAAGTCGCGCACGCTCGACTGCGAGAACGCCCCCTTGAGGCAGCTGAGCGTGAAGGTGTACGTACCGCGCAACGTGTGGAATCCGGCGGTGGTGGCGTAGTCCCGCATCGTGTAGATGAGCGGGATCGACGCACCGCCCCCGGGCGTCTTCTGGTACGTGGTGAGGGGCGCGTTGCCCACGACGATCTGGCCGACGCGGGGGAATCCGGCACCGGCGACGCGTGCGATGACGTTCGTCGTGCCCGACGGGCAGGGCTCGGCCATGGTGAGGGTGAGGGGCTGGGTGTCGCTGCCGTGCCGGGGGGAGACGGTGAGCTGCCCGGCGTCGGCGGCCCGCGCGGAGGGCGCACCGGCGAGCACCGTCGCCATCGTGCCGATCGCCAGCACCATGGCGGCCGGCGTCATCGCCGCCGCCTGTCCGGCCGTGGCCCGGCGCCTCGCACTTTCCACGGGACGACGGCTCGTGGCGCCCGTGCCCCGGCGGCGCGGCCGGCGTCGTACGAAGAACACCACCACGGACGCGACCACCAGCAGGATCAGGCCGAGCCCGGTCCAGGGCACGGCCCAGAAGCCGGCCGATGCGGTGACCCGGGGGTGCACCGGCGGCGGGACGTCGCCGCGTACCGGGACCGGGTCGACGGAGACGGTGACCGTGTCCCGCAGCGTGGGCAGCACGCCCGTGGCCGAGGCCGTGACGGTCAGGGCGGAGCCGGGCAGGAGTTCGGGGATGTCCCGGGGCCTGCGGACCGTCGCGTCGCCGCCGAACAGATCGCTCACCCGCACCGTCTGGCGCGCGCCCAGCCGGACGTTGCCCGTGTTGCGCACGGTGTAGGTGACCGTGGCGGTGCCGGTCCCGAAGGGGTTGAACGTGCCGTGGTAGGTGGTGTGCGGGCCGTCCACGGAGAGCCGCGCCTCGAGCTTGCCCGCGACGCGGAGGTAGATGCGCGCGCCCACGCGCTGGTCGACCTCGACCTTGTTGCCCTTGGCGTCCGTGCGGGTGGCGGCGAGCGAGGCGACGATGCCGCCCGCGTGGTCGCCGGGAGTCAGGTTCTGCGGCACGGCCAGGGTGAAGGGGACGATGACATGGGACCGCCCGGGGACCGTCACCCGCCCCTTGCCGAGCCTCACCCAGGAGCCCACGGCGGTCGACTTCTTGTTCGCCGCGAGCACGTCGAAGCCGCCGTCGGCGGTGATGAAGGCGTCGCCGCCGTACAACCGCAGGGTGATCGGCCTGGTGCCGTAGTTCCACACGGCTACGTGGTCCCGCAGGGCCGCGCCCGGGGTCACGCTGTACGAGAGGTTCGGCCGCCGGTCGGGCTTCTTCGCACCCGACGGCTGGATGCCGAAGGTGGTACGCCCGTGCGGGGCGGCCGGTGTTGACGAGGCGGCGGCCCACCCGGCGGCCGGGAGCCCGGCGAGGACGCAGACGGCGAGAAGGAGGGCGGCAAGACGGCGGGCAGTGGCGGTGATCATGTCGGTCGTCCGATCGGGCGCGAGCGCGGGCTGGGACGGAGGTACGGCGGGGTGGTGCGGAGGTACGGCCGCCCGCCCCGAAAGGCAGTCGGGGCGGACGACCCGCACGGGCGAGCCGAGGTGCGTCCGGGGCGGGCGGAGGGGCCCGCCCGCCCCGGACCCGGGGTGACGCCGGGGGTAGGGATCGGCGTCACCCCTGGCCATCCGGGGATGTCAGATGGCCGTCAGGGTGAGCGTTGCGGTGTAGGTGCCGGCGACGGTCGAGGTCGGCACGTTGAGCGCGAGGTCGGCGCCGAGGTGCGCGGTGCCGAGGCCCGTGCCGGTGGCCAGCGAACGGGACGACTTCAGACCGGCGTTGCCGGCGTCGGCCGGCGCGACACCGCTGGCGGCGGCGACGGTGCCGCCGGCCGTGACGGTCTGGGCCGGCGACTTGTCGACGACGTTCGGGGTCCAGCCGAGGTTCTGGCCGTTGATCTTGTGCGTGCCGCCGTCGGAGAAGTCCGACACCTGGCCGCTCACCGACCAGCCGGGGTTGCCGGCCCGGGTGTCGGTCAGCGTGACCGGGTTGATCTTGCCGGCGGTGGTCAGCAGGTCGCCGTTGGTGTTGAGCACGGGCGACGGCAGGGTGACGTTCGGGGCGTCGACGCTGATGACCAGCGCACCCGGGTTGACGGTCGTGGTGATGTTCTCCGAGGCGGTGACGCCGGCGAACGCACCGATCGTGTAGGCGATCTGGGCCGAGTCCGAACCGAGGTACTTGGTGGTGTCGGCCGGGACGAAGGTCGCGGAGAAGGTGTGGTCACCGGTGGCCAGGCCGGAGGTGCTGTACGTGGCCTGACCGCCCGAGACCGGCACGGTGGCCAGGGTGGTCGTGGTGGCGCCCACGGTGTCCTGGAACTTCACGGAACCGGCGGCGCCGTTCGGCGTGACGGTGGCCGTGAAGCCGACCGGGCTGAACTGGGCCGTCGTACCGGCCGGGGAGACGGCGAGCGCGGTGGTGGTCTGCTGCGCGGGGGCCGTGCCGACCGTGTAGGCGACCGCGCTGGAGGAGGACACGTCGTAGCTGGTGCCGGTCGGCGTGAAGTCCGCGGTCAGCGAGTGCGAGCCCGCGGCCAGGTTGGCGGTGCTGAAGGTGGCGGTGCCGTTGTTCACGGTGACGGGGCCGCCCAGCGCGGTGCCGTTGTCGCGGAACTGCACGGTGCCCGCGGTGGCGGCCGGGGCCACGGTCGCGGTCAGCGTGACGTCGGTGCCCGCGATGACGGGGCTCGCCGGGGAGACGGCGAGGGACGTGGTGGTGGGCGTCTTCACCGACGGGTCGGTGTTCTGGTACGTCGTGTTGGACGTGAACCAGACCGACGCCGGGAAGTCACCGAGGCTGGTGCCGTTGAACGCCGTACGGCAGGTGACGAGGAAGGTGTACTTGCCCGTCAGGGTGGTGAAGCCGGCCGTGTTGGCGTAGTCCCGCATGGTCTGCGTGAGCGGGATGATCAGTCCGCCGTTGGTGTCCGTGCCGTACGAGCTGATCGGCGAGTTGCCGACGACGTTCTGGCCGGCGGCCGGGAACCCGGAGCCCGTCACCGACACGATCACGTTCGTGGCGTTCGCCGGGCATGCACCCGACGTGGTGACGTTCATGCTGGACGTGTCAGTGCCGGTCGCCGGGGTGACGGTCGCGGTGCCGATCTCGGCGGCGGACGCCGACGGGGCCACGAGGCCGACCGTCAGCAGAGCCACCAGGCCCGCGAGACCACCCGCCGTGACCCGCGAGAGTCTGAGCTTCCACACGGTTGTGCTCTCCCTCTTGGAGGATTGCTTGGAGGATTGCTGGGAGGACTGCTGGGAGGACGCGGCTGATTCGGGGTCGCCCCACCCGGTCACGGGGTCTGCTTGCTGGTGTCGCCGCAGTTCGCGTTGGTGGCGAAGCCGTACTCGTTGATGAGGTTGGGCTGCTGGCAGACGAGCGAGTTGGACCCGACGAACACGGTGCTCCAGGGCGCCGTGCCGATCTTGGAGGTCGGGATCACGTTGTAGACGTCGCGCTTCACGCCGAAGCTGCTGTTCAGCGTGTTGGGCGCCACGTCGTCGATGGTGCCGAGGATGGCCCGGCCGCGGACGTCCGCGATGGTCTGCGAACTCTGCGCGTTGTACTGGGCGATGGAGAACGGGGCGATCGACTTGTCGTCGAGGACGCGGCCGTCGTGCTCCTCGACCGGCGAGCCGTTCTTGGTGTCCTTGATGCAGGGGTAGACGCCCGCGACCACGTCGGCGTCGGTGATGCCCATCGTCGACTCCCAGAAGGAGCGCGTACCCGAGCCCGCCTGCGGCAGGTAGACCGTGATGTCGTAGTTCGGGCCGGTCCCCACGTAGTTGGGGTCGCAGTGGTAGATCGCCTTGAGGTCGGTCAGGGCGAGCTTGCGCGGGATCTGGCTGGTCGGGGTGATCGCGTAGCTGACCGCGTCCACGGCGAACGGGACGTAGGTCAGGCCCGGGCTCGCCGCCGCCAGGTTCAGGCTGGAGGAACGGGAGAAGTCCAGGCAGCCGTTGCCCGCCGCGAGCGAGTTCGACAGGGCGGTCCGGCCGGCACCCGAGCCGTTCGGCCGGGCCATGGTGCAGCCGGGCGTGGTGGCGGGGTCCTTGGTGGTGATGTTCGCCGAGCCGACGGCGTCGTAGGAACCGATGACCTTCTGGCCGTTGATGGTGATCGTGTTGGCGAGGCCGTTCATCACGCCCTGCGTGGTGTCGGAGCCCACACCGGACAGCTGGCGGTAGGTCGGAGTGCCGGACGGGTCGGCGACGGCCATGCCGGCGCTGACGGTACCGGTGAGGAGGCCGGCGAGACCGACGGCGGCGATGGCTATCTTCCTTGTGTTCACGTGGGTTTACCCCTCGGCTAGGCTTGCGCCGGGTGATGCCCGGCGCCGGTTTCAGACAGTTCGTTGGCGCGGACCTGTCGATCTTTCGGGTGCGGGCATCACCTCCCCCGGCCGCGGGGTGTCCGGCCCCTCGCCCGCCGGGCCGCGATACCGGCCGCCAGCTGCGGTGCCACCCTCGGCAGGAGGGGGCCGCCGGCGGTCGCCGCGAGGCCGACGACGAGGGCGATCAGGAGGGTGTAGCGCGCGGCGCCGAGCACCCAGGGCGGAGTGAGCGGGGTCGAACTGCCGCTCGCGGCGGGGGCCGTGGCGGACGGTGACCCGGACGGCCGGGCGGACGGCGACGGGGAGGACGAGGGGGACGCCGACGTACCCCCGGCGCCGCCCGTGCCCGCCGCCCCTCCGGCGCCGACACCGCCGCTCGCCGTACCGCCGCCGCCCGACGAGGACCCGGATCCGCCCCCCGCACCGCCCGAGCCGCCGCTCGTGCCGCCGGAGGAGCCCCCGGTGCCGGAACCGGCCCGGGACGCGATGGCGTCGGCCGCGGCACCGGTCTGTCCGCGGAGGCTCTTCGGCAGCGGCGCGTACCCGCCCGGCAGGGTCCCCGCGGACACGCCGGGTGTCTGCCCGCTGCCCACGGCGAACCTCAGCAGCGCGGCGAAGTCCTGGCCCTCTTTCTTGGTCAGCTTCTCCGGCACGGTCGCGGCATAGGTGAGCAGCGTCAGCGGATAGGCGCCCGCGGACGTCGACCTCGGGTCGGTCCGCAGCACGCCCGTGACGCCGCTGGGCTTCATCGCCGCCTCGCCCGCCAGCAGGGCGGTCGAGGTCGGGGCCACGAACGTCCCCGCCGCGTTCTGCAGTTTCGCCGTCACCAGCCCGTAGCGGTTCGCCGTCGCCGTGTCGGTCACGGCGAGCACGGCCCGCTGTCCGGCCGGCTGCGCGGGGTTCTTCTTGTAGGCGGGCGGGATGGCGGTGTTGTCCCAGGTGGTGCGGGCCAGCGTGTCACCGCGGGCGACCGCGCGGGCGGCGGCGTGCATGTCGGTGGCGTACGGGTGCTTGTCCTGCACGCACAGCGGGTTGTCCGGGTGGTCCTGGAACTGCTGGCAGAACGGGTCGCTCTTCGGGTAGTCGGTGACGGGCAACTGGATGCCCTTGTACGCCGGGTTGACCGTCATCCCGGAGAAGGAGGCGTCGCCGTAGCGGCCCTGGTTGTCGGCGGTCCCGTCGAGGAACTCGCGGGCGGCCGGGTCCTGGCCGACCCAGTTCCACAGCTGCCAGGCCGCGTCGGACAGCGCCTCGGGCACCAGGGCGTCGCCGAGGTTGCCGCCGAAGTCCAGGTCCGCGTAGCCGGGGTTGTACTTGCGGAACTCCGGGTCGCGGGCCAGGTTGAACGGGTTGTTCTGAGTGCTGGGCGCGAAGCGGGAGTTGCCGTCCTGATAGGACTCGGTGAGCAGCTTGGCGACCAGTCTCGGGGTCAGGTTCAGCGAGGTGAGCCGGGTGCCGTCGCGTGCCTTGACGTCGGCGGGGGCGTTGAAGCCGGCCCGGCTCTCGATGAAGAAGCCGAAGGTCAGCCCGGAGAGGGTCACCGGTGCGTAGACGGGGTGCTGGTCCGCGGGGAGTTGGTCGCCGGTGACCGGGCGGTTGAGGAAGACCATGCCGGGCTTGCCGGAGACCAGCTTGGCGCGGGCGGTGTCGTCGGTGACCTGGGCATAGCCGTAGATGGCCTTGTCCCCGGTCTGGCACAGCGCGGGCTGCCAGCGCAGGATGGCCTCGGCGACCGGTTCGTCGCCCAGGGTGCTGCGCTCGTCGGCGCCGATCGGGCAGAAGTTGCCGATCGGCTCGAACGACAGCGGTACGACGATGCGGTGCTGCCAGTTGGTGGCGGTCAGCGGCGACGACTGCAGCAGCCCGTTCGGCTGGGACCGGTACCCGCTGCCGTCGACCTCCTGTTCGCCGCGCGGCACGACGACCAACCAGCACTTGCGGCCGGTGGCCGGGTCGCTCGCCCCGGCCGGCACCGCGCCGCAGCCGAGGCCCGGTGCCTCCAGGGAGGTCTGGGCCTCGAAGTACACCTCGCCGGTGCCGTCGGAACCGGTGCGGGCGTAGGGCACTTCGTTGGTGCTGTTCGAGTCGTAGAACTCGTTCCAGTTGCCCTTGGTGATGACATCACCGGTCACCGAGTGGAAGGGCATGTACGAGATGCCGGTCGGGGTCGGCGGCGGGAGCTGCTGGGCCGGGTCCTTCAGGCCGCCGTAGGTGAGCTGCCGGGTGTTGGTGTACGCGCCGGCGCCCTGGCTGCCCGCGCCGGCGCCGAGCGCGGAGGAGCCGCCGAACTGGCACTGCTCCGGGTCGGGACCGCTCGCACCGTCCCCCCAGCACTGCATGATCTGGAGGTAGTCGGCCGCGTAGTCGGTGTCGGAGACGGTGGGCGTGGCGCCCTTCCAGGAGATCTTGATCACCTGGTTGACCAGGTGGGCGGTCTGGCTCACCGTGACCTTCAGGTTCGCGTAGGCGCCGGTGCCCGACACGGTGACCGCGGATCCCTCGGTGGTGGCGGAGGTGGTGGCGGACGAGATGGCCGCGCCGGTCGTCGCGAGCGCGAGGGCGAGGGCGACGAGCAGTCCGGCGAGCGATCGGCGGACGGCGCTCATGAGCCGCCCCGCTTCGCCCGGAGCCGGGAGTTGATCAGGGGCGGCCCGACGGTGACGGCCAGCAGCAGCACGCCCGCCAGCGCCATCAGCACGGCCTGCATGCCGCTTCCGATGCTCCTGGACGTGGAGACCGGCACGGCGTACGCGCCGCCTCCGCCGCTCGACGTGGAACCGCCGTCCGTGCCGATCACCTGGCCGGTGTCCGGGTCGGTCGACGGGCTCGCGCTGCCGCCGGACCCGGCACCCGCGGTCGTACCACCGCCCGATCCCCCGCCGGCTCCGGACCCTCCCGATCCGCCGCCCCCGCTCGACCCGCTCGCCCCGCCCGACGTACCGGCGCCCCCTGACCCGCCGGACCCGCCCGTGCCACCCGTGCCGCCGGACCCGCCGCCCACCACGGTCGGGTCCTTCGCGCCGCCCGTGCCGGTGGAGCACTGGGTCGTGCCCTTCTTGTCACAGGCGGGCGGGTAGGCGGCGGTCTTGGCGAGGGTGTTGCCGCCGTCGCTGGAGAAGGTGGGGTTGTGGCAGTTCTTGATGTTGATCGACTCGACGTCGACACCGGGGATCTTGCGCACCTGGTTGAGGCCGGCCTGCACCAGGTTGATCGGCAGCGGGGAGTACCCGAGGTCGTCCACGTGCTGCTGCCCCTGGCAGAGGAAGTAGTACGAGAAGGCGCCGAGCGTCTTGCCCTTCTGGGTGTTGAAGTTCGACTCCAGCTTGGTCGGCAGGATCATGTAGCTGTAGCTCGACAGCGGATAGGCCCGCGCGTCCGGGTCGGCGTAGACGTCGTCGAGGATCTGCGTGAGATAGCCCGGCGAGGAACTGTCCTCGTTGATCCGCGCCTTGAGCAGGGCGACGGCGACGTTGCTGGCCTTCGGCTCCACGTAGTACCCGGCCTGGTTGAGCACCTTGGCCACCGGGAAGCCGGTGGTGTACACGGCGTACGAGTACTCGACGTAGGTGATCGTGCCGACGTTGCCGCCCTGGGCGACATAGCCGGAGACCCCGTTCGAACCCGACTGGGCGACGAAGCCGCTGCCCGGTACGAGCGGGTAGTTGGAGGTGGTCCCGCAGGGCGTGCTGCGTCCGGCGCGGCGGCAGTAGGCGTCCCACACGGAGCCGTACCGCTTGCTCATCCAGGTCGTGAACTGCGCGGTCGTGCCCGAGCCGTCCGAGCGCACCACCGGCACCACCCGGCGGGCGGGCAGCGCCGCGGCCAGGGCCGGGTTGTCGGCCTTGATCGCCGGGTCGTTCCAGGTCGTGATGGCGCCGGTGAACATCTTGGCGATGACGTCCCCGGAGAGCCGGAGGTTGGTCACCCGGCGGCCCGCGATCGTGAGGTTGTACATGAAGGACGTACCACCGGCCACGATCGGCATGTACGCGTACTTGCGGGACGGCGGCGGGTCCACGACGCCCGAGTCCTTGATGCCGTACGGGATTTCCGACACCGCGTAGTCGACGGTGCCGTTGCGGAACTGGTTGCGGCCGTCGGAGGAGCCGGTGCCGTTGTAGTTCACCGTCATGCCGTACTGCTTGACGTTGGCCCGCCACTGGTCCAGGGCGTTCTGGCTCCAGGTGGAGCCGGCACCGGAGATCGGGACGTAGGTCTCGGCGGCGGCGGGCACGAGGGTGCAGTAGAGGAAGGCGATCACAAGGGCGGTCAGGGTCCTGGCTCGGGCGGTCCTGGCGGTCCTGACTCGGGCGCGTGCGGGGGCTGCCGGGCGTGATCCGGACATGGCGGGTTGGCTCCTGGCTCCTTGGTCGTGGTTCCTGAGTCGTGGTTCCTGAGTCGTGGTTCCTGGGTGCGTCGGTGGTGCTCAGCGGTGTTCGGCGGGGGGCGCGGAGGGGGCGGCGGCCGGTGGGTCGGCGTGCTGGGCCGCCATGCGCTCGGCGTCCCGGCGGGAGGCCAGCACCCTGCGGTGCAGCTGGCCCCGGGTCAGGTCGCCGGGCCCACGGCCGCCGATCACGCGGGCCAGCAGGAAGAGCAGCAGTACGAGGGCCATCAGCAGGGCGGCGGAGCCGAACCCCCGGGCGATGTAGGAGGGTTGCGGCGAGCGCACCAGGTCGAAGGTGGCCAGCGGCAGCGAGATCTGCGGATCGTGCACCGGGTCGGCGTTCAGCCCGGCGTTGACCCCGGAGGTGAGCAGTACAGGCGAGGTCTCGCCGATCCCGCGGGCGGTGCCGAGGATCACCGCGGTGGTGAGACCGGAGCGGGCCGTGGGCAGCACCACGGTCCACACCGTGCGCCACTGGCTCGCGCCCAGGGCGTACGACGCCTCGCGCAGCGAACTCGGCACCAGCCGGATGACCACGTCGGCGGCCCGGATGACGATGGGCAGCATCATCACGCTGAGCGCCAGCGCGGCGGCGAGGCCGGACTTGTCGAGACCGAGGACGAGGATGACCGTGGCGTAGATGAACAGGCCGGCCACGATCGACGGCAGCGCCGTCATCGCCTCGACGATCGTCCGCACGAAACGCGCGTAGCGTCCGGGCACTTCGTTGAGGAACACCGCGCAGGCGAGCCCGAGCGGGATGGTGACGGCCAGCGAGATGGTGATCTGTTCCAGCGTGCCGACGATCGCGTGCACCATGCCGCCGTCGGTGAGCGGCTGCAGCGGGCCGGTCCGCGACATGTCCTGGGTGAAGAAGTTGAGGTGGACCAGAGCCCGGTGACCGCGCCACAGGGTGAAGGCGATCACGAAGACCAGGGCGGCGAGCAGCAGCACTGCGAGGCTGTGCCAGAGCACCGCGGCGACCCGGTCCCGCACCGCGGCGCCGTTCTCGTCGAAGGAGACGAGCACCGCGTACAGGGCGACGAAGAGCACGTAGGTGACGACCACGAAGCCCAGCACCGAGTCGAACGGCGCGATTCTGGCGAACAGCAGGATCGTCAGAGCGGCGGCCCCTGCCACGGCGGCGGCCAGCGCGAGCAGGTCGGTGACGCGGACGGCGGAGGTGTTGCGGCGGGTCTCGGGGCCGTCGTCGGACCCGCGGGCCGGTGGTGCCTGTTCCCTGTCGAGGAGGTCGCTGTCGATGAGGTCGCTCATGTCAGGCCTCCGTCCCGGCACCCGAGCGGCTGCGCGCCACGATCGAGGAGGCGATGAAGTTGACGACGAGGGTCATGAGGAAGAGGGCGAGTCCGGCGGCCATGAGGGCCGACATGCCGAAGTCGCTGGCGGAGCCGTAGCGCAGGGCAATCAGCGCGGAGACGGAGTTGGCGCCGTTCTGCAGGAGGTGCGGCTGGACGGCGAAGACCGGCGAGATGATCATGTACACGGCGATGGTCTCGCCCAGAGCGCGGCCGAGGCCCAGCATGGTCCCGCCGATCACCCCGCCCAGACCGAAGGGCAGGACGACCGCGCGGATCATGCCCCACTTGGTCCCGCCGAGCGCCAGCGCCCCTTCCCGCTCGCCCACCGGTGCCTGGGAGAACGCCTCGCGCATGACCGAGCAGGCGATCGGCGTCACCATCAGGGCGACGACCATCCCGGCGATGAAGGTGGACGAGGTGTAGACCGTCGTGGTGGCCAGCGGGTCGCCCGGGTCGGCCCCGTCGACCTCGAAGAGGGGGATCCAGCCGAAGTACGTGGCGATCCACCGGGACAGTCCGACCACCTGGCCCTGCAGGAAGAAGGCCCCCCACAGCCCATACACCACGCTCGGCACCGCCGCCATCAGGTCCACGAGGCTGATCAGCGTCCGTCGCAGCCGCCGGGGCGCGTACTCCGAGATGTACAGGGCGGTGCCCAGCGCCAGCGGCACGGCGAAGGTGATCGCCACCAGGCCGATCAGCACGGTGCCGGTGAGCACGGCGGCGATGCCGAAGTGATGGGAGTCCGGCTCCCAGGCCGAGGTGGTCAGGAAGGACCACCCGGCCACCCGGAGCGCCTCTGCCGCGCGATAACCGAGGAAGACGCCGACCAGCAGCATGATCGCCAGCACCACGGCGCCGCTGCCGCGTGCCGCACCGCGGAAGAGGCGGTCCGCCGGTTCGACCCTGGTCCGCAGATCACGGGGCGTGTCCAGGCGCTCCGGACCCGGCTGCCCGAGCCCGGAGACGGCGGCGCTCACGACACACCCGCCCCGGCTCGTGCCCCGGCAGGGGCCAGGGGAGGTTCCTCTGCCTCGGCCTCCGGCCGGGCGGACCGCGCCGGTCCCGGCAGGTGCAGCCCGCGCAGACGCGGCCGGCTGACCAGCCCCTCGCCCAACTGGGCCACCGGCACCGCGGCCAGGAACAGTTTGACGTTGTACTGGCACTCCCGTTGCCGCTGATACGACCGTCCGGCCGTGGCGACATCCCGCCCGTCGAGCTCGATCCGCCAGGTCCAGGCGCCCGGCGCGTCGGCCATGACGAACAGCGCCCGCACCTCCGTCACCCGCTCCCGGAGCCGGACGACCGTGGCCTCACACGCGACCAGGTCCTCGAACGACCGCGTGCAACGCCCGAGTTCACGGTTGTTGGCGCTGACCAGACGCCACCCGACCGGTCTGCGTCCCCCGTCCGGTCTTCGTTGCCCTTCTGGATCTTCAGGCAGGTCCATGCCAAGGTCTTCGATCGGTACGTACAAAAAGCGTGGGCGGACCATGAAGACCACCCCCTCCCCTATGTGGTTTTTTCGCCGCTGACCGAAAAAATCCCCCTTGGTGCAGCCGCACCCGAGAGTCTTCGGCTGTGGAGGTTCTGTGAACACAGCTGAGCGAAGGCCGAACGGAACGAAAATGAACGGGAGGTGTTGAAGAACTCGCTGTGACAACGATCAAAGCCGCCATCACGCTGCGCTCCGAATAGGCACCATCACCGGGGGTGGCGTTCAGCGAAGGGCGAAGCCCTCGGCCCGCACTGGGACGACGCCCACCTCACCGAGGGCGTCCTCTCCGTACGCTGCACACTCTCCGCGACCGCTCTCGGCCAACGCCAAACCGGGCGCCGCGACCAACAGTGCGACCACCAGCCCGCCGAGAACACCAAAAGCCGCCCTCCCGTATACGAGAGAACGGCTTCCGACCTGCGTCAAAGCTGGTCGGGACGACAGGATTTGAACCTGCGACCCCTTGACCCCCAGTCAAGTGCGCTACCAAGCTGCGCCACGTCCCGATGCCGTTTGACCTGGGGATTCCCCGGGTGAAACGCGCAAGGAAACAATACCGCACTCGGCTCGGTGGTCGCGCACGCCTTTCGTCCCGGCCGGCCGGGACAGCCGCCCGGGGGCGGTCAGGCGCCGCCCGGCAGCCCCAACTCCGGGTGGGAGTCCAGGAGCCGGGGCGGGGCCGCCTGCCGCCAGGAGTCGGCGAGGATGTCGCGCAGTTCGCCCTCGTCCTCCAGCGCGGCGAGCCGGACCCGGACCCAGGCGAACTGGGCCTCGTGATCGGCGATCCAGAACTTGCCCGGCTCGGCGAGCACCAGCTCCTCGCGCTCCTCCTTGGGGCAGCGCACGGCGATGGAGGTCTCGTCCTCGGGCAGCGTGGCGAACATCTTCCCGGCGACCCGGAACGTGGGCATGCTCCAGGCGATCTTCTCGCTGGTGTCCGGCAGGGACAGGGCGACACGGCGTACGTCTTCGGCTTCCGGCATGCCCCGAACCGTAGCCCCTGCCACCGACAGTCACCTGGTGGGAGCACCCACGTGCTTGTAGTAGAGGGTCGTCGGGCGCAGCACTCCGGCGGGGTCGAGGGCGTAGTCGGGGATGACGCCCGCGCGGGTCCAGCCGGCCGAGCGGTAGAGGCGCTCGGCGGGACTGTCCGTCTCGGTGTCGAGATGGAGCAGGGTGATCCCGGCGCCGGCCGCGGCCTCCTCGGCGACGGTCAGCAGGCCGCGTCCGATGCCCTGGCCGCGGGCGTCGCGGTGGACCATGAGCTTCACCAGCTCGGCGCGGTGCGGGCTGTTCGGCTTGCCGGGGTAGGGGAAGGCGAGGCCGACCGTGCCGACGGTCCGGCCGGCGCCGTCCAGCGCGGCCCAGACGGCGAGCTGCCCGGCGGCCACGGCGGCCACCCGCTCCCGCCACCAGGCGACGGCGCGCTCCCGGTCGAAGGGGGCGATGAAGCCGACGGACGCCCCGCCGTTCACGGTGTCGGCCAACAGCTCGGCCAACTCCCCCACCCGGAGCGACAGTTCATCTGCTTCGAGGCGCAGCGCCCTCACGGCCGCACCACCGCCAGCACGTACCGGGTCGCCGTCGGCCCCGCGCACCGGAACCGGGTCGGCCCCCACACCCGCAGCCGCAGGCAGTCCCCCGTGTCCAGGAGATGCCCGGTCCCCTCCGCCGTCACGGCCAGGCTGCCGTCGAGCACCCAGATGTGCTGCTCCAGGCCGGGCACCGGCGGGCGGTCGTAGGCGATGTCCGCCCCGGGCGCGAGCCGGCCCTCGACGAGTTCGCCGCGCAGTCCGCCGTGCGGCGGCGACACGGACCGGCGGACGAATCCGGAGGCGCGGTCCTCCCACACCTGCTGTTCGGCGGCGCGCAGCACGGGCGCGGGCTCCGCCTCGACCTCGCTGAGCAGCTGGGACATGGTCCGGCCGTAGACGTTGCAGAGGCGGTTGAGGAGGGCTGCCGTGGGGCTGGTCTCGGCCCGTTCGGCCCGGGACAGGGTGGATTTGCTGATTCCGCTACGTTCCGCCAACTCGCCCAGGGACCACCCGTGTTCGATGCGCAGTTCGGCAAGGCGGCGGCCGAGGCGGGCGTCGACGGGGTCAGGGCCGGGGTCAGGGCCGGGGCCGGGGTCGGGGGCGGGTTCGGGAGCGGCCGGGCCTGGGGCGGCCGGGGTCGGGGAGACCGGCGCTTCGTGTTTCATATCCGGGACGGTATCCCTGATGTGGGACGCCCGTGTTAAAGAAGCCTCACAGCCGCGCCGCCTCGCCCAGGGCGTCGAGCACCGGGCGGATCAGCGGATGGCCCTCGGCTCCGCGTCGTACGGCCGCGAAGACCCTGCGGGTCGGGGCGACGCCGTCGACCGGGCGGACCACCACGCCGGTCAGGTCCGTGCCGCGCAGTGCGGAGCGCGGGACCAGGGCCACGCCCGCGTCGGCCGCGGCCAGCGCCACCACGGCCCGGAAGTCGTCGGAGGAGTGTTCGAGCCGGGGCTGGAAGCCGGCGCTCTCGCAGGCGAGGACGACCACGTCGTGGCAGGGGTTGCCGGGATAGGGGCCGATCCAGGTGTCCTTGGCCAGTTCGGCGAGGGGGACCTCGGAGGCCTCGGCCAGCCGGTGGTGGAGCGGGACGACGGCGTCGAACGGCTCCGCGTACAGCGGCACGTGGGTGAGCCGGGGGTCGTCGGCGGGCGGCGCCCCTCGGTACTCGACGGCGACCGCCACGTCGACCTGCCGGTCCAGGACCATGGGGAGGCTGGCGTCGCCCTCGGCGTCCTGGACGCGGATGCGGATGCCGGGGGCGGTGCGAGCGAGGTGGGCCACGGCCGGGGCGACCACCTGGGCGATGCCGGTGGCGAAGGCCGCGACGGTGACCGTGCCGGCCTCGCCGGAACCGTATGCGGCCAGCTCGGCCTCGGCCCGCTCCAGCTGGGCGAGGACCGCGTTGGTGTGGGCGAGCAGGATCTCGCCGGCGGCGGTCAGCCGTACGCCCTTGGCGCTGCGCTCGACCAGGCGGTGGCCGGTCTCCTGTTCGAGGGCCGTCAGCTGCTGGGAGACGGCCGACGGGGTCAGGTACAGCGCGGCGGCAGCCGCGGTCATCGTGCGGTGGTCGGCCACCGCACGGAGGATGTGGAGCCGCCGCGCCTCGATCATGAGGTTGATTATCGCAATATGTCGGAGCCGCTCGGGCCGTCGGCTCCGTTCAGCCCGCCAGCTCCGTTCAGCCCGCCAGCTCCGCGCGGGCCGCGACGAAGGCGTCCACCGCGCGGTCGACGTCGTCCGTGGAGTGGGCCGCGGAGAGCTGGACCCGGATCCGGGCCTGCCCCTGCGGGACCACCGGGTAGGAGAAGCCGATCACGTACACGCCCCGCTCCAGCAGCAGCTCGGCCATGCGGCCCGCCTCGGCCGCGTCGCCGATCATCACGGGGGCGATGGCGTGGTCGCCGGGGAGGACGTCGAAGCCCTCCTCGGTCATCCGGCGGCGGAACAGGGCGGTGTTCTCGGCGAGCCGGACGCGCAGGTCGTCCGCCGCCTCCAGCAGGTCGAGCACCTTCAGCGAGGCCGCCGCGATCACCGGGGCGAGGGTGTTGGAGAAGAGGTAGGGGCGGGAGCGCTGGCGGAGCAGGGCGACGATCTCGGCGCGGGCCGCGACGTAGCCGCCGGAGGCGCCGCCGAGGGCCTTGCCGAGGGTGCCGGTGATGATGTCGACGCGGTCCATCACGCCGTGCAGCTCGGGGGTGCCGCGGCCGGACGGGCCGACGAAGCCGACGGCGTGCGAGTCGTCGACCATGACCATCGCGTGGTAGCGGTCGGCGAGGTCGCAGATCTCGCGGAGCGGCGCCAGGTACCCGTCCATGGAGAACACGCCGTCGGTGACGACCAGGCGGCGCCGGGCGCCCTGCGCCTCCTTGAGCTGCCGTTCCAGGTCGGCCAGGTCGCGGTTGGCGTACCGGAGGCGGCGGGCCTTGGAGAGGCGGATGCCGTCGATGATGGAGGCGTGGTTGAGGGCGTCGGAGATCACCGCGTCCTCCTCGCCGAGGAGGGTCTCGAAGACTCCGCCGTTGGCGTCGAAGCAGGAGGAGTAGAGGATCGTGTCCTCCTGGCCGAGGAACGCCGACAGGCGGGCCTCCAGCTCCTTGTGGACCTCCTGGGTGCCGCAGATGAAGCGGACGGAGGCCATCCCGTAGCCCCAGCGGTCCAGGGCCTGGTGCGCGGCGGCGATCACCTCGGGGTGGTCGGCGAGGCCCAGGTAGTTGTTGGCGCAGAAGTTGAGCACCTCGCCGGGACGGCCGCCGGCGGTGACGGCGACGGTCGCGGACTGCGGGCTGCCGATCACCCGCTCGGGCTTGTGCAGCCCGGCGGCGCGGATCTCGTCGAGGGTGGTGCGCAGGTCGTCGCGCACGGAGTCGAACATGCCAGAAGCTCCTAAGGATTTACGCGAGGAATGACGCGAGGAATGACGCGAGGAATGACGCGAGCGATGACGCGCGGAACAGCACGAGGGATCACGCGACGCATCACGCGACGCATCACGCGGTCCAGTCGAGGATGACCTTGCCGCCACGGCCGCTCGCCGCGTCGGCGAAGGCCGCCTCGAAGTCGCGGTAGCCGTAGCGGCCGGTGATCACGGGAGAGAGGTCGAGTCCGCCCTCCAGGAGAACCGACATCGCGTACCAGGTCTCGAACATCTCGCGGCCGTAGATGCCCTTGATGGTGATCATCGAGGTGACGATCCGGGCCCAGTCGACGGGGAACTCCTGGGCGGGCAGGCCGAGCACGGCGATACGGCCGCCGTGCGTCATGTTGGCGATCATGTCGCGCATGGCCTCGGGGCGGCCGGACATCTCCAGGCCGATGTCGAAGCCCTCGCGCAGCCCGAGCTCCCGCTGCCCTTCGGCGATCCCGGTCCGCGCCACGTTCAGGGCGAGGCTCACGCCGATCTTGCGGGCGAGGTCGAGACGCTCCTCGCTGACGTCGGTGATCACGACGTGGCGGGCGCCCGCGTGCCGGGCCACGGCGGCGGCCATGAGACCGATCGGCCCCGCGCCGGTGATCAGGACGTCCTCGCCGACCAGCGGGAAGGAGAGGGCGGTGTGCACGGCGTTGCCGAACGGGTCGAAGATCGCGGCCACGTCGAGGTCGACGGGGACGCGGTGCACCCAGACGTTGCCCGCGGGCAGTGCGACGTACTCGGCGAACGCCCCGTCCCGGCCGACGCCCAGGCCGACCGTGGCCCGGCACAGGTGGCGCCGTCCGGCCTGGCAGTTGCGGCACTTTCCGCAGACGAGGTGGCCCTCGCCGCTGACCCGGTCGCCCACCTTGATGTCGGTGACGTCCCGGCCGGTCGCCGCGACCTCGCCGACGAACTCGTGGCCGACCACGAGCGGGGTGGTGATCGCCTGCTGGGCCCAGCCGTCCCAGGCCCGGATGTGCAGGTCGGTGCCGCAGATGCCGGTCCGCAGGACCTTGATCAGTACGTCACCGGGTCCGACCGTGGGCTCCGGCACGTCCGTGAGCCACAGCCCGGGCTCCGCCTTCTCCTTGACCAGCGCCTTCAACGCTACGGCTCCTGTGCGTGAGGTCCCGGCCGCGGGGACGCCGAAGCGGCCCGCGGCCGGGGAGGGGGGTGGAATCTCCCAGCAATCTGCCGCACCCGGGCGCATCGGTCCATCGAGGATTTCTTAAGCGCCGCCACAGCTCGGCTTCACACCCCCCGGAACACCCGGCGGGAGACGGCTAGTCGAGGCGCGAGACCTGGTAGTGGGCGATGTGCCAGTCCTCGCCCGTCCGGGTGACGAGGACGGAGAGTTTCACGTCCAGCGGGGGCCGGTCCGTGAAGGAGAACTCGACGGCCAGGTAGCCGAGGACGACGCCGTCGGCGGGCCGCCGGGTCTCCAGGACGCGGTACGCCGCCTTCATCCCGAGGGGCTGGGAGTCGTAGTACGCGGCGACGCCCTGCCGTCCGACGCTGTAGGGATGCAGTCCCTGGAAGACCGCGTCCTCGGTGAACTGGGCCGCGACGCGCTCGGGTTGGTGTGCGCCGACGGCCGCCTTCCACCGGTCGAGGACCGCGCTCAGGATCGCCGTGTCCTCCGCCGTGCTGGTCATGTCCGCTCCTTGCTCTTCCGGGTGGGTGAGTTCCGTGCCGTGTGGGGTGTAGGGCGTGCCGTGTGGGGCGTGCCGTGTGCCGTCAGTGTCCGGCGCTCATGCCGCCGTCGACATGGAGGATCTCGCCCGTGACGAACGGCGCGGTCTCCAGGAAGAGCACCGCGTCGACGATGTCGCTCGCTTCACCCATCCGGCCCACCGGGTGCAGGGCGGCGAGGAACTCGTGGGTCTCCGCCGGGTGCATGGGTGTCTTGATCGTGCCCGGCGACACCGCGTTGACGCGGATGCCGCGGGTGGCGTACTCGATCGCGAGCGACTTGGTCGCGGACTGCAGGCCGCCCTTGGTCAGCGAGGCCAGTACCGACGGGACCCGGGCGTCGGCGCTGTCGACCAGGCTGGTGGTGACGCTGACGACGTGCCCGCCGCCCTGGGCGAGCAGGTGCGGAACCGCCTGCTGGGTGAGGTGGAAGAAGCCGGCGACGTTGATGCCGGTCACGGTGGCGTAGTCCTCGGCGGTGTAGTCGGTGAAGGGCTTCGCCACGAAGATGCCGGCGTTGTTGACCACGGTGTCGATGCGGCCGAACCGCTCGACGGCGGCGGCCACGACCCGCTCGGCGGTCGCCGGGTCGGCGATGTCCCCCTGGACGGTCAGGACGTCGGCGTCATCGACGGGGGCGATGGTGCGCGAGGTGGCGACGACCGCGAAGCCGAGCTTGCGGTAGCCCTCGACGAGGGCGGCGCCGATGCCCTGCGAGGCGCCCGTGACGATCGCGACCTTCTGCTGCTGCGTGCTCATGATGACCTTCTCCGTACTGCTCCGTAGTGGCTGACCGGTACTAGCCGACCGGTCGACTATTTGGAAGGTAGGCCGGGTCCGCCAAAGGTGCCAGGATCGGTTTCCTCCCGGCTGGGAGGCGCGGCCTCCCAGCGCCGCTCAGCCGTGGAGCGCGTACGGGTCGCCCGCGGGCAGCCAGGCGTCCGCGGCGTTGATCCCGAGGTCGCCGACGCCGGCGCACAGGGCGTCGACGGCGGCCAGGACGCCGGCCCGGTCCTCGCTCACACGCCAGACCAGGGACCAGGTCCAGTACACCTTCGGCGCGACGATCTCGCGGCGGACCAGGTCGGGCGGGAGCGGAGTGGTCTGGCCCTTCGGCGAGTTGAGGACGGGCCGGGTGCAGCGGCGGACGTGGTCGAAGTAGGCGGGGCCGGTCACGGCGCCGTCGGAGATGCGCACCGGGCGGGCGCCGACGGCCCGCGTGAGCTCCTCGGCGTACACGTTCCAGGAGGCCCAGGAGGTGACGTCGTCGTCGATCAGGATGTCGGCGTCCCGGGCCGGCAGGTCGCTCGTGTCGGGGCCCTTCGCCACGGCGTACAGCCGGTCCGCGCCGATCAGCCGGGCGCGCAGCCCGAGCCGTTCGAGGTCCTCGCCGCGCACCCAGCAGACGGCGAGGTCCAGACTGCCGTCGGCGACCCGGGCGGCCTGGGTGTGGGAGGGCGCGACCCAGGCGTCCACATGGACCCGGGCCACCGAGGCCGTCCGCGAACCGAGGTCCGGCGGAAGCCAGTTGACGTAGCCGAGCCGCACCGACTGGGAGCCCGAGAGCCGGCCCGCCCGGCGCCTGAGGTCGTCGGCGCGCTCCAGCAGGTCGCGGGTGTGCGGGAGCAGCGCGGCGCCGGCGGGGGTGAGGGAGACCGAGCGGCGGTCCCGGTCGAACAGCCGGACGCCCAGGTCCCGTTCGAGCGCCTTGATCTGCTGGGAGAGGGACGGGCCGGCGATGAGCAGCCGCTCGGCGGCCCGGCCGAAGTTCAGTTCCTCGGCGACCGCGACGAAGTACCGCAGCTGGCGCAGTTCCACGCGCGTCATGCTACGCGCGCTGGGAGGCTGCGCCTCCCAGCAGCGAGCCGGCCGGTCGTGGCAGCGGTGCCGGTGGCGGCGGACGATGGAATCGACGATGAAGTCACCGACGACGGAGGGAGCGCATCGTGCGAGAGTTCCTGGTCGAGATCACCACGACCGTCCCCGAGGGCACGGACCAGGACGAGGTCGACCGGCGACGGGCCGCGGAGGCCGTGCGGGCGCGGGAACTGGCCGCGACCGGCCACCTGGCCCGGCTGTGGCGCCCGGTGGGCGAGCTGCGCAGCATCGGCGTCTGGCGGGCCGCCGACGAGGAGGAGCTCCACGAGAAGGTGCTCGGTACCCTGCCGCTGCGCCCGTGGATGACGGTCACCGTCACGCCACTGGAGTCCCACCCCAACGACCCGGGCCGCGCCGAGGCCACCCGATGACCCGTGTCTCCTCGGCCCATGGCTCCACGGCCCATGGCTCCACGGCCCATGGCTCCAGGGCCCTTGGCTCCGCCGAGTCCGCCCCTGCCGTTGCCCCTCCCGCTGCCCCTCCCGCTGCCCCTCCCGCTGCTGCTGCCGCCGCTGCCTCGCCCTGGACGCATGTCGCCAGGGCCGCAGCCGCGCTCGCCGCGGGCATGGGCGTCGGCCGTTTCGTCTACACCCCGATCCTGCCCCTGATGCACGAACAGGCGGGCCTGTCCGCCGGTGCCGGGGCGAACCTGGCCACCGCCAACTACGCCGGCTACCTGGTCGGCGCGCTCGCCGGCACCCTGGCCCCCGCGCTGGTCCGGTCGCGCGCCGTGCTGCGCGGCTCGCTGCTCCTGCTGACCGCCACGCTCGCCGCGATGCCCCTCACCCACAGCACGGCGGTGTGGGGCGCGCTGCGGCTGCTCGCCGGAGCGGCGAGCGCCCTGGTGTTCGTGATCGCCGTCGCCTCGCTGCTGCACCATCTGCGGGACCACCCGGCACACCTGCCCGGCTGGGCCTTCGGTGGGGTGGGCGCCGGCATCGCGCTGTCCGGCCTGCTGGTCCTGGCCCTGCGGTCCGCCTCCGACTGGCGGGCTGCCTGGTGGGCCGCCGCCGCGCTCACCGGGGTGCTGGCCGCGGCCTCCTGGCGGCTGCGGCCCGAGGACGCGCCCACCGCGAGCGGAACCCACGGCGCCCGGCCCGGGGTCCGCACCCACCGCTGGTTCGGCGCGCTGTTCGTCAGCTACTTCCTGGAGGGCGTCGGCTACATCGTCGCCGGCACGTTCCTGGTCGCGGCGATCGGCCAGGGCTCCCCCGGCTGGGTGGGCAGCGGCGCCTGGGTGCTGGTGGGGCTGGCCGCCGTACCGTCCTCGGCATTGTGGGCCCGGCTCGGGCGCCGCTGGTCCCGGCCCGGTCTGCTGCTCACCGCGCTCGTGATCCAGGCGGCCGGCATCGCGCTGCCGGCGCTGACCGGGAGTACGGCCGCCGCCCTCGGCTCGGCCGTGCTGTTCGGCGCCACGTTCCTGGGGGTGAGCACCCTGGCCCTGGCCACGGGCGCGCAGCTGCGCTTCCCGCGCTCCGTCGCGCTGCTGACCGCCGGTTACTCCGTCGGCCAGATCCTGGGTCCCCTCGTCGTCGCCCCACTGCTGCGGCACGGCTACCACCAGGCCCTGCTGCTGGCCGCCCTCGTCGTCCTCACGGCCGCCGTCGCCGCCGCCGTGCTGCGGATCGGGTTCCCGCATCACATGGGTGCGGACCACACGGGTGCGGACCACGTGGGTGCGGACCACACAGTGCCGGCACGACAGCCGCAACCGGCCGAGGCCGCCCGCCCGTAGACCGAGCCCGTAGACCGACTCGCCCATCCCCGAGCCGAGCCGCCCGTTCCCGGGCCGAACCGCCCGCCCCCAGGGCGAAGCCCACCCGGGCCCTAGGCAGAAGCCGCGCGGCCCTCGACCGAGGCTGGCCGCCCCGGGGTCCCGGTCCCCGGGCCCGGCTCCGCGGTCACGCCGAGCAGCGCCCGGCAGTTGTCCCAGAGGGGGCTCAGCCGTCCGGTGCTGTTGTACAGCTTGGCGAACATCACCTGGCCCTCCAGCTGGGCCACCACCGCCCGTGCCGCCTCCCGGGTGTCGGTCACGCCCACCTCGCCGCGCTCCCGGGCCTCGTCGACGACGGCCGTCACCATGTCGACCTGGGCGTCGAAGATCTCCTTCAGCCGTCCGCGGACCGCCTCGGTCTGGTTGCTCAGCTCCAGGGCGAGGTTCCCGAACAGGCAGCCCGCCACGGTCCCGCAGCCCCGCTGGCCGGCCAGCTGCCCCGCCTCGGTCTCCTCGAACAGCCGCCGCAGCCGCCGCAGCGGTTCCGCGTCGCCGGTGAGGGCCCGGGTCCAGTCGCCCTTCTGGGCCGCCCAGTGCTCGTCGACGACCGCGAGCGCGAGGGCCTCCTTGGACTCGAAGAAGTAGTAGAAGCTGCCCTTCGGCACCCCGGCGGCCTTGCAGATCTCGGCCACGCCGAGCGCCGCGTAACCCCGCCCCTCGATCAGCGAGCGAGCGGCGTCGAGGATCTTCCGCCTGGCGTCACTGGTACGTCCCATACGACCAGCGTACGGAGGTAATAGACCGGTCGGCTAGCGAGGGGGCTGTTCCCGCCGTCACAGCAGCGGCAGGCCGTCCGCCTCGCGGCGCTCGATGCGGGCCACCAGCTCCGCCGCCGAGGACTTGATGGTCTCCAGACCGGGCCGACCCCAGGGCCGCGGCTCCACGTCGACCACGCACACCGTGCCGAGCACCGTCCCCGTGCTGTCGATCAGCGGGGCGCCCAGGTAGGAACGGATGCCGAAGTCGTCGACGACCGGGTTGCCCGCGAACCGCGGGTAGTCACACACGTCCTCCAGGACCAGCGCCTTGCGGCGGACCACCACATGGGGGCAGAAGCCATGGTCGTGGGGCAGCTCACGGCCGAGGACCGGGATGCTGCCGTCGGGCCGTACCACGGGCGGTGCCACGTCCGGCAGGTGCAGACCCGCGAAGAACTGACGGTTCACGTCGATGAAGTTGACCATGGCGTACGGCGCCCGGGTGACCTCGGCGAGCCGGTCCGCGTAGGCGTCGAGGGCGGGGTCCGGGTCTGCGCCCAGGCGCAGTTGGCCGAGGCGCCGGGTGCGCTCGGGGGCCTCCTTGTCCTCCGGCGTGAGCAGCAGGCGGCCGGCCGGGCGCGACGGGTCGTACCTCATGCGCGGGCTCCGTCGCAGTGGACGTGGGTCATATACGGGCTCCGTGAGGGGTGTTTGGGGTTCACATGTGGGCGCCGTGGCTCGGCGCGGAGACCGGGGCATGGGCAATGAGATGGCGGACGAGGGTGAGCAGGGTCTGGACTCCGGAGCTGGAGATACGGGCGTCGCAGCGGACCACCGGGACCTCCGGGTCGAGGTCGATGGCGGCGCGCACCTCGTCGGGGTCGTAGCGGTAGGAACCGTCGAACTCGTTGATGGCGACGATGAAGCCGAGGCCCCGCTCCTCGAAGAAGTCGACGGCCGCGAAGCAGTCCTCCAGGCGCCGCGTGTCGGCGAGGATGACCGCGCCGAGCGCGCCCTCGGACAGTTCGTCCCACATGAACCAGAACCGCTCCTGTCCGGGCGTGCCGAACAGGTAGAGCACGTGCTCCGGGTCCAGGGTGATGCGGCCGAAGTCCATGGCCACGGTCGTCTCGACCTTGTTCTCGATCCCGTCGAGGTTGTCGGTGGCGGCGCTGACCGTGGTGAGGAGTTCCTCCGTGGACAGCGGCGCGATCTCGCTGACCGCGCCCACGAAGGTGGTCTTGCCGACCCCGAACCCACCGGCCACCAGGATCTTCAGCGCGGTGGGGAAGGGATCAGAGCTGTCGTCGTAGTCCATCGAGCACTGCCTCCAGGAGGGACCGGTCAGTGGGGTTGTGGTGGAACACGGGGGGCTTGGCGGTCAGCGCCCCGCAGTCGACGAGGTCGGAGAGCAGCACCTTGGTGACCACGGCGGGCAGTTTGAGGTGCGCGGCGATCTCGGCGACCGAGACGGGGACGCGGCACAGGTCGAGGGCCTGCGCGTGTTCGGGACCGAGGTAGCCGAGGGGCACGGACCCGGTCGCCATCACCTGCGACATGAGGTCGAGGGCGATGCTGGGTTCGGTCCGGCCGTTGCTGACCGTGAACGGGCGCACGAGGCGTCCGGCCGCGTCGTCGAGCCAGGGCCCGTCGCCGGCTGCCGCCACCCTCAAGGCCTCATCGCCGTGGAATCGACGGCGTGCTGCCGGGGCGCGGTGACGAGGTACGGGCGGACGCTCTTGACCAGCATCGCCATCTCGTAGCCGAGGACGGCCGCGTCGGCCTCCCGGCCCGCCAGCACGGCGAGGCAGGTGCCGGAGCCGGCGGTGGTGACGAACAGCAGCGTCGAGTCGAGTTCGACGACGACCTGGCGGACGTCCCCGCCGTCGCCGAACCGGACGCCGGCGCTGCGGCCGAGCGAGTACAGGCCGGAGGCGAGCGCCGCCATGTGGTCGGCGCTGTCCGGGTCTAGGCCGTGGACGGACTTCACCAGCCCGTCGCAGGAGAGGAGCACCGCGCTGGTGGTGTGCGGCACACGCTGCACCAGGCCGCTCATCAGCCAGTCGAGGTCGGATACCTGGGCGGTCGGCGCATCGCTCGCCATGGTGGATCGACTCCTTGGGGTACGAAGACCAGCGGGAGCGCTGGGGGTGGGGGTGCGGGTGGGGGTCGAGACGGTGCTGGTCATCCGGCCGGTGCGCTCCCGTCGGGCCGGGCGGTGAATTCGGAGGTGTGCACCGGGCGCAGGGCCTGGGAGTACGACTGGGTCCGGGACGCGGACTGGGTGTCGGCGGGGTCCCGGTGGCTCCAGCTGATGTGTGGGGGTGCCATGTGGTCCACGGCCATGGGGTCCGTCGCCATGTGGTCCGTGGCCGGGTGGCCTGTGGTCAGGTGGTCAGAGACCGTGTGGTGGTCCGAGCTCGTGTGGCCTGAGGCCAGGTAATCCGGGGCCAGGGGGTCCAGCGCCATGGGGTCTGGCGTCGTGCGGTCCCGGGCTGCCTGATCCTGGGCCGTGAGGTCGTGGGCGGTGAAGTCGGGGGGCAGGTACCCGGACTCCATGTGTGCCGCCTCCATGTGCGGGGCGTCCATGTGCGCGGCATCCATGTGCGCGGCATCCATGTGTGTGGCATCCATGTGCGTGGCATGGGACGTGTTGGTCGGCAGTTCGCCGGATACGTCACGGGCGGCGGTGTCGGCGAAGCCCGTACCCGTGAACCCGTCATGGGCGGAGGCGCCATGGGGGGACGCGCCATGTGCGCCACTCACAGGCTCGGCGGCCGTCGGCTCCGCCTCGGTGGCCTCCAGGTGCTGCTGGGCCTCGGCGAGGCCGATGCCGCGCTGGAAGGCGGCCACCAGACCGGGGTCGTGGCCGGCGGGGTTCTCGTTCTCCTGGCGGGGTGCGGGGCCGCCCCGCAGCTGGGGAACGATGTGCTCCTGGGCGCGGCGGCGCGGCAGTTGGGGTTTGCCCATGGTGCCGCGGACGGCGCCGACCCGCGGTACCGGCGGGGCACCCGCGTGCTCGGCGACCACCGACCGGTCCTCGGGCCGGATGCCGGGCAGTGCCTCGGCCGGGTTCGGGCGGGCCTCCTGGGCGCCGCGCACCGGCAGCGGCGCGGGCGCGCCCCCGTGCTGCGTGCCCCCGTGCTGCCCGCCACCGTGCTGGCCGCCTCCCTGCTGCGCGTGTCGGCGCCGCCCGCCGGCGGCGGGCGTGGCGGGACCCTGCTGCTGCCCCGCCCCCCGGCCGGCCGACGATCCGACCGTGGCGGCCCTGCTTCCGGCTCCCGTGTCCGGCCCCGCGGCGCCACGGCCGCCGACCGGCGCCCCGGCGCCGTCGGACGGCCGGCCTCCCCCGGCGCCGATCACACCGGTCGCACCGGTCGGCGCACCCGGCGCACCGCCCCCGTTCGCCGCGTCGCGCGGCGGCGGAACCGAACCGGCTGCCCCGGCCGAACCGGCCGCCCCCGCCGCCGTGAGTGCGCCCGGTGCCGAGCCCAGCAGGCCCTGCGGGACGACGAGGACCGCCTGGACCCCGCCGTAGATGTTGGTCTGGAGCCGGACGTTGATGCCGTGCCGGCGGGCGAGCTGGGAGACGACGAAGAGGCCGATGCGGCCGTCGGCCAGCAGGCTGGCGACGTTGACCTGGTCGGGGTCGGCGAGCAGGGCGTTCATCTTGGACTGCTCGCCGACCGGCATGCCGAGTCCGCGGTCCTCGACCTCGACCGCGAGGCCGGAGGTGACGAGGTTGGCGCGGAGCAGCACCTGGGTGTGCGGGGCGGAGAACACCGTGGCGTTCTCGACGAGTTCGGCGAGCAGGTGGATGACGTCGGCGACGGCGTGGCCGCGCAGTTCGCCGTCGATCGGCGGGACGAGTTTGACCCGGGAGTACTGCTCGACCTCGGCGATGGCGGAGCGCAGCACCTCCGTCATGGAGACGGGGTTGCTCCACTGCCGCCGGGACACGGCGCCGCCGAGGACGGCGAGGTTCTCGGCGTGCCGTCGGATCCGGGTGGCCAGGTGGTCGACGTGGAAGAGGCCCTTGAGGAGGTCAGGGTCCTCGATCTCGTTCTCCAGTTCGTCGAGGATCGAGATTTCCCGGTGCACGAGGGACTGAAGCCGCCGCGCCAGGTTGACGAAGACCTCCAGCTTCTGTTCGCTGCCGGCCTGGCTGGAGAGCTGGGCCGCCTGCACGACGGCGGTGACGGCGCCGTCGTGCGCACGGGACAGGTCGGCGGCGAGCAGTTCGAAGTCGTCCGCGTCCTCGGGCGGTCCGCCGCGCGGCTTGCGCTGGGGCGGGGTCTCGCCGTGGCGCAGCGCGTCGACGAGGGCGAGCAGTTCGGCCTCGCCTCGGGCGGCGTTTCGGCGCAGGATGCCGACCCGGTCGCTGACCGAGCGGGCGGCGCGGCCCGCGGCCACGGCGGCGATCACGATGCCCGCGGCCGTCACCGAGACCGCTCCGGTGAGCACGGCCAGCAGGGTGAGACTGGGCCGGGCGCCGGTGGACCGGACGGTGAACAGGACGGCCGCGCAGCCGCTGAGCGCCACCGCGACCGGTGGCAGTACCGCCAGTCGCATGAGCTGAGGCCGTATGTGGGTCTCGGGCAGCGCGGGAACGGGTCGGGCGACCGGCCGTCCGTGCCGGCCGCCCTCACGGCGGTCGGCGCGGGCGGCCGGTGCACGGAGGTGAGACATCTGCGTCCTCGTACTGGTGGTCCGTCGGGCCTGGTTTCTCACGCGGGTCGCGCGAGTCGGGGATGCGCCATCGCGGTGCCGGGCGAGGGGACCGCAAAAGAATTCGGCCCCGTGCCGCCCGACGGACACTCACAGTAGTCGCCGACGCATCATGTGCGGTGGGCAGTTGACAAAGTCCCCCCGAGAGGGTCCCGCTCTGGTATGAGCCGTCGTACGAAAGACCGATAACCCCCTCGGCGCTCCGCGCTCGAACGGTCACCCACCGATCCGACCTGCTCAGAACCGGTCGTACGCAGAAGACACAGCAGGCGCGGAAGAGGCGGATCAACGGCTCCGACGCTCCCTGCACAGCTCCTCGCCCATCGGTCCGCACCCCCTCGGCCGACCTCCCGAGGCGGTCGGCGGGCCGTCCGTACCCGCCTCATCACCCCCCAGAACGTCACCCAAAGTGACCACCCTGGCTTCGGCGGTCCTTCGTCGGGGCGCGGGGCGGGCCGTCGTGGGTGTCGACGCCCGTCACTGCACCAGCCGCGGCCAGGGTGAGGTCCGGGCGGCTCAGGACCTCCGCGCTGTCGATGAACTGGTCCACCGCGCCGGCCCCGCGCAACTCCCGTATGTCCGGGTCCTTGATGCGGGCGGTGAGGGCCCGGGCGAAGCGGTCGGCGCGCACCACCCGGAACGGCCGGGAGTGGTACGCACGCGTGGCCGGGTCGACCCGGTCGGTGAGCTCCAGCTCGTTGTGCAGGTGGGCGACGATCTCGTACGCCTGCGCCAGGTGACGCTCGCGGAGGTGCCAGTCGGTGGCGGCGAGAACGGCGGTGAGTTCCGGGGTGAGCCGCGGCGCCGCGTGGGTGCGGGCGAAGGCGCTGCCGAGCCATTTGCCGTACGGCGGGTAGCACCGGTCCATCAGCAGGCAGAGCCGCATGAGGTCGCGGACCAGGCGGGCGGCCTCGACGGCGGAGCCCAGTTCGTCGCCGACCTCGCCGCAGCGGCCGACGAAGGCCTCCTTCTGGGAGATGCGCTGCCACTGGCAGGCGAGGACGTGGAGCCAGAGGTCGTGCGGGTACCAGCGCAGGGCGGCTCGGGCCGGGGTGAGCGTACGGAGGCCGTCGTGGAAGACGGCGCCGGCGGTGACCTCGGCGAGCAGCTGGGTGGGCAGGGCGAGCCAGTGGGCCGGGGTGACTCCGGACGCGGGGTCGAAGCCGAGGGTGGCGCGGAACCAGGAGGAGACGCCGGTCACCTCGACGCGGTGGTGCACGGGCCCGTCGGTGACCCGCATGACGCGGATGTCCCGGTCCCCTGTCGCGGCGAAGTGGGTGGGCCAGCCATGGAAGGTCTTCGGGAGGTGTTCGGCGAGCACATGTCTGATGCGTCCGGCATGGCGGCTCACATCGTGGGAGTGGAGGAAGAGCTGGAGCCGTGGGCCCCATTCGTGGTCGGCGGAGCGCTCGGTGTCGTAGCCGAGCACCTCGGAGCCCGCGCCGATGCGGGCGGCGGAGTGGGGTATGCCGGGCGCGGCCTCCTCCAGGAGGGGGCGGACGGCCTCGGTGTAGAAGCGCCGGGAGAGTTCAAGTCCTGGTAAGAAAGCGGGGCTTGGCATATGTGCATGGCTCATGTCGATGCCCCTGCCCAGGTTGTGCAGGGGCATGCACACCGCTTTCACGTGACCGCCACAGTGGTGGCGGAGTCACCGGCACTTCGTCACATTCGGCACCGAAGACCCGTCGTCACGGTTCGAACCGGATGCCCGTCGTCACCGTTCGCCCGCGAGGCCGAGGTCCCCCTGTCCGGGCGTGCCCTCCGGCCGCTTCTCGCGCTGCCACGGCCGGGCGACCGGTGCCGAGACCGTGCGCCACCAGGGGTCCGCGGGCAGCTTGCCGGACGGCTCGAAGGGCTCGCCGGGGCGCGGCAGCGCGACCGCCTGCCCCACCTCGTCGCCGGCGTCCTTGGTCCACTCCCCCGGCTCGGCCCAGGCGTGCGGGGCGAGGTTGAAGGTGCCCCAGTGGATCGGCAGCAGCAGGCCGTGCGGCTGGCCGCCCTGGAGGTCGAGGTGGGCGCGCATGCCCTCCTCGGGGGTCATGTGTATGTCGGGCCAGAACTCGCTGTACGCGCCGATCTGGATCATCGTCACGTCGAACGGGCCGTGGTCGGCGCCGATGTCCTTGAAGCCGTCGAAGTAGCCGGTGTCACCGCTGTGGTAGATCCGGTGCTCCTCGCCCGCGACGACCCAGGACGCCCACAGGGTGTGCTGGGTGTTGCGCAGCCCTCGGCCGCAGAAGTGGCGGGCGGGGGTGGCGGTCAGGGTCAGGCCGCCGACCTTGGTCTCCTCGTGCCAGTCCAGCTCGCGCAGCCGGTCGGCGGAGACACCCCAGTGTTCGAGGTGGGCGCCGACGCCGAGCGGCACGGCGAACACGGTGTCCGTGTCGGCCAGCGCCTTGATGGTGGGCAGGTCGAGGTGGTCGTAGTGGTCGTGCGAGATGACCACGACGTCGACGGGGCCGAGCGCGGCGAGCGGCAGCGGCACCGGGTGCAGCCGCTTGGGGCCGGCGAAGGGGAACGGGGAGCAGCGCTCGCCCCAGACGGGGTCGAACAGCACGCGGTGTCCGTCGATCTCCGCGAGGACGCTGGAGTGGCCCATCCATGTCACCCGCAGGCCGCCGACGGCGGGCCGGGCGAGGTCGGCGACGGTGGTGGGGTGTACCGGGACGGTCCCCCGGGGGGCTCGGCGGGTGCGCTGCTCCTTCTCGAAGTAGGTCCTGGCGAACTCCAGCATCGAGCCCGAGGGCCGCATCCGGGTGGTGCCGCCGGGGTTCTGGAAGACGCCGTCCTTGAAGTGCGGTGAAGCCTGGATGCGGGCCATGCGCTCGCCGCCGGGGTCCACGCCGAAGGCCGCGGGCCGCAGCACGCGGAGCCCGGAGCTCAGGGAACGCAAGCCGGTCACGGTACCTCCAGTGGTGTCGCCGAGGTCCCCATTATGGTCGGCCCTTGTGACAGTCGGCGTTGACACCGCACCACCCGCCTCCCGATACTGACCCACTGTTCAGTAGCACTGTTTCTTCACACCGCTCCCGAGGAGCCACCGTGACCGCTCCCCTGATGTCCCTGGTCTGGACCGACCACGTCACCGGCCGCCAGGGTTTCCTGGTCGTCGACCGGCTGGTGCGGGGGGTGGCCAGCGGCGGCCTGCGGATGCGGCCCGGCTGCACCCTGGAGGAGGTGACCGGGCTCGCCCGCGGCATGACGATGAAGGAGGCCCTGCACTACAACCCCGAGGGCCGCTACATCCCGCTGGGCGGCGCCAAGGGCGGCATCGACTGCGACCCGCAGGACCCCGGGGCGTACGCCCTGCTGGTCCGCTACCTGCGCGCCATGCGGCCGTACGTGGAGGGTTTCTGGACCACCGGCGAGGACCTGGGGCTCACCCAGGACCTGGTGGACCGGGCGGCGGCCGAGGCGGGTCTCGTCTCCTCGATCCAGGCCGTGTATCCGCTGCTGGACGACGAGGCGACGGCCCGGCGGCGGCTGGCGGACGCCTTCGCGGTCGAGGTGGACGGGATCGGTCTCGACGAGCTGGCGGGCGGCTGCGGGGTCGCCGAGTCGGCGCTGACGGCGCTGGACCGGGCCGGGGTGCCGTACGCGGGCACGCGGGTCGCCGTGCAGGGCCTCGGCACGATGGGCGGGGCGACGGCGCGGTTCCTCGCCCGCGCGGGGCTCACGGTCGTGGCGGTCGCCGACGTCAAGGGCACGATCGCCAACCCGGCGGGCCTGGACGTCGAGGCGCTGCTGCGCGCGCGGGACGCGTACGGCACCGTCGACCGCGCGGTGCTGCGCCCCGGTGACGTGGAACTGCCGGGTGACGCCTGGCTGTCCGCCGAGGCCGAGGTGCTGGTGCCGGCGGCGGTGTCGTACGTGGTCGACACGGGCAACGAGCAGCTGGTCACCGCCCGCTGGATCGTGGAGGCGGCCAACATGCCGGTGCTGCCCGAGGCGGAGGAACGGCTCACCGCGCGCGGGGTGACCGTGCTGCCGGACGTGGTGGTCAACTCGGGCACCAACGCCTGGTGGTGGTGGACCCTGTTCGGCGACATCGGCCCGGACGCCGACGAGGCGTTCGCCCACACGCGCCGCTCGATGCGGGCCCTGGTGGAGCTGATGCTGGACCGCGCGGAGTCCGACGGCACGACCCCGCGGGCCGCCGCCCATGCCCTGGTGACCGACCGGCTGCCGGTGATCGCGGAGCGGTTCGGCTGGTACCGGTGACGCGACCCGCCCTCAGCGGCGGCCGAGAGCGGCGGCGAGCAGCAGCGCGCCCAGAGCCGTGAGGCCGGTGCCCTGCCAGCCGAGGGTGTCGAGCAGGGGTGCGGCGACGGCGGTGCCCAGGGCGCCGACCGTGAAGTACACCACGAGGTAGACGCTGCTGAGGCTGCCGGAGCGGGCGGGGTCGAGGGCGATCACGCGGCTCTGGTTGGCGGCCTGGGCGGCGAAGCAGCCGGCGTCGAACAGGGCGAGGCCGAGGGCCGTGTGCCAGGGGGTGTCCAGGCCGGTGGCCAGCAGGGCGGTGCCGGCCGCGGCGACGGCCATGGAGGCGCCGATCACCGCGCGCGGGCCGTACCGGTCGGTGAGGCGGCCGGTGAACGGGAGCGCGGCGAAGCCGAGCAGCCCGGCCAGGCTGTAGAGGCCGATGGCGGACGGGCCGAGGGAGTGCGGTGGCTGGGCCAGGGCCAGGGTGAGGGCGATCCAGACGAGGTTGAAGGCGAAGTACCAGAGGGTGCCGGTGGCCACCGCGCGGCGCAGCCCCGGCTGGTGCAGGAGCAGACGCGGGAGGGCCGCCAGGGTGGCGCGGTAGCCGCGGTCGGCGTGCGGGCGTCGCCGGGGCAGGAGCGTGGCGGCGGCGAGCGCGCCGAGCAGCGCGAGAGCGGCGAAGACGAGGAGCATCCGCCGCCAGCCGAGGGCGTCGGTGAGGGCGCCGCCCACCAGCCGGCTGAGCAGGATGCCGGCCGACATTCCGGCGGCCACCAGGGCGACGCCGGTTCCGCCGCGGCCGGGCCGGGCGTGCCGGCCGGCGATGTTGCCCGCCTGGGCGGCCACGCTGGCGGCGGCGCCGACGAGCAGGTAGGCGGCCAGGAGCACGAACGCGTCGCGCGCGGTCGCGGCGAGCGCGAGGGCGGCGGCCAGGGCGGTGAGCTGCGCCGCGACCAGGCGGTTGGGGGCGAGGTGGTCGGTGAGCGGGAGCAGCAGGGCGAAGCCGGTCATGCAGCCGGCGAGCGCGGCGGTCGGGACCAGGCCGATCACGGAGAGCGGCACGTCCAGGTCGGTGGCGACCGCGGTGAGCGCCGGCTGCACGGCGTAGTTGTTCGCGATCGCCGTGCCGGCTATGGCGGCCAGCAGGAGCGTGCCGTCGCGGGGCGGCGTCCGGCTCACGGCTGGGCGTCGCGGGTGAGGACGACGGCGTAACGGCATTCGGCGTCGGTGGTGTTGGCGAAGACGCGCTCGGCGGGTGCCCCGAGTTCGATGGTGTCGCCGGCGTCGAGTTCGTGGACCGTGTCGCCGTCGTGGAAGGTCAGCCGGCCGTCGAGGACCCAGACGAGTTGCCGTACGAAGGCGAAGGCCGCGGCCGGGTAGGGCACCCGGGCTCCGGCGGGCAGCCGGATCTCGGCGATCTCCGCCGGGAAGCGCGGGCCGGTGATCTGGCGGCGCCGGTAGCCGGTACCGGGGTCGCGCCATTCGGCGGCGTCGGTGCCGCGCCGCACGCCCGGGGTGTCGGCCACGGACTCCTGCGCGTCCTGCGCGCCCTCGGCGAGGGCCAGCAGTGAGGCGACGCCGAGCTGGAAGGCGGCGGACAGCTTGCCGAGGACGACGGCGGTGGGGCTGCTCTCGCCGCGTTCGATCCGGCTGATCATCGCCGGGGAGACACCGGAGGCGTCCGCGAGCTGCGCCAGGGTCCAGCGGCGGCGCTCCCGCTCGGTGCGGACCCGGGCGGCGATCTGCCGTACCAACGGGTCCGCCGATGGTTCTACTATGTTGGACATGAATCCAATATACGAGAGAAGCGCGGTGACGGTCCGCCCGGCCCGTCCCGAGGACCAGGAGGCCGTCCGCGCGATCCGCAATCACGCGATCGAGCACTCCACGGCCCTGTGGACGGAGACCCCGCAGTCCCCCGCCGAGGGCGCGGCGTGGTTCGCCGCGCACCTGGAGCGCGGCTCGGCGCTCGTGGCCGAAGTCGCCGACGCGCCGGGCGAGGTGGCCGGGTTCGCGGTGTACGGCCCGTGGCGCGCGCTCGACGGCTACCGGCACACGGTGGAGAACTCCGTCTACGTCCGCGAGGGCAGCCACGGGCTCGGCATCGGCTCCGCGCTGCTCGGCCCGCTGATCGCCGCGGCGCGTACGGCCGGACACCATGTGATGATCGCCGGCATCGAGGCCGGGAACGCCGCGTCCGTCCGGCTGCACGGCCGGTTCGGCTTCGAGCACGTCGGCACGGTCCGGGAGGTGGGCACCAAGTTCGGCCGCTGGCTGGACCTGACGATCATGCGGCTGCCGCTGGCCTGGGACGGCGACGCGGGCGGCGGGACGACCGATTAGGGTGACCGCGTGGCGAGAGTGCGGTTGAGCGTGGCCGAGCGGCGGGAGGAGCTGCTGCGGGCCGCCATCGAGCAGATCGAGGCGCGGGGCGTGGCGGCGGTGCGGATCGCCGATGTGGCCTCGGCCCTCGGGGTGAGCAACGCGCTCGTGCTGTACCACTTCTCGACGAAGGAGAAGCTGGTCGCCGCCGCCTTCACCTTTGCCGCCGAGGACGATCTGGCGCATCTGCGCAAGCTGCTGGGCCGCCGCACGTCGGCGCTGCGCCGGCTGCGGGCCGCGGTGCGCTGGTACGCGCCGACCGGGCAGGCCAAGGGCTGGCGGCTGTGGATCGAGGGCTGGGCGGTGGCCTTGCGCGAACCCGCGCTGCGGGACGTCACCAAGGGCCTGGACCAGCAGTGGAAGGCGGCGATCGCCGAGGTCGTCGCCGAGGGGGTGGCGGCGGGCGAGTTCCGGTGCCCCGACCCCGCGGCGGCGGCGCTGCGGCTGACCGCGCTGCTCGACGGGCTCGCCGTCCAGCTGACGTCGTACCCCGGAGCCGTGCCCCGGGCCAGGGCGCAGCAGTGGGTCGACGAGGCGCTGGCGCGCGAACTGGGGCTGCCCGGGCACGAGTAAGGGGCGGCCCGCCAGGAGGCCGCCCCTTACCCGCCGGTGCCGCCTCAGGCCACGGAGGCGATCCGCATCTTGATGTCGTCCGGGGAGAGCGCACCCTTGGCCGTCACGTGGTCGCCGGACGACTCGCCGCGCAGCCGGCGCCCGATCCACGGGACGAGGTACTCGCGGGCCCAGTGCACGTCGTCGCGGCGGACCTCCAGGGTGCCGCGGGGCGGCAGCGGGGGCCACGGCTGGTCGGGATCGGCCGGCACGTCGACGCCGAGCACCTGGCCGGCGCGCAGCGCCACGCGTGTGTGCCCGTCGGGCGAGAGGTGCAGGCGGTCGCCGTCCCAGGCGCGGCGGTCCTGCACGGTCTTGAGGGACCAGAGGTCCAGGACCGGGCAGCCGTACCGGTCGGCGATGGCCCGGACGTGTCCGTTGTACGTGGCGATCTTGCCGCGCAGGTGCTTGAGGACGGGCACGCCCCGGGTGTCGAACCCGGTGGTCACCAGCACCGTGCCGACGGCCTCGGTCAGCTGGGCCACGGCCCGCTCGAACCGCTCGGCGACCTCGTCGGGGTCGGTGCCGGGGCGGATGATGTCGTTGCCGCCCGCGCAGAACGAGACCAGGTCCGGGGCGAGTTCCAGGGCCTGCGGCACCTGGTCCGCCACGATCTGGTCGAGCAGTTTCCCGCGCACGGCAAGGTTGGTGTAGCTGAAGTCGCCCTCGGGCCGCCGGTCGGACAGCAGTACCGCGAACCGGTCGGCCCAGCCGACGAACGCCCCGTCGGGGCCGGGGTCTCCCACGCCCTCGGTGAAGCTGTCCCCCACCGCTGCGTACGACCCGATCACTGATGCATTGTCACTCTTCGAATCGTCTCCCACATCGGACCATGATTCACCTTCGACTGTGACCTACGCGACCGTAATAAGGGCTTGACGCTCGGTGACATAAGACACCCTTAAATACTTTGCCAACCTTGGAATAAGTCCCTGGCCAGCGGCGTTTGAGTGACGACGAACGCGGGGTCAGCCGACGGTGAGGCCCTTGGCGCGGAGGTAGGCGACCGGGTCCACGTCCGAGCCGTAGTCGGGGGTGGTACGGATCTCGAAGTGGAGGTGCGGGCCGGTCACGTTGCCGGTCGCGCCGGAGAGGCCGATCTGCTGGCCCGCGGTCACGGTCTGGCCGACCGAGACGGACAGGGCGGAGAGGTGGCCGTACTGCGCGTAGTAGCCGTCGGCGAGCCGGATGACGACCTGGTTGCCGTAGGCGCCGCCCCAGCCGGCGGTGACGACCGTACCGGCGCCGACGGCCTTGACCGGGGTGCCGGTCGGGACGACGAAGTCGACGCCCGTGTGGTAGCCGCTGGACCACATGCTGCCGGCCACGTGGTAGCCGGTGCCGATGGCGCCACCCGTGACCGGGAGGGCGAAGCCGGAGGCGGTCGCCACCGAACCTTCCGAACCGGTCGAGTCGTTCGAACCGGCAGAGTCGTTCGAACCGGTCGTGCGGTTCGAATCGTTCGAGGAGGCCGAGGACGAGGACGCGGTCGACCTGGACGGCTGTGGGTCCGCGTGGACCCGCGAACGGGAGCCGGAGTCCGTCGTCGCGGCGTGCCGGCCGCCGAGGACGAGCTCGAGACCGGGGTGGATCAGCGAGGGGTTGCCGCCGACGGCCTCCCGGTTGTCGGCGTAGAGCCGGTGCCAGCCGCCGCGGACGTGCTGGTCGCGGGCGATCTTCGAGAGATAGTCGCCGGACACCACCGTGTAGACGCGGTGCGCGGAATGCGTGGCGCCGGAATTCCCCGCGGGCGCCTGCTTCACCGCGGTCTTCTCGATCACCGGAAGCGACTGCGTGGTCTTTTCGGAAAGGGACTGCGGAGTGGCCGCGTGGGCTCCGGTGGTCCCCATGAGCGGCAGAGCCAGCGCGGCGCCACCGGTTCCTGCGACGGCCATGGAGCGGGTGAAACGCTGGGACTTGGGGCGGCGGTGCTTACCCTTCGCGGGCATGGCGCATTCCTCTCCTGCGCCTGCGAGGTGAGCTGTCGGGTTCGGGCTGGAGCTGCCCGGCCGCGCCGAAAGACGCGGCTACACCCCAAGCCGTCCCGGGAACCGGAACAGGCGGTCATACCTGGTGGGTCCCCCGCTCCTGCCGGGCACGGGTGAGTGTGTGTGGGGACTCCGGGCGGCGGCAGGATTCGGCGTTCCGACCGGATGTGTGGCGAACGTAAGCGAGTGGGACGGACGTGGACAAGCAGTCGGTTCCGGCCGTCCGGATTTCACTTGATCCGCTTCCGGAAATCCCGGTCACCCTCCGTGAATTCCGATCTATTCGTTTATCCAACCCTCATGGAAGGCGCCGGAATTACGTGAGCATGACGCGCGACGGACGGTCACGAATATGACGCTCCTCACGCACGTCACGCCACGTCCCCTTATTCCATGGCGAGTTGCAACGAAAGCACTAATTCGGGCAGATAGGTCAGATCCGACGAAGCCGGATGACTGCCGCATCCAGGTCACCCTTCAGCCCGGTGCGCAGCCCGTGATGCAGGAGAACGGCACCTCCGTGCGATTCGCCCGTTTCGAGGCATTCGTACGACGCCGTCGGGTCGAGCCCCTGGAGCCGCAGCGCCGGTGCCGGCTCGCCGTAGCTCTGCGCCTGCAGCCAGGCGAGGACGACGGTCTCGTCGCCGAGCGTGTACTGCACCGCGCTGAGCCCGCCGGCCGGCGGTCGCAGCCGGAACTGGTCGCCGCGCTGCACCAAGGGCCTGATCTCCTTGTAGAGCTCCACCCAACGGCCGGCCTCGGCGAGCTCCTCCTCGGTCCAGTTCGAGAGGTCGCCGCCTACGCCGAGCGCCCCGGCCATGGAGCTGACGAACCGGAAACGCAGCGAGCTGACCCGGTCGTTGAGCTGGTGGTTCGGGCTGTCGGTGACCCAGGCGGACATCACCCGGGCGGGGTGGATCTGGCTGAAGCCGTGCTGGATGGCGAGCCGGTCCAGCGGGTCGGTGTTGTCGGAGGTCCACACCTCGTCGGTGCGGCTCATGATCCCGAGGTCGATCCGCCCGCCACCGCCGGAGCAGGACTCGATGGCGACGTCCGGGTGGGCCGCGCGGATCCGGTCGAGCAGGGCGTACAGCCCGCGCACGTGGTCGACCCACAGGCGCTGCGGGTAGGGCTCGCCGGGCCAGCCCGCATCCGTGAAGCAGCGGTTGAAGTCCCACTTGACGTAGTCGATCGGGGCACTGGACAGCAGGGTGTCGAGCTGCTGCCAGAGGTACTCCTGGACGTCCTCGCGGGCGAGGTTGAGGACGAGCTGGTTGCGGAGTTCCGTCCGCTTCCGTCCCTGCTGGTACTGCACCCAGTCGGGGTGTGCGCGGTAGAGGTCGCTGTCCGCGTTGACCATCTCGGGCTCGACCCAGATGCCGAACTGCATGCCGAGGGCGTGCACGTAGTCGGCGAGCGGCTTGAGGCCCTTGGGGAAGCGGTCGGGGTTGGGCGTCCAGTCGCCGAGGCCGGCGTGGTCGCTGGTGCGGGCGCCGAACCAGCCGTCGTCCACCACGAACAGTTCGACGCCGATCGCGGCGGCCCGGCGGGCGAGGGTGGCCTGCTGGTCCTCGGAGATGTCGAAGGTGGTGGCCTCCCAGGAGTTGAACAGCACGGGCCGGTCCTGGTCGGCGTCCGGGATGACGTACGCGCGCTGGTAGGCATGCCAGGCGCGGCTGGCCCCGCCGAAGCCGCCGTCGGTCCACAGGCCCGCGAAGACGGGACTGGTGTACGACTCGCCCTCGGCCAGCATCAGCAGGCCCGAGTCGTCGTAGCCGGCGCCGCCGGTGATCTGCACGCGCGCGTCGGGGAGTTGGGCGACCGCGATGCGCCAGGAGCCGGACCAGCCGAGGGCGCAGCCCCAGACCTCGCCGCGCTCCTCGGTGGCGTCGGTGTCGAGGGCGACCCAGGGCAGGTGCTGGTGGCCGGTGTGGCCGCGCCGGCTGCCGATGACCTTCTCGCCGTAGGTGAGCGGGGCGCTGACCAGCCGGGACTCGGCGGCCCAGCGGCCGTGCAGCTGGGAGAGCCGCCAGCCCTCGCGGTCGGGGAGCGTCCAGGTGGCGGGGTCGGCGCGGAGCAGCTCCACGCGCGCGTGCGCCTCGTTGTCGACGGTCACCCAGCGCTCGACGACATCGCCGCGCATCCGGTAGTGCAGGGTGATGACGATCCCGTCGTCCGTGAAGCGCAGCCGGAGCTCGTCCTCCTCGACCGCGTAGGAGTCGAAGGTCCACTCGGTGCCCCGGCGCTCGTCGGTCCGCACGGACAGCGCGGGACGGACGAAGCGGGGGCCGCCCTCGACCGGGTACTCCTCACGGCCGTCCAGCGGGGACTCGAAGGGCCAGTAGCCGGGCAGCGCCCGGGTGCTGAGCTCCTCGGCGTCGGTGAGCCGGATCCTGGGGCCCCAGTGCAGGTGGAGCAGTTCGTCGGCCTCCGTCAGATGCAGCGCGTAGCTGCTGCCGGGGCCCGAAAGGAGCCAGGTACGACCGTTTTCGGCGATGTCCACCATCGAGAAACCTCACACAGGGGCCAACAGATCCGCTCAAGCACCAACATCATCAAGGGCCACGGGCTCCGGAAGCAAGGGTCACGGGCCGCCGAGGCGATGCCTGTGGACAACTCATTGCCCACGGAAACCGATGTCGTATGGTCGATCCAGTGCCCGTCGACGAGCAGCGCCGACGGGGCCGGCCGGGAGGAGCCCCCCGTGACGCAGCAGGTCCCGTCGACCGAGCCCGAGCTGGCCGGTGTGCGCAACTTCCGTGACGTGGGCGGCCTGCCGACCGTGGACGGGCGCCGGGTGCGGCCGGGCGTGCTGTTCCGCAGCGGGCATCTGGCGCACGCGACGGAGCAGGACGCGGAGTTCCTCGCCTCGCTCGGCCTGCACACGATCTTCGACTTCCGCAACGCGGCGGACCAGAAGCTGGAGGGCCCGGACGTCGAGCTGCCCGGCGTGCGGAACATGAACCTGCCGCTGACCGACCCGGCGCACGGTGCCGACTTCTGGAAGATGGTCCGCGAGGGCGAGATCGACCAGCTGCGCGGGCTCCTGGGCGACGGCAAGGCCGCGGCCCGGATGGTCACCTCGTACCGCACGATCGTCAAGGACCGCACCGACGAGCACTCGCGCGTGCTGCACGCGCTCGCCGAGGACAGCGTCCCGGCACTGATGCACTGTGCGGCCGGCAAGGACCGGGCGGGCATCTCCATAGCCGTGACGCTGCTCGCGGTGGGTGTGGAGCGGGACGCGATCCTCACCGACTACCTGGAGTCCAACGCCAAGCACCGCCGCTACAAGGTGCGGCGCAGCGGCGGCGGGGAGAGCGCGTACAGCCCCGAGGTGATGGACCTGCTCAGCCCGCTCTTCGATGCTCGCGCGGAGTACCTGGCGGCGGCCTTCGAGAGCATCGAGGAGACGTGGGGTGATGCGGACACGTACCTGGAGCAGGGGCTGAAGCTGGCCCCGGAGACCCGGGAGCGGCTGCGCGAGCGGCTGCTCGACTGAGACCGGACGGAAGGGAAGGCCCCGGCTCAGCCCTTGCCGCCGAGGGAGAACAGCAGGAAGAGGAAGCCTGCCAGGACATGCCCGACGGCGAGATAGATGACCAGCCGGATCCACAGGGACCGGGGGAACTTCTCCTCGATGTTGCTCACGGCAGCTCTCCAGTGATGCCAGTGCTGGGGCCCAGGCACAGCGTGGCCGTGGGGCTCTGCAGCAGGGTGTGGACGAACAGGAGCTCGACCCCGTCGTGGTCCTCGGCGGCGAGCCGGTGCGGGGTGAGCGAGTCGAAGTGCGCGCTGTCGCCGGGCGCGAGCACATGGGTGGTGTCACCGAGGCGCAGCCGGAGCCGGCCGCGCAGGACGTACAGCCATTCCTCGCCGGGATGTACCCGCACGATGTCGCCCTGGGTGCCGAACGGCACCCGGACCCGCAGCGCCTGCATGCCCCGGCCGGAGGCCCCGGCCTGCCAGTACGTCCAGCCGCCGGCGCGGGTCGGTTCCATGCCGCCGGCACGCACGATCGCGTCCCGGTCGGCGACGGTCTCGCCCAGCAGCTCCGATACCGTCGTACTGTAGACACGAGCGAGCGCGAGCAGCATCGGCAGCGAGGGCTGCCGCTGTCCGGTCTCCAGCCGGGAGAGGTGAGCGGGCGACAACCCCGCGTCCCGGGCTGCGGCCTCCAGGGTGAGACCGGCACGGCGGCGCAGGGAGCGCAGCTGCGGGGCGACGGCGGGCAGGCTGTCGACCGGCCCGTCCGTGCCCTCGTTGTCGGAGGTGCTCATGCCTCCATTCAGCCGCAGTTTTGCCTCCGGGGCAATTTTCTTGCCTCAGAGGCAAAACGCTAGCGGTTGGCCACCGCCTGCTTGATCAGCGTCCTGCCGAAGTCCCACATCAGGCCGCCACCGCTGTGGGCGTCGTCCATGACGTCCGTGAAGGCGTCCACGAAGCGGTCCACGTCCTTCTCGTCGACGATCAGCGGCGGAATGAGCTTGATCACCTCCAGGTGGTCGCCGGAGACCTGGGTGAGGATCCGGTGCCGTTGCAGCAGCGGTACGACGACCATCTGGGCGAACAGCCCCTTGCGGGCGGCCTGGAGCATGGTCCAGCGGCTGCGCAGCTTCAGCGAACCGGGCCGGCCGAACTCGATGCCGATCATCAGCCCCCGGCCGCGTACCTCGGCGAGCAGCTCGTACTTGTCGGTCAACGCGGCGAGCCGGGACCTGAGCCGCTCCCCCATGGCCCGGGAGTTGGCGACGATCTGGTCGTTCTCCATGACCGAGAGGACCGCGAGCCCGGCGGCCATGGCCTGGGCGTTGGCGCCGAAGCTGGCCGAGTGGACCAGGACGCGGTCCATGGAGGAGTAGACCTTCTTGAAGATCCAGTCCTTGCCGAGGGTGGCGCCCACCGGGACGTACCCGCCGGACAGCGCCTTGGCCACACACACCAGGTCCGGCTCGACGCCCTCCTCGTGCTGGTAGGCGTAGAAGTCGCCGGTGCGGCCGAGGCCGGTCTGCACCTCGTCGGCGATCAGCAGCGCCTTGTGCCGGTGCAGCAGCTCCTGGGCGGCCCGCAGATAGCCGGGCGGCGCCTCGTGCACGCCCTTGCCCTGGATCGGCTCGACGATCAGGGCGGCCACGTCGCCCTTCTTCAGCTCGCGGGCGAGCGCGTCGAGGTCGCCGAGGGGTACGGCGGTGTCCGGCAGCAGCGGGGCGAAGCCGTCCCGGAAGCCGTCCTCGCCGTTGACCGACAGCGAGCCGGTGGTCAGGCCGTGGAAGGCGTGGTCGCAGTAGAGGACGCGCGGCCTGCCGGTGGCGAACCGGGCGAACTTCAGGGCCGTCTCGACCGCTTCCGTCCCGCTGTTGCCGAAGAACACCCGGTCCAGGTGCGGGCTGTGCGCGAGGAGCCGCTCGGCGAGCAGTCCGGGCAGCGGCTGGCAGTCGAAGCGGGTGAGGTCGGCCAGCTGGGCGTCGAGCACGTCGTGCAGGGCCTTGCGGACGACGGGGTGGTGGCGCCCCAGGCCCATCACCCCGAACCCGGCGAGCATGTCCAGGTAGTCGTTCCCGTCCGCGTCCCAGAAGTGCGCGCCCTCGGCCCGCTCGTAGACCTTGTCGAACCCGATGGTGTGCAGCATGCGCGGGAGCTGGTGGTTCAGGTACTTCGCATGCAGCTCGTACCGCTCACCACTGCGCTCGGCGAGCAACGCACCGAGGTCGAACTCCGTACTCATGGTTTCTCCTTGGCAGCGCTCTCGGTGAAAGCGCCCTCGACTTCGGCGCCCTCAAGGGGCGCGGGGAACTGCGCGACCAGCCCAGACGCCGCCGCACCCGCCACACGACCCCCCGCGACACCGCGCTCCGCGCCGCCCCGCCCCGCGAGACTCGCCCCGATGCGCCCCGCGATCTCCACCGGCGTCAGCCCGATGTCGGCCAGCACCTCCCCCCGCTTCGCATGCGCCAGGAACTGCTCGGGAATCCCGAACCGCCGTACCGGCACGTCCACGTCGGCGTCGCCGAGCGCCAGCGCCACCGCCGCGCCCACCCCGGCCGCCCTGCTGTTGTCCTCGACGACGGCCACCAGCTCGTGCTGAGCCGCCAGCACCGGCAGCGCGGGATCCACGGGCTTGACCCAACGGGGGTCCACGACGGTGCAGTCGATGCCCCGAGCGGAGAGCAGCTCCGCGGCCTGGAGGCAGACCGGCGCCATCACGCCGACCGCGACCAGCAGCACCCGCGGGTCCGCACCACGGTGCAGCACGTCCACCCCGCCGACCCGGTCGACCGCAGGGATGTCCGGCCCCACCGACTCCTTCGGGAAGCGGACCAGCGTCGGCGCGTCGTCCACGGCGACCGCCTCGCGCAGCTGGAGCCGCAGCTGTTCGGCATCGCGCGGGGCGGCGATCCTGAGGCCCGGCACCACCTGGAGGACGGACATGTCCCACATGCCGTTGTGGGAGGCCCCGTCGACCCCGGTCACGCCCGCCCGGTCCAGCACGAACGTCACCCCGCAGCGGTGCAGCGCCACGTCCATCAGCAACTGGTCGAAGGCACGGTTGAGGAACGTCGCGTAGACGGCGACGACGGGGTGCAGTCCGCCGGTCGCCAGCCCCGCCGCGGAGACCGCCGCGTGCTGCTCGGCGATGCCGACGTCCCAGACCCGGCCGGGGAAGCGCTCGGCGAACTTGCCGAGGCCGACCGGGTGCAGCATGGCCGCGGTGATGGCCACGACGTCGTCCCGCTCCTCGCCGATCCGGACGATCTCGTCGCCGAACACCGAAGTCCAGGAAGGGCCGTTGGACGGCGCGAGCGGCTCGCAGGTGAGCGGGTCCATCACGCCGACGGTGTGGAAGTGGTCCTCCTCGTGGGCGAGGGCGGGCTCGTAGCCGCGTCCCTTCTCCGTGAGGCAGTGCACGAGCACCGGCCCGTGGAAGCGTTTCGCGCGCCGCAGCGCCGACTCGACGGCCTTGATGTCGTGTCCGTCGATCGGGCCGACGTACTTGAGGCCCAGGTCCTCGAACATGCCCTGCGGGGCGAAGGCGTCCTTGAAGCCCTTCTTCGCGCCGTGCAGGGACTCGTAGAGGGTGTTGCCGACCACGGGGGTGCGCAGGAGGACGTCCTTGCCCCAGGCCAGCACCCTCTCGTAGCCGTCGGTCGTGCGCAGGGTCGCCAGGTGGTTGGCGAGGCCGCCGATGGTGGGCGCGTAGGACCGCTCGTTGTCGTTGACGACGATGATCAGCGGCCGGTCCTTGGCCGCCGCGATGTTGTTGAGCGCCTCCCAGGCCATCCCGCCGGTCAGCGCGCCGTCGCCGATGACCGCGACGACATGGCCCTTCTCCCCCTGTACCTGGCGGGCCTTGGCGAGGCCGTCGGCCCAGCCGAGCGCGGTGGAGGCGTGGCTGTTCTCGATGACGTCGTGCTCGGACTCCTCGCGGGAGGGGTATCCGGACAGGCCGCCCTTGCCGCGCAGCTTGGAGAAGTCCTGACGGCCGGTCAGCAGCTTGTGGACGTAGCTCTGGTGGCCGGTGTCCCAGAGGATGCGGTCGGCCGGGGACTCGAAGACCCGGTGCAGCGCGACGGTCAGCTCCACGACGCCCAGGTTGGGCCCGAGGTGGCCGCCGGTCCTGGCGACCGCGTGCACCAGGAACTCGCGTATTTCTTCGGACAGTTCGCCGAGTTCCGCCTCGGACAGCGCCTTCAGGTCGCGTGGTCCCCGGATGGTCTCCAGAATCGTCACGCTCGGCCCCCTCTCGGTCCGTGCTGTTCAGCTCACCGTGACGGCGGGTGCTCCGGACCCGGCGCCGTCCTGCTCCATCTGCTCGGCGATCTTCATCGCTTCCTCGATGAGGGTCTCCACGATCTTCGACTCGGGCACGGTCTTGACGACCTCGCCCTTGACGAAGATCTGCCCCTTGCCGTTTCCGGAGGCGACCCCGAGGTCGGCCTCCCGTGCCTCGCCGGGGCCGTTGACCACGCATCCCATGACGGCGACGCGCAGCGGCACCTCCATGCCCTCCAGGCCCGCCGTCACCTCGTCCGCCAGCTTGTAGACGTCGACCTGGGCGCGCCCGCAGGACGGGCAGGAGACGATCTCCAGGCGCCGCTGCCTGAGGTTCAGCGACTCCAGGATCTGGATGCCGACCTTGACCTCCTCCGCGGGCGGGGCGGACAGCGAGACGCGGATCGTGTCACCGATGCCCTGGGACAGCAATGCCCCGAAGGCGACCGCCGACTTGACCGTGCCCTGGAAGGCCGGGCCCGCCTCCGTGACGCCGAGGTGCAGCGGGTAGTCGCACTGGGCGGCGAGCTGCCGGTACGCCTCGATCATCACGACCGGGTCGTTGTGCTTGACGGAGATCTTGATGTCCCGGAAGCCGTGCTCCTCGAAGAGGGACGCTTCCCAGAGAGCGCTCTCCACGAGCGCCTCCGGGGTCGCCCTGCCGTACTTCTGGAGCAGCCGGCGGTCGAGCGAGCCGGCGTTGACCCCGATCCGGATCGGCGTGCCGTGGTCCTTCGCGGCCCGCGCGATCTCCTTGACCTTGTCGTCGAACTGCTTGATGTTGCCGGGGTTGACGCGGACCGCCGCGCAGCCGGCCTCGATGGCCGCGAACACGTACTTCGGCTGGAAGTGGATGTCCGCGATCACCGGGATCTGCGACTTCTTCGCGATGGTCGCCAGGGCGTCCGCGTCGTCCTGCGTGGGGCAGGCGACGCGGACGATCTGGCAGCCGGACGCGGTGAGTTCGGCGATCTGCTGGAGGGTGGCACCGATGTCCGAGGTGCGGGTGGTGGTCATCGACTGGACCGACACCGGGGCGCCGCCGCCGACCGCCACCGGCCCGACCTGGATCTGCCGGGACACGCGCCGTTCGGCGACCGGCCGGGCCGGGACCTCGGGGAGGCCCAGGGAGACTGCGGTCATGCCGTCACTCCCGGTTCCCGGAGACCGTCTCGCGCATGGCGCGCAGCGACTCCTTGAGCGACCCCATGGTGGCGAGGACGGCGGTGGGCTCGTAGCCGCAGTGCGCCATGCAGTTGGCGCAGCGCGGGTCCTTGCCGCGGCCGTACTTGTCCCAGTCGGTCTTCTCGATGAGTTCGCGGTACGTCGGCACGTACCCGTCGCTCATCAGGTAGCAGGGGCGCTGCCAGCCGAAGAGCGAGTAGTTCGGGATCGCCCAGGCCGTGCACGGGAAGTCGACCTTGCCCTCCAGGAAGTCCAGGAAGAGCGGGGAGTGGTTGAGCCGCCACTTCTTGCGGTTGCCGCCCGCGAAGGCCTTCTTGAAGAGCTCGCGGGTCTGCTCCACGCCGAGGAAGTGCTCCTGGTCGGGGGCCTTCTCGTAGGCGTAGGCGGGCGAGATCATCATCTCGTCGACCTTGAGGTCGTCGTTGAGGAAGTTGAGCACCTCGACGATGGTCTGCGGGGTGTCCGTGTTGAAGAAGGTCGAGTTGGTGGTCACCCGGAAGCCGCGCCGCTTGGCCTCCTTGATGGCCGCCACCGCCTCGTCGAAGACGCCTTCCTTCGCGACGGACTCGTCGTGCCGCTCGCGCAGCCCGTCGATGTGCACCGCGAAGGCGAAGTAGGGCGAGGGCGTGAACTTGTCCATCTTCTTGCGCAGCAGCATCGCGTTGGTGCACAGGAAGACGTACTTCCGCTTCGCCACCAACTGCCGCACGATCTCGTCGATCTGAGGATGCATCAGGGGCTCGCCGCCCGCGATGGACACCATCGGCGCACCCGACTCCAGCACCGCGCCGACCGCCTGGGCGACCGGCATGCGCTGCTTCAACACCCCCGCCGGGTGCTGGATCTTGCCGCAGCCCTCACATTTCAGGTTGCACGCGAAGAGGGGTTCCAGCTCCACGATCAGCGGGAACTTGTCCCGCTTGCGAAGCTTCTGTTCAGCCAAGTAGGTAGCGACCTTGATCGACTGGCGCAGCGGCATGGCCATCTGGGCTCACCTCCGGGGGAGCAGCAAAGAACGGTGCCATTCGAAGAAAGCTGGAAGAACGGATCGAAGAACGCGGAAAGCTGATATTCCACCGCGGACCGTGCCGATCCGGACGAGTTCATGTTCAGGAGCGTCCACGACCACCCTGACGGCCGCAACGGGGCGTTCGCCCGCGTGCACGGCGCTCAGGAGCGTGGCCGCCGATTCCATGTCGACCGCGATTGCGCCGGTCGCGAGCAGGTCCGATCGCTCGTGACCGCGGACGACGTGGTCGGAGCCGGTGACGGGTCCGGTGTGGACGGTCCGTCCGGGCAGGGTCCGTGCGAGTTCCTTCACGAGGAGTTCGGTGCCCACGCACGGGACGCTGCCGCGGGGGTCCCGGGTCTCCTCGGCGACGACCAGGTCGCCGGGGTGCATGCCGGGGGCGAGCCCCGCGCAGAAGCCCGTCGCCAGGACCGCGGCACCGGCCAGCGCGGGATCGGCCAGGACCCGGGTGACGGACCGTTCCGCCGCCCTGGGGCCCATGCCGGTGCGCAGGACCGTGACGGGTCCGCCCGCGCCCCCGCGTTCGCCGGCGCGCAGGGCGAGGTGCTCGATGCCGAGTGCGCAGGCGATCAGCAGCGGGGCCGGCGCGGGCGTGGCGTTCATCAGTCCCCCTCTGCCCCGGGCGTGGGCTCGCCGTGCACGTAGCGGCCGAGCGCGGTGAGCGGGAAGACCTGCCGGTAGAGGTGGTAGTTGATGGAGAAGTCCCACGGGAAGCCGGTGCCGGTGAAGTACGGCTCGTCCCAGGAGCCGTCCTCGGCCTGCGTCTCGGCGAGCCACCGGATGCCCCGCTCGACGGCCTTGGCGTCCTTCTCCCCCGCCGCGAGCAGCGCCATCAGCGCCCACGCGGTCTGGGAGGCGGTGGAGGCACCGCGACCGCTCCAGTCGCCGGCGTACTTGTAGGAGCGCAGGTCCTCGCCCCACCCTCCGTCCTCGTTCTGGACCTGCTCGAGCCAGGTCACCGCGCGCCGGATCGCCGGGTGCGAGACGGGCAGCCCGGCGGCGGTGAGCGCGGGTACCACGGAGCCCGTGCCGTAGACGTAGTTGACGCCCCAGCGCCCGAACCAGGCGCCGTTCGGCTCCTGTTCGGCGAGCAACCAGTCGATGCCGCGCCGGGTGCGCGGGTCGTGGGACATGCCCTCGAAGGCGAGCATCTCCACGACGTGCGCGGTGACGTCGGCCGACGGCGGGTCGATGACCTCGCCGAAGTCGCAGAACGGCAGCCGGTTGGGGAACGGGCTGGTGTTGTCGACGTCGAAGGCGCCCCAGGCGCCGTTCTTCGACTGCATGCCGAGGTTCCAGCGCACCCCGCGCCCGATGGCCTTCTCCATCCGCTCCGGGTCGTGGTGCCTGACCCGGCGCAGTGCGAGGACGACCTCGGCGGTGTCGTCGATGTCGGGGTAGTTGTCGTTGTGGAACTCGAACGCCCAGCCGCCCGGGGGGAGCTGGGGCCGTTTGACCGCCCAGTCGCCGGGGCGGACGATCTGCTCGCCGAGCATCCAGTCGGCGGCCTTGACCAGTTGCGGGTGGTCGGCCGGCAGGCCCGCGTCGGCGAGGGCGATGGTCGCCAGACAGGTGTCCCACACCGGCGACTGGCACGCCTCGATCATCCGGGCGCCGTCCTCGCGCCACACGGCGTAACGATCCAGCGACTCCAACCCGGCGCGCATCACGGGGTGTTCGAGGTCGTAGCCGAGCAGGTACAGGGCGATCACCGAGTAGACGGCCGGGGGCTGGATGCCGCCCCAGGCGCCGTCGTTCTCCTGGCGCTCGACGATCCAGCGGGCGGCGGACTTGAGGGCGGAGCCGCGCAGCCGGCCCAGCGCGACCTTGCGGTAGCCGCGGACAACCTTGTCGAGCCGCTGGAAGACGCCCTCCCAACTGGCCACCGTGGCCAGGGGCTGGGGCGGGTTCGGGTCGGCCGGGTCGGTGTGGAGCTCGTCCAGCGGGAAGGGGGCCGGGCGCACCGGGCGCTTGGCCGAGACCACGGTGAGCGGCACGATGGTCTGCCGGGCCCACTGGCCGAAGTTGTAGATGCTGAGCGGGAACCACTTGGGGAAGTACAGGAGTTCCGGCGGGAGTTCGGGCAGGTCCTCCCACTTCCACCAGCCGAACAGGGCCAGCCAGATCCGGGTGAAGACCCGGGCGGCGGCGATCCCGCCGCGCTCGCGGATCCAGGCCGACGCCTTCGCCATGTGGGGGTCGTCCGGCGCGTCTCCGGCCAGCCGCAGGGCGACGTAGGCCTCGATGGTGGTGGAGAGTTCGCCGGGGCCGCCGTAGAAGGTGGCCCAGGTGCCGTCCTCGCGCTGCTCGCCGCGGATGAAGAGCGCGGCGGCGGCGGTCGTGGCCTCGTCGCGGATACCGAGGAACTGGCGGAGCAGCAGGTCCTCGGCGTCCATGGTGACGTTGGTCTCCAGGTAGCCCTTCCACCAGCCCTGCGCGTCCTGCTGGGCGAGCAGATGGCCGGTGGCACGCTGTACGGCGCGTTCGGCGGCTTCGTGTACCCCGGTCGCCACGGGGGTGGTGAGTTCGGTGGTGGCCGAGTCGGCCCGGGGCGGCAGGGTGGCCCCGGTGCTTCCGTCGGTCGTCGCTGTCATGGCTTCCCCTTCGTGCAGTCGTGCGAAATCGTTCTGCTGTGGGTCCGCCGTCGGCCGGTGCTGGCTGCGCGCTCGCACCGGCCGGCGACTACGCGAGGACTATTCGACCGATAATGATCATCTCTTTCGTACGACGACGAAGTCCGCGAGCGCCGTGAACTGCGCCCGTACCCGGTCGGGCATGTCGATGGCGTGCAGGGCCTCGATGGCGATGGTGTGCTGACGGCGCGCCTCTTCGGCGGTCCACTCGCGACCGCCGGCCTCCTCGATGAGGGCGGCGCGGGCGGCGAACTCCTCCTCGGAGAAGTTCTCGAAGTCGCTGCTCTTGGCGTCGGCGGCGAGGATCTCGCCGAGCCGTTCGGAGGCGGGTCCGCCCGCGGCGAGCGCGGCGACGACCGGCAGGGACTTCTTGCGCTGGCGCAGGTCGCTCCAGGTCTGCTTGCCGGTGGACCCCGGGTCGCCCCAGATGCCGAGCAGGTCGTCGACGGCCTGGAAGGCGAGGCCGAGGTGGTAGCCGTACTTCTCCAGGGTGTCGGCGGTGCGGTCGTCCGCGCCGCCGAGCACCGCGCCGATGGAGCTGGAGGCGGCGAGCAGGGCGCCGGTCTTGTTGCCCTCCATCTCCAGGCACTCCTCGACGCTGACGCGGTCGCGGTGCTCGTAGGAGATGTCCTGGGCCTGGCCGTCGATCAGGGCGCGGGTGGCGGTGGTGATGCGGCGGGTGGCGCGGCCGGCCTCGGCGGTGCCGAGTTCGAGCAGGATCTCGTTGGCGAGGGCGAACAGGGCGTCGCCGACCAGGATGGCCTGGGCGGGGCCGTGCACCTTCCAGACGGTGTCGCGGTGCCGGCGCTGTTCGTCGCCGTCCATCAGGTCGTCGTGCAGCAGGGAGAAGTTGTGGACGAGTTCCACGGCGACGGCGCCCGGGATGCCGACCTCGGGGGCGGCGCCGGTGACCTCGGCGGAGAGCACGGCGAGCGCGGGGCGTACGGCCTTGCCGCCGTCGCCGTCGGCGGGGTTGCCCTCGGCGTCGATCCAGCCGAAGTGGTAGGCGGCCACGGTGTCCATGGGGGAGGCCAGGCGGTCGACGGCCGCCCGCAGTACCGGTGTGGCAAGGGTCCGGCCGCGCTCCAGGAGCGCGGTCACGTCCACTGCGGTCTCTCGGGCGCCCTTCGAGTCCGGGGGCACAGTGGGCACAGTTTCTCCTCTTGTTGCGGTACCGGGGGTGCGGGGGCCTGCCGCCTGCTGATCGAGCGTCACGCCGCCTCCTCGAACGCGAAGAGGTGACGGGGGCGGGGCCGGCCCAGAGTGCCGAGGACGGCGTCAGCCGCGCTCACACCGCTGCGGACCGCACTCTCCATGGTCGCGGGCCACCCGGTGGCGGTCCACGCTCCGGCCAGGTAGAGGCCGGGTGCCTTGGTGCGGGCGCCGGGCCGCAGCCGCCCGACGCCGGGGGTGGGGGCGAACGTCGCGGTGCGCTCCCGGGTCACGAAGAAGTCCTGCACCCCGGCGCCGCGCGCACCGGGCAACAGCCGTTCCAGCTCGGGCAGATAGCGCTCGCGCAGGTCCGCGACGGGCAGGTCGATCTCGTCCTGGGCGGCCGACTGGGACAGCGCGAGGTACTGCCCGTCGCGCAGCCCGGAGGCGTGGGTGCGGTCGAACACCCACTGGACCGGGGAGCCGAGGGCCGCGAAGAACGGCTTGGTGAGCACCGTGCGGTCGTAGACCACATGGACGTTGAGGATCGGCGCGGTGCCGATCTCCAGCAGGTTTTCCGGGGCGTCCAGGGCACCGGAGGGCAGCAGGTCGTGGGCCTCGCGCTGGGCGACGGCGAGCACGACGGCGTCGGCGGCGAGCGTCTCGCCGGGAACCTGAACGCTCCAGGTTCCGTTCTCGTTAGTGGAGACGGAGGTGACGCGTGTACGGACCTCGGTACGCACGCCCGCGGAGTCGAGCGCCTTGCGGGCCAGCCGGTCGTGCAGTTCGCCCAGCGGCACATGGGCCCAGCCGATGTCGGCCGCGCCCGGGTCGGACAGCAGACCGGTCTTGAACACCATCGCGGCGAGCCCCAGCGAGGCGTCGCCCGCGACCGCGTTGAGGGTGGCGACCCCGACCAGGTCCCACAGGGCCTCGACGGCACGCGCCGACTGGCCGTGGGCGGCCAGCCAGCTGCCGAAGTCCTGTGCGTCCAGGCTCGGATCGGCGAGGTCGAGCCCCTTGAGCGCGAGCGCGGCACGCCCGACCCTGGCCCGCTCGGCGAGCGAGAGGTGCGGATAGGCGGCCAGGCTGCGCCCCAGATGCAGGGGCACCGGCAGCGGGTCGCGCCTCAGCCTGCCCAGGCGCCGCCCCTCCGGCTTGGCGAGGTCCAGGACGGGTACGTCGAGGCGGTCCTGCAGCGGTGCCAGCGCCGTGCCCTCGATGCGGTCGAGGAACCAGCGGTAGGCGGTGCAGCAACGCAGGTACACGTGCTGGCCGTTGTCCACGGTCAGGTCGCCGCGCTGGAAGGAGAAGGCGAGCCCGCCGAGCCTCGGCCTGCCTTCGAGGAGGGTGACGCGCACCCCGGCGTCGGCGAGTGCGAGCGCCGCCGTGATGCCCGCGAGGCCGCCGCCGATCACGACGGCGGTGCGCCCGGACGGCATGCCGTCGGGCGTCCGCTCGGATCGCGTGCCGTCGGTCATCGTGCTTCCTCCCCTGCCCGCCCGCCGTGCCGGTGGAACGGGGCAGGTCGGGCCGTCGCAGTCAGGGACGCCACGCCGTGCCGGAGGGTTGCCTGCCGTTTCTCTCCGGTGGAGTCACCTTGACCCACTTTGTCCATCAGGCGCGCCTCCTGACGGTCAGGCGGGAGGTGTGGCGCCGGGTGTCCAGCCCGGACAGGCCGCGCACCGCGACGTACGCCTTCTCGCGTCCGGGCAGCGAGACCCGGCCGCGCAGCACCGCCTCCGGCTCGCGCTCGATGCGGTCGAGGAGGCGGCGGTAGATGCCGGCCATGGCGGCGACACAGGCGCCGCTGCGCCGGTCCAGCATGGGCAGCAGCCGGTAGCCCTCGGCGAAAAGGGCACGGGCGCGCCGTACTTCGAAGTGCACGAGCCCCGCGAAGTCGGAGCCCTCCGGCGGGGTCGGCCCGTGGAACCCGGCCGAGCAGCCGAACTTGGCGAGGTCGTCCGAGGGCAGGTAGGTACGGCCGTTGCCGGCGTCCTCGCGGACGTCTCTCAGGATGTTGGTGAGCTGGAGCGCGAGCCCGAGCGTGTCGGCATACTCCGGCGCGCGCTCGGCGCCGCGCGCCCCCGGTTCCGTACCGAACACGCCGAGCGAGAGCCGGCCGATGGCACCGGCCACGCACCGGCAGTAGACCTTGAGGTCGTCCCAGGTCTCGTAGGTCTCGCCGCGGACGTCCATCAGGACGCCGTCGATCAGCTCGTCCAGGCCGCCCAGCGGGATCGGGAAGGCCTGGGCGGCATGGGCGAGGGCGACCGCGACCGGGTCGGTGTCGTCCTCGCCGACCGCGCCGTCCTGGACCCGGGCGAGCAGCGCCCGGGTGTCCTCCAGACGGGCCGCCTTCACGTCGTCCGCCAGCTCGCCGTCGCCGATGTCGTCGACACGCCGGGAGAAGGCGTAGAGCGCCGACATGGCACGCCGCTTGGGCGCCGGGAGCAGCCGGATGCCGTAGGCGAAGTTCCGTGCCTGCTGTCCGGTGACCGTCTCGCAGTAGCTGTAGGCGGCGAGTACCGGTGCGGACACGTGTGTGGGAGAGTCCACGGTCCGGATCACCCCTCTCCTCGCAGAGTCACGCCCACCTCACGCAGCAACCGGCCCTTGCCGGGCTTGGGCGGGCCGGGAAGTACGTCGTATTCGGCGGCGGCGATCGCGTGGACCGCCGCCCTTCCCCCCGCCACGAACCCCGCAAGCAGCAGCTTCAACCTGCCGTGGACGCTACCCACAAGGGGGGCGCCTTCATTCAGGAGATCGCGGGCGCGTTGTGCTTCGTATGCAACCAGTGCACGCACCGATGCGCCCGTGGTTTTCCTGGCGAGATCCGCCTCCTGGACGTGAAAGCGCTTCATGTCCTCGGCGGGCAGATAGATCCGGTCGCGGCCGAGGTCCTCGGCCACGTCCTGGAGGTGTTCGACGATCTGGAGTGCGGTGCAGATCGAGTCGGAGAGCCGGATCCGCCCGGGGGTCGAGGTGCCGGTGACGGCGAGGACCAGGCGGCCGACGGGGTTGGCGGACAGCTCGCAGTAGGCGAGGAGGTCGTCGTAGGTCTCGTAGCGCTTGACGAGCTGGTCCTGGCGGTTGGCGGCGATCAGCCCGAGGAACGGCTCGGGGGTCAGCTCGCGACGGCGGACCGTGGGCTGGAGGCGGCGCAGCAGAGGGTGGTGCGGGACGGCGTCGAAGACGCGGCGCAGGTCGGCCTCGAAGGCGTCGAGCAGGACCAGGCGGTCCTCGGCGTCCTGCGGGGAGACGCCCAGGAGGCGGGCGTCGGCGCCGCCGGGGGCCAGGTCGCCGTCGCCGATGTCGTCGACGAGGCGGGCGAAGCCGTACACCGCCATCAGGTCGTCGCGCCAGGCTTTCGGCAGGAAGAACGGGGCCACGGGGAAGTTCTCGTCCGCGGCCTTGTCCAGGGTGCCGCGCTCCGGGTCTCCGGTGCGCACCGGGCCGGTTGCCGTCACCGTTCGCTGCCCGGGGCCGGGACGGCGCGGCCTGCGTTGAGCTGGGGAGTTTCCGTAGCCATTGCCGTCACATCTCCCGTTCTACACTGCCGACCCAATACACACTATTTCGGACACGCCGCCCAGCAGTCCGCGGGGCGGCCCGGCGGAGGGTGTCGCGCATTATCGCCCCACTTGCCGCTTTCCGGGACCGGTACAGCTTACGTTGTACAACGCATCGAGGTTCGTCGGGGTGTCCCGCAGATCACAACAACACACCGATTGGCGTCAAGATTCCTAAGGCGAGCCCGAGTTGACGTTTCCTTTGCAGACGCGGGCCCCGCCGGAAAGGTTCCGGCGGGGCCTGGGCCGGACGGGGCTACTTGCCCGTGAACTTCTCGTACTCCTTGAGCACCTCTTCGGTCGGGCCGTCCATGCGCAGCTCACCGCGTTCCAGCCACAGCACCCGGTCACAGGTGTCACGGATCGACTTGTTGTTGTGACTCACCAGGAACACGGTGCCGGCGTGCTCGCGCAGTTCGCGGATCCGGTCCTCGGAGCGCTTGCGGAAGGCCGCGTCACCGGTGGCCAGCGCCTCGTCGATCATGAGGACGTCGTGGTCCTTGGCGGCGGCGATGGAGAAGCGGAGGCGGGCCGCCATGCCGGAGGAGTAGGTGCGCATCGGCAGGGTGATGAAGTCGCCCTTGTCGTTGATGCCGGAGAAGTCGACGATCTGCTGGTAGCGCTCCTTGATGTCCTCCCGGGTCATGCCCATGGCGAGGCCGCCCAGGATGACGTTGCGCTCGCCCGTGAGGTCGTTCATCAGGGCCGCGTTGACGCCGAGCAGCGAGGGCTGGCCGTTGGTGTAGACCCTGCCCTGCTCGGTGGGGAGCAGGCCGGCGATGGCCCGCAGCAGGGTGGACTTGCCGGACCCGTTGGAGCCGATCAGGCCGATGGCCTCGCCGCGGTAGGCGACGAAGGAGACACCGCGGACCGCGTGCACCTTGCGGACGCCCCGCTCGTCGCCGCGCCGGAAGATGCGGCTGAGGGCGGCGGTCGCGCTGCCCTTGCCGGTCTTGGCGCCGTTGACGCGGTAGACGATGTGCACGTCCTCCGCGATGACGGTGGGGATCCGCTCCCCCAGGATCTCCTCCCCCAGGATCTCCTCCCCCATGGTCTGGTCCCCTATGGCCTGGTTCCCTACGGTCTGCTCAGCCACGGCCGTACCGCTCCTCCGCCTTCCAGAAGTACACGAAACCGCCGGCGAACACGACCACGGCCCAGGACAGCGCGACGGCCCAGACGTGCGGCGGCAGGTTCGAGGCGCCGTAGCCGTCGATGAGGGCGAAGCGCATCAGGTCCATGAAGACGGTGGCGGGGTTCACCTGGAACAGCGTGCGCGCCCACTCCGGGCGGCCCTCCATCATCTTGGTGATCGAGAACATCACACCGGACATGTACATCCAGGTGCGCAGTACGAACGGCAGCAGCTGGGCGAGGTCCGGCGTCTTGGCGCCCAGCCGGGCCACGATCAGGGCCAGGCCGGTGTTGAAGAGGAACAGCAGGAACAGGATCGGGACGACCAGTACCCAGGACAGGCCCGGGCGGCTGCCGAACCCGACCACCACGGCGACCATCACGATCATCGAGAACAGCAGCTGCTGGAGCTGCTGGAGCGCGAAGGAGATCGGCAGCGAGGCGCGCGGGAAGTGCAGCGCGCGCACCAGACCGAGGTTGCCCGAGATCGCCCGCACGCCCGTCATGATCGAGCTCTGGGTGAACGTGAAGGTGAACACGCCGGTGACCAGGAACGGGATGTAGATGTCCTGCGACATGCCGCGGCTGGCGTGCAGGATGACGCCGAAGATGAAGTAGTACACGGCCGCGTTCAGCAGCGGCGTCGCCACCTGCCAGAGCTGGCCGAGCTTGGCCTGGCTGTACTGGGCGGTGAGCTTCGCCTGCGAGAAGGCCAGGATGAAGTGGCGCCGCCCCCAGAGCCTGCGTACGTACTCGGTCAGCGAGGGGCGCGCGCCGCTCACCGCGAGCCCGTACCTGGCGGCGAGCTGCGCCGCCGTGAGGCCCTCGTCGGGGGACGCCACCGCGGTCACCGCGATCCCGCCGTCATGCGTTGTCTCACTCAAGGGTGGAAGCCTTCGTGCTCGGATGCGTCTTACGTTCGTCTTACGGAATTGTGCTACTGGGCGCGACACGTCTCCGCCATCAGACACATTCCCGGGGGCGTCCGCGCGCCGTGCGCGTCCGTTCCCGTGGCGTGTCCGCAGGCCGAACGCGCGGACACGCACCTTCGAGCTTGTCAGATCACCGGGGGACGGCCCAGTCGCGTGAGTTTCCACACGGTCCGCCAGCGCATCGGGCGGCGGGGTCCGCAGGGGGTCGTCCAGCCCTCCCGGAAGCCGGCGAACCAGGCGTGCAGGGCCGGGCGGGAGGGGCGGCGCGCCAGGGTCAGCAACAGCCACACCCCGAGGTAGACCGGGACCAGGGGGGCGGGCAGGTTGCGGCGGGCCAGCCAGACCCGGTTGCGGGCGACCATCCGGTGGTAGACCGCGTGCCGGGAGGGGGCGGTCGTCGGGTGGTTGAGGACCATGTCGGAGCGGTAGTCGATCATCCAGCCGGCGTCCAGGGCCCGCCAGGCCAGGTCGGTCTCCTCATGGGCGTAGAAGAACTCGTCCGGCAGGCCGCCGACCTCGGCGAGGACCTGGGTGCGGACGGCGTTGGCGCCGCCGAGGAAGGTGGTGACCCGGGAGGAGCGCATCGGGTCGGAGGCCCGCAGCCGCGGCACGTGCCGACGCTGGGTGACGCCGGTGTCCGGGTCGGCGATGCGGAAGCTGATGATGCCGAGCCGCTGGTCGGCGGTGAAGGCCTGGCGGCACAGCTCGGCGGTGTCGTGCTCGGCGAGCAGGCCGTCGTCGTCGAGGAAGAGCAGTATGTCGACGTCACGGCCGCTGGGGCCGAAGGCTTCTATGCCGACGTTCCGCCCGCCGGGGATGCCGAGGTTCTCGGGCAGCTCCAGGGTGCGGACGCCGTCCGGGACGTCGGGGACGGGCGAGCCGTTGCCGACGACGACCACCTCGACCCGCTCGCCGTCCTGCTTGGCGACCGAGTCGAGGAGGGCGCGCAGCTCGTCGGGACGGTTGCCCATGGTGATGACGACCGCGCCGACCTTCAGCCCGGCGCTCACCGCAGCCTGCTCGACGCGAGGACCGAGACCAGGTGCAGCAGGGTCTGCAACAGCGCGATGCCGGCCAGCACGGCGGTGCCGAGCCGGGTCCAGAACAGGTCGCCGTGGAAGTGGTCGGCGACGGCCAGCAGCAGGATCAGCAGCGAGGCCTCGATGCCGAGGATCAGCCGGTGGAACCGGAACAGGGCGGCGGCCCGGCGGGCCAGCGCCATCCCGGAGGAGCGCATCTCCGCGGCGGCCTCCTTGACCACCGGCAGGCCGGCCTGGTGGCGGGCGACGCCGACCAGGTCGGTCTCGGCCTTGATCAGGATGGCGCCGAGCGCGGCCAGGGTGCCGAGGAAGGCCCACAGCCAGTCGATACGGCCGCTGCCGAACAGGTCGGCGGCGCGCAGCCCGAGCCCGACCAGGACGGCCGCGTCGGTCAGGTACGCCCCGACCCGGTCGAGGTAGACACCGCCGAGCGAGTACTGCTGCTTCCAGCGGGCGACCTCGCCGTCGACGCAGTCGAGCAGCAGGTACATCTGGACGCACACCACGCCGAGCACGGCGCCCCAGACGCCCGGCACCAGCAGGGCCGGGCAGGCGAGCACGCCGAAGACGGTCATCAGGTACGTGAGCTGGTTGGGCGTGACCCTGGTGTTCACCAGGTAGCGGTCGACCCGCAGGGACACCTCACGCATGTAGAGGCGCCCCATCCAGTGCTCACCGCTGCGCCGGTCCTTGACCCCTGCGGGGTGGACGACCGGACGGAGTTCAGCTACCGATGGCCTTGACATAGTCGACGTAGAAGTCCTTGATCTGGTGGGTCTTGAGGTCGAGGTGTTCGAGGATGGTGTAGCGGCCGGGGCGGGTCTCCGGGGCGAACTCGACGACCCGGACGAACTCGTCCACGGTGAAGCCGATCTCCTCCGGCAGCACCGGCAGTCCGTGCCGGCGCAGCACATCGGCCATGTACACGGACTCCTCGTGGGCTCCGCGCAGGTACATCGCGAAGGCCGCGCCGAGTCCGCACTGCTCGCCGTGGCTGGCGGCACGCCTCGGGAAGAGCAGGTCGAAGGCGTGGTTGATCTCGTGACAGGCGCCGGAGGACGGGCGGGAGTCACCCGACACCGACATGGCGATGCCGCTGAGCACCAGCGCCTCGGCGAGGACCTGGAGGAAGTCGTTCTCGCCGATGCCACCGGGGTGGCGCAGCACCGCCTCGCCGGCCTGCCGGGCCATGGCGGCGGCCAGACCGTCGATCTTCTCGCCGGTGACACGGTGGGACAGCTCCCAGTCCGCGATCGCCGAGATGTTGGAGACGGCGTCGCCGATGCCGGAGCGCACGAAACGCGCCGGGGCCTCCCGGACGACGTCGAGGTCGATGACGACCGCGATCGGGTTGGGCACGCCGTACGACCCGCGGCCCGCGTCGTTGTCGAGGGTGGCGACGGGCGAGCAGAGGCCGTCGTGCGCGAGGTTCGTCGGCACGGCGACCAGCGGCAGGCCCACCCGGGCCGCCGCGAACTTGGCGCAGTCGATGATCTTGCCGCCACCGAGGCCGACGACCGCGTCGTAGTGGCCGGCCTTGATCTCGCCGGCCAGCCGGATCGCGTCGTCGAGGGTGCCGCCGCCGACCTCGTACCAGGTGGCGCCGGGCAGGCTCGGCGAGACGCGCTCGCGCAGCTTGGAGCCGGAGCCGCCGCTGACGGCGACGGCGAGCCGGCCGGAGTGCGAGATGCGTTCGTCGGCGAGCACGCCGGCGAGGTCGTCGAGGGCACCCGCGCGGATGTCGACGACGACCGGCGAGGGGATCAGCCGGGTCAGTACAGGCACGCGATCTCCCGTCCCCGGGCGAGGTCGTCGTGGTTGTCGATCTCGACCCACCGGACGTCGCCGATGGGCGCGACGTCGATGCGGAAGCCGCGGTTGACCAGTTCCTGGTAGCCGTGCTCGTAGAACTGCTGCGGGTCGGTCTCCCAGACCGCCTTCAGCGCCTCGGCCAGCTCGGGCGCGGCGTCGCCCTCGATGAGGGTGACGCCGATGTACTCGCCGGTCGCCTCGGCCGGGTCCATCAGCTTGGTGATCTTCGTCATGCCGCCCCTGTCGGCGTCGACGACGACCTTCATCTCCTCGTCCGCGAGGGACTTCACGGTGTCCAGGGCGAGGATGATCTTCTTGCCGTCGCCGCGGGCGGCGAGCAGCGTCTTCTCGACGGAGACCGGGTGCACGGTGTCGCCGTTGGCGAGGATCACGCCGTCCTTGAGGGCGTCACGGCCGCACCACAGGGAGTAGGCGTTGTTCCACTCCTCGGCCTTGTCGTTGTCGATGAGGGTGAGCTTGAGCCCGTACTTGGCCTCCAGGGCCGCCTTGCGCTCGTAGACGGCCTCCTTCCGGTAGCCGACGATGATCGCGACCTCGGTCAGGCCGATCTCGGCGAAGTTGCCGAGGGTCAGGTCGAGCACCGTGATCGAGTCCTCTATCCCGGCAGGCCCCACCGGCACCAGCGCCTTGGGCAGGCTGTCGGTGTAGGGGCGCAGACGCCGTCCGGCGCCGGCCGCCAGCACGAGGCCGATCATGCGGGTTCTCCTTCGTCGTGTACGGCGGGTGCCCCTGCGGACACCCAGAAGCGGATGCTCTCGACGAGCACCAGCCCGGCCACGACCACGGCGAGGACCGTGAGCGCGGCCTTGAACTGCGCGGCGGTGAGCGCCGTGGCCAGGACGGTGACCAGCAGCGTCCGCCCTTCCTGCCCCCCGACGGCACGTACCAGCCAGGCCGGCGGCGCCCCGGCGTCACCGCGGATGCGGTACACCGTGTCGTAGTGATGGTAGGCGACGGCGGCTACCAGGCCGAAAGCCGCAGGAAGGGCTCCGTTCACCCCGGATTTGCTTGCGAGGATCAGGACGGTGCCGTACTCGGCGACCCGGAAGAGGGGCGGGACCAGCCAGTCGAGGGCGCCCTTGAGGGGTTTGACGACCGCTTCGGACGAGATCAGGACGTAGACGACGGCGGCCCCGACGAGCGCCGGTCCCGGCCCGTCGAGCCAGGCGGCGAGGAGCAGCAGCGCGGTACCGGCCGCCGCCCACAGCACGGCCGGACCCCTGCTCGCGCGGTGCAGGACACGGGCGCCCAGCTCCGCCAGCGGGCCGGTGTCCGCGAGGTCCGCCAGGGCCTTCGCCGCCCGGTCGGTCCGCTTCGCCTTCCGGGTCAGCGACCGCAGCACCCGCCCGGCCGTGGTGTACGTGGCGGCGAAGGCGCAGCCGACGAGGAGTACGTAGAAGGTGATCCGGGGGGTGGTGGCGGCCGTGAGGACGGCTATCAGGGCCCATCGTTCGCCGATGGGCAGGACTATCATCCGGCGCACCCAGACCGTCCAGCCGACGCTGTCGAGCCGGCCGGAGAGCGCGGCCGTGGGGCTGGTGTTGGCGGTGGCGTCGTGGTTGGCCTCGTTGAAGGAGAAGTCGACCACGTGCCGGCAGGTCTGCAGGACCATCGCGCCGAGCGCGAGGGCCCACACGTCGTCATGGCCGCCGCCGCGGGCGGCGCCGAGGGCGAGGCCGGCGTAGTAGGCGTACTCCTTGGCCCGGTCGAAGGTGGCGTCGAGCCAGGCGCCGAGCGTGGAGTACTGCAGGGAGTAGCGGGCGAGCTGCCCGTCGGTGCAGTCCAGGACGAACGAGCAGAGCAGCAGGACGCCCGCGGCGACGAACCCGGCCCGGGTGCCGGTGGCCGCGCAGGCCGCCGCGACCAGGGCGGTGAGCAGCGAGGCGGTGGTGACCTGGTTCGGGGTCAGTCCGCGCCGGGCGCACCAGCGGGCGATGTACCGGGAGTACGGGCTGATGAAGAAGGTGGTGAAGAAGCCGTCCCGGGACTTCACGGCCGACTTCAGGCGTACGGCCTCGTCGTCGACGGCGGCGACGGCCTGCCGTGCCTCGTTGCGGGCCTGCGGGTCGGCGGGGACGGCGGCGACCAGGCTGCCCAGCTCGGGGCGGTGGACGTCCGCGTCCAGGGCGGTGACCAGGCCGTCGACGGCGAGGTCGGTGGCGCCGCCCGCGGCGGCCTCCCGGGACAGCGCCCGGGCCAGGGCCGGACGGGCGGCCGGCTGGGCGGTGACGGCGCCGGGGATCGCGGCGAGCGGGAAGCGGGGGTCGGTGAGGCCGAGACGCAGGGCGTGCGCGTGGCCGACGAAACGGGCGTCCATGACGGCGACCCGCCGGTCGGCGGGTACGGCCGCGAGCAGGGCCTCGGCCTCGGCGGTGTCCGACGCCGTCCGCACCTCGAAGCCGAGCGCCCGCAGATCGCTCTCCAGTGACGATCCGGGCACCGGCGGACCGGTGACGATGGCGGTCGACAACCGAACTCACTCCCTGGGTGCCGGCGTACGGGCGCCGGTCTGCTGCGTGGTGGGGCGGCGTATGCCTGGTGGCCCCCGGACGGCATTCGGCAGAGGTTAGCGGATGGTGAGGACTGCTTGTTCACCGGCCGTTCACGGCACGGTCGGTCTGCCCTGTCCCTGCCTTTGCCGAGATCATCATCGGCGATCCGGGCCCCGGCTCACAAATGGCACGCACAGAACGGGCATCGGGGACACCGGCCCAAGGCGGGCGCCCGGTCACCCATGGAGCCCGCTCCGACACGGAAGGTAACTGAGGCTGCCCTGACCTGGGATTCGTTTCCGCAGGTCAGGGCACATGACAACGGTGTTCAGTGCCGCGTTGCCGGATACCCCCCACCCGTAGTTCACTGTGATCCCGGGCGAACAACAGGAGGCGTATCTCATGGGGGCAGGGCACGACCACGGCCATGGGCACAGCCACGCGCCGCCGACCGGTACGGCCGCCGCGGCGTACCGCGGCCGGCTCCGGGTGGCGCTCGCCATCACCCTCGGCGTGATGGTGGTCGAGATCGCCGGCGGTCTGGTGGCCGACTCGCTCGCGCTGATCGCGGACGCGGCCCACATGGCGACCGACGCGCTGGGCCTCGGCATGGCCCTGCTGGCGATCCACTTCGCCAACCGTCCCCCGAGCACCAACCGCACCTTCGGCCTCGCCCGCGCCGAGATCCTCGCCGCCCTGGCCAACTGCCTGCTACTGCTCGTGGTCGGCGGGTACGTGCTGTACGAGGCGGTCCAGCGGTTCGTCACGCCCGCGGACACGCACGGCGGCCAGATGATCGTGTTCGGTCTGATCGGCCTGGTCGCCAACATGATCTCGCTCACGCTGCTGGTGCGCGGCCAGCAGGAGAGCCTGAACGTGCGCGGCGCCTTCCTGGAGGTGGCTGCCGACGCGCTGGGCTCGCTGGCGGTGCTGATCTCGGCCGTGGTGATCCTGACCACCGGCTGGCAGGCGGCCGACCCGGTCGCCTCGCTGGTGATCGGGCTGATGATCGTGCCGAGGACGGTGAAGCTGCTGCGCGAGACCCTGGACGTCCTGCTGGAGGCGGCGCCGCGGGACGTCGACATGGCGGAGGTGCGGTCGCACATCCTGGCGCTGGACGGCGTGGAGGACGTGCACGACCTGCACGCCTGGACGATCACCTCGGGGATGCCGGTGCTGTCGGCGCACGTGGTGGTCCGCTCGGACGTGCTGAGCGCCATCGGCCACGAGAAGATGCTGCACGAGCTGCAGGGCTGCCTGGGCCACCACTTCGACGTGGAGCACTGCACCTTCCAGCTGGAGCCGGGCGGGCACGCCGAGCACGAGGCCCGGCTCTGCCACTGACCCCGGCACCCCCGGCCCCCCGGAACGCGGCGCTCCGCACTCCCCCGGCGTCCTGGTGTTCGAGACCCCCGGACGGTTCCCTCCGGCACCCGTAGGGCACGATCAAGTACCGGGTCCCTCTTCCGGCGTGCCCGTGCCGGGAAGTGCCGGGAGTGTCGGATTCGTACGGCAGACTTGGTGCGAAGACCGAGGCGAAGGATGGGTATGCCGATCACACCTGCCACCGCGACGCACAGCACGTCGGAAGGGACCGCAGACGCGATTTTCCTCGAACTCGTCGACGAGAAGGGTGTGACCATCGGCACCGCGGAGAAGCTGGCCGCGCACCAGCCGCCCGGGCAGCTGCACCGGGCGTTCTCCGTCTTCCTCTTCGACGAGCAGGGCAGACTGCTGCTCCAGCAGCGGGCCCTGGGCAAGTACCACTCCCCCGGCGTGTGGTCCAACACCTGCTGCGGCCACCCCTACCCCGGTGAGGCACCCTTCGCGGCGGCGGCCCGGCGGACCTTCGAGGAGCTGGGGGTCTCCCCGTCGCTGCTCGCCGAGGCGGGCACGGTCCGCTACAACCACCCGGACCCCGCCTCCGGCCTGGTCGAGCAGGAGTTCAACCACCTGTTCGTCGGCATGGTGCAGGCACCGCTCGCGCCGGACCCGGAGGAGGTCGAGGCGACCGTCTTCGTGACGGCCGCCGAGCTGGCCGAGCGGCACGCCCAGGATCCCTTCTCGGCCTGGTTCATGACCGTGCTGGACGCGGCCCGCCCGGCGATCAGGGAGCTGACGGGCCCGGCCGCCGGCTGGTGAACCCCCTCAGGGCAGCGTCGCGGGTTTGAGCGGCAGGGCGGCCCAGATCACCTTGCCGCCGCTCGACGTGTGCTCCACGTCCACGACCCCGCCCGCCTCCCGGGCCACCTCCCGCACCAGCAGCAGCCCCCGGCCGCCGGTCTGGCCGTGGTCGGCCTCCAGGGCGGTCGGGCGGTAGGGGTGGTTGTCCTCCACCGACACCCGCACCCACTCGGCACCGACGGCGACCTCCACGGCGAGCACCGGCGACAGCAGCGCCGCGTGCTTGACCGCGTTGGTGACCAGCTCGGAGACGATCAGCAACAGCCCGTACACCAGGTCCTCCGAGACCGGGACGCCCTGGCGCTGGAGCAGGTCCCGTACGGCGCGCCGCGCCTGCGGGACCGAGGCGTCCACGGCGGGGGCGGTGAACCGCCAGACTCCTTCGTACGGCAGCGGATCCGGCGGCGGAGCGCCGCCTCCCTCTGGACGCGGGTCATGCCCGCGCCCGTGGTTCTCCATCGTCCGGTCGCCACCCTCGCGCTCGATTGTCACCACACGACGAGTGTTGGCAACGACCTGCGCCGGCCCGGATGACTGAACACAAGTCAGCGAATATCGAGCGGATCTGACCGTTGGCGTATGACAAGGTCAGTTGTGGAACGACTCTTGCCCTCCTCGATACCGGTTTCGCGAACTATTCGGGTTGTACGGGTATGAGAACTTTCCGAGGCATGCCACGGCAGCCGCCCGGGGCACGGCGGACCGACGCCTATAGCATCCCGCCCATGGAGCCCCGCCTCACCCACCGGGTCGAAGAAGCCGTTGCCACGGTCGTCATTGGCAACGCTGCCAAACGCAACGCGATGACCGCGGAGATGTGGCGTGCCCTCCCGCCCCTCCTCGACATCCTGGCGGCCGACCCCGCGGTGCGGGTTCTCGTGCTCACCGGCGAGGGCGGCACCTTCTGCGCCGGCGCCGACATCTCCACCCTCCGCGGCTCCCCGGCCGAGGCGCAGTCCCTGGCCGTCGCCGCCGAGGAGGCCCTCGCCGCGTTCCCCAAGCCGACCCTCGCGGCGGTCCGCGGCCACTGCGTCGGCGGCGGCTCGCAGCTCGCCGCCGCCTGCGACCTGCGGTTCGCCGAGGAGGGTGCGCTGTTCGGGGTGACACCGGCGAAGCTCGGCATCGTCTACCCGGCCGGCTCCACCCGTCGCCTGGTGTCCCTCGTCGGCCCGGCCACCACCAAGTACCTGCTCTTCTCCGGCGAGTTGATCGACGCGGAACGGGCGCTGCGCACCGGTCTGGTCGACGAGGTGCCGGCGGAGGGCGGACTCGACAAGCGGGTGGCCGAGTTCACCCGGATCCTGGCCGCCCGCTCGCAGCTGACGCAGGCCGCCACGAAGGAGTTCGCGAACGGCCGCACGGACCGGGACGCGCACTGGGCGGAGCAGGCAGGCGGCAGCGGCGACACCGCCGAGGGCGTCGCCGCGTTCCTGGAGCGCCGCCAGCCGCGGTTCACGTGGGCGGTTCCGCCCCGGGGATGAACCGGCGCACCGAGCGAAACAGGCCGAGGACCTCGGCGGACGCCTTCCGCGCGGGGTGCGGCACCGCGGCGAAGGTCTTCGCCGCGGTCAGGGCGGGCTGCCCGTGGTCGGTACGGACGGGGCCGGCCTCCTCGGCGACGAGGACGGCCTCGGAATCCGCCGACCGTTCCTGCCATGCCGGACGTCGTACAGGATCTCCAGGATCTCCATGGGTCGGACACTGGAAGTACGTACCAACCAGTCAGTAGCGTGCGTCCATGACAACCGCCGCCCTGGAGCCGCGCGCCGGCCGCCGCTGCCAGACCCTGCTCAACTCCCTGCACGCGACCCACTTCTTCAGCCCCGAGCTGGCCGAGGAACTGGCCGCGCTCGGGGTCACCCATCCCCGGGCCGTCAACTTCGCGGTGCGGGCAGCTGCGTTGGGGCCGGTCGGGGCCGGCACGGTGACGGCGACGTTCTACAACTACAAGTACGAGCTGGTGGCCCGGCATGTGCCGGCCGTCTGGGAGACCGCGTCCCCGAAGGACGTCCTCGCCGCACGCACGCGTGCCGTCGACGCGTCGATGCGGCGGCTGCTCGGCGCGGACGCGGTGGTCTCCGACCGGATGGCCGAGGCCGCGCGGCTCGCGCTCCGCGCCACCGAGGCCTGCTCGCGCTCCGGCCGCCCGCTGTACGCCGCCCACGCGGATCTGCCGGTGCCCCAGGAGCCCCACCTCGCCTACTGGTACGCGAGCACGCTGCTGCGCGAGCACCGCGGCGACGGGCACCTCGCGGCGCTGCTGGCGGCCGGTCTCGACGGTCTGGAGGCGGTGGTGACGCACACGGCGACCGGCAAGGGCATGGCCCCGAAGTGGGTGTTCGCCACGCGCGGCTGGAACCAGGACGACTGGGACGCGGCGGTACGGCGGCTGCGGGAGCGCGGCCTGCTCGACGCGGCGGGCGAACTGACCGAGGCGGGGGTGGCCCTGCGGGCACACATCGAGACGGAGACGGACCGCCTGGACCGGGCACCGTACGAGCACCTCGGCGCCGACGGCGTATCCCGGCTGACCGAACTGGCCACGGACTTCACACACACGGCGGTGGCCGCGGGGGCGTTCCCCGCAGACCTCATCGGCAAAAGCTGACGCCCCCCCGAGGGCGGAGCACGGCCCGCGGCGCGAGGCCCGTCCGGCACCGCCGGACGGCACCATCCGGGCTGAGCGCCGTCGCGGCGGATCGTGGGAAGGGGACGGCTCGCCGGAGACAGGCGACCGGAACGGGGCCGTCCCTCCACCCGAGGCGGTTCGGCACCGCCGGACGGCGCCGTCCGGACTGAGCACCGTTGCGGCGGGTCGTGGGGAGTGGGCGGGTCGTTGGAAGCGGGCGGCTCGTCGGGGGGCGTGGTAGTTGTCAGCGTTTGGGTCGTCTAGTTGTCACCACTTCGGGTTTTCCGTCCAGGTGTCACCGACTTCGGTCGTCAGGGTCGGCATAGGGAGGCGGGTTGTTCGGGTACGACGGCGAGGTCCCCGCGGCTTCTGCTGATGCACTGTGGTCGTACCTGTGCTCGTGGGCCGACCTGCTGGCGCCGGTCGATGTCTCCGGCGGCCGGGCCGGGCTGGACCTGACGCCGGGGTGAGAGTCGCGGTGGTCGGTGACGTGGCGAACCGCCAGCGAAGAGCTGACGCGGTCGGTCGAGGAGTTGGTCCGGTACGGGTAGCGTGAGTTCGTGCCGATGCGCGTGTTCACGTGGCGGCGGGAGCAAGGTCGTCGTCCCGGGCTGCCGTTTGTTCAGAGCACGGGGCGGCTGCACGGGGCGGAGAGCATGGAGAAGGCCCGGTTCCTGCTCGCTCTGGACTTCGCCGGTGAGGTGACGGATGTTGTTTCGCAGCCGTTCAGGATGCGCTTCGGCGGAGCCGTCAGGGAACGACCACACACCCCGGACTACCCGGTACGCACGCGGACCGGCGATTGGTTGATCGACGTACGCCCGACTGAGCTGATCTTCGACAGGGATCGGCAGCCGGCTCACGAAATCCGAGCGGATCGAGGTCGCCCGGGAACGCGAGCAGGCCCGCGCCGCCGCAGCCGAGCGCCCTCACGTCCCCCGTCGTTCCAGCAGCGCATCGCCCGCAGGACGAGGACAGGCCACGCCGGCGCCGTGAAGCCGCAGTCAGCAATCAAACGGCGACGCCGGCATCCGACCTGGAAAGCCTTCAGCCACGACGGACGTGGCCACCACGCAGGTCAGCAACTCCTCGACCTTCTACAGAAATACGCAGAGGACCTTGCGCACCAGATCGATGACCCGGGAACGACAGCCGGAACCAGTTCCGGACATCTCGGACTTGCGGTGAATTCCTGGGCGTCAACCCTGCCGGAGGTCGTCGGCTGACCGTTGCCCCAGGCGCTGACGCAATAAAATCAACAGCACTTATATAAGTGCTGTTACGATGCGGCGCATGGGTGACAGCCATGCAATCGATCCGACGCAGCAGAGTCTCTGGCGGCCCCTGCGCCTGCTGCAGTCGTCCATGGACGCCGACATCGCCCGGATCTATTCCGAGCACCAGATCGAGGGGCTCAAGCCCAGCTTCGTCATGGAGTTGCTCCGGCTCCACGCCCGCGGCCCCATGACCATCGCGGAACTGGCCGAGTCGGTTCAGCGCACACATTCGGCACTCAGCCAGAAGGTCGCCGCGATGCGCAAGGCCGGCTGGGTCCAGACCGTCGTGGGTGACGACGCACGCACCAGGAAGGTGACACTCACCAAGAAAGCCAGCCGCATCGTGGATCGCCTGGCGGCTGAATGGCGGGCCACCGAGGCTGCCGTCGCTGACCTGGAGTCGGAGATTCCCTACCCGCTCTCCCAGGTCGTCACCGATATCGAGCGGGCTCTGGAGCGCAAGAGTTTCCACGACCGGATCGCCGAGAAGCTTGCGGAGGATCCCGCATGGGGTTGAAGCGCACGCTGATCGACGTGACTCCGTTACGGTCGTCACCACCGTTCCGACGGCTGTGGATCGGCCAGACCCTGTCCGGTTTCGGCGGCCAGATGACGCTCGTCGCCGTCATGTTCCAGGTCTGGCAGATGACGAAGAGCCCCACGTGGACGGGTGCCGTCGGGCTGGCCCAGGCGATTCCCCTCGTCGTGCTCGGACTGTTCGCCGGATCGCTCGTCGATCGAGTGGACCGCCGGAAGTTCTACCTGCTCACGACCAGCGGGCAAGCCGTGTGTTCGCTCCTCCTCGCATTCCAGGCGTTCCTCGGGCACGTTCCTGCCGCCGACGTGCTGGGGCTCGTCGCGCTCCAGTCCTGCTTCGGCGCAGGCGGCGGCCCGGCCTCGCGCACCTTCGTCCCGCTACTTCTGCCCAAGCACCAACTGGCTGCAGGGCTGGCGCTGAGACGCATCGCCTTCCAGGGCGCCATGCTGCTCGGCCCCGCGCTCGCCGGATTGATCGTGGGCGGGCTGGGAGTCGGCGCCTGCTACCTGATCGACGCCTTGACGTTCGTCGCCGCGTTCTACGGTGCCTTCGGCTTGCCGCAGACGAACCCGGGAGACGAACCCGCACGGCCCGGCCTGCGGGGGGTCCTGGACGGCCTGGCCTTCCTGGGCCGCACTCCCGTCATTCGCGGGGCCCTGCTCACCGACCTGGCCACCACCGTGCTGTCGATGCCCATCAGCCTGTTCCCCTTGATCAACGCCGAACGATTCGGCGGCAACCCACGAACCCTAGGACTGTTCCTCACGGCCATCGCCGTCGGCGGCGTCACAGCGTCACTCTTCTCGGGAACCTTCACCCGCCTCCCCCGCCCCGGCCTGGTCATGCTCGGCGGTTCCGCCACCTGGGGCGCAGCGTTGACGCTGTTCGGCCTGTCAGCCAATCCGTGGATCGGCTTGGCTTTCCTCGTCACAGCCGGCGCCGCCGACACCGTCTCCGTCGTCTCCCGGAGCACTGTCGTCCAGATGCACACGCCGCACGAACTCCTCGGCCGAGTCAGTGCCGCTGAACAGATCGTCGGGCAAGCCGGACCCGACATCGGCAACATGCGCGCAGGCCTCGTGGCGGACGCCACCTCGGGAGCGGCAGCCCTCATCAGCGGTGGCCTGCTATGCCTCGGCGCCGTCGCCGTGGTGGGTGCCACCACGGCAGACCTGCGCCGTTCTTCTGCACCGCCCCGTCCACGCACAGCCGCAGCCAGCCCATGATCCCTGCTCCGAGGCGCGCATTCACTGGTTCCAGCTTCGTGACCAGGTTCCAACTATCGTGTCATGACTGAATCGACCACCAAATCCAGGCCAGTGACAGGTGTCGCGCCCAAGTGACAACTATCTCGCCCAGTCACAGTCCGTGTCGCGGAACGGTGCCCTGGGGCCCGGTTGTCGGTGTCACCTGCCACAATTGCGGCGCAACCTCAGTGGAGAAGGCGGTACGGGATCGTGACGACACCCGGGTCCCTGGTTCCAGGGTCCATCGAAGGCAGGATCGCCGAGGAGCTCGGCGTACGGGAGCGGCAGGTCAAGGCTGCCGTGGAGCTGCTCGACGGCGGTTCGACGGTGCCCTTCATCGCCCGCTACCGCAAGGAAGCGACCGAGATGCTCGACGACGCGCAGCTGCGCACGCTCGAGGAGCGGCTGCGCTACCTGCGGGAGCTGGAGGAGCGACGGACGGCGATCCTGGAGTCGGTGCGGGAGCAGGGCAAGCTCACCCCCGAGCTGGAGGCGCAGATCCGGGGCGCGGAGACGAAGGCGCGGCTGGAGGACATCTACCTGCCGTACAAGCCGAAGCGGCGGACCAAAGCGCAGATCGCGCGGGAGGCCGGCCTGGAGCCGCTGGCCGAGGGGCTGCTCGGGGATCCGGGGGTGGAGCCGCTGGCGGCAGCCGCCGCGTTCGTGGACGCCGACAAGGGGGTCGCCGATCCGCAGGCCGCCCTGGACGGTGCCCGCGCGATCCTCACCGAGCGTTTCTCGGAGGATGCCGACCTCATCGGTGAGCTGCGCGAGCGCATGTGGGTGCGCGGCCGGCTCGCCGCGAAGGTGCGGGACGGCAAGGAGGAGGCGGGCGCCAAGTTCGCCGACTACTTCGAGTTCGCCGAGCCCTTCACCGCGCTGCCCTCGCACCGCATCCTGGCCATGCTGCGCGGCGAGAAGGAGGAGGTCCTCGACCTCGTCCTGGAGCCGGAGGAGGCGACGGAGGGCCCGTCCTCGTTCGAGGGCATCGTCGCCCACAAGTTCGGGATCACCGACCGGGGCCGGCCGGCCGACAAGTGGCTGTCGGACACGGTCCGCTGGGCCTGGCGCACCCGGATCCTCGTCCACCTCGGCATCGACCTGCGGCTGCGGCTGCGCACGGCCGCCGAGGACGAGGCGGTCGACGTCTTCGCGGCGAACCTGCGCGACCTGCTGCTCGCCGCCCCGGCCGGCACCCGCGCGACGCTGGGCCTGGACCCCGGCTTCCGGACCGGCGTGAAGGTCGCCGTCGTCGACGCGACCGGCAAGGTGGTCGCCACCGACGTCATCTACCCGCACGTCCCGGCCAACAAGTGGGACGAGGCGATCGCCAAGCTGGCCCGCCTCGCCAAGGAGCACGCGGTCGACCTGGTCGCGATCGGCAACGGCACGGCGTCCCGGGAGACCGACAAGCTCGCCGGTGAGCTGATCACGAAGCATCCGGAGCTGAAGCTCACCAAGGTGATGGTCTCCGAGGCCGGCGCGTCCGTGTACTCGGCCTCTGCCTTCGCCTCGCAGGAGCTGCCCGACATGGACGTGTCGCTGCGCGGCGCCGTCTCCATCGCCCGCCGGCTCCAGGACCCGCTGGCCGAGCTGGTGAAGATCGACCCCAAGTCGATCGGTGTCGGCCAGTACCAGCACGACCTGTCCGAGGTGAAGCTGTCGCGCTCGCTGGACGCGGTGGTCGAGGACTGTGTGAACGGCGTCGGGGTCGACGTCAACACCGCCTCCGCGCCATTGCTCGCCCGGGTCTCCGGCATCACCTCCGGGCTCGCCGAGAACATCGTGGCCCACCGGGACGCCAACGGCCCGTTCACCTCCCGCGGCCAGCTGAAGAACGTGGCCCGGCTCGGCCCGAAGGCGTACGAGCAGTGCGCGGGCTTCCTGCGCATCCGCGGCGGCGACGACCCGCTGGACGGGTCCAGCGTCCACCCGGAGGCGTACCCCGTCGTCCGGCGGATGGTGAAGACGTCGGGCCAGGAGGTGGCCGCGCTCATCGGCAACACGGGGGCGCTGCGCTCGCTGCGGCCGACGGACTTCGTGGACGAGACGTTCGGTCTGCCGACCGTCACCGACATCCTCAAGGAGCTGGAGAAGCCGGGGCGCGACCCGCGGCCGGCCTTCAAGACGGCCACCTTCAAGGAGGGCGTCGAGAAGATCGCCGACCTGTCCCCGGGGATGGTCCTGGAGGGGGTCGTCACGAACGTGGCGGCGTTCGGCGCGTTCATCGACGTCGGTGTCCACCAGGACGGTCTGGCGCATGTCTCCGCGCTGTCCAAGACGTTCGTCAAGGACCCGCGGGACGTGGTGAAGCCGGGTGACATCGTCAAGGTGAAGGTGCTCGACGTGGACATCCCGCGCAAGCGGATCTCGCTGACGCTGCGGCTGGACGACGAGGCGGAGGCCTCCGGCGGTGAGCGCCGACCGCAGCGGGGTGGCGGTGGGCGTCCGCCTCAGCAGCGGCAGCAGCAGCGCCAGGGCGGGGGCGGGGGTTCCCGTCAGGGGGCTGCGCCGGCTCCGGCCAACAGTGCGATGGCTGACGCGTTGCGCCGGGCGGGTCTGCTGAATCCGAAGAACGGGAAGCGCTGACCGTACCGTCCGGGGGCGTGGGGAGCCGCGGGTCCGTCGTGGCCGGTCGCGCAGTTCCCCGCACCCCTGACGGGCGCATCGCCCCCCCCTGGCCCCTACATAATCGGGTGGCCGAAGATCCTTGGGTCCGGAGACTGGGCCCATGACGACATCCGATTTCAAGGCCGATCTCCACACCTACCTCCAGGACGCCCGCGACGTGCTGCTGTGGAAGCTGGAGGGGCTCGGCGAGTACGACATACGACGGCCGCTGACTCCCACGGGTACGAATCTGCTGGGGCTGGTCAAGCATCTCGCCGGTGCCGAGGCGTGGTACCTCGGGGCGACCTTCGGGCGGCCCTTCGACGGGACCGCCCTGTGGATCACCGGGGACGCGGAGCCCAACGCGGATCTGTGGGCGCGTGCCGACGAAACGCGTGAGGAGACGGTCGGCCTGTACCGGCAGGCCTGCGCCCACGCGGACGAGACGATCGGCACGCTGCCCCTGGACGCGGTCGGGCAGCTGCCCGTCGACCCGCCGAAGGAGATCACCCTGCATCGTGTCCTCACCCACATGGTCGCCGAGACGCAACGGCACGCCGGGCATGCCGACATCGTGCGGGAGCTCGTCGACGGGGCGACGGGGCAGCGGGCGGACGGCGCGAACATGGCGCCCGGCGACGCGGCGGACCGGGCCGGGCACCGGGACCGGGTGGAGCGGGCGGCGGCGGAGGCCGGGCGGGGTGGTCGGTGAGCGGGGGCGAGGGGCAGCGGCCCCGTTACACGTATCCGCGGCGCTGCACGAACCCCAACGCGGCGGCGCCCAGCGGGACGTTGAGCCAGAACGTGAGCAGGCGGTAGACGAGGACCGCCGAGGTGGCGGGGCCCGCCGGTACGCCGAGGGCGGTCAGGCCCGCGATGAGGCCTGCTTCGAGGGCGCCGAGGCCGCCGGGGACCGGGGCCGCGTTGGCGAGCAGGCGGGCCGCCATGAACGCGGCGCCGAGCTGGACGAAGGGGAGGCTGCCGCCGAGCGCGTGGAGGCTGAGGGCAAGCCCGACGATCTGGACGAGGGGCAGGCCGAGCATGCCGACGATCCCCAGGGTCAGCTTGGCGGGGTCGGCGGCGATCCCGGTGAGCGTCGTGCCCGCCGCGCGCAGGAACGGCCACACCTTCTCGCGCAGGAAGCGGCGGCCGGGCGGGGTCAGGCCGAGCAGCCCTCCCGCGGCCAGCACGAGGACGATCGCGGGCAGGGCGTACCTGCCGACGGGCAGGTCCAGGTGGACGCCGCCGTGGTGCTGCCCGGCCGCGGCGAAGAACACGGTGGCGACCACCACGTTGGAGACCGCGCCGGCCAGGCTCTGCAGTCCGACGGAGGCCGTCGCCGCGCCGGTCTCGACCCCCGTCTTCTGGAGGTAACGCAGGTTCAGCGCCATGCCGCCGACGTTGCCCGGGGTGATCCGGTTCAGGAAGGAGCTGGCGAACTGCACCTGGTAGGTGGCCCGGAAGGGCAGCCGGCCGGGGATGGTGCCCAGTTGCAGGCAGGTCGAGAAGCCCTGTGAGACGAAGGTGACGGGGACGACCGCGAGCAGCCACCACCAGTCGGCGTCGCGCAGCGCGCGGAGGGCGGCCGGGGCGTTGGCGAGCTGCGGCAGCACGAGATGCAGGACGAGGAACGCGCCGGCCAGGCCCAGGACGCTCTTCCAGGTGAACCGGGCGAGCGGGGCCGTTTTGACGGCAGGCGCGGCGCAGACACGGCGTACTTCCGCGGCCAGGTCGTGCACGAGGTTCGGCCGGCCGCCGGGGCGCAGGGTGCGGCGCCTGGCGCCCGCCGTGGCCTCCCGGGCGCGGGCCTGGTCGTAGCGGGCCACCTCGCGGCGGGCGGGGCCCAGCAGGGCGAGCGGTTGCAGGAAGGGCAGGGCGGTCGCGAGGCGTTCGGGGCCGAGGCCGGCCAGGGCGCAGGCGGTGGCGCGGGCCGGGCCGACCCGTACGGCGGTGGTGGCGAGCAGTTCGGCGAGGTCGCTGCCCAGCGTCTCGGGCGGGGCGTTGAGCTGGGCCCGCGCGAACGCGGTGAGCCGGATGGCGCCGTCCGGTGTGACGAGGATGTGCTCGGGGCGCAACGCCCGGTGTGCGAGGCGGTGTTCGTGGATGCGGGCCACGGCCGCCCAGGCCGCGCCGAGCAGGGCGTCGGTCAGCTCCTCGGCGGGGAGCGCGGACAGCGGGCGGGCGCCGTGCCCGACCGTCACCAGGACCGCGCCGCCCCCGGTCACCGGGTAGGCGATGACGGGGTCGGCGACCCGGGCGCCGGTGCGGGCGGCGAAGACCAGCATGAGCAGTTCGTGTTCGGCGGCGCCGAGCGGCGTCTGCTCGCCGGGATCGGCCGGGTGGCGGAGCAGGACGCGCCGGGCGAGCCGGTGGAACAGGTCGCGGCCCCGGTCCTCGGCGGCGAGGGCGCGTACCGTCAGCTGTGTTCCCTCGGCGGTCTCGGCGTCGTAGAGGACGCCCTCGCCGGGGAGTTGGCGGTCGGGCGGCAGTTCGCGGAGGGCGGCGAGGGGGATGCCGCAGGCGACGAGGGCGTCGGCGACGGCCTGGGCCGGCGGGCGGTCGGGCGGGCCGCCGGCCATGAGGAGGACGGCCGATCCCGCGGCGCCGCCGACGACGAGGGCGCCGAGCGCGTTCAGCGGGACGAGCGAGGCGGCCAGCGCGCCGAGCACCGCGCAGCCGGCGGTCAGGGCCCACAGCACCCGCCGCCACGGCCGGGCCAGCCAGGGGCCCGCGGCGACCACCGCGCCCGCGCAGGCCGCCAGGTACACCGCCGACGGCCAGCCCGCGTGCACCAGTCCGCCGCGGCCGACGAGGACCTCCGGCCACAGCTCGGGTCTGCTGTCGGCCAGTGCGAGACGGGTGAGCGTCCAGCCGACGGCCGCGCCCAGGGCAGCGGCGGGCAGCACCCTCGACACCGCGTCGAACCGGCGCCGTACGACGAGGGCGACCAGGGCGGCCAGCGGGGCGAGCACGGCGACCGCCTGCACCGTGCCGACGAGCGCGTCGCGCAGGGCGGGTGGCAGTGCGGTGGCCGCGGTCAGCAGGCCCTGCTGCGCCCTGCGGGCGAAGTCCCGGGTGGCGACCGCCACCAGCACCGTCAGCGCGAGGGCGGCCAGGGAGACCAGCAGCCGCAGCAGGTCGGCGGCGCGGCGCACGTCCCGGGGCGGCGGGGCGTCGACGACGGGCGCCGCCCCGTCCGCGGCGGCTTCGCCCACGAGGTCGGCGGAGAGCAGCATGCCGTGCCGGTCGGTCATGTGCCGCCTCCGGCGAGGCTGCGAGGACGGCCCATGCGCGCGCTCCTTCGGGCACAGGTCCGGCTCGCCCGGACGCCGGTCCATGGTTCCACGCGGCAGGAGTTGCGCGCCTGCGTCGAATGACTGCCGGGCAGTCGCGGTCGGCCGGCGGATCAGCTCTGCTTCGGAGGCTGGGGGGTGCCGTTCATCCGGGCGCGGTTCTCCGCGAGCAGTTCCTGGACGCGCCGCTCGACCTCCACGGGGTCGATGCCGAGGGCGCGGCCCATGTGGATGGACCACACCTCCGAGCGGACGTTGGTCTCGAAGTCCAGGTCGGCGCGGACGTTCTCGCGGGCGGCCTGGCGGTTCTGGCTCACCATCACGAAGGTGGACAGGAAGATCGCCTCCAAGCTGACGATCATGGTGAGCAGGCCGAAGGGGAACGGGTCCCAGATCGCGCCCTTGCCGAACACGCCCTCGTTGCAGACGATCCAGACCGCGAACCACAGGGCGTGCAGGTAGACGAAGGTCATGGTGCCGGAGAAGGCGGTGATCGCGTCGGCGATGCGGTCCTGGGTGCCGCGCAGTTGGGCGAGGACGTCCTGTTCGTTCGCGATCCGAAGGGCCGGGCGCTTCGACGATGTGCTCATGGCCACTCTCCTGGCAAGTACGGGGTTGCCGGGCCGAGTTGTCGGTCGGCTGCGGGTGCGTTGTGGTTGATCGCGCAGTTCCCCGCGCCCCTGACGGGGCGCCTGCAGTCGGGGAGCTTCTAGCGTTCGGTCACTTTCCCTGCGGCCACTTCCAACCGGCGGGTCACGTGGACCGCGTCCAGCATGCGGCGGTCGTGGGTGACCAGGAGGAGGGTGCCCTGGTAGGTGTCGAGGGCCGACTCCAGTTGCTCGATCGCGGGGAGGTCGAGGTGGTTCGTCGGCTCGTCCAGGATCAGGAGGTTGACGCCCCGGCCCTGGAGGAGGGCGAGGGCGGCGCGGGTGCGTTCGCCCGGCGAGAGGGTGGTCGCGGACCGGAGGACGTGGTCCTGCTTGAGGCCGAACTTGGCCAGCAGGGTGCGGACTTCGACCGGTTCGGTGTCCGGAACGGCCGCGCCGAAGGCGTCCAGCAGGGATTCCGTGCCGTGGAAGAGCTTGCGGGCCTGGTCGACCTCGCCGACCACCACGCCCGGTCCGAGGGCGGCGTGCCCGGCGTCCAGCTCCACCCGGCCCAGCAGCGCGGCGAGCAGCGTCGACTTGCCCGCACCGTTGGCGCCGGTCACCGCGACCCGGTCCGCCCAGTCGATCTGGAGGGAGACCGGTCCGAAGGTGAAGTCGCCGCGCCGTACCTCCGCGTCCCGCAGGGTGGCGACGACGGCACCGGAGCGCGGGGCCGCCGCGATCTCCATGCGCAGTTCCCACTCCTTGCGGGGCTCCTCGACGACCTCCAGGCGCTCGATCATGCGCTGGGTCTGGCGGGCCTTGGCGGCCTGCTTCTCGCTGGCCTCGCTGCGGAACTTGCGGCCGATCTTGTCGTTGTCGTTGGAGGCCTTGCGCCGGGCGTTCTTAACGCCCTTGTCCATCCAGCCGCGCTGCATCTGGGCACGGTCCTGGAGGGCGGACTTCTTGTCGGCGTACTCGTCGTAGTCCTCGCGGGCGTGCCGGCGGGCCGTCTCGCGCTCCTCCAGGTAGGCGTCGTAGCCGCCGCCGTAGAGGTTGATCTGGTTCTGGGCCAGGTCGAGTTCGAGGACCTTGGTGACCGTGCGGGTGAGGAACTCGCGGTCGTGGCTGACGACGACGGTGCCGGCGCGCAGGCCGGTCACGAACCGTTCGAGGCGTTCCAGGCCGTCCAGGTCGAGGTCGTTGGTGGGCTCGTCGAGGAGGAAGACGTCGTAGCGGGAGAGGAGGAGGGAGGCGAGGCCGGCGCGGGCGGCCTGGCCGCCGGAGAGGGCCGTCATCGGCTGGTCGAGGTCGACGGCCAGGCCGAGGGAGTCGGCGATGTCGTCGGCGCGCTCCTCCAGGTCGGCGCCGCCCAGGTCGAGCCACCGCTCCAGGCTCACGGCGTAGGCGTCGTCGGCGCCCGGTGCGCCGTCGACCAGGGCCTGGGTCGCCTCGTCCATCACGCGCTGTGCCTCGGCGACCCCGGTGCGCCGGGCCAGGAAGGCGCGGACGGTCTCGCCCGGCCGGCGCTCCGGCTCCTGGGGCAGGTGGCCGACGGCCGCGGTCGGCGGGGAGAGGCGCAGTTCGCCCTGTTCGGGGGCGATGAGCCCGGCGAGCAGCCGGAGCAGGGTGGACTTGCCCGCGCCGTTGGCACCGACCAGACCGATCACGTCTCCGGGCGCGACGACGAGGTCGAGCCCGGAGAAGAGCGAGCGGTCGCCGTGCCCGGCGGCGAGGTTCTTGGCGACGAGGGTGGCAGTCATCAGAACGCCGATCCTAATGGGCCGGGCAGCCCGTGCTCAGCCGCCCTGTTCTCCCCCGGTCAGCGCTCGGGCGCCGCCACCAGCACGCTCCCGGAGGTGCGGGCCACGACGAAGGCGCCTCCCTTGGCCGCCCTGCCGTCCAGCGGGATGCGGTGGCGGCCGGGTTCCAGGACGCCGTCGAAGTGTTCGTGGGCGCGGGGGCGGGAGAGGCGGTCGAGGCGGTACGACGTGAGCCGCACCCGGCAGGGCGCGGTGACCTCGATGCCGGCGGTGCCGTCGGCGGCGACCAGGCGGGCCAGCCGGCGTTGCGGGAGCGGGCTGCGGTCGAGGGCGTGCTCGATCTGGGCGACGAGGAGCGGGACGATCGGGGCGAGTCCGTCGACGTGGACGACGGCCACGTCCGCGCGCTCGAAGGCCTGGCGTACGGCGGTCCGCTCGGCCTCGCCGACCGCGGGGCCGAAGACGACGGCCGCGTAGCCGCGGAGCTCCTCGGCGGGGACGCCGTCGGCGTCGCGGGTGATGTCGGCGCCGATACCGATGGCGCGCAGGGCGGCGGCCAGCTTGGCCAGGAGGGCGACGCGGGCACCGATCAGCAGCACCCGGCGGCCGGGCGGCGGGCCGGAGTCCGCCAGGAGCGCGCCGAGGGCCTCGCGGTACTCGGGGCCGTGGAAGCGGAATGGGCCGATGCCGTGGTAGCCGTTGAGCTCCAGGTCGGCGTGTTCGGAGGTCTGCCAGGCGAAGTCCCGCCAGATGTAGTCGTCGCCGTCGTGCTCGATGACCGCGGTGACCGCGCCGCAGGCCAGGTCCTCGCATTCGGGGCAGCCGTAGACGACGTAGCGGCCGTCGGGCAGCGGGGCCTCGGATTCCAGTAAGAGGCTGCGGACCTGGGCGGTGAAGATCGCGGGCGGGACGTCGGAGGCGAGTGGGGAGACGGCGTCCAGGTCGGAGAGCTGGAACAGCAGCGGGTGACCGTCGACGACGAAGTCCACGAAGTCCCGGTGGAGCTGGTAGCCGCCGTCGGCGAGGACACCGCCGGCGCGCATCGCCGGGGCCAGGCCGAAGGTCGCGTATGCGGCAGACATGCTGTGAGTATCCCCAGAGCGGGACGATCTGAGCGCGGCATGACATATTCCGCTAACGTCGCGGTGTGCAGCCTGAGCTGAGTGACGAAGTGATCGTGGTCGGCGGCGGGGTCGTCGGGCTCACCACGGCGGTGGTGCTGGCGGAGAGCGGGCGACGGGTGCGGGTGTGGGCCCGGGAGACCGGCGGCCGTACGACCTCGGCGGTCGCCGGCGCGCTGTGGTGGCCGTACCGCATCGAGCCGGAGGCACTGGCCGGGGAATGGGCGCTCGCCTCCCTTGTCGTGTACGCGGAGTTGGCGGCGCGGCCCGAGGAGACGGGCGTACGCCTGGTCGAGGGCGTACACGGCGGCCTGCGGCTGGACGGGCTGGGTGCGTGGGCGGCCGAGGTGCCGGGGCTGGCCGAGACCGGTGAAGGTCTCGCGGCCCGGCTGCCGTTGATCGACATGCCGGTCCACCTGGCGTGGCTGCGGGCGCGGTTGGAGCGGGCGGGCGGGACGGTCGAGGAGCGGGCGGTGGAGGCGCTGGGCGAGGTGCCCGCGCCGGTCGTGGTCAACTGCACGGGGCTCGGGGCCCGTTCGCTGGTCCCGGATCCGGCGGTGCGTCCGGTGCGCGGGCAGCTGGTCGTGGTGGAGAACCCCGGGATCACCACCTGGTACACGTCCGACGAGGTGGCGGGGGGCGCGTCCGCCTACTTCTTCCCGCAGCCCGGCGGGCTGCTGCTCGGGGGTACGGCGGAGGAGGACGCCTGGTCGCTGGAGCCGGATCCGGAGGTCGCGGCCGGGATCGTGGCGCGCTGTGCGGCGGTCCGGCCGGAGATCGCCGGGGCGCGGGTGCTGGCGCACCGGGTGGGGCTGCGGCCGTACCGGTCGGCGGTCCGGCTGGAGCACGGACTGCGGCCGGACGGCGGGGTGCTGGTCCACAACTACGGGCACGGCGGGGCCGGGGTCACGGTCGCCTGGGGCTGTGCACGGGAGGCGGCCGGGCTGGTGGATGCCGGCCCGGCCGCCTGAGCGGTCAGTTCGCGGGGACGCGCTGGACGGTGCGCGGGGCGCGGACCCCGTGCAGGGCGTTCTTCCCGGGTGCGGTCCACCGGCCGGCGGTCGCGCGGGTGAACGCGGCCGGGCCGCCGACCAGCGGGACCCTGGCCGTCGTACGGGACAGGTCCACGGTGAGCGTCGGGGTGGTGGACGGCGGATCGATGAGGTCCTTGTCCGTGCCCGCGACGATCAGCGCCAGGCGGTGGCCCTTGGGTACGACGTGGTCGGTGGCCGCCAGGTCGAGCGTGATCGTGTAGGCCTTGCCGGGGGTGAGCGGGACGCCCTTGCCGGGGTCGGCGTAGGTGCCCAGGTCGGCCCAGCCACGGCTGAAGACGGTGTAGTCGACGGCCTTGGTCTTGGCCGCGGTCTTCAGGAAGCAGGCGCTGTCACCGGCGGTGCTCTCGCCCCAGCAGGTGCGGTCGGTGAGGGTGGTGATGCCCTCGGCGCCGTCGGCGTAGTCCCGGATGGTGTCCGGGCCGAGGTCGACCAGGACGGCGGTCAGGTGGGCCGTCGAGGTGGTCGGGGTGGCGGTGACGGTCACCTTCGAGGAGCCGGACAGCCGCAGGTCCCGGGTGAGGGGCGCGGTGAGGAAGCCGGCCTTGTCCTGGGTCGGGGTGGCGAGCTGTGCGGCCCAGTCGGTCTCGCTCTGCTGCGGGTCGTCGGTGAACGTCTCGGTGCCGGAGCCCTGGTGCAGGCCGAGGGTGCCGACGCCGGCCTGGGTGCCTGCGGCCGGACGCAGGGTGGTGGTCCGCGTGCCGCTCGGCGGCCAGACCGGCGACGTCACCCACTGGTCGGGGTGGCGCTCGATGTCGGCCATCGGCTCGCGGTCGATTCCGTTGTCGTAGCCGAGGAGTTCGTGGTCGAACCAGCGGTGCAGGGTGTCCACCCAGGCGCCGCGCCGGTAGTCGAAGGGGTCGACGTGCCCGGTCTGGGAGAGCCAGATCTTGCGCTCGACGCCGTTCCTGGCGAGGGCGTCCCACCACTGGCCGAAGTGCTTGGTGCGGACGTTGAGGTCCTGCATGCCGTGCACCAGGAACACGCTGGCCTTCACCTTGGCGGCGTCCTTGACGTAGTCGCGCTCGGTCCACAGGCCGGTCCAGTCGCCGGTGCGCGGGGCGCCGTCGACGAGTTTCTGCTGGACGGCACCGCACTTGGCGTAGGCGTCGTCGCTCTCGACGGCGCCGGCCAGCCAGTCGGGCCCTGAGTCGTAGAGCGGGGCGCCCTGGGCGAAGTAGTAGTCGTACCAGGAGGAGATGGCGCTGATCGGGACGATCGTCTTCAGGCCCTTGACGCCGGTGGCGGCCACGCCGTTGGCGATGGTGCCGTCCCAGCTCTTGCCGATCATGCCGGTCTTCCCGTTGGTCCAGCCCGCCTTGACCGTGGTGGTGCCGGTACGGCTGCTGTACGCCTTCGCCCGGCCGTTCAGCCAGTCGACGACGGCCTTCGCGGACTGGATGTCGGACCGGCCGCCGACGTCGACGCAGCCGTCGGAGCGGTTGGTGCCGGCCAGGTCGACGCCGACGAAGGCGTAGCCGCGGGGCACGAAGTAGTTGTCGTAGAAGAGCGGCATCTGGACGACGTTCCCGTTGGCGTCGTACGTCTTCAGCTGGCTCTCGTTGCCGCGACCGCAGCAGGAGTAGTAGGGGCTGGCGTCCATGATGACCGGCACCTTGCGGCCCTGCGCGGCGGGTTCGGCGGGCCGGACGATGTCGGCGGCGACCCGGTCGGTCTTCCCGTCGCCGTCCGAGTCGAGGCCGGTGTCCACCCAGACGGCCTCGCGGATGGCGTTCGCGTACGAGTAGACGGGCCGGCTCTCGCGCGGGGCGCCGGAAGCCTGGGCCGCGGCCGGGGTGAGGAAGGCGGCGATCAGGGCGGCGACGGCCGCGACGGCGAGCGGTCGCCAGATCGTGAAGCGCGTGCGTTTCGGCATGCGGCGGACGCTACCCCGGTCAACTCCTGTGCAGAAGGGGGCATCTGGGGGACCGTCAGGACTGATTGCGGCCGAATGGCGATCGTGTGACAGCAGGTGCCATGGACAGGCGAGGTGACACAGGGACTGAATAGGCTCCGAACAGTTTCGTGCTCCATCGACTTGGCGCGTCCCGCCCCGGTGTGGCGGGTGCGTCTCGGCCCCCTACCGACCTGGAGTTCTCGTGCACCGCAGAATCCTCGCGCCGGGCGCCCTCGCGGCGGCCTCCCTGCTGCTGGCGATCCCGGCATCGGCCGCGAGCTACAGCCCCGGCGCGCCGGGCATCGGCGACCCCTACTACCCGTACTACGGCAACGGCGGTTACGACGTCTCCCACTACGACCTGCGGCTGCAGTACCAGCCGGCCACCGACGAGCTGGCCGGTACGGCGACGATCCTGGCGCGCACCACGCAGGACCTGTCCAGCTTCGACCTGGACTTCCTGCTGGACGTCAGCGAGGTGCGGGTCAACGGGGTGAAGGCGGACTTCGCCACGTCCGGTCAGCACGAACTGGTCGTCACCCCCAGGTCGCCACTGGCGAAGGGCACGCAGGTCACCGTCGTCGTCCGCTACACCGGGGTGCCGTCGACCAAGAGCGCGTACGGCTTCGACACCTGGCACCGCACGCCGGACGGGGCGGTCGCGGCGGACGAGCCCGAGGCCGCGTGGTGGTGGTACCCGAGCAACGACCACCCGCTGGACAAGGCGACCTACGACGTGTCGGTGGCCGTCCCCGACGGCACCCAGGTCATCTCCAACGGCCTGCTCCAGTCGACCAGTTCGCAGCGCGGCTGGACCCGGTACAACTGGCGGCAGAACAAGCCGCAGGCGACCTACCTGACCACCCTGGCGGTCGGGAAGTTCGACATCACGACGAGCACCTCCGAGGGCGGGGTCCCCGTCGTCAACGCCTACAGCAAGGACCTCGGCGACAACGACGGGGCGGCCCGGGCGAGCGTGGAGCGCACCGGGGAGCTGGTCGACTGGCTCTCCGGCTACTTCGGGCCGTATCCCTTCGGCTCGGCCGGCGGGTACGTGCCGAACACCACCACCGGGTACGCGCTGGAGACGCAGACCCGCGTGTACTACAGCCCGAAGCAGTTCGCGAACGGCTCCAACACGTCGGTGGTCGTGCACGAGCTGGCGCACCAGTGGTACGGCGACGACGTCTCCCTCAAGGGCTGGAAGGACATCTGGCTCAACGAGGGGTTCGCGCGCTACGCCCAGTGGCTGTGGTCGGAGCACGAGGGCGAGGGCACGACGCAGGAACTGGCCGACTACGTGTACGCGTCGCATCCGGCCGACGACGCGTTCTGGACGGTGAAGCCGGGGGATCCCGGTCCCGACGACCAGTTCGACATCGCTGTCTACGACCGGGGGGCGCTGGCCGTGCAGGCGCTGCGGAACGCGGTCGGGGACGACGCGTTCTTCGCGATCCTGAAGGGGTGGCCGAAGGAGCACGCGTACGGGAACGCGTCCGTGGCCGACTTCGAGTCGTATGCGGAGAAGGTGTCGGGGAAGTCGCTGGGGTCGCTGTTCGACGCGTGGCTGTTCGAGCCGACGAAGCCGGTTTCGCCTTCGGCGAAGGCCGTGGGGGCAATTGCGCAACCGAAGTCATGGAAGCAGATCGAGGCTACGAACTACGTGCACTGAGCAGGTGCCGGGTGCGGTGCGTGGGGGGCTGCGGGCCGGTTGTGGCTGGTCGCGCAGTTCCCCGCGCCCCTTTCAGGGGCGCTGCACGGAGGCGTCTTCCCCGTGGTCGTAGATCGTGACCGCGATACCTCGCGCCACCAACCGTTCGTTTATCAGCGGCTCGATCCGGGACCATTTTCCGCCTGCCAGGCCGCAGCCTATGCGGGGCATGTGGACGGAGGCGCCGCGCTCGATCGCCTCGTCGGCGAGCTTGGCCAGCGCCGTGTCGATCGCCTCGTAGCGGACCGGGACGCCCTTGCTGCCGGTCCGCGTCCCCCGTTGGCCGATCATGTTGGCCACCCAGATGTACCGGTCTACGCGGACCAGTTGGAGCGCGCCCAGGCCGAAGTCGTTCGCGGCTCGGTCGCGGTGCCAGGCGCGGTATGCCTTCTCGGGCTCGGGCCAGCGGCGGGAGAGGGCCAGGACGAAGCCCTTTCCCCAGCCTCCCAGGTCGTTGCAGACGTGGGCGATGACCTTGACGCCCTTGCCCGACGGTGTGGTGGCGTCGCCCCGGATGTATGTGATCTCCCCCATGACGCCACCCTAGGCGCCACCACTGACAACGGCGCCGGCCTGCTACTTCGTGAGCCGGGTCAGCTCGTTGTCCGTCGTGCGGGAGACGCGGCGGCGGACGCCGAACCAGCCGGCCACCAGCAGGGCGGCGATCACCGGGATCAGGAGGAGGGTCTTTCGGCCGACCTCGGGGTCGTTCCACATCATGCCGAGGCAGACCAGCAGGAAGACGATCGTGGCGATCTCGGTCGCCGGGCTGAAGCGGAGGCGGAAGGCGGGGCGGTCGACCAGGCCGGCCTTCGCGCGGCGGACGAAGATCAGGTGGCAGAGCATGATGATCACCCAGGTGCTGATGATGCCGAGGGAGGCGACGTTCAGGACGATCTCGAAGGCCTGGGCGGGCATGAGGTAGTTGAGGCCGACGCCGAGCACGCAGACCGCGCAGGTCAGCAGGATGCCGCCGTAGGGCACCTGGCTGCGGTTCATGCGGGCGGTGAACTTCGGGGCCGAGCCGGCCATCGCCATGGAACGCAGGATGCGGCCCGTGGAGTAGAGGCCGGAGTTGAGCGAGGACATCGCGGCGGTGAGGACGACCAGGTTCATCACGTCACCGGCGCCCGAGACGCCGATCTTGGAGAGGACGGTGACGAAGGGGCTCTCGTCGGCCGAGTAGACCGAGCCGGGCAGGAGCAGGGCCAGGAGGACGACCGAGCCGACGTAGAAGATGCCGACGCGCCACATGATCGAGTTCACCGCGCGCGGGACGACCTTCTCGGGCTCGGCGGTCTCGCCGGCCGCGACGCCGACCAGTTCCAGGGCCGCGTACGCGAAGATCACACCCTGCATGACGAGGACGACCGGCATCAGGCCGTGCGGGAGGACACCGCCGTGGTCGGTGATCATGCTCGGGCCCGGGGTGTGGCCGTCGACCTTGTGCTGGGTGGCGAGCAGGAAGATGCCGATCAGCATGAAGCCGACCAGGGTCGCGACCTTGATGATCGCGAACCAGAACTCCATCTCGCCGAAGATCTTCACGGAGATCAGGTTGACCGCCAGGACGACGGCGAGGGCGATCAGTGCGAGCGTCCACTGGGGAATGCTCGTGAACATGCTCCAGTAGTGGGTGTAGAGCGCGATCGCGGTGATGTCGGCGATGCCGGTGGTCGACCAGTTCAGGAAGTACATCCAGCCGGCGACGTACGCGCCCTTCTCGCCGAGGAACTCGCGCGCGTACGACACGAAGGAACCGGAGGAGGGGCGGTAGAGGACCAGCTCGCCGAGGGCGCGGACCACGAAGAAGGCGAAGATCCCGCAGACCAGGTAGGCCAGGGCGAGGGCCGGGCCCGCGTTGTGCAGACGGCCGCCGGCGCCCAGGAAGAGGCCGGTGCCGATCGCGCCGCCGATGGCGATCATGTTGACGTGGCGGGCCTTGAGGTCCTTGCTGTAGCCGGCGTCGCCCGCGTCCGCGGGCGCCTGGGCCGCGTCGGTCCGGGTGGCGGCCTGTGCCGTGTCCACGGCGTCCTTGCTCACAGGTGGTTCCACTCTCTGGTGCGCCCGAGCGGGTCGCGCTCGGGTGTCCGGACGTAGTCGGTCGGCGCGCTCGGTGGTGGGCACAGACCGAGGGGCCACCTTCCCCCGCCCCTCAGGGCGTATGCGATGGCACAGATCACAGAGCGGAAATTCTCACAAGGTCACGATCTTGGCCTGAAGATGAACATCGGACGAACACATCTCGGTCATCTTCCGGTGTCACAGCGCTGGTGTAACAGCGATACTGCTGCACATGACGACCGACACCGACGGCGACTCCGGGGACCCGCCGCTCACGATCGACGAGCTGGCCGCCCGGGCCGGCACCACGGTCCGCACGGTCCGCTTCTACGGCACCAAGGGGCTGCTCCCGCCGCCGGTGATCGGTCCGCGCCGGGTGGGCCACTACGGGCGGGACCACCTGGCCCGGCTGGCGCTGATCGAGGAGTTGCAGCACCAGGGCATGACGCTGGCGGCGATCGAGCGCTACGTGCGGCGGCTGCCGCCCGGCCTGAGCCACCACGACCTGGCCGTCCACCGGGCCGTGGTGGCCTCCTGGGCGCCCGACGCCGAGGAGACGGTGACGGCGCAGGAGCTGCGGCGCCGGGCCGGACGTCCGCTGGACGAGGAGGACGTGGAGCGGCTCGTCGCCATGGATGTCGTACGGCCCGAAGGCGACGGCTACCGTATCGACCCCGGTCTGCTCCGGCTCGCCGTACAGCTCCTCGACGTACCGCTGTCCGAGAAGGCGATCCTGGCCGCGCGCACGGTGCTGACCGAGCACTCGCGGGCCGCCGCCCAGGAGCTGTCGCGGCTGTTCAGGGCCGAGGTGGCGGAGCGCACCGAGGCGGACGTGAAGTCCCTGTCCGCGCACATGCAGCCCCTGATCGTGCAGGCACTGCTGACGACCTTCCAGCGGTCGCTGAGGGCGGAGGTCCACCAGTGGCTGCCGGAATCGGCGGGATCAGCGGGATCAGCAGGATCAGAGGAAGGCCGACCCTCCTGACACGTTGAGCGTCTGCCCGGTCAGGAAGCCGCTGCCCTCGTCGACCACGTAGAGGAGCGTCGAGACCAGGTCGGACGTCTCCTGGGTGCGCGGCACGACCTGCTGGGAGCGGACGAGCTCGAAGCCGCCGTCCGCACCGACCGTCCGCTCGGCGGTCGCGGTGCGCACCATGCTGGGCGCGATCGCGTTGACCGTGATGCCGTACGGGCCGAGCGCCGCGGCCAGCGCGCGCGTGAAGCCGATCAGGCCGGTCTTCGAGGCGACGTAGGGGACCATGTCGGGCGGCGCGGTGAACACGGCCGCCGAGGCGATGTTGACGACGCGGCCCCACCCGGCCGCCTTCAGATGCGGCAGCGCGGCCTGCGTCACCAGGAACGGCGCCTCCAGGTTGACCCGCATGATCCGCCGCCACTCCTCGGCGGTGGTCTCCTCGAAGGGCCGCGCCGGGTAGACGCCGGCGTTGTTGACGACCACGTGCAGGGTGCCGAACGCGTCGGTCACGCGCCCCAGCGCCGCCCGTACCTGCGCCTCGTCGGTGACGTCGGCGACCAGCTCCAGATAGTCCAGGGCCTTCCCGGCGGTCTCGGTCTGCGGGGCGAGGTCGAGGCCGGCCACCCGGTAGCCGCGCCCGGCGAGCGCGACGGCGAACTCCTGCCCGAGCCCCTGTGCCGCTCCGGTCACCAGCGCGGTCCGCGTCTGCATGCGGCGAGTGTGACGACCCTCCGGCGGCCGGGCAAGACCGTGTTCCACTCGCCGGAACGGGCCGGTTGCCGCGGCGGGCCCGCGGCTCGACGCTGCGGATCGACCCCAGCGCCAGCCGTACGGGAGCAGTGCCCGATGACCGATACCGAGCGTGCCGTGGACGACGCCGAGCGCGCCCGTGACCAGGGCGGTGGGCCACGCCGGCGCCCGCTGCCGGTCCGGCTGCTCCGGCTGGTCCGGGACGAGCTGGGCGTGCTGCTCGTGCTGGGGTTGCTCGTCGCCGGGATCGGCATCCCCTATCCGGACTTCCTGAGCAGCGGGAACCTGCTGTCCACCGCGCACAACTCGGTCTACATCTCGCTGATGGCGTGCGGGATGGTCTTCGCGCTGTCGATGCGCGAGGTCGACCTGTCGGTGGGCGGGACCTACGCGATGGTCCTGGTGGTCGGGGCGCTCCTGGTGCGCGGCGGGGTGGAGGCCTGGCTCGCGGTGCCGGTGATGCTGCTGACCGGGATCGCGCTGGGGGTGTTCAACGCGCTCGTGACGACGCTGCTCGCGCTGCCCTCGTTCATCGTGACGCTGGGCACGCTGATGCTGTTCCGGGGGGTCGGGCTGGCGCTCGCGGACGGCAAGCAGATCACCGACCTGCCGCTGGACGACTCGTTCTTCACCTTCGCCGGCGGCGATCCCGGCGGGGTGCCGTTCGCGCTGTGGGTGCTGCTCGCGGTGGCCGCGGTCCTCGCCGTGGTGCTGTCGCGGACGCGGTTCGGGGCGCGGGTGCGGGCGATCGGCTCCAACCCGGACGCGGCCGAGTTCAGCGGTATCCCGGTCGTGCGGACCCGGATCCAGGCCCTCGCGCTGTCCGGGCTGACCACGGCGTGCGCGGCGGCGCTGGCGCTCGCCTTCTACGGCGCCGGTGACCCGACCCTCGGCCAGGGCTACGAGTTGCAGGCCATCGCCGCCTGCATCATCGGCGGCACCCCGCTGGCCGGTGGGCGCGGTTCGGTGGTCGGCGCGGTGGCCGGGGCGATGATCCTGTCCGTCGTGGCGGCAGGCCTCGTGTTCTTCGAAGTACCCATCAACTGGACGTCGTTCGCGACCGGCGGGGTCATCCTCGTCGCGGTCGCGGCGGACAGCGCGCTGCGCCGCACGGGGCGCCGACGCAAGTGACGTATTGGAGGCCGTGATGCACTCCCGATTCCGTACGGTGTCCGCCGCGCTCGGCGCGCTGCTGCTGCTCGGCGCGGCCGGCTGCGGCAGCTCCGGCCCCGGCAAGGGCGACAAGCTGCACATGGGCATCGCCGTCGCCAACATCTCGCTGAACTTCGCCCACGAGATGGTGCTCGGCGCGCAGAGCGCCGCGAGCCACGCGGGCAAGGTCGACTTCCAGGCGGTGGGCCCGCCCAACACGGACGGCCCGGCCGAGGTGCAGCTCTTCCAGAACCTCACCACCCGCGCCAGGGACGGCATCGTCCTGGAGAACCTGGACCCGCCGATCTTCACCCGCCCCGCCGCCCGCGCCGTCGACCAGGGCATCCCGGTCGTCGCCCTGGACACCTCCCCCACCGACGGCAGCAAGGTGGGCTTCTACGTGGGCAACGACAACTACGCCCTCGGGGAGCTGATGGCGAAGGAAGCGCTGAAGCGGCTCGGCGCGGACCCGGAGGGGGAGGTCGTCATCGGGGTGCCGAACCCGGGCACGCCGGTGCTGGACAACCGGGCCAAGGGGATCTCCGACACCTTCGCGAAGGAGGCGCCGGGCGTGAAGGTGCTCGGCCCGTTCCAGACGTACAGCGATCCCGGGCAGAACTACAGCTCCTGGTCGGCGCAGGTCAACGCGCATCCGGACGCGCTCGCCTTCCTGGGGGTCGGGGACGCCGACAGCTACAACCTCGCCAAGATCAAGAAGGCGGAGAACGGGAAGTGGCTGACGGCGGGCTTCGACGTCGACCCGAAGACCCTGGAGGCGGTGAAGGACGGCTCGAACTTCGTCACCATCGACCCCCAGCACTTCCTCAAGGGCTATCTCTCCACGGCGATGCTGATCGAGGCGGTCCGCGACAAGGACGGGAAACTGCCGCAGGGCTGGTTCCTCTCCCCCGGCGCGGTGGTCGACTCCTCGAACATCGACGCGATCATCGCCCGGCAGAAGTCGGCGACGGCGGCGTACGACTGGTACAAGCCGACGATCGACAAGCTGCTCGGCGACGAGCAGGCGAACCTGAAACCGCTCAGGGACGCGCGCTGACATGGGCGATGTCCTGGTGGCCGAGGACGTGGTCAAGTCCTACGGCGGGGTACGGGCGTTGGACGGCGCGTCCGTCGCGCTGCGCGGCGGCGAGGTGCACGCCCTGGTCGGCGAGAACGGCGCGGGCAAGTCGACGCTGGTGCGGATCCTGTCGGGGACGCTGGCGGCGGACGCGGGCACGGTACGGGCGGCGGACGACACCCGGATCGCCGTCGTCTCCCAGGAGTTGAGCCTGTTCCCCGACCTGACCGTGCGGGAGAACCTCTTCCCGGACGGCGGACCGCGCCGGTTCGGACTCGTCGACCGGGCCGCGGCGGACCGCGCGGCCGGGCCGGTCCTCGCCGAACTGGGCCTGCACGTCGACCCGGGCACCCGGCTCGCGGAACTACCGCTCGCCGACCAGCAGTTGACGGAGATCGCCCGGGCCCTGCTGCGCGCCCCGCGCCTGCTGGTCCTGGACGAGCCGACGTCCGCGCTGCCCAAGGAGGCGGTGGACCGCCTGGAAGGCGTGCTGCGCGCGCTCACCGCCCGGGGCATCGCGGTCCTCTACGTCACGCACTTCCTGGACGAGGTGATGCGCTTCGCGCAGCGGGTGACGGTGCTGCGGGACGGCCGGGTGGCGCTGTCCGGCGTCCGGCGGACGGAGGTGGGCGTGCCCGAGCTGGTGGCGTCGATGCTGGGCGACGGGGCCCCCGGGCGACCGGTGCGCCGGGCCCGCGTGGTGGACCAGGGGCCGCCGCCGGTGGTGCTGTCGGCGGTGAGCGTCCCCGGCCGGCTCGCGGACGTGACGTTCGCCGTCCGGGCGGGCGAGGTGGTGGGGGTCGCGGGGCTGCAAGGGGCGGGCCATCTGGACGCGTTGGCGGTGGTGTGCGGCCGTACGGCGGTGTCGGCGGGCCGGGTCGACGTCGGCGGCCGGGGGCTGCCGCGCTCGCTGCGGGCGGCGGTCCGGGCCGGGGTCGCGTTCGTGCCCAGCGACCGCAAGCGGTACGGGCTGATGACGGACCGGACGGTGTGGGAGAACACGACGTCGGTGAGCTGGCTCGCGCTCGGCCGGGGCGGGGTGCTGCCCGCGCGCGGCGAACTCGTGCGCCGCACGGCCGACCTGACCGGGCGGCTGCGGCTGCGCGGCGGGCCGTACGACGTGGTGGCGCGGCTGTCCGGCGGCAACCAGCAGAAGGTCGTCTTCGCCAAGTGGCTGGCCACCGACCCGAGGATCGTCGTCCTGGACGATCCGACACGGGGCGTCGACATCGGGGTGCGGGCCGAGATGCACCGGATCGTCGGCGAGCTGGCGGTCGGCGGCGCGGCCGTGCTGGTCGCCTCGACCGATCTCGCGGAGCTGACGGAGGTGTGCGACCGGGTGCTGGTGTTCGTGCGCGGCCGGATCCGCGCGGAGTTGTCCGGGGCGGGGCTCACGGAGCGGGCGCTGGCGGTGGCGATGCAGCAGGGCTCAGGCTGACAGCCTGCGGGTGAGGGCCCGCGCCGCCGCGCAGACCGAGGCGCCCACCCGGTCCACGTCGAGGCGCCGGGTCCCGCCGGTCACGGAGAGCGCGGCGACCGGGCGGGAGCCGCGGCCCAGCGCGTACACCGGTGCCGCGACCGCCGAGATCCCCACCTCGGCCTCCTCCAGGTTGACGCCGTAGCCGCGGGCCCGGGTGAGGGCGAGGTCGCGGGCGAGCTGGCCGGGCAGCACCAGGGTGCGCGGGGTCAGCCGGGGCAGGGTGCGATGCGGCGGGCAGGGGTCCTGGGCGAGGAAGACCTTGCCGGTGGCGGTGCAGTGGGCGGGGAGCCGGCCGCCGCTGCGGGAGACGATCGGGGTGGCGCGCCGGCCGGTGACCTTCTCCAGGAAGAGGGTGTCGGCGCCGTCGGGCACGGCCAGGTGCACGTTCTCCCGGGTCGCCTCGTGCAGGTCCCCGAGATACGGCAGCGCCGCGTCCCGCAGCTCCCGTACGGTGGGCGCCGACTGCCCCAGCACGAACAGGGCGAGCGCGAGCCGGTAGCTCCCCTCGGCGGTCCGCTCCACCAGCCCCAGCCGCACCAGTTCACCGAGCAGCCGGTGCACGGTGGGCTTGGGCAGGCCGCTGCGCTGGGCGAGTTCGGCGAGCGAGAGCGCGCTCTCCGCGTCACCGCAGGCACGGAGCAGGAGGGCACCGCGGGCGAGCACGGACTTCGGAAGCTGGCGGTCCGTCATGCAGCGATGGTGGTCGTCGTGGGGGCGGGACTACAAGGTGTGCGGCAGGGCGAGTTCACGAGCGCAGGGGGACGTCCACCAGGAGCGGCGCGCGCAACTCGCCCGCGCCGGTGACCAGTTCCCGGAGGTGGTCGGCGCTCTCGGCCCGTACCGCCGCGACCCCGAAGAACTCCGCCGCCGTGGTGAAGTCGAGGCGGCCCAGTTCCGTCCCCGGGCAGGTGCCCTTGCCGCCCATCGCCGCGTAGGTGTCCTGGAGGGTGCGGTAGGCCCCGTTGCCCATGACCACGAAGAGCACGGGTACCGACTCGCGGGCGGCGCTCCACAGCCCCTGGAGGCCGAAGAGCGCGCAGCCGTCGCCGAGGACCGCCACCACGGGGCGGCCGGGTTCGGCGAGGGCGCGACCGACGGCGGCGCCGATGCCCCAGCCGAGGCCGCCCCCGACGGCGTGGGTGTAGCTGCCGGGGCGGTCGAGGCGGACCAGGCGGCGCAGCAGCAGTCCGACGGTGATGGCCTCCTCCACCACCACGGCGTCCGGCGGCAGTCCGGCGGCGACGGCGTGCGCCGCGGCCCAGGGGGCCAGGGGGGCCGGGGAGTAGGCGGCGCGGGCGGCGGCCTCGGTGTCCGCCCGCTCGGCGGTGTGCCGGTCCCCCGCCTCCTCGGCGCGGGCCGCCGCCCCGGGCACCCGGTCGCGGAGCAGGTCGGCGAGGCGGTGCAGGGAGGGGGCCAGGGCGCCGACCAGTCCGGCGTCGACCGGGAAGTTGCGGCCGATCTCGTCGGGGTCGGAGTCGACCTGGACGACCCTCAGACCCGGGGGCAGGGCGGGGCCGGGGCTGTAGTGGTGGGGCGTGAAGGCGTGGGCGCCGGCGATGAGGACGGTGTCGTAGCGGGCGAGGGTCTCGCGGATCACGTCGTGGCGGGGCGGCAGCATCCCGGCGTACAGGGGGTGGGTGGTCGGGAAGTTCAGGCAGTCGGCCATCGGCTGGTGGTGGACCGGCGCGCCGCAGGCCTCCGCCACCAGGACCAGGTCGGCGAGCGCGTGCTCGCGGCCGACGCCGTCCCCGGCCACGACGGCGGGCCGGTCCGCGGCGGCCAGCAGCGCCGCCGCTCGGTCCAGATCGGTGGCCGGGCCGAGGCGGGGCACGGTCGTCCGGGGCGGGACCTCGACCTCCGTCTCCTCGGCCATCAGGTCCATCGGGACGGACAGGAACACCGGCCCGGCGGGCGGGCGTACGGCGAGGGCGAAGGCGCGGCGCAGGGCCAGCGGGAGGTCGCGGGCGTGCTGGATGTCGTACGCCGCCTTCACCGCGGGGCGGGCGAGACCGACCAGGTCGCCGGAGAGCATGGGGTCCTGCTGGAGGTGGCGGCGGTCCTGCTGGCCCGCGGTGACCACCAGCGGGGTGCGGGAGCGGCGGGCGTTGAGGAGGCCCAGCAGGCCGTTGGCGAGGCCCGCGGCGATGTGCAGGCTGACGAAGGCGGGGCGGCCCGTGCCGCGCGCGTAGCCGTCGGCCATCGAGACGACGGCGCCCTCGTGGACGCCGGGGACGTACTCGGGGGCGTCGGCGGCCTCGGACAGGGCGGCCAGGAACGGCAGTTCGGTCGTCCCCGGGTTGCCGAAGACCCGGTCCACGCCCTCGCCGCGCAGGATCTCCAGCAGGGCGAGGGCGGGACGGTATCCCATGGGGGCTCCTAGGGGAGGCGGCGGTACCGGTGACCGGCTCGGTCAGCGTCCGGTTCCGCATCCTCCGGGAGCAAGCGCGGCGTGTCGCTCAGCGACACACACGGCTCGGCGACACACACGACTCAGCGATACGCGCGACTCGGCGACCCGCGCGACTCAGCGCCCGTCGGTGAAGGTCTCCCCCTTCTCCGCCTTCTCGACCAGCAGCGCGGGCGGGGTGAACCGCTCGCCGTAGGCCTGCGCCAGCTCACGCGCGCGTGCCACGAAGCCGGGCAGGCCGCCTTCGTAGCCGTTGATGTACTGGAGCACACCCCCGGTCCAGCCGGGGAAGCCGATGCCGAAGAGCGAGCCGATGTTGGCGTCGGCGACCGAGGTGAGAACGCCCTCCTCGACGAGGCGGACGGTGTCGAGGGCCTCGGAGAAGAGCATCCGCTCCTGCATGTCCCGGAACGGGATCTCGTGGCCGGCCTGGGTGCTGTGCCTGCCCGGGGGGCGACCCCCGGAACCCCCGAAATGCTCGCGCAGGCCGGGCCACAGGGCGGCGCGGCTGCCGTCCTCGGCGTAGTCGTAGAAGCCCGCTCCCCCGCTGCGGCCGGGGCGGCCGAACTCGTCGACCATGCGGTCGATGACCGCCTCCGCGGGGTGCGCGGTCCAGGTGCCGCCGGCCTCCTCGACGGCCAGCCGGGACTCGCGGCGGATCTTCTGCGGCAGGGTGAGGGTCAGCTCGTCCATCAGGGAGAGCACCTTGGCCGGGTAGCCGGCCTGGGCCGCCGCCTGTTCGACCGAGGCGGGCTCGACGCCCTCGCCGACCATGGCGACGCCCTCGTTGATGAAGTGGCCGATGACGCGGGAGGTGAAGAAGCCGCGCGAGTCGTTGACGACGATCGGCGTCTTGTTGATCTGCCGGACCAGGTCGAAGGCGCGGGCGAGGGCCTCGTCGCCGGTGCGCTCGCCCTTGATGATCTCGACGAGCGGCATCTTGTCGACGGGCGAGAAGAAGTGCAGGCCGATGAAGTCGCTCTGGCGCTCGACGCCTTCGGCGAGGGCGGTGATGGGGAGCGTGGAGGTGTTGGAACAGAGCAGCGCGTCGGGGGCGACGACGGACTCGATCTCCTGGAACACCTTGTGCTTGAGGGCGGTGTCCTCGAAGACGGCCTCGATCACGGCGTCGCAGCCGGCCAGGTCCTGCGGGTCCGCGGTGGGCGTGATCCGGGCGAGCAGCGCGTCGGCCTTCTCCTGGCTGGTGCGGCCCCTGGCGACGGCCTTGGCGCAGAGCTTCTCGGAGTAGGCCTTGCCCTTGCGGGCGGCCTCGGCTGAGACGTCCTTGAGGACGACGTCGATGCCCGCGCGGGCGCACGAGTAGGCGATGCCCGCGCCCATCATGCCCGCGCCGAGGACGGCGACCCTGGTGACCTTGCGCGGCTCGACGCCCTGGGGGCGGTTGGCGCCGGAGTTGACGGCCTGGAGGTCGAAGAAGAACGCCTGGATCATGTTCTTCGAGGTCTGCCCGGCGGCCAGCTCCACGAAGTAGCGGGCCTCGATGACCTGGGCGGTCTCGAAGTCGACCTGGCTGCCCTCGACGGCGGCGGCGAGGATGCGGCGCGGCGCCGGGTAGGGGGCGTTGTTGGTCTGCTTGCGCAGGGACGCCGGGAACGCGGGCAGGTTGGCGGCGAACTTGGGGTTGGCGGGCGTGCCGCCGGGGATCCGGTAGCCGGGCTTGTCCCAGGGCTGCTGGGACTCGGGGTTGGCGTCGATGAACGCGCGGGCCTTGGCCAGCAGTTCGTCCGGGGTCGCGGCCACCTCGTGGATCAGGCCGTTCTGCTGCGCGCGCGTGGCGTTGTACTGGGTGCCCTGGAGGAGGACCTTCAGCAGGGCGTCGGCGATGCCGAGGAGGCGGACCGTGCGGACGACCCCGCCGCCGCCCGGGAGCAGGCCGAGGGTGACCTCGGGGCAGCCGATCTTGGTGCCGGGGGTGTCGAGGGCGACCCGGTGGTGGCAGGCGAGGGCCAGTTCGAAGCCGCCGCCGAGGGCCGCGCCGTTGATGGCGGCGACGACCGGCTTGCCGAGGGTCTCGATGCGGCGCAGGTTGCGCTTGATCGCGAGGCCGCCGTCGAAGAGGTCCTGGGCGGTCTCGGGGGTGACCCGGATGAGGTCGCGCAGGTCGCCGCCGGCGAAGAAGGTCTTCTTGGCGGAGGTGAAGATGATCCCGCGGACCGAGTCCTTCTCGGCCTCCAGGCGGTCGGCGATCGCGGCGATCGACTCGACGAAGGCCGCGTTCATGGTGTTCGCGGACTGGTTCGGGTCGTCGAGGACGAGGGTGACGACGCCGGTGTCGTCCTGTTCCCAGCGGATGGTGGTGCTCTCGGTCATGGCTCGTGTCTCCGTGAGGTCTCTTGGTTCCGCGGGGATGTCAGACGCGCTCGACGACGGTCGCGATGCCCATGCCGCCGCCGACGCACAGGGTGGCGAGGCCGTAGCGCTTGTCCTGGCGCTCCAGTTCGTCGACGAGCGAGCCGAGGATCATCGCGCCGGTCGCGCCGAGCGGGTGGCCGAGGGCGATGGCGCCGCCGTTGACGTTGACCTTGTCCAGGGACAGGCCCATGTCCTTCACGAAGCGCAGGACGACCGCCGCGAACGCCTCGTTGATCTCGACGAGGTCGATGTCGTCGATGGTGAGGCCGGCCTTGGCGAGGGCCTTGCGGGTGGCGGGGGCGGGGCCGGTGAGCATGATGGTCGGCTCGGAGCCGGAGACGGCGGCCGAGACGATCCGGGCGCGCGGGGTGAGGCCGTAGCGCTCGCCGATCTCCTTGGTGCCGATGGCGACCAGGGAGGCGCCGTCCACGATGCCGGAGGAGTTGCCCGCGTGGTGGACGTGGTCGATCTTCTCCACCCAGTGGTACTTCTGCAGGGCGACCGCGTCGAAGCCGCCCAGTTCGCCGATGTCGGCGAAGGAGGGCTTCAGCTTGGCGAGGGAGTCGGCGGTGGTGCCCGGGCGCAGGTGCTCGTCGTGGTCGAGGACGGTGAGGCCCGCGCGGTCCTTCACGGGGACCACGGAGCGCTCGAAGCGGCCCTCCTTGACGGCCGTCGCGGCGCGCTCCTGGGAGAGCGCCGCGTACTCGTCGACGTCCCGGCGGGAGAAGCCCTCGATGGTGGCGATCAGGTCGGCGCCGATGCCCTGCGGCACGAAGTTGACGGCCAGGTTGGTCATCGGGTCGTTGAACCAGGCGCCGCCGTCCGAGGCCATCGGCACCCGGGACATCGACTCGACGCCGCCGGCGAGGACGAGGTCCTCGAAGCCCGAGCGGACCTTGGCGGCGGCCATGTTGACCGCTTCCAGACCGGACGCACAGAAGCGGTTCTCCTGGACGCCGGCCACCGTGTCGGGCAGTCCGGCGGCGAGCGCGGCGATCCGCGCGATGTCGGAGCCCTGGTCGCCGACCGGGCCGACGACGCCGAGCACGACGTCGTCGACGGCGGCCGGGTCGAGGTCCGGGAAGCGGTCGCGGATCTCGTGGATGAGTCCGACGACCAGGTCGATGGGCTTCGTGCCGTGCAGGGCGCCGTTCGCCTTGCCGCGACCGCGCGGGGTGCGGATCGCGTCGTACACGTACGCTTCGGTGCTCACTGACAAGCCTTTCAACGAGGGTTGGTGCGCGGTGGGGGCAGCGGGGGCTCAGAGCCAGTTCTTGACGGTCTCGATCAGACGGGCCGGGTCCGGGCCGACCGGGGTGACGTCCAGCACGGTCACGCCCGCCTCGCGGTAGGCGGCGATGCGGTCGCGGACGTACCCCTCCGGGCCGCACAGGGATATGAGCTCGCAGAACTCGTCGGGCACGGCCGCCTCGGCCTCCTTCTTGCGGCCGGCGAGGTACAGCTCCTGGATGAGCCGGGCCTCTTTCTCGTAGCCGTAGGCGACGGCGAGGTCGTTGTAGAAGTTCTTGCCGGGTGCGCCCATGCCGCCGACGTACAGGGCGATCCTGGGGCGGACCTGGTCGCGGACGGCGACCGCGTCCTCGCCGATGGCGAGCAGCCCGCCGGCGACGATCTGCAGCGGTCCGAGGGCCGGGTCGCGGCGGGCGGCGCCCTCCGCCAGGGGGGTGCCCCAGACCTGGTGGGCCTTCTCGGGGATGAACAGGGTGGGCAGCCAGCCGTCGGCGATCTCGGCGGTCATCCGGACGTTGGCGGGGCCCAGCGAGGCCACGTAGAGCGGGACGTCGGGGCGGACGGGCTTGGTGAGGATCTTCAGGGGCTTGCCGAGACCGCCGGGGCGGGGCATGTCGGTGATGCCGTGGTGGTCGATGACCTCGCGGCGCAGGATCCGCCGGGTCAGCTCGATCGTCTCGCGGGTACGGCCGAGGGGCTTGTCGTACGCCTTCCCGTGCCAGCCCTCGACGACCTGCGGACCGGAGGCGCCGAGCCCGATGATCGCGCGCCCGCCGGAGACCGCGTCGAGGCCGGCGGCCGTCTGGGCGATCAGGGCGGGGGTGCGGGAGTAGACGTTGAGGATCGCGGAGCCGATCTTCATCCGTTCGGTGCGGGCGGCCAGGTAGCCCATGAGCGTGGGCGAGTCGAAGCCGTAGGCCTCCGCGACCCAGACCGTGTCGAGGCCCGCCGACTCCAGCGCGGCGGCCCGGTCCGCCGCCGCGCGCGGGTCGCCCGCGTAGTCGAGGAAGGTCGAAAGCTCCATCAGGTGCCGTCCTTGTCGTGATCGTCGCGGTCGTCGCGGTCGTCGCGGTCGTCGTGCCCATCGTGCTTGTCGTGTTCGCCGAGGAGTGCGGGTACGTCCCAGTCACCGGCCACCGTGGCGGTGTCGGCGCCGGGCCTGGCGGGCGGGGTGCGCACGGTCGTGGGGGTCGCGGAGAAGCGCGGGGCGGGGGCCGGCTGGGTGATGCCGCCGTGGTCGGTGAAGGTGGCGCGAGCGGCCAGGTGGGGGTGGTGCGGGGCCTCGCGGAGGGAGAGGACGGGGGCCACGCAGGCGTCGGAGCCCTCGAAGACCGCGGTCCACTCGGCCCGGGTGCGGGCCTTGAAGCGGGCGGCGACGCGTTCGCGCAGCTCGCCCCAGCGGGTCCAGTCCTTGCGGGCGCCGGCCAGGTCGTCCACGCCGCCGAGCAGCCGGAGGAACTCCGCGTAGAACTGGGGCTCCAGGGCGCCGACCGCCATGTGGCCGCCGTCGGCGGTCTCGTAGGTGCCGTAGTACGGGCAGCCGCCGTCCAGCAGGTTGGCCCCGCGCCGGTCCTGCCAGCCGCCCGCGGCCACCATGCCGTGGATCATCGCGGCGAGGTGCGCGGTGCCGTCCACGATGGCGGCGTCCACGACCTGGCCGGTGCCGGTCGCGCGCGCGTGGTGGAGGGCCGCCAGGACGCCGACGACCAGGTAGAGGGAGCCGCCCGCGTAGTCGCCGAGCAGGTTGGCGGGGACGGCCGGGGGCTCGTCGGGGCGGCCGATCATGCCGAGGGTGCCGGTGAGGGCGATGTAGGCGATGTCGTGGCCGGCGCGGTGCGCGAGGGGCCCCTCCTGGCCCCAGCCGGTCATCCGGCCGTAGACCAGACGGGGGTTGCGGGCGTGGCACTGCGCGGGGCCGACGCCGAGCCGCTCGGCGACGCCGGGTCGGTAGCCCTCGACGAGGATGTCGGCGCGGGCGGCCAGGTCGAGGACGCGGGCGGGGCCGTCCGGGGACTTCAGGTCGACGAGCACCGAGCGCTTGTTGCGGTTGGTGACGTCGTGGGCCGGGTCGATCGCGAGCCCCTGACCGCCGGGCCGGTCGACGCGGACCACGTCCGCGCCCAGGTCGGCGAGGAGCATGGCGGCGAACGGGCCGGGGCCGATCCCGGCCAGCTCGACCACGCGCACGCCGGAGAGCGGGCCGTGTCCTGGCGTCCCTGCCGTGGTCATGCCGCCCCCAGTCATGTGACACAACTGATGTAACACCGACGATGCTAAGAACACGTTCCACTGGGCACAAGAGCCAGCGGGCAAGTGGCGAGCAAGCGCTTAGTCAAGATACCCGGTAGGGGTGCGTCCGCACTCCTCACGCTAGCCTCAGCCACCGACAACGGCACGGGTTGCACGACCGAGAGGTGTCATGAGCAGGCTGAAGACGACGGACCGTTCCTACGACCTCGTGCTCTTCGGGGCCACCGGCTTCGTCGGCGAACTCACCGCCGAGTACCTCGCCGCACACGCCCCCGAGGGCCTGCGCTGGGCGATCGCCGCCCGGGACGAGCGCAAGCTGCGGGCCCTGCGCGACAGGCTGCCGGGCGGGGCGGCGGTCGGGGTGCTGCGCGCCGACGTCGCGGAACCGGACACGGTCCGCGCCCTCGCCGGGCACGCGCGCGTGGTGGCCACGACGGTCGGCCCCTACGGCCGCTACGGCGAGGACCTGGTCGCGGCCTGCGCGGACACCGGCGCCGACTACCTGGACCTGTGCGGCGAGCCGGAGTTCGTGGACCTGACGTACGTCCGGCACGACGCACGCGCGCGGGAGACGGGCGCCCGCCTGGTGCACGCGTGCGGTTTCGACTCGGTCCCGCACGACCTGGGCGCGTACTTCACGGTCCGCCGGCTGCCGGAGGGCGTGCCGCTGACCGTGGACGGGTTCGTGACCGCGGACGCGACCTTCTCCGGCGGCACCTTCGCCTCGGCACTGGACCAGTTCGCGCGCCCCCGGCAGATGCTCGCCGCCGCGCGGGACCGCGCCCGGTACGAACCCCGCCTGCTGAGCCGCCGCACCAGCGCGCCGGCGGGTGCCCCGCGGTTCGCGTCCGAGGTCGGGGCCTGGGCGCTGCCGCTGCCCACCATCGACCCCCAGATCGTGCGGCGTTCCGCGAAGGCCCTGGACCGCTACGGCCCCGACTTCCGCTACCGGCACTACGCGGCCGTCCGGCACCTGCCGATGGCGCTCGGCGGGGTCGCGGCCGTCGGCGCGGTCGCCGCGGCGGCCCAGCTGCCGCCCGCCCGGCGCTGGCTGTCGGACCGGCTCAGGCCCGGGGACGGGCCGGACGCGGAGAAGCGGGCCCGCAGCTGGTTCACCGTCCGCTTCGTCGGCGAGGGCGGCGGACGGCGGGTCTTCACGGAGGTCTCGGGCGGGGATCCCGGCTACGGCGAGACGGCGAAGATGTTCGCCGAGGCCGCCCTCTCCCTCGCCCTCGACGACCTGCCGCCGACGGCCGGCCAGGTCACCACCGCGCAGGCGATGGGCGACGCGCTGACCGAGCGGCTGCGGGCGGCCGGGATCACCTTCCGGGTGGCGGCGACCCGCTGAACGCCTAGGACTGCCACTGGATCACGGTGTAGAGCATCCCGGCCACCCAGCCCGACCCTGCCACCACGGAGAGGACCAGCGCGGCCGTCACGGTGCGCGCGACGGGCTGGGCGGGGGCGACGACGGACTCGGAGGCACGGTGTGTGGTCATGCGGCCAGCCTGCCGCCGGACTGTAACAGCGGCATCCGTACTCGTACTCAGAATCGCTACTCAGTTCTGAGCTGCTCAAGTCCGGGCTGCCCAAGTCCGGGCTGCCCAAGTCTGGGCTGCTCGAGTCCAAGCTGCTCGAGAGCTGTTCAGGCCTGGGCTTCGCGCAGCGCCCTGCGGCACAGGGCGTCCGCGCGGCGGGTGGTCTCGGGCAGGCGGTACCTGGGGGTGAGCGCGAGTGTGTGGGCGCAGGCGTTGTCGAGGCTCACCCGGTGGCCGACGGAGACGAACACCGGCTTGACGGCGGTGCGGGTGCGCAGGGCCCGGCCGACCTCCTCGGCACCGGCGAGAAGCGGCGCGTGGCTGCCGCGCGGGGCCTCCGGGTCGTCGTGGGCGAAGGTGAAGGGGTTCTTGGCGACGCCGACGGTGGGCAGGCCGGTGAGGACGCCCAGGTGGCTGGCGAGGCCGAAGCGGCGCGGGTGGGCGAGGCCGTAGCCGTCGCAGACGACCAGGCCCGGCGGGCAGGGCAGGGCGTCCAGGGCGGCCCGTACGGTCGGGATCTCGCGGAAGGCGAGCAGTCCCGGCACGTACGGGAAGGAGACCCGGCCGACGGCGGTCGCCTCCGCGACCACCTCCAGGGTCGCCGCGTCCAGGACGACGGCCGCCGCGGCGACCAGGTCGCGCTCGTCGTCGTAGGCCACGTCGACGCCGGTGACCCGGCCGGTGCCGGGCGCCGGGCCCGGCTCGTCGAGGACCACCCGCCCGCGCAGTTCGTCCTGTACGGCCAGGGCCTGTTCCTCGGTCGCGGGCCAGCCCGCGGGTACGCATACCGTCGTCATGGTGGGCACGAGCGTACGGCGTGCCACGCGCGCGTGCGGTGGATCACCACGTGCACGACGGTGATCGCGAGCAGCGTGTCGCGGATGCCGAAGCCGTCGACCGCGCCGCCGACGGCCGCGTACCCGAGCGGCGCGCACGCGAGGGAGCCCGGCCAGTCGTGGGAACCACGGGGTGAACGAATTTGGTTCAAGAAACAGCACGGCGCACGTGGTTTCAGGCCTGGAGGTGCGTCAGCGCCTCGCGCAGGATCGTCAGACAATTACTGGTCAGCACCGACTCGACGTGGAACGGGAAGGTGCTGAAATTCTCCGAGCGCAGCGCGATCACCCGTCCGTCGGATTCGGCGGCGATCTCCACGCCCGTGGGTGCGTTTTCCGGACGGAGCGCGAAGTTGGCGTTGTAGAAGCCGACCGTCTCCTGGAGGGCCGACAGCCACAGGACGGGGCCTTTCGCGGCAGGTTCGGGCAGGAGTGATTTTTGCTCGCGCAATGCCCGGTTCATGCCTGCGGCAAGAGCGCGGTGGCGCACACGATACAGCCGGTGACGGACCGGTACCGGTGGGCGAAGGCGAAGGGACCGGTCCAAGGTTCCGGTGGCCGAGTGCCGGTGCAGGTCACGCGGGTCCGGCACCCGGCGGGCCGGGTATGGCCGGCAAGGCCGGTTCCGGAAGTACATCGGCTGGCAACTCCCTTGTACGATCAGGGTGTTGTCCACCACGTCGTTGGGCCGGCTCCTCCCGCCGGAGCCGGCACACCGCCCCCGCGGGCGGAGGGGACCGGCCGCGGACCGTGGACGGCACGCCGGTACCGGAGCGTGACCGCGGTACCGCCACGTCCACTCGCACCTACCGCAGCGGGGCGGGTGCGGGTCGTCAGCGACGCCGACATCCGTCCGGTGGCCACGGCCGCCCGCCCGGTGGCAGCACGGGGACCGCCTTCGCCACACGGTCAAGGGGGTCCCCCGCACGCACGACCTCGCGCTCAGCACCTCGTCCTCGGCACCCTGCCGAACCGGCACCCGCACCCGGCTCCGGGCCCGCGGACTCCCGGCCCGTCCGCCGAGACCCACGGCTTTCACACCGATGCCCCCTGTCCTGTTCCAGTCATGGCGGGTTCAGGCCGCCGATGATCGTTGCAGCTTGGGGAGGGGAACAGGAAAGATGGTGCCCGATGGCCAGGCTCGCCGTTATGGAGTCGCAGCCCGGTGGAATGGGCTGATGGTGCGAACGGGGGACGGAATTCGTATGGCATTCACCGGAAAAAGAGCCGAAAACTTCGAGGAAAACCCGACGTGGCCCACTGCCCCGGGTGATTTGATCTGGCCGCCCCTGAGCAACGTCGCTCACTGAGGGATTCTCGGCCTCATTCCTTCTGACCTTCACGATGCCCACAGGTCCCATAGTCGCGGTCCCAGGGCGTCGTCGGCATGCCCGGAATTCCTTGGAGGCACACTGTGATTCGCCAGTCCGGCGAGGCACTGAGCCGACCCCTCACCGCAGCACAACTCGGGGTCTGGTTCGCCGGAGAAGCAGCCGACCCGAACGGATCCACCTTCAACGTCGGTGACTACCTCGAGATCAAGGGCCCCGTCAGCGCGGAGACGCTGACGCTCGCCCACGACCGGTTGAGCGCGGAGGTCGAGGCCTGCCGGGTGACGTTCGCCGAAGGCGACGACGGCCCCGTGCAACTCCTCGGCGACGAGCCACGCTGGCCGTTGACACGAGTCGATCTACAGGGGCGTCCCGACGCCCGAGCCGCCGCGCTCGCCTGGATGGAGGAGGACATGGCGCGGCGTACCGACCTGGTGGCCGGCCCGCTGTTCTTCGCCGCGCTGTTCGTCCTCGCCGAGGACCATCTGCTCTACTACCGCCGCGGCCACCACATCGTCCTGGACGGCTGGAGCCTGGACCTGGTCGGGCGCCGGCTGGCCGACATCTACACCGAGCTGGCCGACGGCACGCCCCGCACCTCGCCCGTGGCGCTCGCCCCGATGGGGGTGCTCCAGGAGGAGGACCGCGCCTATCGTGCCTCCGCGCGCCGCGACCGCGACCGCGACTTCTGGCTCGCCCGGCTCGCCGGGGCGCCGGAGCCGCCGACGCTCTCCCCGCGGCCCGCGCCCGGCCCGCGCGGAACACAGCGCGTCAAGACCGACCTGGGCCCGGCCCGGGTGGAGGGACTCCTCGCCACCGCCGAACGCCTCGGCGTGGCCTGGCCCGAACTGGCCATCACCGCGACGACGGTGTACGTGGCGCGGCTCACCGGCCACACCGACGTCACCCTCGGCATGCCGATATCCGGCCGCACCAGCAAGGCCGGCCGGAACGTGCCCGGCATGACCGCCAACATCCTTCCGCTGCGCGTGACCTGCGATCCCGCCGACACCTGGACGGAGCTGGCCCGCCGGGTGCGCTCGGAGGTCCGCCAGACCATGCTGCACGGCCGGTACCGCGCGGAGGACCTGCTGCGCGACCTCGGCCTCGTCGGGCAGGGCCGGCAGGTCTCCGGGCCGATCGTCAACGTGCTGGGCTTCGAGGCGGACCTCTGGTTCGGGCCCTGCCCGGCGGTGCGGCGCAGCGCGCAGGGCGTGGGCGTGGACGACGTCAGCTTCACCTTCCGGCAGTCGTCCGCCGACGAGGTCGAGCTGATCGTCGACGCCAACCCGCGGCTCTACACCGAACCGGAGGCGCAGGACCACCTCAGGCGCCTGCTCGGCTTCCTGGACCAGGTCCTGGAGACCGACCCGGACACCGCGGTGTCCCGGCCCGACCTGGTCGGGGCCAAGGAACGGGCCCTGCTGCTCGACTGGGGCACCGCGGCCGGGGCCGGCGGCCCGGACGGGCTGGTCCCCGACCTCTTCCACCGGCAGGCCGCCACGACGCCCGACGCCGTCGCGATCGAGGACGGCGCCACGTCCGTGACCTACGCCGAACTGGACGCCTGGACCAACCGGATCGCCCGGCTGCTGGCGGCCCGCGGGGTGGGACCCGGCGATGTGGTGGCGCTCGCGCTGCCCCGCTCGGCCCGGCTGGTGGCGGCCATGACGGCGGTCCTCAAGGCGGGCGCCGCCTACCTCCCGCTCGACCCGGGCTACCCGGCCCCCCGGCTGGCCTACATGGCCGCCGACGCCCGTCCGGCACTGCTGCTGGTCGACGAGACCACGGCCGGGCCGATGGGAGCCGTCGACGCGATCCGAACGGACCTGGACGACCCGAGCGTGCGGGGCAGGATCGAGCGGCTGTCCGACGCTCCCCTGGGCCAGCAGGACCGTACCCGGCCGCTCACCGCCGAGCATCCCGCCTACGTCATCTACACGTCGGGCTCGACGGGTTCGCCCAAGGGCGTGGTCGTCCCGCAGCGCGGCGCCGCCAATCTGCGCAACCTGGCCACCGACTGCTTCGGCCTCGACGGACGCAGCAGGCTGCTGCAGTTCGTGTCCCCGAGCTTCGACATGTCGGTCGCGGACGTGTGGATGACCCTGTTGACGGGCGGGACGCTGGTGGTGGCCGGCAAACCGCAGCTGCAGCCAGGACCCGAACTGGAGCGGCTGATCGCGGAGAAGTCGGTCAGCCACGTCATGCTGCCGCCTTCGGTGCTCCAGGTCCTCGACCCCGCGCAGATCCCCGCGTCCGTGACGTTCGTCGTCGCCGGTGAGGCCTGCACACCCCAGGTGGTGCAGGACTGGACGGGCGACCGGACACTGATCGACGCCTACGGACCGACCGAGGCGAGCGTCTACTCGACCGTCAGCGACGCACTCACCGCGGCGGACGCGGCGGCGGTACCGATCGGCAGGCCGGTCCCGGGCTTCCGGACCTATGTGCTGGACGCGGGACTGCGGCCGGCGCCGGTCGGTGTGCCCGGGGAGCTGTACATCGCGGGCGTCGGTCTCGCCCTCGGCTACCTGGGCCGTCCCGAGCTCACCGCCGCCCGTTTCGTACCGGACCCCTTCGGGCCGCCCGGCAGCCGGATGTACCGGACCGGTGACCTGGTGCGCTGGACCCCGGACGGCAGTCTGGTCTTCCTCAACCGCAACGACGACCAGGTCAAGGTGCGCGGCTTCCGGATCGAACTCGGCGAGGTGGAGACGCTCCTGCTGCGGCTGCCGGGGGTCGCCCGTGCCGCCGCCATGGTGCGGGAGGACCGGCCCGGCGAGCACCGGCTGGCCGGATACGTGGTGGCGGCCGACGGCGAAGCCCTCGACCCGGCCGGACTCCGCGCCCGCCTGGCCGAACAGGTGCCGGACCATCTGGTGCCGCTGCTCACCGTGGTCGGCACGCTGCCGCTCACCCCCAGCGGAAAGGTCGACCGCGCCGCGCTGCCCGCGCCCGCCGTTTCCGCGCCCACAGCCTCCGGTGCCCCGCTGAACCCCGCCGAACAGGGCATCGCCGATCTGTTCGCCGACATCCTGGGCCTGCCCACGCAGGACGCCACCGCCAACTTCTTCGAACTCGGCGGCGACTCGCTGTCCGCCGCGCGCCTGCTCGGCCGGGTGCGCGTCGCGTTCGGCGTCAAGCCCACCATGCGCGAGCTGTTCGCCGATCCGACCGTGGCCGGCCTCGCCCGCCGGGTCTCCAACCCCTGACCTGCGCCCGCATTCGCTGATACGGGGGGCCGGCGATCCCGTCGCCCCCTTGGGAGAAGGCATGCTCGAAAACACGGAACAGTTCCTGGACACACCGGAGTTACTCGCCAAGTACAAACCCCTGCGGCGGGATACAGACGGCCGGATCTTCGCGGCCAAGCTCGCCCTGGCCGCCGTGCTGCTGGCCGGAGGCATCTTCCTCACCCTGACCACGGCCCTGTGGGCCCGCGCGCTCGGCACGGTCGTCGTCGGCCTGATGTTCGCCCACATGCTGGAGCTGCAGCACGAGACCCTGCACAGCATCGCCTTCCGCGGCCGGCGTCCCAACGTCGTCGCCGGCGTGCTCCTCGGCCTGCCGACACTCGTGTCGTTCGCCGCCTACCAGGTGTCGCACCTGCGCCACCACCGCGACCTCGGGACCCCGGAGAACCAGGAGTTCTTCGACTACGGCGACCAGTACGGCAGCGAGCAGGGCTCGGTCCTGCGCAAGGCCGGGCTGTGGACGTACCGCCTGACGATGGTCGCCCACTACAAGCAGTTCCTGCGGACGTCCGGCCGCGTGCTGACCGGCCGGAACCTGGGCGAGGAGAGCCCGTTGACCCAGCGCCGGATCCGGCGCGACCACTGGGTGATCCTCGGCACGCTGGTGCTGTCGGTCGCGGCCTCCGCGCTGACCCACTCCTGGGCCGTGGTCTGGGCGTGGCTGCTGCCGCTGGCGCTGGTCGGGCTGCCCGCGCACGCGCTGATCGAACTGCCCGAGCACTTCCGCTGCGACACCGACACCCCGGACGTGTTCGAGAACACCCGCACCATCACCTCCAACCGCTTCATGGCGTGGCTGACCAACACCAACAACTTCCACGTCGAGCACCACCTGCTGCCCACCCTGCCGTTCCGCAAGCTGGCCGAGGTGCACCAGGAGGTGGCCCCCAGGGCGCGCTTCTACCACCGCACCTACCGGGACTTCTTCGGCCGGCTGATCCGCGGCGAACGGAGGGCTGCGCGATGACCGAGCAGAGTTCCTACACGCTCGCGACGAGTGCCGCGGACAAGGCGGCGGTGATCCGGCTGCGCGACCAGGTCTACGTCCAGGACCAGGGCCGGCTCGACGACGCGGGCGACATGGCGGCGACCTTCGACCGGTTCGACGCCTACGCCGACTACATCCTCGCCCGGCTGGACGGTGAACCGGTCGGCTGCATCAAGGTCGTACGCGACTCGGAACTCGGGCTGCCCTGCCAGGACGTCGCGGATCTGACCGAGTTCAAGGACGGGCACCGGGTGGTGGAGCTGGGGCATCTGATGACCCGGCCGGACGTGCGGCACCAGATGCTCGGGATGGCCCTGATGCGCGAGGGGCTGCTGCACGGCATCCGGCACGGGGCCACCCGCCTGGTCGGCGACTTCTTCGTCGACGACACCGGCGAACTGCGCGGCTTCTACCGGTCCCTCGGCTTCGTCGCGCTCTGCAAGCCCTACCCCGACGAACGGTTCGCGGGCGCGCCGCTCAGCCTGGTCGGCGGCCTCGACTTCGCCGGCGCCGCGGACCGGGTGCCCGGCAGCCACGGCAAGGAACGCCAGTTGCTGGAGTACTTCTTCGGCGACTACGCCGAGCGGCGCCGGACGTACCTGGAACAGGCCGACGGCCCGGCTCTGGCCTCCGGCTCCCACTGACGAGGAGGCGACGGACGTGCGTACACAACGCCAGACCCTGGCCGAGACCAAAGCCGCGTTCAACCACCCCACCTACGCCAAGATGGCCTTCACCATGGGCTGCGGGGTGCAGGGCCGTGGGGAGGGGTGCCAGGTCCACGACGAGACCGGGCGGCCTTTCCTGGCCCTGTTCGACCAGTACGGCAACCAGTCGTTCGGCTACTCGCACGAGCGGCTGGTGCAGGCCCTGCGGGACCGCCTGGACACCGCCAACCTCAACAGCACCAAGATCCTCTTCGAGGAGGTGCAGATCCGTCTCTCGGAGCGGCTGGCGCGGCTGACCGACGGGCATCTGCGCTACTCCTACCTGGCCAACGGCGGCGGCGAGAGCATAGACAACGCCCTGAAGCTGGCCCGGGCGGCCACCGGGAGGCCTAACTTCGTCACCGCGGTCGACTGCTTCCACGGCAAGACGATCGCCACGCTGAGCGCCTCCCGCCGGCCTGAGCACGAGGCGGTCTACCGGCCGCTGATGAGCGAGTTCCGGCAGGTCCCGTTCGGCGACGTCGCCGCGATCGAGGCGGTGGTGGACGAGGACACCGCGGCGGTCCTGCTGGAGCCGGTGCAGGCCGAGGGCGGTGTCGTCGTCCCGTCCGACGAGTACCTGCGCGAGGTGCGGCGCGTGTGCACCGAGCGCGGCGCGCTGCTGATCCTGGACGAGATGCAGACGGCCTTCGGCCGTTGCGGCACCTTCTTCGCCCACCAGCAGTTCGGCGTGCTCCCCGACCTGGTGTGCATCGGCAAGGCCTTCGGCGGCGGCCTGCTGCCGATCTCCGCGGTGCTGGGCACCGCGGAGGTGTGGACCTCGCTGAAGCGCACGCCGTCCACCTTCGGCTCCAGCCTGGGCGGCAACCCGCTGTCCTGCTCGGTCGGCCTCGCCGCGGTGGAACTGGCCTCGGAGCCGGAGTTCCTGGCGCGGGTGAACGCCCGCGCGGAGCAGCTCCGGCTGCGGCTGACGGAGCTCCCCGCCCGCTTCCCGAAGCTCGTCCGGGCCCACCGGGGCCTGGGCATGATGCACGGCCTGGAGTTCCACGACGAGGCGCTGGGCGGACTGGTGCTGCGGCTGCTGATCCGGCATCAGGTCACGTCGACGTACTCGCTGTACAACAACAGCGTGCTGCGCGTGCAGCCGCCGATGGTGATCGACGAGGCCGAACTCGACCGGGGCCTGGACGTGCTGGAGCGGGTCCTCACGGAGGTCGAGGCCCACCAGGACGCCGGCGGTCCCACGGGCGTGGCGGCGATGTCCCCGCAGCAGCTCTCGGTGGAGCTGCCGTTCGCTGCGGGTGCCGTGCGCGAACTGCTCGCCCGGCGGCCGAGGCTGCTCGACCCGTTCAGCCTCCGTCCCGAGCAGGAGGACTGCCCGCCGGTGGAGCCGGAGTTCGCCGGCACCCTCGGCGAGGACCTCGTGGTGTGGGAGGACCGGCACGAGACGGGCCCGGACGGGCCGGTCCTGAGCGCCGGGGACTGCTGGATGTGGGCGTCGCTGCGCCGCGACTTCGCGGTGGTACCGGTCGGCGACACCTCCTGCCGGGTGGACATCGGCGTCGAGTGGGACGCGGGCACCGGGGGATACGAGGCCCTGCTCGCCGGGGGCATCAGCTGGTTCGTCGCGACCAGGGTCGACGAGCTGGCCGACGGGATCCGAAAGCACCTCGCCGAGTGAGGCGGACCGAAAGGAAGGCGACAGTGAGCGAAGAGATGCGGTTGCAGGGCCTGCTCGACCACTACGCGGGCAACGACGCGGTGGTGGTGGACATCTCCGTGGGCGGTACCCGCCGGGAGGTCAGCCACGCGGAGCTGGCCGACAGGGTGCGGGAGCGGGTGGAGGACCTGCGGTCCGCCGGGGTCCGCCCCGGCCAGCTGATCGGCATCAACGCCCGCAACAGTCTGGAGTGGCTGGTCTGGGACCTGGCGACGCTGGAGTTCGGGGCGCACCTGTACGCGGTGCCGGACGGCACCCCGGTGCCCGGCGACGTCGAGGCGTTCCTGGCCGAGGCCGGGCTGGTCGCGCTGGTCGCGGAGGAGGCCGGGACCGAGGGCACCGCCGGCGGTCCGCTGCTCTCCCCCGGCGACCGCCTCACGGGGCGCCGGCTGCACCTGGACGCCCCCGCCCAGGACCTGCCGAACCTGCACAGCCTGGTGTTCTCCTCGGGCACCTCGGGATCCCTGAAGGGGCTCAGGATCTCCCGGAGCGGCACCGAGTACGTCATCAACCGCTTCCTGGAGGCCTTCGGCGTCACCGGCGAAGACCGCCACCTGATCTTCCTGCCGCTCTCCAACTACCAGCAGCGGCTGTCCGTGTACTGCTGCCTGTGGGCGGGTGCCGACCTGGCCCTCGCGCCGTTCCAGCGGGTCTTCGCCGCGCTGCAGAGCGAGCGGCCGACCTTCCTGATCGCGCCCCCCGTGTTCTACGACTCCACGCTCCAGCTGCACCGCAAGGCGGGCAAGGGCCAGCCCCTGGACGCCTTCCTCGGCGGGCGGATCCGCTTCATGATCACCGGCATGGCCCCGATCCGGACCTCGACCCTGGACGCCTACGCGGCGGCGGGGCTGAGTCTGCTGGAGGCCTACGGCATGACCGAGAGCGGGATGATCGCCTGGAACACCACCGGGGCCCGGCGCGCCGGTACCGTCGGCAGGCTGATCGACCCGAGCGCCGTCACCTTCACCGAGGACGGCGAACTCGTCATCACCCGTGAGGCCCCGCTCAGCCTCGGCTACTTCGAGGTGGACCCCGCGGCCGAACCGACCTTCCTGCCCGACGGATCCATCCTCACCGGCGACTTCGGCACGCTGGACGGCGACGGATTCCTCACCCTGCGCGGCCGGCGCAAGGACGTGATCACCCTCGGCAGCGGACGCAAGGTCAACCCGGCGGAGATCGAGGCCCTGTTCGCCGGTACCGAGGGGGTCGCGGAACTCGTCGTGGTCTCCTCCGGCCACTCCGGACGACTCGGTGCGGTGGTGAGCCTCACCGGTCCGGTCACCGCGGACGGCGAGGCGGCGGCACGGGCCGCGATCGAGAAGGTCAACACCACCGTCGACCAGCACCGCAGGCTGGGCAGCCTGGTCTTCGTCGACCACCCGCTGCACTCCGAGCCCCGCTTCCAGACCAAGAACATGAAGCTGCGCCGGGCAGCCGTCGAGGAGTACTTCGCCGAGTTGTCGGCCCGCCGCGAGAGCAAGGGGTGACCCGCATGACCACCACGTCCGGCCCGGAGCCGGTCCGCATCATCGACGCCCACGTCAACCTGGGCAGCGACCTCGCGATCCCGCCCGAGTACATCGACGAGCAGGCGGAGAACGCCTATCACCGGCTCGCGGCGATGGGCCAGCCGGTCAAGCGGGACCGCATCCACGACCGCGTCCACGCCCAGTACCAGGACCACGACGCCGACCGGCTGGTGAAGGAGATGGACGCCGCAGGTGTCGCCGAGTCGGTGCTGATCGTCCCGGACTTCACCCATGTCGCCGACGCCAAGCTGACCCCCGTGGAACTGGCCGAGCTGCACGCCGGCATCCTGCGCCGGCACCCGGGCCGGTTCCGCGTCCTGTGGGGCGTCGACCCTCGGGCGGGCGACGAGGGGGTGGCCCTCTTCGAGCGCTGCGTGGACGAACTGGGCTTCCAGGGCATGAAGCTGTACCCGCTGGCCGGATACTCCCCCAGCGACCGGCGGCTGTACCCGTACTACGAGATCTGCGCGGCACGCGGACTGCCGGTGCTCAGCCACACGGGCCCCGGCTGGCAGGCCCTGGACTTCACCTATGGACAGCCGCTGCTGCTCGACCAGGCCTCCCGGGACTTCCCCGGCGTCGACTTCGTCATGGGGCACGGCGCGGTGACCCACGTCGAGGAGGCGATGTACCTGTGCGGCTACCGGCCGAACATGTACGTCGACGTCAGCGGCTTCGTCTCCGTACTGGACCCGGACGGGTGGCAGCACCACCTCAACCGGGTCTTCAGGCTGGGCCTCAACCACAAGATCGTGTTCGGTTCCAGCTGGCCGGCCTTCCGGCTCTCGGCGACGCTCGCCCAGGTCGTCGGGGAGTTCCGCGAAGGCTCGACCGTGTTCGCGGGAATCAAGCGCTCACAGCGAAAGATGATCATGGGGGCTACGATCGATCGCCTCCTCACGGGAAACCGGCAGCCCGCCGGGCAGACGGGAGCACAGTGATGGCAGTCGACCTTGCGGCCCTGGAGAAGAAGCTGCTCGACTGGGTCGTCGAGTGGAACGAGGGCGAGTACGACGGCGAACTCGACGCCGAGACGGACCTGTTCGCCGCCGGAGTCCTGGACTCGATGGGCTTCACGGGTCTGATCGCCTACCTGGAGGACGAGGCCGGCATCGAGTTCGACTTCGAGCACGCGGAGGAGGCCGGCGCGGTCTCGCTGCGGGCGCTGCTGGCCTACTGCTTCCCCACGGCGGACGCCACCGACGCCTGACCCTCCGAACGAACGGAAGTGAGAACCCGTGACCGGTCCGACCGACCTGCCCGTCATCTTCGACGCGCACTGCCATGTGGCGTCAGCGGACTTCATCCCGGAACGCTTCGTGTCCGACGTCGCGGCCAACATCGAGCGGCGCCACACCGCCGAGGGCATCAAGCCGCGTCCCGGACGGGCGCTCAACGCCCTGCAGGCCCAGCACCGGGATGACCTGGCGGACGAGCTGGTCCAGGAGATGGACCGTGCGGGCATCGCCCGCACGGTCCTGCTGGTGCCCGACTTCGGGATGGTGCATCCGATGCGGCTCTCCCTCGACGAGATGGCCGCCCGGCACCACGAGATCCGTCGGCGGCACCCCGGCCGCTTCTGGGTGTTCATCGGCGTGGACCCCCGGCGCGGCAAGGAGGGGCTGCGGGACTTCGAACGGCAGGTGACCGAGTACGGCTTCGAGGGCATCAAGCTCTACCCGCCGTGCGGCTACTCGCCGTCCGACGAAGGGCTCTTCCCCTACTACGAGATCTGCGCCGAGCGGGGCCTGCCGGTCTTCCTGCACACGGGCCCGACCGCGGGCAGCTTCGCCTACGAGCCGGCGCACCCGCTTCAGATCGACCGCGCCGCCCGCACCTTCCCCGGCGTCAACTTCATCCTGGGACACGGCGGTCTGGTCCACCTGGACGTCACCGGCTACCTCGCCTCCTACCGCCGCAACGTCTACCTGGACATCGGCGGCTTCGCGGGCACCGCCTTCCCCGACGGCTGGGAGGCCCACCTGAACCGCCTGTTCCGGCTGGGCCTCAACCACAAGATCGTCTTCGGTACGGACTGGCCGCTGAACCGGATGACCAACGGCCTGACCCGGCTGGTCGAGAAGGTGGTGCACGGGCCCACGGTGTTCGCCGGCGTCAAGCGGCGCGAACAGCAGCTGATCCTGTCCGGCAACCTCACCCGGCTGCTGCCGGCCGGTGCCGTGGACGCCGTGCCCGCCCCGGCCGTGGCGGGTTCGTGATGCCGGCCGGATTCGCACCGATCACCGGGCGCACCGCGCTCACGGTGCTGCTGGGCGACCCGGTCGTCCAGGCCCGCTCCCCGGAGCTGGTCAACGCCGAACTGGAACGGCGCGGGCTGGACGCCCGCATGATGCCCGTGCAGGTGGCGGTCGCGGACTTCGGCCCGGTCGTCACCGCGCTGCGCGCCGCCGGCACCTTCCGCGGCGCCGTGGTCACCATGCCGCACAAGCACGCCGTCGTCCCCCTGCTGACGACGGCCGGACCACGCGTGGCGCGCACCGCCGCCTGCAACGTGATCCGCCGCGAGCCGAACGGGGACCTCACCGGCGACATGCTGGACGGTGAGGCGATGGTGCGGGCGATCCAGGACGCGGGCGGCACCGTCAAGGACACGCGCGTACTCCTGGCCGGGGCCGGCGGCGCCGCCTCCGGGATCGCCCTCGCGCTGGCCGACCACGGCGTGGCGGAACTGCACATCGTCAACCGGACCGAGGCCCGGGCCGGCGCGCTCGCGGACCGGGTCTCGGCCGCGGTCCCCGGCGTCCACGTCACGAGCGTGGCCGCGCCGCGCGGCGGCTACGACCTCGTCGTCAACGCGGGCGCCGTCGGCATGCGCCCCGGGGACGGACCGCCGGTGCCGCCCCAAGCGCTCACCGGGGCTCACGTGGTCGCCGACGTCGTCATCTCCGAACGGCCGACGGCGCTGCTCACGGCGGCGGCAGCGGCGGGCCGCACGACCGTCGACGGCGGCCGGATGCTGGCCGCCCAGATCGGCCTGATGGTCGACTTCATGTTCGCGGGCGAGAACACGAGCGAGAGCAGGGGACGATGACGACGCCGAACGCCCAGGAACAGCGACTTCCGCTCACGCACGGCCAGGAACAGCTCTGGTTCCTCGACCGGCTGAACCCACGACAGCCCGTCTACAACGTCCCGTTGGCCTTACGCATCCGTGGCTCGCTGGACCCCGTCCGGCTGCGTGCCGCGGCCGACCGGGTCGTCGCCCGGCACGAGGCGCTGCGCGTCCGCTTCCCGGAGACCGACGGCGGCCCCGTCCAGCTCCTGGCGCCGCCCGGACCCGCGCACTGGCAGGAGAAGGACGCCGCCGAGAGCGAGTTGGACCACCTGCTCGCCGCGGAGGCGGCCCGGCCCTTCGCCCTGCGGGAAGGCCCCCTGCACCGCTTCCTGCTGCTCCGGCTGGGCCCCGGCGACCACGTGCTGTCCCTGGTCTTCCACCACATCGTCGTGGACGGCACCTCACTGGGCCTGGTGGTGTCCGACCTGCTGGAGTACTACCGGGACGACTCCGCTCCGGGCACCCCCGAGGGATCCCCGTCCTGGAGCGCCTGGGTGCGCCGGCGCCGCGAGGAGGTCGACGAACCCGGAGAACTCGCCGCCGGTCTCGACTTCTGGGAGAGCAGGCTGAGCGGGCTGCCCGTGCCCGAACTGCCCGCCGACCGGCTGCGCGGCGCCGCCCCGTCCACCCGCGGCGACCACGTCCGCCGGGAGCTGCCGCCCGGACTCGTCTCCCGGCTGCGGCAGCTCGCCCGCAGCAGGCGTGTCTCCCTGTTCGTCGTCCTCGCGGCGGCGGTGAACGTGCTGGTCAGCCGCTACACCGGCGAGGACGACATTCCCCTGGGCGTACCCCTCGGCGAGCGGGGCGACCCGGCGGCCGAGGGGGTCGTCGGGCACTTCGTCAACATGGTCGTCTTCCGCACGGACCTGTCCGACGACCCGGCCTTCGGGGAGCTGCTGGACAGGGTCCTCGACCAGACCATCGACCTGCACGACTACGGCTGGGTGCCCTTCGAGCGGGTGGTGGAGCGCCTGCGGCCGGTACGCGAGCCCGGGCGCAACCCGCTGTTCCAGGTCTCCGTGCAGCTGGTGGCCGACCCGGCCGCACAGGACGGGCTGCACCTGCCGCAGGCGACGGTCGAGACGGTCGGCACCAGGATCCCGCAGTCCAGGTTCGACCTCGCCGTGAACTTCTTCGACGCCGGGGACCGGATCACCCTGGACCTGGAGTACTCGACCGAACTCTTCGACGCCTGGCGGATCGAGGCCCTGGCCGGCCATCTGACGGTGGCGCTGGAAGCGGTGGCCGTGGATCCCGGAATTCGGCGGTCCGCCGTGCCGTTGCTCGCCGCGGCCGAGCGGGAGGCGCTGTCCCGGGCCGGCGCCGGGGACGAACTCCCGCTGCCCGCCGAGCCGTTGCACGTGCGCATCGCCAGGACCGCGGCGCTGCGCGGCGACGCCGTGGCGGCCGTCTGCGGGGATCGGCGGATCGGTTACGCCGAACTGGAGCGCCGGGCGGACCGGTTGGCGCGCCGGCTGCGGGCCGCGGGTCTGCGGGCCGGTGACGTGGTGGCCGTCGTCCTGGAGAAGGACCTGGACGCACTGGTGGCCGAGCTCGCGGTGCTGAAGGCCGGCGGCGCCTTCGCCGTACTCGACCCCGCTCAGCCGCAGGCCCGGCTCGCCCTGCTGCTGGCCGACGCCGGTGCCCGCCTGGTGATCACCCGCGAGGGCCTCCGGGAGGCCGTGCCGCCCGCCGCCGGCCGCGACACGGTGCTCGTCGACGACGCCGGCCCGGCCACCGCGCCCGGGGACGACGAGCCGCTCCGGGAATGGGCCACGGAGCGCTCCGCCGCCTATGTTCTCTACACCTCGGGCTCCACCGGCGTGCCCAAGGGCGTGGTGATCGAACACGCCGCGCTCACCTGCTTCGTGGAGGGCTACCGGAAGGTCTTCCCGTTCGCCCCCGAGGACCGGCTGCTGCAGTTCTCGGCGCTCACCTTCGACATGGCGCAGGGGGAGATCTTCACCGCTCTCACCGTCGGCGCCACGCTGGTCCTCGTCCCGCCCGACACGGCCCGTTCCCCGGGCGGGCTGGCGCGGCTCCTGCGGGAGAGCGAGGCCACCTACGCGGGCCTGATGCCCGCCCTGCTCGCCCTGCTCGAACCGGAACCGTACCCGCACCTGCGCCATCTGATGGCCGGCGGGGACGTGCTCGCCGCCGAGCTGGTCAACAAGTGGAACCTGCCGGGGCGGCTCATGGTCAACATGTACGGCCCGACCGAGGCCGCCGTCGCCTGCGCCCACCACGTCTGCGACGGGCGCACCCGGACCACCGTGCCGCCCATCGGCCGCCCGCAGCACAACCGGCTGCTCTACGTCGTCGACCGCTGGGGCAACCTCGTACCGCGCGGCATCCCGGGCGAGCTGCTGATCGGCGGGCACGCCGGACTCGCCCGCGGCTACCTCGGCGCACCCGGGACGACCGACGAGAAGTTCGTGCCGGACGTGTGGGGACCGGGCGAGCGGGTGTACCGCTCCGGCGACCTGGTGAGCTGGAACGCCGAGCACGCCCTGGAGTTCCACGGCCGGCGCGACGACCAGGTCAAGCTCAACGGGCTGCGGATCGAGCCCGGCGAGATCGAGTCGGCCCTGCTGCGCCACCCCGCCGTGACCACCGCGGCCGTCGTCCTGCGCACCTCGGAAGAAGGCGCCAAGCGGCTCGTCGGCTATGTGGGGACCCCGGAGCCCTCGGCCCTCGACGTGGCGGAGCTGCGCCGGGTCCTGGCCGACGCCGTGCCCGCCTACATGATCCCCTCGGCCTGGATGCTCCTCGACGAGCTGCCGCTCACCTCCTCGGGGAAGGTCGACCGGCGCCGGCTGCCCGAGCCGGGACCGGACCCGGACGGGGCGCGGACGGCTGCCGGGCAGTGGCGCGGCGAGCTGGAGCCCCAGGTGGCCGCGATCTTCTCGGCCGTGCTCGACGGCGCCGACATCCGCCCCGGCCAGGGCTTCTTCGAACTGGGCGGCACCTCCTTCCAGGCCATGCGGGTGGTCGGGCGGATTCAGAAGCAGCTCGGCGCGGAGCTGAGCACCAGGACCCTGTTCGCGCATCCCACGGTCGAGGACGTCACCGCGGAGGTCGCCCGGCTCCTCGGCACGGAACAGAAGAAAGGCGCCACCGATGTCTGACGAGACCCTGCTGCTGCCCGTGGGCGGGACGGGCGACCGGCCCCCGCTGTACTGCGTGCACGCCGTCTCCGGCTCGCCGTTCCCGTACGTCCCGTTCGGGCGGTCCTTCGTCGCCGGCCGGCCGGTCCTCGCCGTCGAGGCACCCGGGTTCGACAACGCCGCCCACCCCGTCGCCGACGTCGCGGAGCTGGCCGAACGGTATGCGGCCCTGTTGCGCACCCGCCATCCGGCAGGTCAGGCGGCCCTGCTGGGCTGGTCGTTCGGCGGGGTGGTGGCCCACGAGACGGCGCTCAGGCTCCAGGAGGCGGGCACGGACGTCGCCCTGCTGGTCCTCGTCGACTCGACCTGCCCGACGCCCGCTCCCGTCCCCCCGGAGCCGGAACTGCTGCGCCGCTTCGTCCAGGACATGCTCGCCGAGGCGGGCCTGCCCGCCCAGGAGGTCCGCGCCACGCTCGCGGCGCTGCCGCAGGAGTCCGCCCCGGAACCCTTCTTCGCCGCGGCGACCACCGGCGACTCACTGCTCGCCGACCTCGCCCCCGCCCTGCTGCACCGCCGCTACGACGTGTTCCGCGCCCACGTCCACGCGCTGTACACGCACCGCGCCCGCCCCGGCCTGCGGGGCCGGACCCTGTGCGTGCAGGCCGCCGACTCGCCCCCGGTGGCCCGGACCTGGGACGGCGTCCTCGACGGGGCCGAGGTCGTCACCGTGCCCGGCGACCACCACTCGGTCTGGTCCGGAGCGGGCCCGGCACGGATCGCCGCCGAGGTCTCCGGCCGGCTCGCCGGGGTGGAGGTCCGTTGAGCGGCGTCCGCGGGCAGACGACCGCCGACCGCACGGAACCGGAGCACGCCGACGCGCACCGCAGACGCACGGTGGCTCTGCTGGTGCTCCTGGTGGCGCCGTTCATGGCGCTGCTCGACATGTTCATCGTGAACATCGCCGCGCCCTCCGTCGAGACCCAGCTGCACGCCACCTTCGCCCAGGTCCAACTGGTCATCAGCGGCTACATCGTGGCCTTCGCCGTCGGTCTGATCACCGGCGGACGCCTGGGCGACCTGTGGGGCCGCGGGCGGATGTTCCTCTACGGCATGGGCGGCTTCGGGGTCACCTCCGCGCTGTGCGCGCTGGCGGGTTCGGCCGACCAGCTGATCGCGGTACGCCTGTTCCAGGGACTGAGCGCCGCGCTGATGCTCCCCCAGGTGCTGTCGCTGATCCAGGTGCTGTTCCCGCCCGCCGAGCACGCCCGTGTCCTCGGGCTGTACGGGGCGACGCTGAGCTGCGGGTCGGTCACCGGGCAGGTGCTCGGCGGGGTGCTGATCAAGGCCGACGTCGCCGGTCTCGGCTGGCGGCTGATCTTCCTCGTCAACATCCCCTTCTGCCTGGCGGCGGTCCTGGTCGGCGCCCGTTTCCTGCCGCGCCGGCAGGATGCCGCGACCCGGCCCGGCTTCGACCCCGTGGGCGTGCTGCTGATCTCGCTGGCCATTCCGCTGCTGCTGGTCCCGCTGGTCTTCGGCGCCCAGACCGGCTGGCCGCTGTGGGTGTGGCCGACGTTCGCCGCCGCGCTCGCCGTGTTCGCGCTGTTCCTGCGCTGGGAGGCCCGGTTCCCCGCCGACAGCGGATCGGCCCTGCTGCCGCTGCGGCTGTTCGGGCTGCCCGGATTCGCCAACGGCGTGCCCACCGCGCTCGCCTTCTACAGCGGGAACTCCGGCTTCTACCTCGTCCTCGCCTTCTACATGCAGGACGGTGTGCGGCTCTCCCCGGTCGCCGCCGGACTGGCGTTCGTGCCGCTCGGCACGGCCTTCGCGCTGGCCTCGCTGGCCGCCCGCAGCCTGGTGCCCCGGTTCGGCCGCAAGGCGCTCCTCGGCGGCACCGTCTGCATCCTGCTGGGACTGGTCTACCTGCCGCTCGGCGCCTGGACGGGCGGTGGCGCCGGCACGCTCGACCGGGCGCTCTGGATGGAGCCCGGCCTCGTCCTGTGCGGCATGGGACAGGGACTCGTCCTGCCGTCCCTGCTCTCGCTGGCCCTGCGCGGCGTCGCCACCGCCGACGTGGGTGCGGCCTCCGGCGGCATCCTGATGACCTCCCAGTTCGCGGGGGCTCTCGGGGTGGCGGCGGTCGGCGCCGCCTACCGCTCCGCTCTCGGCGAGCACTCCTACACCCAGGCCTTCCGCGCCGGAGTCCTCGCCCTCGTGGTCATCGCCCTGCTGAGTCTGGTGCTGCTCGCCCGGCTGGAATCCCGCACCAGAGACCGTGAATAGAGCCCGCTGGAGATGACGCCTTGCCTGCCCTGACCGATCGGATCAAGTTCATACGATGGCCGGCCGAGGCCGGCCTGCGCACCGTCTACCGGCGCCAGGGGATCCCCTGCCTGCTCGTCGTGGAGGGCGGTGCCCTGCCCCCGATCTGCACCGCCCCGTCCGAGGACTGGGTCCGCGCCCCGGCCTCCCGCGAGGACGTCGAGGCCCGCGTCCACGCACTGCGGCAGCGGGCCTACGGCCGCAGGACGCCGACGGTCGACTCGACGGGCGTGCTGTCCTTCGGTACCCGGTCCCTCACCGTGTCGAGCACCCAGGCCGAGCTGATGGAGCTGTTCATCGCCCACTTCGAGGAAGTGGTGTACCGGTCCGAACTGGAACAGCAGCTCGCCCGGCGCGTGCCCGCCCCGACCCGCAACGCGCTCGATCTGCACATCATGCGGCTGCGGCGCCGGATCGCCGCGGTCGGCCTCGGCATCGGGACCGCCTGGGGCCGCGGCTACCTCCTCGAACCCACACCACTGGAACAGGCGTGGTCCGAGGAGAGCTCCCCAGGTATGACGTACGGCAGCCAGGAAAGGTGACCGGTGATGCAGGGCGCAGAGCAGGACACGGCGCACGACCAGCTGCCCGACGGACCGCCACGCCCCGCCCGCGGCCCCGACGCGCGCGTGGCCTTCGTCCTGCACGACATGTTCGCCGTGCCGTTCGGTGACATCGCTGTCATCGTCGGCCGTACCACCGCCACCACGAAGAAACTCGCCAGCCGCGCCCGGCACAAGGCCGGCGGCGGCCCCGTGGCCGACGCCGCCGGGCCGGCCCGCAACCGCGGGGTCGTCGAGGCCTTCCTCGCCGCCTCCCGCTCCGGTGACCTCGATGCCGTGCTGAACGTCCTCGCCCCCGACGTGGTGCGCCGCGCCGACCGGACGGTTCTCGGTCCCGGCCGCCCCGAACGGGCCGAGGGCGCCGACACCGTCGGCCGCGAGATCGCCCACTTCGGCGCGGCGGCGGCCCGGCACGCCGAACCCGCGCTCGTCGACCGGGCCGTGGGCCTGGTGATCGCCCCGCTCGGCCGGCTCCACACCGTGGTCACCCTGACGATCGCGGACGACCGGGTCGCGGCCTCCGAACTCGTCGCGGACCCGGCCCGGCCGGCCCGGACGCGTATCGCCGTACTGCCCGGCGCCCTGCTCGGACCCGACCGGCCCACCGTCCGGTCCTCGGAGGCCGTGGCCGGTCCGGCCGGCCGGGGCCGGTCCACGCCCTGACGCCGGCGCCGGCCACGCGTCTCCCCGGCCGCGTCGGCGGGTCATCGCGGCCGGAAGCTGACGGGGAGGCTGCTGTCGCCGTGCAGGAACGTGGACCGGATCGCGGTCGGGGTGCCGCGCAGTTCGATCCCGGCGACGCGGTTCACCAACGCCGCCGACAGCGCGTGCAGTTCGGCCCGGCCCAGGAAGGCGCCCAGGCAGAAGTGCGGTCCGTGGCCGAGGGTGACGTGCTTGTTCGGGGAGCGGCCGAGGTCGAAGGCGCGCGGGTCGGGAAAGACCGTCTCGTCGTTGTTCGCGGAGATGTTCCACAGCGTCACGATGTCGCCCGCCCGGACCCGCCGCCCCCCGATCACCAGGTCCCGCCGGGCGGTGCGGGCGAAGTGCAGTCCGGGCGTGGCCCAGCGCAGCATCTCCTCGACCGCGGTGTCCGGATCGACCTCCCCGCCCCGCAACGCCCGCCACTGACCGGGGTGTTCGGCGAGGGCCCGGACCGCGCAGACGGCGGAGATCCGGGACGACTCGTCCCCGCCGAGGATGAGGCTGTAGCAGTTGAGGGCGACCTCCTCCAGGGTGAGCGGCTCCCCGTCGACGCGGGCCGTCGCGATCATGCTGACGACGTCGTCGCCGGGAGCGGCCCGGCGGCTCTCGGCCAGGTCCATGAAGTACAGGACGAGCTCGTTGCGGGCCTCGACGGGATCCAGGTCGCCGTCGTCCGGGCCGCCGGTGGTGAAGGCCGCCTTGCTGTACCGCAGCAGGTCGGCACGGTCCCGCTCGGGAACGGAGAGCAGCTCGCAGATGGTGGTGAGGGGGATGCGCTCGGCCACCTCGGCCGCGAAGTCGAAGGTGCCGGCGCCGGTCACCTCGTCGACGAGCCGCTCGGTGAGCCGGTGCACCCGCTCTGCGACCCGGTCGAGATGCCGCGGCGCGAACGCCCGCCACAGCACGGCACGCAGGTCGCGGTGGCGGGGCCGGTCGGTGACGGCCAGCATCCGGCCGCCCGCCGAGTCGTCGCCGTGCAGCAGCACGTCGAGCACCGTGCCGCGCCGCGAGCCCAGCGCGTCCGCGTCCGCGTACCCGGCGACGACGTCCGCGTGGCGGGAGACGACCCAGAATCCGGGCCTGCCCGCGGTGCCTTCATGCCAGTAGACGGGGTGCCGTTCGCGGACCTGGCGCCAGAACGGGTAGGGATCCCGACCGGCGAATGCCGCGGGATCGGTGAGATCCACGGTATGCACGGCGAGAACACCCGGGTCGGGACTGCTCACTGCCGAACTCCTTTGGCAGAGCGGTTCTTTTGGGCATCGGGATCGTCGCAGAACGCTCCGGGGCACGGGGAATTCATTGCCGAAATCTTTCTCTCGCCACCTGCCGTCGCCACGGAGACGAAAGACTGCCGAGGAGGCGAAAGCCGGACGACCGTCTCCTGATTTCCGCGACAGCCCGGCGAGCCCGCCGCGAGAAGGGAACCGGATTCATGGCGAGCCCCCGACAGTCGTGGCTCAGGAACCTGACGGACGAACGGGCCCCGGCGAGACGGCTGGTGTGCTTCCCGCATTCCGGCGGAACCGCGGAGAGTTACGTCTCCTGGATTCCCCGGATCCGGCCGGGCACCGAGTTGCTCGCGGTGCAGTACCCGGGGCGCTCGGACCGGTTCGGGGTGCCCCTCGCGCGTGGTGTGCGGGAGATGAGCGCCGGTGTCGCGGACGGACTCGCCCGGCTGGAGCCCGTGCCCTGCGCCCTGTTCGGGCACAGCCTGGGCGCCCTCGTGGCCTACGAGACGGCCGTACGGCTGTCCGCCGCGGGCCGGCCGCCGGAGAGCCTGACGGTGTCCGGCTCTCCGCCGCCGGGCCGGGCGGGGACCGGACGGATGCACCTGGCCCGCGACGCGGACCTGTGGGCGCAGGTGTGCGCCCTGGGCGGGATGCCGCCGGAGGTGGCGGACGACGAGGAGCTGGCGGACATCCTGCTGCCGACGCTGCGCGCGGACATCGCGGCCCACGAGACCTACCGGCCGGCCTCCGGCACCGGCGTCCTCACCTGCCCCGTGCGCTGCTACCACGGCATCGGCGATCCCCTGGTGGACGACGCCCACCTGCCCGAATGGGCGGAGACGACGACCGGCCCGTTCACGCTGACGCGACGCGCGGGATCGCACTTCCACACGTTCGTGGACCCGGAGAGCCTCGCCCAGGAGATCCAGGACCCCGTCGGCAACTGACGCTGCGGAGGCAGTCATGACCGGCTTGACCTACTCGGACTACGTGCAGACGGCGACCCTGCTGTCCCTGCAGAAGACGCAGGCGCCCGCCGGCGCCGACCGTGCCGTGCACCTGGCCGAGCACTTCTTCATCGTGGCCCACCAGTGCAGCGAGCTGTGGCTGAAGCAGGTCCTCGCCGACCTCGACGCGGTCGTGGAGCTGCTCCTGGCGCGGTCCGGCGACGACGACCTGGACCTCGGTGCGGAACTCCTCGGGCGGGCGAGCGGGGTGCTGCGGCTGATGCACGAACAGGTCGTCGTGCTGGAGCGGCTGCCGCTGCGGTGCTTCGTGGAGTTCCGGCCCCATCTGGGCACGGCGAGCGGTGCGCAGTCGGACCAGTTCGGGGCGCTGGCCCGGATGATCGGCGGGGACGGCACGGACGGCACCCTGTACCGGGCCTTCGAGTCGGCGGCGGCGCACCGCGGGCGGTCCGTCCCCGGCGTCTGCCGGGCGGGGCTCGCCGCCGGCGCCCTGCACCGGATCGCCGAGGCCCTGCTCGACGTCGGCAACGGCTACTGGCGGTGGAAGGTCGCCCACCTCGCCCTGATGTCCTCGATGGTCGGCGCGCAGGAGGGCACGGGCGGCACCAGCGGCACGGAGTACCTCGCCCGGCGCATCACCGTGCCCTTCCCCGAACTGCGCGGCATCCGCGGCTCCCTGCACGCCGGTCTCACCGACACGGCCCGCTGAGCCCCGCCGTCAGCCCGAGCGGCGCGGACCGGCGGGCCCGAGGTCCGTCCAGTGCTCCTCGACGTGGGCCAGGCAGGCGGTACGGCTGTCCGGGCCGGCCACACTGCGCCAGCCCGCCGGTACGGCCGCGAAATCCGGCCAGATCGCGTGCTGCCCCTCGTCGTTCACCACGACGTGGAACCGCCCCGTCTCGTCGTCGAACGGGTTCACGGACACAGGCAACTCCCCGGAGAAGAACCGACACTTCGCCTCAGCGTGTGGCGTGCGGCAATTCCTGTCAACGGGCGGCGAAAGAACCCGGAAAAATCTGTCAGGGATCTTTTCCCGGCTGATTTGGCGACCGGAGCCACTGGGAGGATGCCGGGCAGTTCCGGCACACCGAATTCCTTGTCACGCAGTAGTCACGCAGCGGTCGTGCAGCAGTCGTGCAGCAGGAGAACCGAGATGGGGGAACATGGTTGACAGTGTTGTCATCGTCGGCGGTGGCACGGCCGGCTGGATGACCGCCACATATCTCAAGGCCTCCTTCGGCGACCGTCTCCGGGTCACGCTCGTGGAATCGAGGAAGGTCCCGACGATCGGCGTGGGCGAAGCCACCTTCAGCACGGTCCGGCACTTCTTCGCCCACCTGGGACTCGCCGAGCACGAGTGGATGCCGGAATGCCATGCGTCGTACAAGCTGGCGATTCGCTTCGAGAACTGGCGTGCCCCGGGCCACCACTTCTACCACCCCTTCGAACGCCCTCGCGTGGTCGACGGGTTCCCGCTCGCCGACTGGTGGCTGCACAAGCGCCCCAGCGACCGGTACGACCACGACACGTCGGTGCTGGCGGCCCTGTGCGACGCGAAGCGCTCGCCGCGCCACGCCGACGGCGACCTCTTCGAGACACCGGACGGCCCGACGACCCAGTTCCCGTACGCCTACCACTTCGACGCCGCCCTGCTGGCACGGTTCCTCACCCGGTACGGCACCGAGCGCGGGGTCCGGCACATCCTGGACGACGTCCTGGACGTGCGTCTGGACGACACCGGGGCGATCAGCGGCGTACTGACGAAGGAACACGGCGAGTTCTGCGCGGACCTGTACGTCGACTGCACCGGATTCCGCGGGATGCTGCTGAACAAGGCGCTGGAGGAGCCGTTCCGGTCGTACCAGGACAGCCTCCCCAACGACAGCGCGGTCGCCCTGCGCGTCCCGGTCGACGTGGCGCAGCAGGGGATGCGGCCCTGCACCACGGCGACGGCCCAGGACGCGGGCTGGATCTGGACGATCCCGCTGTTCGGCCGGCTGGGCACCGGCTACGTCTACGCCGGCGACTACTGCACCCCGGAGCAGGCCGAACGGACGCTGCGGGAGTTCGTCGGCCCCGGGGCGGCGGACCTGCCCGCCCACCACATCCGGATGCGCATCGGCCGCAGCGAGCGGTCCTGGGTGAGGAACTGCGTCGCGATCGGACTGTCCAGCGGCTTCGTCGAGCCCCTGGAGTCGACCGGGATCTTCTTCATCCAGAACGGCGTCGAGCAGCTGGTCCGGCACCTCCCGGACGGCGGTGACGACGAGGCGCTGCGCCGCGCGTACAACCGGCAGGTCGCGGGGGTCATGGACGGGGTGCGCGAGTTCCTCGTCCTGCACTACTACGCCGCGGGCCGCGCCGACAACGCCTACTGGCGCGACGCCAAGACCCGGCCGCTGCCCGACGCGCTCGCCGCCCGCGTCGAGGACTGGCGGCACCAACTGCCCGACGCGGACTCCGTCCACCCGTGCTTCCACGGCTTCGAGCCCTACTCGTACACCGCCATGCTCCTCGGCCTGGGCGGACTCCCCGTGCGGCCCAGGCCGGTGCTCGCGCACTTGGACGGCACCGCGGCGCTGCGGGAGTTCGACCGGGTGCGCGTCCAGTCGGCGGCCCTGGTCGAACGGCTGCCGTCCCAGGCCGACTATCTGGCACGGCAGCAGGCATGCCGGAACGGCTGAGGCGGCCGGCCGCCCCGGCCGCGGTCCCCCCGCCCCGGTTCCGGGCCATGATGGCGTCCTTCCCGGCCGGTGTCACCGTCGTCACCGCGGCCGGACGGGACGGCCGCCCGCAGGGGATGACCTGTACCGCCGTGTCGAGCGTGTCGGACGAACCGGCCACCCTGCTGGTCTGCCTCAAGCAGGGCAGCCGCACCCTGGCCTCGCTGACCGAGGCGGCACGGTTCGCGGTGAACCTGCTCGGCAGCGACGCACGGCCGGTGGCGGAGCTGTTCGCCGCCCGCGGGACGGACCGCTTCGCACGGGTGCCCTGGGCCTTCGAGCCGGGCTCCGGCGGGCCGCACCTGACCCGGCACGCCCACACGGTCGCCGACTGCCGCGTCACCCGCACCGTGGACGTCGGCGAGCACGCGGTCGTCTTCGGCGAGGTGTTCGCCGTGACCGCGCGGGCCGGCACGGCGCCCGACCCCCTGCTCTACGGACTGCGCGGCTACTGGGCCCTGGGCCGGCCGGGCGACGCATCCGGTGCCGCGGGCACCACGATCCAGCAGCGCGCGAGGAGTTGAGGACAGCATGACCGAGTACGGCATATCGATCCTGCCGGACACCGGCCCCCAGGACCGCACCCCGCAGGAGTACTACGCCAACCTGCTGGACGTGGCCCGGCTGACGGACCGGCTGGGCCTTGAGTACGTCAAGATGACCGAGCACTACCTGCACCCCTACGGCGGGTACTGCCCGGACCCGCTCGCCTTCCTGTCCGCCGTGGCGGTCTCCACCGACCGGGTCCGCCTGATGACCGGCGGCATCCAGGCCTCCTTCCATCATCCGATCCAACTGGCCGCGAGCACCGCCCAGTTGGACGCGATCAGCGGCGGTCGGCTGGACGTCGGGTTCGCCCGGGCCTTCCTGCCCTACGAGTTCGACGCGTTCGGTGTCGACATGGACACCAGCACGGACCGCTTCCGGCGGACCGTCGACGCGACGGTCCGGCTGTGGACCGAGCCGAAGGTCGACGAGGACGGCCCGTTCTTCCGCTACTCGGGCGTGTCCTCCGTACCGCCGCCCACCCAGCTCGCCCATCCTCCGGTGTGGACGGCGGCGCTCGTCACCAGGTCGAGCTTCCAGTGGATCGGCGAGTCCGGCTACAACCTGCTCGTGGCCTCGGCGCCGACGCGGGAGAAGACGGGCCAGGTCAAGGAGATGATCGACTTCTACCGCGCCTGCTTCCTCGGCGCCGAGAAGAACCGGGGGCGCCGGCCCAAGGTCGCCATCAGCGTCGCGCTGATGCTGGCGGACACCGACGAGGAGGCCCGTGAGCTGGGTCAAAAGCATCTGCGCCGGCACTGGGACACCTTCGCGGCGGCGGCCGGCTCCTGGCAGGGCCGCGCCTCCGCGTCGTACCAGGGCTACCGGGAGGCCATGGTCGACAAACACCGCTCGGGCGCGAGCGAGGACGCCGGTCTGGCCGTGATCGGTTCGCCGGCCGGCGCGCTGCGCCAACTGCGCGAGATCCGCGAGGCGCTGACCCCCGACGTGATCCTCTTCCAGATCGACTACGGCCAGCAGCCGCCGGCCGCCATGCGGCGCAGCCTGGAACTCTTCGCCCACCGGGTCCGGCCCGCGCTCGACGCCGGGGAGCAGCGGGAGGACGACCGGTGACCGGGACGCTGCCCGCCTCGGTACCCGAGCTCTTCGCGGCGGTGGCGGCACGCGTGCCGGACGCGCCGGCGGTCGTCCACAAGGACACCGGTCTCAGTTACCGGCAGCTCGACGAGCAGGCCAACCGGCTCGCCCGCGAGCTGATCCGGCACGGGGTCGGTCCGGACCGCCTGGTCGCGGTGGCCGTACCGCGCTCGGCGCAGCTCGTCGTGGTGCTGCTGGCCGTGCTCAAGGCCGGCGGCGCCTATCTGCCGCTCGACCCCAGGTACCCGGCGGCCCGGCTGTCGTACCTGGTCGACGACGCCGCCCCGGTGCTGCTGGTGCGCGCGGGCGAGGTGGCACTGCCCGCGGCGGACCTCCCCGAGGTCGTCGTCGACGACCCGGAGTTCACCGCCCGGTGCGCCCGCCACAGCGGTGCCGCCGTCACGGCGGACGAACTCCGCCGGCCGCTGCGACCGGACCATCTGATGTACGTGATCTACACCTCCGGCTCGACCGGCAGCCCCAAGGGCGTTCTCGTGTCCCACGAGGGGGTGCGCGACCTGGTCGCCACCCAGACCGAACGGTTCGGTCCCGCTCCCGGCGAGCGCGTGCTGCAGTGGGCCTCGGTCAGTTTCGACGCGTTCTTCTGGGACCTCACCCTGGCCCTGCTGTCCGGGGCCACCCTGGTGATGGCCGACGCGGACGACCTGCTGCCGGGTGAGAACCTGCACGAGACCCTGGTCAAGTACGACATCACGCACGCGGTGCTGCCCCCGGTCGCGCTGAGCATCACCGACAGCGACGGGGTGCTGCCCGGCGGCACGATCATGTCCACCGGCGACGCCTGCACCCCGACCCTGATCGCCAAGTGGGCGCCGGGCCGCCGCATGTTCAACGGGTACGGGCCCACGGAGGTGACCGTGGGCGTGTCGATCGCGGGTCCTGTCGAGGACCCGTCCGACACCGCGATCGGACGCCCGTGGACCGGCGGCCGTGTCCATGTCCTGGACGAGCGCCTGCGGCCGGTCCCCGACGGCGAGGAGGGCGAGCTGTACCTCGCCGGCTCCGGCCTGGCCCGCGGCTATCTGAACCGGCCGGGACTGACCGCGACCAGGTTCGTGCCCGACCCCTTCGGCCCGCCCGGGACGCGGATGTACCGCTCGGGCGACCGCGGGTGGCGCGGACCCGCCGGTGAGCTCCACTTCGCCGGCCGTGCCGACGACCAGGTCAAGGTGCGCGGCTTCCGGATCGAGCTCGGCGAGATCGAGGCCTGTCTGACCGGGCACCCGGCGGTGCAGATCGCGGCCTGCGTGGTGACGGGCGCACTCGCCGACGCGCGGGTCGTCGCCTTCGCGACGCTCCGGCCCGGCGCCGGGGCCGGGGCCGGCTCCGGCGAGCTGCGGGAGTTCCTCGTGGCGCGGCTGCCCGAGCACATGGTGCCGGCGCGCGTCACCGTGCTTCCGGTGCTGCCCACGCTGTCCAACGGCAAGATCGACCGCCGTGCCCTGCGGGGCCGGGCCGACGCGGACCGCACCCGGGCGACGGCCGACCCGGCGGCCACCCCTGCAACCGCCCCGGCGGGCGTTCCGACGGGCGTCCCAGCGGCTGTCCCGCACTCGCACGAGGAGGTGCTGTACGCCACCGTCCGGGAGCTGCTGGCCCTGGACAGCGTGGACCCGGGCGACAACCTCTTCCGGATCGGCGGCAACTCGGTGGTCGCGGCCCGGCTGGTCAGCGTCCTGCGCAGGAAGACGGGCGTGCGCCTGCCGATGCGCGCGGTCTTCGAGGCGGAGACCCTGGCCGGGCTCGCGCGGCTCCTGCACGAGCACGACACGACGGCCCCCGGGGAACGGCGGTGACCGCGGCCGGCGGCACGGGGAGCCGGCATGGCTGAGCGGGACGGCTTCCGGACGGCCGGCAGCCCGGGGACCGTCGTCGTGGGCGCGGGGCTGGTGGGGCCCGTCGCCGCGATGTACCTCGCCGGGCGGTACGGTCCGGTGACGGTGCTCGAACGCCAAGACGACCCCCGCACGGCCCCTGCGGCCGGCGGCCGCTCGCTCACGGTGATCCTCTCCGCGCGGGGCTGGCGGGTCCTGCGCGAACTGGGTCTGGAGGAGCGGGTCCGGGCGATCTCCGTACCGCTGCACGGCCGCCGCGGGCACCTGCCGGACGGCGGCACCCCGCTCACCGCGTACAGCAGGGACGGAGCGCCGATCTGGGCCGTGGAGCGCGCCCGCCTGCAGCACATCCTGCTCGATGCCGCCGAGGCCACGCCCGGCGTGCGGATCCTGTTCGGCGAACAGGTCGTCGGAGTCGACCTGGACGCCCCCGAGGTCCGGGTGCGCGGCGCGTCGGGTGACCGCGTGCTGCGCTGTGCGCACCTGCTCGGGTGCGACGGCGCGCACTCCGCCGTCCGCGCGGCCCTGTCGGCACGTGGCGCACGGGAGCACGTCGGCACGCTGGAGCTGGCCTACCAGGAGATCACGCTGGAACTCCCCTGGTGCGAGCGGGAGAACATGCACTACTGGCCGGCCGGTGACGCCCTCTTCGGAGCCTTCCCCACCCTGTCGGCCGACCGGTTCACCGGCTGTGTCTTCCTCCGCAGACAGGGGCCTGCGCCGTCCTACGCCGCGGTGGCCGCCGGTCTGCCCGCGGCGGACCAGTTCGCCGGGGCCTTCCCCGAACTGGCCCGGGCCATCCCGGACCTGGGCGAGCAGCTGGCCGCCAGACCGGTCTCGCACATCGCGCTGGTGAACTGCGACACCTGGGTCTGGGAGGACAAGGCGGCGCTGGTGGGCGACTCCTGCCATGCGATGGCGCCCTTCATGGGCCAGGGCATGAACTGCTCCTTCGAGGACGTCCGCGTGCTGGTGGCCTGCCTGGACGGCGAGCGCGACTGGTCGGCGGGGCTCGCGGCGTACGAGCGGCAGCGCAGGCCGGACGCCGACGCGGTCTCCGCCGTCTCGCTGGAGCACTACCGCACCATGTCGCGGCTGCCCGACCCCGGAGCGGAGGAGGCGGCGGCACTGAGCCGGCGCCTGTCCGCGCTGTTCCCCGACCGCTTCGTCCCGCTGTACGAGCGCTGCGCCTTCACCGAGGAGAGCTACGCCGAGGCGCAGGAGGGCGAACGGCGGCTGCGGCGGCTGGTCCGGGAGATCCAGGACCGCCACCCGGGCACCGCCGACCGGATCCCCGACCGGGAACTGCGCGGACACGTGCTGTCCCGGTCACCGCTGTGCTGACGAACCGTCCCGACGTGTGGAGGCCATGGTGATCCTCGTGCTGTTCAGGTCGCGCCTTTCCGAACGCGCCGACAAGGAGTACGACATCACGGAGGACCGGCTCGCCAGGCGGGTCCGGGAACTCGCGGGCGACGACCTCGTCCACATCAAGAACTACACCTCGGACGACGGTGAGCGGCTGGCACTGGTGTGGTGGCGCGACCCGGAGACGCTGGAGCGCTGGCGCACCGACCCCGAGCACCAGGAGGCCCAGCGGCTCGGCCGTGAACAGTGGTACTCCTTCTACGAGTTGACCGTCGCCGAGGTGATCAGGACCAGTTCCGGCGAGGACCCGTCGCGCTATCCGGGCCGGTGAGCCGCCGGCCGGCGCGGCACCGACCGGCCGGGGCGGCGCCGGTCACAGGGCGGCCAGCACGGCGGCCGTCGTGCCGGCGGTGCCCAGCGTGCCGCCGAGATCCGGGGTGACCCGGCCGGCCGCGACGGCGCTGCCTACGGCCTGCCGGACCGCCCGGGCCTCGTCGTCGTGGCCGAGGTGTGCCAGCAGCAGCGCGGCCGACAGGATGGCGCCCAGCGGGTTGGCGGTACCGGTGCCGGCGATGTCCGGTGCGGTGCCGTGCACCGGTTCGAACAGGCCGTAGCCGGTGGTGCCGTTGAGACTGGCGGAGGGGGCGAGGCCGATGCCGCCGGCGAGGGCGGCGGCGAGGTCGCTGAGGATGTCGCCGTACGAGTTGTTGGTGACGATGACGTCGAAGGAGTCCGGGTCGGTGACCAGCCGCATCGCGGCGGCGTCGACGTAGAGGTGGGACGCGGCCACCCCCGGGTTCCGCCCGGCGGCGGTCTCCCAGCAACGCTGCCACAGACTGCCGCCGGACCGGACGGCGTTGGCCTTGTCGACCATGCAGACCCGCCGACGGGCGACGGAGAAGGCGAAGTCGAGGATCCGGGAGACGCCGTGACGGGTGCTGACCTCCGCGTCGATCGCCGTCTCCCAGGGCGACGCCGGATGCACGGCCCCGCCGACACCGCTGTACAGGCCCTCGGTGTTCTCCCGGACGATCGCGCAGTCGAAGCCCCGGTGCGCGGGGTCGCGCAGGGGGCTGAGCCGGTCGTGCCACAGCCGCACCGGCCGGTAGTTGGCGTACAGGTCGAAGCCGAGCCGCAGCCGCAGGAGCACTCCGCGCACATAGTCGGTGTGCTCCAGCGACGGGTGGCCCACGGCGCCGAGCAGGGTGGCCGAACTGGCGGAGATCCGCGCGAAGTCGGCGTCCGACAGCGCCGTCCCCTCGCGCCGGTACGTGCCCGCGTTCACGTGGTCCAGGACGTCCGGCGAGAGGTCCGTGCCGAGGGCCTCCAGCACCCGCAGCGCGGACTCGACGACCTCCGGGCCGATGCCGTCACCGGGTATGACGGTCACAGTCCTCATGGGCCACCTTCCCCGAGCGGAAATCGTCGCCGTCGATCACGGAGGGAAGGCTAGCCGCGGGCCCGGAGGCGCGGGCCGGATCTTTCGGTTGTCATTCATGCCGGCTGTCCCTCCCGCCGGTCACCGCCCCCTCCGCTCGCCCCACCGGGACCAGCAGGGCCGCCAGCGCCACGGCCGTGACCAGCCCGCCCACGAGGAACAGCCCGCGCACTCCGACGGTGGGCAGCAGGAGGCCGCCCGCCGACGCGCCCGCCGCCACGCCCACGTTGAAGGCGGCGGAGTTCCCGGCCAGTCCCAGCTCGGTGCGGCCCGGCACCGTGCGGAAGACCAGGTTCTGGGTCGCCATGAAGAACGGCCCCGTGGACACCCCGAGCAGGACCAGAGCGCCCACGGTGACCGCCCGGCCGTGCCCGCCGCTCGCGTACAGCCCCCACAGTCCCGCCGTCTGGCCGGCCGCCAGCAGCGCGGGCACGGCACGCGGAGAGCGGTCGAGGACCGTACCCGCCAGCACCACGGCGGCGAACCCGGCACCGCCGTACACCGTCAGCAGCACGCTCACCGAGGCGTCGGGAAACCGCCCGGTGCCGGTCAGGAAGGCCGTCAGATAGGTGAATCCGGTGAACACGCCGGTGGCCGACAGGGCCGTGGCGGCCAGGACGGCGGTGAAACGGCGGGCGTCGGGGGCGGTTCCGCGCGCGGCGTGCCCCTGGCCGGGAGCCGTGGTCGGCAGCAGCGCGGCGACCACGGCGAGGGCGACCAGGCCGACCCCGCCGAGCACCAGAAACGGTGTGTGCCAGCCCCATGCGATCCCCAGCCAGGTGCCGGCCGGCACCCCCAGCACCTGGGCGAGCGAACCGCCCACCGACACGAGGCCGATGATCCGGCCGCGCCGCGAGGGCGGGAAGAGACCGACGGCCACCGGACCCGAGACCGCCCAGAAGAGCGCCTGGGCCAGCGCCGTCACGATCCGGGCCGCCAGCAGTCCCGGGTAGGACCGTCCGATCGCCAGGGGCGCCCAGCTCGCCAGCGCGAACACCGCCAGCACTCCTGTGAGCAGATGGCGGCGGGGTATCGCACGGGTCACCTGGGCGACGGGCAGGGACGTCGCGGCCACCGTCACGCCGTAGCCGGTGACGAGGAGGCCCACGGCCGGGAGGGACACGCGCAGGTCGGCGGAGATGGGCCGCAGCAGGCCGATGGGCAGGTTCTCGGTGGTGTTGAAGGCGAACGCGGCCAGCATGAGCGCGGCGAGGACGGCGGAGCTCCGCCTGCCGGGGAGTTCTATGCCTCGATGCCCCTTCCCGCGCCGGTGATCCAGCCCATCCGGGCCGCGTGCACACCCAGTTGGTACCGGGTCTGGACATTCAGCTGGACCATGAGGGAATTGACCATGCGCCCCACCGTCCGCACCGATATTCCCAGCTTCCGGGAAACGCTTTCGTCCTTCATTCCTTCCGACATCATCTGGAGCATGACCCGCTGCTGGGCCGTCGGCTGCTGCCCGGAGTCCGTCCCGGATTCCTCTTCCGGGACGTCTGGTTCGTTCGCGGAGCCAAACGGGGCGGAGTTGAGCCAGCAGAACTCGAAAACCTCGCGTAATAGGCGGGTGATCTCCCGCCCGCGCAACATCATGACCGTCGAACTCCCCCGGTCCGGAACCCCCGGTGTCACGGCGAAGGAATCGTCCACGATCAGCAGTCTGAACGGCACGTGATGGAGCAGGCGCACCTGCATTCCGTCCGTGTCGAGGGCCTTGAGATGCGTGTACCCGTGCGAACTGCGGGCCGTGGAGGCCAGATGGACGGTGCGCATCCGCACGCCCCGCTCCATGGCCCTGCGGTTGCGGGCCCGGCCCGTCTCCAGCGCCTCGACCGAGTTGGGCACACTGGTGTGCACGCTGAGGATCTCGTCCGTCGCCGACTCGGCCGCGTCGCTGAGCATCTGCTCGATCCGCCGGCGGTCGGTGATCATGTCGGCGTAGATGACCTGCATCTTCGCCGCCTGCGTATGGGTGAACTCCGAGGCGACCACGGACATCGCCGCGTGGGTCGCCTCCATCTCACGCTGTATCAGGTTCCACATGCCCTCGCCGCGCTGCATCAGCCGGGCGAGGGAGACTTCCGGGGTGGAGGTCACGTACCGCACCGGGCATGCCTCCTCCTGCGTGTCGGTCGACTGCACCGGTTCCAGGAGGCCCAGTTCGATCAGGCGTTGCTGTGTCTCACCGAGCCGCGCGGTCGGAATCCGGACCAGATCGGCGGCTTCCGGCACGCCCAGACCGGCGTTCCTCGACATGGCCCGGTAGAGTTCCTGCGCCCATGCGTCGAGATCCCGCGCCGTCACCGGAGCGTCCCCCTTCCTATTCCGCGCAACACCAGCACCCTACCCAAGGGTAGCGAAAATCCAACACCCTCGAACATGGTCGAACAAGGTTGGCCAATTCCGGTCGGCTGCGAGGGAACGGAAAATAGCCGACGGGGAGAAGTCGACGTTCGCGGGCCCGGAAGAAATACCCGTCCACCTGCCTGGAACGCCTCCGAATGCCCCTCCCTGATACCTGAAGATAATCAGCCTGTTGCTTCCACCGGGACGGCTCGCCGAGGAAGTATGAGCAGCTCCCGGACGTTCTTTCACCAACTCACCGTAAAGTTCGCGATGGTGACGTGAACGCGTCCCGGCGGTCGAACGCCCGCTCAGGCCGAGGTGATGTCGGCGACCACGGCCTTCGGCGGGACCCGGACGAGGTCCGCCGCCTCCGCCTCCACGGTGCAGTGCGGCCGGCCGCTCCCGACCAGCACCGGGCCCATCCGGGGCACCGCGGCGTCGAAGACCACGGTGACGTCCGGAGCGTCACAGACGGGACCGACCCCGCCGCGTTCCATGTCCAGCTTCCGCAGGGCCGCCTCGTCGGCGGATCTCAGGGCCGAGCGCGACACTCCCAGGACCGACGCGAGCCGGCCGTAGCGGATCCGGGCCGGGCCCGGAACGGCCGCCAGCACGAGGCGGTCGGGGCCGACGGTGAAGGCCATCGTCTTCAGCGAGTTCTCGATGTTCTCCTCGGTGAACCCGGTGCGGGTCCGGATGTCGTCGCCGGTGCGGATCTCCGCATGCCGGTGCACGGTGAATTTCACCCCGGCAGCGGTGAGGAGCACGACAGCGGGTGGGGACGAAGTCGGTGTGTTCTCCATGTTTCTCCGATCGCAACTGGTCAGGAATCAAACCCGGTCGCCTCTCATGCCCGAGGCGACGGCCGCCGCCGCGAGCAGGGCGATCCCGCCGAAGACGAGCCACGCCGTGGCCCCTGCGCCCTGCCACAGCGCGACTCCGGCCACGGGGCCGATCGCGGTCCCCACCCCGAACACGGCCTGGGACGCGCCGAGATACCTGCCGACGATCTCGCCGGAGCCCGCCTGCGCCGGGTACGCCACCATCGTCGGGGAGCCGACGACCTCGCCCAGCGACCAGACCAGCGTGGCCACCGCGAAGCCCACGACCCCGAACGGCAGGCAGTACGCGGCCAGCCCGGCGGCGACCAGGACCACACCGCAGGCCGCACCCAGCCGCCGCGGCCAGTGCTGCACCCTTCTGGTGACAGCGAGCTCGCATGTGATCACCACGAATCCGTTGAGCGCGACCATGACGCCGTACACCATGGTGGGCCGGCCTGCGTCGTGGACGGCCAGCGGCAGGACGGAGACGTACTGGATGTAGACCGCCGAGTAGGCGAGCATGCCCACGAGGAAGCACAGGTACCGGGTGTCGCGCAGCAGCGCCAGGTACCCACCGCGCACACCGGGTTCGCGGGACGTCCGGGCCGCGCGCGGCGGGTCGGCCGGCAGGGCCCGCCGGCAGATGAGGGCACACATCAGCGCCGCGACGGCCTCCCCCCAGAACAGCAGCTGGTAGGAGACCGCCGCCAGCAGGGCTCCGAGCAGCGGCGCGGCCGTCGTTCCCAGGTTCTGCGCCATGCGGTACAGGGCGAAGGCCATCACATGCCGCTGCTCCGGCACTCCGGCGCTCACCAGTTGGGCGGAGACGGGCCGGTAGACCTGGCTGGTGACGCCGAGCGCGGTCACGACGACGAGCAGGACGGGGAACGACGTCACGAGCGGAACACCGGCGGTGAGAAAGGCTGTCGACGCCATCGACCCGGTGATCGCCCGGCGGGCCCCGATGCGGTCCACCAGCCAGCTGCCCAGCAGGACGCCGAGGATCGCGCCGGCACCGTTCGCGCCGAGCGCGACGCCGGCCCGCCCGGCGTCGTACCCGTCCTGCACCAGGTACAGCACCAGGAACGCCTGGAGAAAGCCGCCGAGCCGGTTCACGAACACCCCGGCGATCACTGCCTTGACCGCCCGCGGCGCCGCTCGCCAGGTGGCGACCGCGCCGGTTGCCGCGGTCTGCTCCGCGGTCCGGTACGCCGTCGACGGTCGCCTGCCCACGGCTCAGCCGCCCGGCACGACGCGTACGGCACGCTCGGCCGCGTCCAGCGCCTCGGCGCACTGCCCGGCGGTGTCACCGGTGACGATCACCAGGGCGTAGCGGCAGGTGACGTGCGCGGCGGGCGGCAACAGCAGTTCCTGTCCCGGAGTCGCGAGGACCTCCACGAGTTCCACGGCCGGCGGCAGGCTGGAGCGGTCGACCCGCACGGAGCCGACGACGGTGTCCCGTTCGGGATACAGGAAGCGGATCGCCGCCGCTCCCCGTGGCCCGGCCGGGACGGCCGGCCGTTCCCCGAGTGCGAGTGACACGGCGGCCAGAGCGGCGTCCACTCCGGTCACCATCCGCCCGAGGTAGGGGATGAGGTCGCCGCCGCTGCGGGCGTTGATCTCCACCAGCCGGGGCCCGCGTGCGGTGAGCCGCCACTCGGTGTGCGTCCAGCCGCGGGTGAGGCCGACGGCGGCGTGTGCCGCATGGAGTGCCCGCGCCAGCTCGGGGTCCCGCAGCAGGGGGTCGGCGGCGTCGACCGTGTGGCCGACCTCCTCGAAGTGGGGCGGGAATCCCAGGTGCTTGCGGGCGACGAAGACCGGGGTGACCTCGCCGTCCCAGCACAGGCTGTCCACGCTGATCTCCGGCCCGTCGAGGTACTCCTCGACCACGACCGGTTCCGGGAACCGCTCGCGCACCTCCGGCATGGATCGCGTGGCCACCGACTCGAACACCTCGGTCAGGTGCTCGGGGCCGGTGACCAGAGTGGTTCCGTTGCTGCCGACCAGTGCGCGCGGCTTGAGCACCACCGGGTACCCGATCGCCGCCGCGGCCCGTAGCGCCTCCCCGGTGTCGCGGGCGGCGACGGCGCGCACGGGCGAGGCGTCGTGGCGTCGCAGCGCGTTCCGCGTGGCCAGTTTGTCGCGGCACGTGGCCACCACCGCCGAGGGCATGGTGGGCAGGCCCAGGCTCTCGGCGAGCAGCGCGGAGGGCAGGATGCGGGTCTCGTCCCAGCACAGGATGCCGCTGACCGGGACGGAGCCCGCCGCCACGTCGTGGGCGGCCCTGAGCATCGCCTCGTGGTCCAGCGTGTCGACGACCGTGTACCCGCAGACCAGCGGCTGGTCCCAGGTCGGCTCCTCCTCCTTGAACACCCAGATCCGGTGTTCCTTGGCCACGGCCTGCAGCATGTAGCCGCGGGTGAGCTCCCCCATCGGACTCACCAGGATCAGCAGCGGCCGGTCGGCCCCGTCCGATCCGGTCGAACTTGATCGGAGCATGTTCAGCGCGCCCCCGACAGCCGCGGACGCGCAGCCGGTGAGACGCCGGCACCGACGGGATCGCGTTCGATGGGTGAGAAGTCGTAGCGGTCCAGCGGGTCGTGCTTGAGGTCGGTGATCGACAGGTTGGTGGAGCGGATGCGTGCGCGCACACTGTCGCTGGCGAGCTTGATGGCAACGCTGTCGGCGAACGGGGCTCCCCTGTCGGTCACCGAGACGACATCGGGGCCGATCTCCAGCAGCCCGTTGTCCACGAAGGGCCGCAGTTCGGCGGCGAACTGCTCGGCGGGGTCGACGCCGTACCTCCGGCGGAACTCCTCGCGGTGCACCCCGCTGGACCGCAGGGCGAACATCACGGCGCGGCGCATCCGCTCCTCGACGCCGAGATGCGCGCCGCGCCACACCGGCGGCCGGCCGCTCTCGACCGCGTCCATGTAGCCGCCGACCGTGCACTCGTTGTAGTACTGCGTGTGGCCGACGTAGCCGAACCCGGAGACGCCGAAGGGCAGGAGGTTGATGTCCTCGGTCGAGTCGAACTTGCTCTCCTGCTGGCGCGAGTGGTGCTCGTCCTGCGCGTAGTAGAACAGCGGGCCGCGGCGGAAGCCGATCTCCTTCATGATCGCCTCGGTGGCGAAGTGCATGAGCAGCCGGTCCCGGTTGCCCGGGAAGATCTCCGGGTTCTTCCGGTAGTGCGCGGAGATGGGGTCGGCCTGCTTGAACATCAGGGGGAAGATGTTGAACTTCTTCACCCCTGCCTCGACCAGGGTGCGGATCGACGTGTACCAGTTCTGCAGGTTCTGGTACGGCAGGCCGAAGATGAGGTCGACCGAGAGGTTGTCCACCCCGCGTTCGGCCAGCATCCCCAGGAGCCGGTGCACGTCCGCCGCGGTGTGGCCGCGGTTGAGCTTGCCGAGGATCTGGTCCTCCATGGCCTGCACCCCGAACACCCAGCGGTTCACGCCGGCCTCCGCGACGGCGTCGAGCCGGTCCGCGTAGTCCGGTGCGTCTATGACACCGGGATGGAGTTCGAACGTCATCTCCGTCTCGGCGGTGACCCCCACCGCGGCGCGCAGGCTGCGGGAGACCTCGGCGATCTGCTCGGCGTTCAGGTACGAGGGGGTGCCGCCGCCGAAGTAGACGGTGGCCGCGGTCGGACGGCCGGCCAGATCGCCCACCAGGGCCAGATCCTCGCGCAGCGCGCGGACGTAGCGTGCGACGCGCTGGTCCTCCGGCAGTATTTCCTTCGCGAAATGACAGAAGGTGCAGCGCTGTTCGCAGAATGGAATGTGGAGATACACATTGCACATTCCCGTCGCCCTCGGCAGGAATTCCATGGGGTCCACGGGGTCCATGGCCTTGAGCGGTGGATAGGTGCCGATCAGGTAGTAGTTCTCGATGGGCTGCAGGATCCCCAGTTCCGTCAACTGGGCCAACGGGAGTCCCGCGAGCGCGGACTGAGCCTCATCAGCGACCTGCCGAAAGCTGGGAAACGAAGCGAGCGCGTCCATTCCTCACCCCTTGAGATTGATCTGGGGCCCACGCTACGAGTTCGTCCGTACCAGCGAGTATCCGCCCGGTGTCCCGAGGGATCGGCGGGTGCCCGTGCGGTGTTGGCCTGGTGTCTCCGCGGTGGCCGAATCGGTCCGTCGCGTCAAGTGGCCCTGATTACGATGGCGTTCAGGCCCTCCACCCGTTTCCCAACAGGAGTGCGCAGCACGGAGCGGAGAGGAGCGTTGCCTTGAGGTTCGGCATCCTGGGTCCCGTCACCGCCTGGCACGACGACGGGTCCGAGGTGAACCTGGCGGGATGGCGACCACGCTCCATGCTGGCGCGGCTGCTGCTGGATCCCCGCGAGGCCGTGTCGGCCCAGGATCTGGTGGAGGCCTTCTACGGCACGGAGTTGCCCGACAGCGTCGGCAGCACACCCAAGACCGCGGCCAAGCTGTTGCGGCAGGCGCTCGGCACGCAGCGGGACCTCGTCGAGACCGTCCCCGGTGGCTACCGGATCGCCGCCGCCCCCGAAGACATCGATGCCCATCGCTTCCGCGCCCTCGTGGAGCAGGCCGAGCGGCAGGACACCCAGGAGACGTCCCGGACCCTGGCGGAGGCACTGGACCTGTGGCGCGGGCCGGCCCTGGCCGGACTGAGCAGTGCCGTGTTCCGGTCGGCCGCGTCGCGGTGGGAGGAGATGCGGCTGGTCGCGGTCGAGCGACGGCTCGGCGCGGATGTGGAGCTCGGCCGCCGTCACGACCTGGTCGGCGAGTTGTACCAGCTCACCGAGAAGTACCCCAAACGTGAGGCGCTGCGCGCCCTGTTGATGAGGGCGCTGTTCCGTTCCGGCCGCACGAGCGAGGCGCTGGAGGTCTACGCGGCCTATGACAAGCAGGTCCGCGGCGAGTTCGGAATCGAACCGTCACCGCAGCTGAGCCGACTGCACCTGCGCATCCTCCACATGGATCCGGAGTTGCAGGAAACGGCTCAGGACCGGCCGGCCACGCCCGTGGCGGTCGGATCCGCGCCCGCACCGGCGCCCGGCCCGGCCTGCGCCCCGGCCAACCTGCCCGCCCGCCCCCGCGGAATGATCGGCCGCACCGATCAACTGACGCGCATGCGAAGCGCGTTGACCACGACCGCGGCGGGGTACCTGCCGATCGCGGTCCTCAGCGGACCGGGCGGCTACGGCAAGACCACGCTGGCCACGGAGGCCGCCCACCGCATGACGGGCGACTACCCGGACGGCCAGCTGTACGCCCACCTGTCCGGCTCCCGGTTACGACCGGCGAGCGCCGGTGACGTGCTGGCCCGGTTCCTCACCTTCCTCGGTGTCTCCGAGATCCCGGCGACGGTCGACGCCAAGGCCGAGGTGTTCCGTGCGGCCGTGGCCGGCAAGAGGCTGCTCGTCGTCCTCGACGACGCCGCCACCACGGCACAGGTGTTGCCGCTGCTGCCCGGGGAACCACGCTGTGCGGTGATCGTGACGAGCCGCAACCCGATGCCCGGCCTCGGCGGCGGGCACATCGTGCTCGGCCCGCTCGACCACAACGAGGCCGGCGAGTTGATCAGCGACCGGGTCGGCGCCGACCGCAGCGGTGCACCCGGTGTGCTGAAGCGGCTGATCAAACTGTGCGGCGGCATGCCCCTGGCGCTGGACCTGGCCTGCGCCCGGCTCGCCACCCACCCGCACTGGGATCTGCCCTACCTCGCCGACCGGCTCGCGGACATCGACCAGCGGCTCTCGGTGCTCGACGTCGACGGCCGCGATGTCCGGACCTGCTTCGAGCTCGGGTACCAGCTCCTCTCCCCGGGGGCCCGGGCCCTGCTGCGGGCGATCGGCAATCTCGGCGTCGGGGAGATCAGCGCCTGGACCGCGGCGGCCCTCGCGGACAGCACCGTCGGCGAGGTCACCCCACTGCTGGACGAGCTCGCCGCGGCCCACCTGCTGACCATCACCGGGACCGTCCCCTACGTGCACTGCCGACTCCACGACCTGGTCCTGGCCTACGCCCGCGAACGGGCGACGACCGACGGCGACCCGGCCGAGCTCTGCGCCGAGCTGAACCGTGCCTTCGGCGCCCAACTGGCCCTGACGGACGCCGCCTACGCCGCGATACACGGGCCCCAGCAGCGCGCCCTGAACGGCGGCACCGCCCGGTGGACGCCGGTGGACGTACCGGCGTCGATCACGGGCTCGGCCACCGAGTGGTTCGTGACCCGTCTGTCGCACCTCTCCCAGATGGTGCAACGGGCGGCCGAGGCCGGCCTGCACGAGGCCTGCTGGGAACTCGCGGTCGCACCGCAGACGGCTCTGGAGGCCGGCGGCTACTTCGACCTGTGGCACACCACGCACACGCACGCCCTGGCCTCGGTGGGCATCAGCTACGGCGAGGCCGTCCTGCTGCACTCGCTGGGCTACCGCGCGCTCGTCCTGCGCGACTACCTCGACGCCGAGACCCACCTGCGCCGGTCGGCGGAGATCTTCAGCCGCCTCGGCGACACCGAGGGACAGGCCGCCGTGATGGTTCTGATCAGCGACACCTGCCGGATCCAGGGGGATCCGACGGCCGCCCGGACGGCCTGTGAACGCGGCTTCGCCCTGCGGCCGGACAACCGGCGCACGCTCGCCAACCTGTGGCTGAACCTCGGCCGGTCGCAGACACATCTCGGTGAGCTCACGCAGGCCACGGAGTCGCTGCGCCGCTCGCTCACGCTGTACGAGCAGAGCGCCGACCGGCGGGGACAGGCCGAAGCCCACTGCGACCTGGCGCGGATCTTCGTCCGCCAGTCCGACCTCGACGCCGCGTCCGGCGCCTTCGGCGCGGCGTTCCACCAGGCCAAGGCCGTCGGCGACACCCTCGGCATGGCGTACATCCTGACGGACCTGGGCGAGGCCCACGCTCGTCTCGGCACGGCGGAGAAGGCGTACCCGTTGCTGCTCGAAGCCGCGGATCTCGCCCAGCAGGCGAACAACGCGTACGTCCAGAGCCGCGCCCGGCAGGTCCTCGCCGAGCTGATGCCGAGCGGGCGCTCCGACACCGTTCACACGGTGCTCACGCCCGGCCCCGACGGCGAGCACGGAGAGCTGCTCTGACCCGCCCTCCGGAGCGCGCCCGGGGCCTCGTCGTGTCCGGGAACGGGTGCCCGCCGGTCAGTTCTCCAGGCGTGCCGCCCGTCCCTGCTCGCCGGCCGCCCAGCAGCTGAGGTCCGGGGTGCAGGCCACGGTGTCGTACGAGCCGGTGTCGACGGTGCGCCAGGTGCGACCGCCGTCGGTGGTCAGGTCGGTGCCGGTGGGACCGACGGCGAGGGCCGTGGTGCGGCTGTGCGCGAGCCAGGCCACGCCGGACCGGTAGGCGGGCGGCGGGGTGGCGGCGGCCCGCCAGCTGCGACCGCCGTCCGGGGTGGCCGCCGCCGCCTGCGGCGAGGCCTGGTCGGCTCGGTAGTCGCCGCCGACCGCGAGGCCGTGGGTGCGGTCCCGGAAGGCGACGGCGAAGACGCCCTTGGCCGGATCGCCCGCCGGGATCGTGGTGTCGGCGGCGGTCCAGGTCAGGCCGCGGTCGGTGGAGTGCAGCACGCGCGCGTGCGCGCCGCCGCCGGTGGCCAGCCAGGCGTCCCGCGGCCCGGAGGCGACCAGGCACTGGCCGCTCGCCGCGAAGCCCGCCTCGCCCGTCAGCGCGGCCGGCATGCCGTCGTCCGGCAGGACGCGCCAGGAACGGCCGCCGTCACTCGTCGACAGGATGCGGAACCTCCCGTCGACCGGGTCGCTCATGGCGAGGCCGTGGCGGCGGTCGAAGAAGGCCATGCAGTCGTAGAAGGCGGCGGGGTCGGTGTTGCGGAAGGACTCCGTCCAGGTCCGGCCGCCGTCGTCGGTGCGGTAGACCCGGGACGCCTCGCCCTCGCCGATGGCCAGCACCACCGCGCGGCGCGCGTCGAACGCCTCGACGTCCCGGAACTGGAGGTCGCCCGCGCCCGGCGGGGAGACGTTGTGCCAGCTCGTCCCGCCGTCCGTGGTGCGCAGCACGGTGCCGCCGGTACCCGCCAGCCAGGCGGTGTGCCGGTCGACGGCGGCCAGGCCGCGGAACCGCACGTCCGGGGTGCCGGTGTCCTTGAGCGCCCAGTGCGGGGCCCGTGCCGTGGCCTGTGCCGGACCGGCGGTCAGCGCGGCCAGCGCCGCCGCGCACGCCACCCCCACCAGGGCCGGCCGGCCGGTCCGTCGGGCTCGTCCTGTGCGTCGCGTGCTCCCCAAGCGCCTCATGGCGCGCGAAGCTAGCCGACCGCCGAGGCGCCGTCCAGAGGGCCCCGGCCGCCGCCGGCAGGTAAGCCCCGGGTGTGAATAGGGCCGGTGACAGAGGTCACTCGCTCTTCGCGTGCACGGATCGGCCACTTCCTTCGTCTCTTCCAGTGCCAGGTCTCACACGCCCGGAAATTCGTACCACCGTCACGAGGGAGCAAGGCGTTGTCCATCGTCATCGAGCAGCCCGTAGAGGCTCGACTGGTCGCCGCGTCGCCGCGCATGCCGAGCATTCCCGCCACCCTGTGCTACGACCGCGAGGACCCCTTCGCCGTACGCATGACCTTCCCCGCCCCGGCCACCCTGGAGGGGGTCGACGTCTGCTGGACGTTCTCCCGCGAGCTGCTGGCGGCCGGACTGCACGCGCCGGAGGGCAACGGGGACGTCCGGGTGCGGCCGTACGGCTACGACCGGACCGTGCTGGAGTTCCACGCCCCCGAGGGCACCGCCGTCGTCCATGTGCGCACCGGCGAGATACGCCGCTTCCTGGAGGCGACCGGCGACCTGGTCCCCACCGGTCGCGAACACCTCCAGCTGGACCTGGACCACGACCTGGCCGAGCTGATGCGGGACGCCTGCTGACCGGCGCTCCCGCCGCGTCAATTGCGTTGACACCCCCCTGTGGGTCCTCCTAGCGTGTGTACCGGTCCTGTTGCCGCCGATTGGAGAAGGACGTTGCTCGTCTGAGGTCCTGAGACACCGCGTCACACCCGTGAGGTGTGTCTGTGGCGTTCGACCTCGGCGTGTGAGCCGTCCTCCCGGCGCGGGATCCCTCCCCGGCCCTTTCGGCTTCTGCCTCGCGGTGTCTCGACACGCGTCCGTCACCCGACACCGCAAGCAACCGCGAGGCGCCCATGTCAGCATCCCTGACCATCACGTCCCTGTCCTTCGCCTGGCCCGACGGCTCCGCCGTCTTCGACGGCCTGGACATCTCCTTCGGCCCCGGCCGCACCGGCCTGGTCGGTGTCAACGGATCGGGGAAGTCGACGCTGTTGAAGCTCGTCGCCGGAGAACTCACCCCGGCCGACGGCTCCGTGAAGGTGACCGGTGAGGTCGGCCACCTCCCGCAGAACGTCACGCTCGACACCGCGCTGCGCGTCGAGGAGGTGCTCGGCATCGCCGCCCGGCGGGCCGCGCTGCACGCCATCGAGGCGGGTGACGCGTCCGAGCGGCACTTCGAGGCGCTCGGCGACGACTGGGACGTCGAGGAGCGCGCCCTGGTCACCCTCGGCGAACTCGGGCTGGGCCACATCGGTCTCGACCGGACCGTCGGCGAGGTGTCCGGCGGCGAGTCGGTGCTGCTGCGGCTGGCCGCGCTGCTCCTGCGCCGGCCGGACGTGCTGCTGCTCGACGAGCCCACCAACAACCTCGACCTGTACGCCCGCAAGCGGCTGTACGCGGCCGTCGCCTCCTGGCCGGGCGTCCTGATCGTGGTCAGCCACGACCGCGAACTCCTCGACCTGGTCGACCAGATCGCCGACCTGCGGGACGGGGAGGTCACCTGGTACGGCGGCAACTTCTCGGCGTACGAGGAGGCCCTCGCGGTCGAACAGGAGGCGGCCGAGCGCATGGTGCGGGTCGCCGAGGCCGATGTCCGCAAGCAGAAGCGCGAACTGTCGGACGCCCAGGTCAAACTGGCCCGCCGCAAGCGGTACGGGCAGAAGATGTACGAGCAGAAGCGCGAGCCGAAGATCGTCATGGGGGCGCGCAGGCGGGCGGCGCAGGAGTCCGCGGGCAAGCACCGCATCATGCACGAGGAGCGGCTCAGCGAGGCGAAGGAGCGGCTGGACGAGGCGGTGGAGGCGGTACGGGACGACGACGAGATCCGCGTCGAGCTGCCGTACACGGCCGTGCCGCCGGGCCGGAACGTGCTGACGCTGGAGAACCTGGAACTCGCGCACGGCTCGCGGGTGAAGGGCATCCTCGACCTGCGCGGGCCCGAACGGATCGCGCTGGTCGGACGCAACGGCGCGGGCAAGACGACGCTGCTGCGGACGATCGCCGGGGAGCTGGCGCCGCTCGCGGGCGAGGCGCACGCGCACGTGCCGATGCGTTTCCTGCCGCAGCGGCTGGACGTCCTGGACGACGGGCTGACCGTCGCCGAGAACGTGGCCCGGTTCGCGCCGGACGCCGGCAACAACCGGATCCGGGCCCGGCTGGCCCGCTTCCTGTTCCGGGGCGCCCGCGCCGACCAGAAGGCGGGGACGCTCTCCGGCGGCGAGCGCTTCCGGGCGGCGCTGGCCGCGCTGCTGCTCGCGGAGCCCGCGCCGCAGCTGCTGATGCTGGACGAGCCGACGAACAACCTCGACATGGCGAGCGTCCGGCAGCTCACCACGGCCCTGGAGTCGTACGCGGGGGCCCTGGTCGTGGCCAGTCACGACCTGCCGTTCCTGGAGTCGATCGGGATCACCCGGTGGCTGCTGATGGCGGACGGGGAGCTGACCGGCACAACCCCGGACGAGGTGGCGCGTCTCGGTGAGGGCACAGCCTGACGACAGGGGTTTTGTCGACACCGATCCGCCCTGCATGATGGCGGTCCGGCGCCCCCACAATGGGCGCCGGACCGAATCACCGACCCCGGAGACCCGCCGTGCCCAGCAAGAAGGCCCTCATCCGCCGCCCCAGCCCGCGCCTCGCCGAAGGCCTGGTGACGCACATCGAGCGGGAGAAGGTCGACGTCGAGCTCGCCCAGGAGCAGTGGGAGGCGTACGCGGAGACGCTGCGCACGCACGGCTGGGAGACCGTCGAGGTGGACCCGGAGGACGACTGCCCGGACTCGGTGTTCGTCGAGGACACGGTCGTCATGTACCGGAACGTGGCGCTGATCACCCGGCCCGGCGCCGAGTCCCGCCGCGCGGAGACGGCCGGGGTCGAGGAGGCGGTGGCCCGCCTCGGCTGCTCGGTGAACTGGATCTGGGAGCCCGGCACCCTGGACGGCGGAGACGTCCTCAAGGTCGGCGACACCGTCTACGTCGGCCGCGGCGGGCGGACCAACGCGGCCGGGGTGCAGCAGCTGCGGGCCGCGTTCGAACCGCTGGGCGCGCGGGTGGTCGCCGTACCGGTGAGCAAGGTGCTGCACCTGAAGTCGGCGGTGACCGCGCTGCCCGACGGAACGGTGCTGGGGCACATCCCGCACGTGGACCGGCCGTCGCTGTTCCCGGGGTTCCTGGCGGTGCCCGAGGAGGCGGGCGCCCATGTGGTGCTGCTCGGCGGCGGCAGCCTGCTGATGTCGGCGAGCGCCCCGAAGACCGCGGAGTTGCTGGCCGACCTGGGCCACGAGGTGGTCACGGTGGACATTTCCGAGTTCGAGAAGCTTGAGGGGTGTGTGACGTGCCTCTCGGTGCGGCTGCGGGAGTTGTACGCCTGACAGGTGATCGTTTCACCTCTTCAGCCCCGGGACCTGCGCGTCCCGGGGCCCGTTGGCATGTCCCGATTCGCCTTGTGCACCGCGCCTGATCAGCAGTCTTTACAGCGCACTTAACCTACGGCTTCGTAACCTACGGATTCGTAGCCTACGATCACGTAGGTTTCCGGCCCCGCTCGCCGGTTCTCTCCCGTTCATCCGCTCTTGTTCGGCGTCCCCCTGGAGTTCTCGTGACGATCACTTCTCCCCACCTCGGCAGCCCGTCCGCGTGGACCGACGCGCGGCTGCTGTACGCCCTGGAGGAAGTGGTCGAGAACGAACTCAACCGGCATCTGAAGGTCGCCAAGGACTGGATGCCGCACGAGTACGTGCCGTGGACGGACGCCCGTAACTTCCCCGGCTTCTTCGAGGACGGCGAGGCCTGGGGCAAGGAGCAGTCCAAGGTCACCGAGATCGGTCGGATCGCGCTGGTGGTGAACCTGCTCACCGAGGACAACCTGCCCAGCTACCACCACGAGATCGCCTCGCTGTTCGGCCGGGACGGCGCCTGGGGCACCTGGGTGCACCGCTGGACCGCCGAGGAGGGCCGGCACGGCATCGTGATGCGCGACTACCTGCTCGCCTCGCGCGCCGTGGACCCGGACAAGCTGGAGCAGTTCCGGATGTCCCACATGAGCGAGGGCTTCGAGTCGGACAACCGGCACTCGATGCTGCACTCGGTCGCCTACGTCGCCTTCCAGGAGCTCGCGACCCGCATCTCGCACCGCAACACCGGCCACCAGTCCGGCGACCCGGTCTGCGACCGCATGCTGGCCCGCATCGCGACCGACGAGAACCTGCACATGGTCTTCTACCGCAACCTCCTGAAGGCCGCGTTCGAACTGGCCCCCGACCTGACCATGCAGGCGGTCCGGGACGTCGTCGTCGACTTCCGGATGCCCGGCCACGGCATCCCCGGCTTCGAGCGGGCCGCCGCCCAGATGGCGATCGGCGAGGTCTACAACCTGCGCATCCACCACGACGACGTGCTCCAGCCGGTGCTGCGCCACCTGAAGGTCCTGGAGATCGACGGCCTCGGCCCGGAGGGTCTGAAGGCGCAGGAGGAACTCGGCCTGTTCATGGGCGGACTGGACGCGGAGGCCGCGAAGTTCGACGAGAAGCTGGCCGCGCGCAAGGCCCGGATGGCGGCACGCGCCGGCGCGTGACACGACGCCGACAGGGCGCCCGGATTGTCCGGTGCGCCCTGTCGGCGGTCTGCGGCATCATGCCCGCTGCTGGTACTTCTCCGGGCAGCGCTCGGTGAACCGCACGGCCCGGACCAGCAGGGCGGCGGGGACGTAGGTCTCCGGCCGGATCAGCGGGCCCCGCGGCGCAGTTCCAGGCGTTCCTTCTCGGACATGCCGCCCCAGACGCCGAAGCGTTCGTCGTTGTCGAGCGCGTACTCCAGGCAGGCCGAACGCATCTCGCACATGCCGCAGATGCGCTTGGCCTCGCGTACCGAGCTGCCGGGCTCGGGAAAGAAGAAGTCCGCCCCGGTCTGCGCGCACAACGCCTGCGCCTGCCAGGCCGGGACGGGCGTGCGGGGCGGGGTGATGGTGTCGAAGTGCATGGCCAGGATCGTGCCGGGCGGCGAAAAACGTTCGCTCAACGCCCGCTCAACGCCCCGGCGACAGGGCACCACAGCCTCGATCATGCTCTTGCGCGCCACGCCCGCGCACGGCGGCGCGCGGAACGGATCCGAAACTCGGCGATTGCGTCGGGTGACCCTCGGTAACCGGCCGCCGGTGGGCGTGGTCGGGCAGCGATTGTCAGTGGGCGGTGGAAGACTCGGCGCAGCAGAGAACAGGACCCTTCCGAGGAGGGCGATGATGCTCACCACCCGTTTCGTCAACGGCGCTCCCAACTGGATCGACCTCGGCACGCCCGAGATCGACGGCGCCGTCTCCTTCTACAACGGTCTCTTCGGCTGGCAGTTCCGGTCGGCGGGGCCCGACGCCGGCGGTTACGGCTTCTTCCAGCTGGACGGCCGGACCGTCGCCGGAGGTATGCAGACCAGCCCGGAGCAGGGTCCGCCGTCCTGGACGGTGTACTTCCGGAGCGAGGACGCGCAGGCCACCGCGAAGGCGGCCGAGCAGGCGCACGGCAGCGTCCTCGCCCAACCGATGGACGTGATGGGCCAGGGCCACCTGGCGCTCCTCACCGACCAGGCGGGCGTCCCCTTCGGCATCTGGCAGCCTGCGCTCACCCAGGGCGTGGACGTGGCGGGCGATCCGGGTTCGCTGTGCTGGGTCGAGCTGTACACCCCGGACATCGCGGCTGCGGCTGCCTACTACCACAAGGTGCTGGGTCTGGAGACCTCCGGCGTGCCCTTCCCCGGCGGCACCTACACCTGCGTCAACCCGGCGGGCGGCGACGACGCGTCGATGTTCGGCGGGATGGTGCCGCTGGCCGAGGACCCGGCCGAGGCGCAGGCCGGCGCGTACTGGCTGCCGTACTTCGAGGTCGAGGACCCGGACGCGGTGGTCGAGAAGGCCCAGCAGACGGGCGGCCGGGTGCGGATGCCGGCGACCACGCTGGAGGGGGTGGGCCGGATGGCGAAGCTGGCCGACCCGTACGGCGCCCGCTTCGCGGTGATCAAGGGCGAGCCGCAGGGGAGCTGAGGCGAGCGCCGGGGCGCCTCACGCGGTCGCACGCCGTATCAGCGTCGTGGGCAGGACGACGCTGGACGGCGCGCCGGTCGCGGACGTGTCGCGGGTCAGCGTGGACAGCAGCAGGCGGGCCATCAGCCGGCCCATCTCCTCGATGTCCTGACGGACCGTCGTCAGCGGCGGCTCGGTCTGTTCGGCGACGGGCAGCACGTCGTCGAAGCCGATCACGGCGACGTCCTCGGGCACCCGGCGGCCCCGCTCGCGCAGCACGCGCAGGGCGCCGAGGGCGGTGAGGTCGTTGGCGGCGAACACGGCGTCCACGTCCGGGCAGCGGTCGAGGAGTTCGCCCATGGCGCGCTCGCCGCCGGAGGGGGTGAAGTCGCTGGCGACGACCAGCCGGGGGTCGCTCTCCCCCATGACGTCCCGGTAGCCCTGGAGGCGGTCGGCGGCCGAGGTCTGGTCCAGCGGTCCGGTGATGTGCGCGATCCGGGTCCGGCCGAGGCCGGCGAGATGGCGTACCGCGTCCTCGGCGCCGCCCCGGTTGTCGCAGTCGACGTACACCGCGCTGTCCGTGCCGTCGCTCCAGCCGGGCCGGCCGCCGAACACGGTGGGGACGCCGGCGCCCTCGATCAGACCCGGCAGCGGGTCGTCGAGGTGGAGGGAGAAGACCAGCGCGCCGTCGACATGGCCGCCGGCGAGATAGCGGGCCACCCGCGCGTGGTCGTCCCGTCCCTCGGTGAGCAGCAGGACGAGCTGGCTGTCGTGGGCGGTCAGTTCCTTGCTGATGCCGCGCAGTTGTAGGGCGAAGAAGGGGTCGGTGAAGATCCGGGTCTCGGGTTCGGCGATGACGACGGCGACGGCGTCGTGCCGTCGGGTGACGAGGCTGCGGGCCGCCTGGTTGGGGACGTAGCCGAGTTCCTCGACCGCCCGCCGGACCCGCTGGACGAGGGGCTCGCGCACGCCGTCCCCGCCGTTCACGACCCGTGACACGGTGGCCCGGGACACCCCGGCCCGCGCGGCCACGGCCTCCAGCGTGGGGCGTGCCACTGCCTCGGACACCTCGGCCCTCCTCCCCGGCGGTTGACGATCAGCATAGTCCCGGGCGCCGCCCGCCGACCGCCGCCGAACGGCCTGCCCGACTCCCGCCGTCAGGAGGGCTGTTCGGGCCGGGCCCGGCTCGGCTGGACGCGCTTGGGCTCGCCCGGCATCTTCGGGTACTCCGGCGGATAGGGCAGGTCGCCGAGGCCGTGCTCCTCCTCGTCGCGTCGGGCGAGTTCCAGGAGGGCGTCGAGGGAGTAGGCGTGGTCGTCCATGTCGGCGTGCACGTCGCCGAGTTCGGCGAACCGGGCCGGCATCGTGGCCAGGTCGAAGTCCGCGGGCCGCACGTCGTCGACCTCGTCCCAGCGCAGGGGCGCGGAGACGGGGGCGTTCGGGCGGGGCCGCAGGGAGTAGGCGGAGGCGATGGTGCGGTCGCGGGCGGTCTGGTTGTAGTCGAGGAAGATGCGCTCGCCGCGTTCCTCCTTCCACCACTTGATGGTCACCCGGTCCGGCATCCGGCGTTCCAGCTCGCGGCCCACGGCGATGGCGGCGCGCCGGACCTGGGTGAAGGTCCAGCGGGGTTCGATGGGCACGAAGACGTGCAGGCCCCGGCCACCGGAGGTCTTGGGCCAGCCGCGCAGTCCGCCGAACTCGTCGAGGACGGCGCGCAGTTCGTGGGCGGCGCGGACCGCGTCGGCGAAGTCGGTGCCGGGCTGCGGATCGAGGTCGATGCGCAGCTCGTCGGGGTTGTCGACGTCGGCGCGCCGCACCGGCCAGGGGTGGAAGGTGAGCGTGCCGTACTGCGCGGCCCACACCACCGCGGCCTCCTCGGTGGGGCACATCTCGTCGGCCGTACGGCCGCTGGGGAAGGTGATGTGGGCGGTGGGGATCCAGTCGGGCATGCCCTTGGGGGCGCGCTTCTGGTAGAACCACTCGCCCTCGACGCCGTCCGGGTAGCGCTGGAGGGTGGTGGGCCGGTCGCGCAGGGCGCGCAGGATGCCGGGGGCGACGGCCGCGTAGTAGCGGGCGACGTCCAGCTTGGTGAAACCGCGCTCCGGGAAGAAGACCTTGTCGGGGCTGGACAGCCGTACGGTCCGGCCGGCCACCTCCAGTTCCACCGCTTTCACCATGCCGCCACGGTAGGCGCACCACCCCCACCCCGCATATCGGCCCGCCGCGCCCGCGCAGGGCGGGCCACGTGACGAGCGACGGTCGGGGACCCCTCGTACAGCCGGAGTCCGATTCTCCGCCTTCACAGATACCTGCAGGTCAGATGCGGTTTCAGCAGAACCACAAGAGATCGTTTCTCACAATCGTCTCACCAGGTGAAACGCCTCCCGGACGGCAAGGTGACGGCCGCCGCGGGCGGCGCGCTCAGCACGATCGGGAACGTCGGGAGAGTCCCAAACCACCTCGACGGGCAGACCGTGACCACATGTGTGGTCACGCGGTATCGGATCCCCGGGAACCCGAACGCGCCGTCCGGGACCTACCTGGGGTCGACGGCCGGCAGGTCGGCGAACGGTGATCTCCTGCGCCGAGCGAGCGGTGGCCCGGCGCAGCACTTCGACCAGGGCGGCTACATCCAGGGCCCGGGCACTGGCACCTCGGACAGCATCTACGCAAGGTTCGCGTCGGGCGCTGGGTGCGTTTCATGATGCGGGACCCGGACGGGCAGTTCCCCGCTCTGTTCGACGCCGTCCTGGCCGATGCCGGGCGGCCCAGCGCATGGTCGGCCGCCGGGTGTGCTGAACCCTCCACCCCGCCATTCGCGCCCACCCCCTTTTCCGGGCACCGGCCGCGTGCTGGTGGGAGCGGTTGATGGTGGAGTCCACCGACACGGTCCATTCCACCGCTCCGACGGAGGCGTCCCGCGCCTGAATCTGCTGCAGGAGGCGGGCCCAGGTCCCATCCCGCTCCCAACGGGCGAACCGCTCACAAACCGTCTGCCACGGCCCGTACCGTTCCGGCAGGTCACGCCAGGGAGCACCTGTTCGCAACCGCCATAACACGCCGTTGATTACCTGCCGGTGGTCACGCCACGGACGGCCGGGTCCATCGGCAGCCGGCAACAGGGGCTTCAGCGCCTCCCATGCAGGGTCCGTCAGCTCGCCGCGTCCTGTCACCGGATCGGTCACGAACTGGCCCTCATGCAGCCGTGGGCGTCTGCGTCCCGGCTTGGCGCACCCCGCGCAGGGCGCCGGACCAGGCGATCACCTGGTCGAGCATGTCGCCTACGGCGCTGTCGAGGCCCTCCTGGGGGACGAAGGTGCCGGTGTGGAACGAGGGGTGTGTCGAGATGGTGGGCTGGGCGCGGACCGTGGCCACCTGGAGTTCGGCGAGGACGAGTCGCAGCGCCTCGGCGGCCCGGGCCCCGGCGACCCAGCCGCCGTAGCTGATGATCCCGGCGGCCTTGTCGTTCCACTCCCGGTAGACGTAGTCCAGGGCGTTCTTCAGGGCTCCGGGGTAGGAGTGGTTGTACTCGGGGACGAGGAACACGTAGCCGTCGAAGCTGTCGATGAGTGAGCCCCAGGCGCGGGTGTGGTCGTGCTGGTACTGCTGGAAGTTCGGGTTGCCAGGCTCGTCGAGGTTGCCGAGGCCGTGGTCGGCGAGGTCGATGAGTTCGTAGTCGGCTCCACCGTGGGCACGGGCGGCCTCCAGTGCCCAGGCGGCGATCTGGTCGCCGCGGCGACCGGGGCGGGTGCTTCCAAGGATGAGTGCGATGCGAAGTGGCATGGTCTTCCTTCCCAGAGAGTTGTCACGTCAACTCTAGATTGATGAGAGTTGACATGACAACTCTGCTGGTCGCGGTATCCTCGGCGGCATGACGGAGACTCGATCGCTGGAACCCGAGGAGTGGAAGTTCTGGGATACCTGGATGCGCGCACAGCGTCTGCTCACCAGGGAGCTGGAGCGTGGTCTACAGCGCGACTGCGATGTCTCGAAGGCCGAGTTCAGCGTGCTGGTGACGCTGTGGCAGGCCGCCGGCCGCGAGATGCGTGTCGGCGAGCTCTCCGAGTCGCTCGACTGGGACAAGAGCCGCGTCTCACATCAGCTGACGCGCATGGAAAAACGCGGCTTCGTCGAGCGCACCCCATACGCGGCCGATGGTCGCCGCGCGGGGATCGGGCTTACCTCCGAGGGTCGCCGCGCCGCCCAGAATGCCGTGCTCGTGCACGGCGGCAACATCCGCCGCCACTTCCTCGACTCACTGACCCCCGAGCAGGCATCAGTCATCCGGGCATGGAGCGAGCAAGAAGTCGATCGCCTCGACCGGTATGGCAGCGACGCTGCCAGCGAGGGCGCGTCCTAGACCGCGTCTGGCACCGCCCTCACAGAACCCGCAGATACGTCCCTGGGCATTGTCAGACAGGCCCTAGTGCGGTGCGGAGCGGTCCGCCGGCTCCTTCGACACCGCGGACGCGTCCCGTTCGTCGGCCGCCTCCTTGCGCCGGTCACGCCACCAGTTGATCCCCCTGGGCAAGAGGCCGTTCTTCTCTGCCCGGGGTTCGAGCAGCCGGATCAGGTACTGGAACGGCCTGTCGTCCTCGGGAACGTAGTCGCCCTTGAACCAGTTGCCGAGTTTGCCTTCTGCCCAGCTTCACGATCGGCGTCTGCTTCCCACCCTGCGTCTCGATCTGGGTGTACGAGAGGCCCGAGGCGTCCTTCAGCTTCTGCAGTTCCCCGGCCAGCCGGTCACGCGCTGACGTCTCCCCCATGGGTCTCCCTGTTCAGTGGTTCAGGCCTCTCGCTGAACACTCCGGCGCTCCGGCCCTCATGTCGTCGTCACCCACGACGACACGAGGGAGCAGAAGATGAAGATCACCACGAACGATCCTGCGGTACGCCCTGGACGCCCTGGACCAGTGGCTCCACATGTGACTGCTCATGGCCCCACCTGATGTCACCGGCTACCAGGCCCCGGGGTCGGTCCCTGGACAGGAACCGAGACCCTGCCGTCGTGTCTCCTCGTCCCGGCCACTTCGGCGGTCGGTGAAGCCGACTTCGACCCCATGGTCCGGCTCGGCTGGGTCCGCTCCCCGCAGTCCGAGGTCCGCTTCGGCACCAGCGGGGCCGGGGCCGTCGACGTCGCCCTCTACACCACGGCGTCCGTCGACGCAGTCATCCCCACCCACCCCGAGATCGACTGGGAGCAGCTGCGCGCGGTGGAGAAACGCCGGCGCTCCCCGCTCGCGGCACTGGCGAAGCAGGCCGCCGCGGCGTGACGCCGCCAGGCCCCGTTCGTTGAACAAGTCTGCGGAGCAAGGGACAAGCCTCCGGGGCCGGTTGGGCCCCGGAGGCTTCGTCGTACTGGCGCCCCGCCGTGGAGGGGCCGGCCTTTGCGGCGCGGGCCTGAGCGTTCGTTGCTGGGACGCCCAACACCTTCACTCCACCCTCTCCGGAGCACCGAGTGCCCTGGAGGAATGAGGTTTACGGGGATGTGGCGCACCCCTATCAAAAGACTCGCCGACGGTCACGGTTACGGGGGCTGCCGTTCGTGGGTCAACCCGAGCCCAGGTCGGCCCGCAGATGGGCGACCAGCCCGTCGGCCGACACGTCGACCCAGGTGGCCTCCGCCGAACCGGCCCGCATGACGTCGTATCGCCCCCCGTCCGATTCGGCGACGAGGACCTGCCGGCTGGCTCCGTCCAACGCGTCCGCCCTCAGCCGTACGGCCCCGTGCGAGACCGTCGGAAAGCAGTGCCGCAGCACCTCGTCCGCTTGCAGGCGACGCAGCAGGTCCCACTGTCTCTCGTAGAAGTCGGTCGACAGAAGGGCGGCCCACTGCGAACGGGCGGGTTCCCCGCGTTCGAGCGCCGTGCGGAACTCGTCGAGTTGCAGGAACTCGAAGCGCTGCCGGAGCTCGTCGAACGGCATGCCCTCCCGCCAGGCGGCGACCGCCTCGACGAGCGATCCGAGATCGTCCGTCGCGCCGATCGCCCAGGCGTGGTCCGGAATGCAGACACCCATCCGGAACAGCCGCTCATCCGCCGCCAGCCCGACCGACACGAAACCTCTCGCGGTCTCGGTCACCGCGCCGTCGGGGGTCGGGGACACCCGCCCGATGACGCTTCCGCGCAATGCCGCGACCTCTGTCATGGCAGCCACGAGGCCGCCCAGAGCCGCCACGTCCGGGTACAGGGTTTCCGGATGGGTTTCCATGTTCCGTTTCCTTTCCGTCTCCTCAGCCTCCTCAGCAGAAGCAGGACCCGATGACCGAGCCCTTCAGGGGGACGGCCATGTCCTCTCCCACCAGCGTCGACAGGTCCGGCATGGCTGTCGGAGCGTGTTCCTTCATCGCTCCTCCTGGACCGTTCGGAGAATAGAACTTGACCGTGTCCCAGGAACGCTGACCGTGAGCGAGTGATCTCGCGATCATGGACATCTCATAGTCCGTGGCGTGTCCAGCCTCACCAGCCCGCAGGCCACGCTGGGCGGCTGCCAGGAAGTCTCCCTGGCCCTCCAGCCCGGTCATGTTGACGTGCAGGGTCACGTTGGAGTCGGCGATCTCCTTCTGCGCCATCTGGGCGAAGTCCTGCGGGGCGGCGTCGGAGAGGGTCTTGAACTTGTTCGCGCGCGCCCACTCGTCGAGCTTGCCACCGTTCTGCCAGCCCAGGGCCAGATCGCAGTTGTGCACCAGGAGCGGGGACTGTCCGGCGAGGACGTAGTACGCGTGGATCCCCGTGATCGTCAGATCGTGCGTGCGCTGGCGCTTGTCGAAGTGGCGGTTGGCCGTGAGTTCGACGGTGTCGCCGGACGGGGTGCGCAGCTTCATGCCGGGTTCGAGGGCGCCGGCCTTGATCCAGGCGTGCTCGGACTCGACCCAGAAGGGGTGCGTGACCGTCGCGACCAGCATCTCCTCGGTGCCGGCTTCCCTCTTCACCGTGAGGTCGGAGAACTCCTTGTCGTCTTCGGTGACGATGGTCCCCGCGACCTCGCGGACGACCGTCTCACCGGTCTGCGGGTCGGTCACCGTGACCTTGTCGCCGAGTTCGACGTCCTCGATCGGTTTGGTCGAGCCGTCGGCCGGCAGGACCTTCGTACCGGGCAGGAAGCTGTCCCGCGTTCAGGCCGGTGTCGTGGTTGGTCTCCGACTTGCGGTTGCCGATGGCGTCGGTGGTGTACGACTTCCAGTACGGGGCGGGGCCGCCGAGCGTGCTCGTGCCCGGGGCTGCCTTGCAGGCGCTGGGGCCGGAGCCGTCGACGGGCGTGGTGGTGCCGAGCGTGCCGGAACCGGCCGCGTTCGCCGCCGTGGACTCCGGTGTCCACGCCTCGGACAACCGCTGCCGGCTGTCGTAGGCGAAGCACTGCACGTCCGGGGAGGCGCTGTTGGCCGAGTCGGCGATCGACAGGACGTTGCCGGCCTGGTCGTAGGAGTACGTCGACTGCTTGGCCGGTGCGGTCGCGCCGTAGACGTCCACGGTGGAACGGGGGAGGCGGTCGGTGCCGGTCTCGTAGTCGTAGGTCTGCCACACCTTCTTGCCGGAGCCGGTGTACAGCTCCAGCTGCTGCAGCCGGCTGGTCTTCGAGTAGACCGTGTTGGTGACGTAGGACGTCGTGCCCGTCAGGGTGGTCGGGCGCTGGAGCGCGTCGTACCCGTAGGTCAGGGCCTCGGCGGGCAGACTGCCGACGGCGGGCAGGCCCGTCGTCTGGACGGTGCCGTCCCGGTTGTACGTCGAGGTGAAGGTGTAGGTGCCGGCCAGCGAACCCTGTGACGCGGGCACCGAGTAGGCCGTCTTCAGCGGCTGGTAGAACTCGTCCATCGACTGGACGACCGACGCGAAGTACTCGGTCGGGGACATGTAACTGAGCTGGGCGTACGCCTGCCCGAGCCAGCCGGCCTTGTCGTACCGGGTCTCGGTCAGCCTCGTCCCGGTGCCGACGTCGCCCGTCCAGGTGCCGGTGACCCGGCCGAGCGCGTCGTAGGACGTGGACGACTTCTTGTTACGGCCGTCCCACTGGACGACGGGCTGGTCCAGCTCGTCGTACTCGGTGCGGGTCTCGCCGTGGTGGTGTGGAGCGGCCCTGGTGCATGGTGGTGATCCAGGCGCGGACCTCGTCGGCCATGGGGACAGACAGGGCTGCGATCTGGTGGTGCGCCCAGGTGATCACGGCGGGCAGGCGGTCGCCTTCGTGCAGGTCTGCCAGGGTCAGGACAGCAGTGACGTGGGACGGTGAGAAGCGCTGCGTGCTGGCCGTCATCAGGAAGTGATGTCGGCGGGGGTGAAGGACGGCGCCGGGGACCTGGAGCAGTCCGAGGGCGGCGTGCACGAGGGGACGGACCCGACCGCTTCGCACCGGGGTGAGGGGATTCCGGCGTGTGGTGGACTCGCAGAGGGCCGTGCGTCGGCCCCGGGGCTTGGGCGGGCGGTCAGTTCAGGGTGCGGCGGGCCAGCACGGCGGCCTGGGCGCGGCTGTGGCAGCCGGTTTTCGTCAGCATGCGGCTGACGTGGGTCTTCACCGTGTGCAGGCTGACCACGAGATGGCCGGCGATCTCGGCGTTGCTGAGCCCGTCCCCGACCAGGCGGAGAACGTCGCGCTCTCGCGGAGTGAGTTCGGCGAGCCGGGCCAGGTCTCCGTTGTCGGGTTGCTGCCTGGCGGCGGCGAGGTGGCTTGCGATGATGCGCTGGGTGACGGCGGGGCTCAACGCGCTGTGCCCGGCGGCGGTGGCCCGCACGGCGGCGGTCAGTTCCTCGTAGGAGCTGTTCTTCAGCAGGAAGCCGGTGGCGCCGGAGGCGAGCGCCTGGTCGACGTATTCGTCGAGGTCGAAGGTGGTCAACATGAGCGCCTGGGTGCGGCCGGGGCCGAGCAGGGCGCGTCGGCCGAGTTCGGCCAGTGCCCAGAGGCCGTCGCGGTGCGGCATGCGGATGTCCAGCATGATCACGTCGGGCTTGAACCGGCCGCACGCCTCGACGGCCTCCTCGCCGTCCTGGGCGGTGCCGGCGATGGTGATGCCTTCCTGGCTGCCCAGGATGGCGGCGAGGCCGTCGCGGATGATTCGCTCGTCGTCCACGACGACCACGGTGATCGGCTCAGACACCGGCGGCATCCAGCGGGATCATGCTCAGTGGCAGGGTGGCCAGCACCTGGAAGCCGCCGTCGTCGGTCGGGCCGGTGCGCAGTTCGCCGCCGAGCGCGTCGACCCGTTCGCGCATGCTGACCAGTCCGAGGCCGGTGCCCCAACTGGCCGCTACGGGCTCGGCGGGGCGGGAGTTGACCACTTCGCAGCGTAACCGCCCTGCGTCCTCGGCGATGTCGACCCGGACCCGGGCCCCCGGCGAGTGGCGGCGGGCGTTGGTGAGCGACTCCTGGACGATGCGGTAGACGGTGAGTTGCGTCGGCCGTGGCAGTGCGCCCGTGTCGGCCTCGATCCCGATCCGCCCGTCGACCTGGGCGCCGGCGGCCCGGCTGCGGTCCAGCAGTTCGGGCAGATCGCGCAGGCCCGGCATCGGGGCCAGCGGCGCCGCGTCCTCGGGGCCGCGCAACACCCGCAGCAGGTCGCGGAGTTCGCCGCCGGCCTGGCGGCCCGCGATGGCGAGTCCGTCGATCTGGGTACGCGCCCATGCCGGGAGTTCGCCGCCGCGAGCGCGCAGGGTTTCGGCCTGTACCACGAGCAGGGTGAGGGAATGGGCGACGACATCGTGCATCTCGCGGGCGATCCGCACCCGCTCCTGCTGCGCGGCCTGCTGTTCGCGCAACTGCTGTTCGCGCAGTACGTCCGCCATGCGCCGCTCGGCCGCCGCGAGGTTCGCACGGTGGGTGCGGGCGGCGAACCCGGTGGCCCAGGCCAGCGGCATCGGGGCCAGGACGGCGATCACATCCGAACTGCCCCGGTACTGCGCCGAGACGGCGGTCAGCTGGTTGATCCACACTCCGGCGGCGACCACCGCACCGCCGCCGCCGAGCACGACCAGCCAGGTGCGGGCCCAGTTGGTGCCGTAACTGCCCACGTTGTAGAGGGCGACGGCCAGCGACAGGAAGATCAGCGGGGACAGCTTCATGCCTGAGGCCGCACCCCCGACGAGCGCCGCCACCAGGGTGGCGAGGAGCACCAGGAACACCGTCACCGGCAGCTTGCGGCGCAGCGGCAGGGCTACCGCGGCCACCACCTCGGTGGCCAGCAGCAACCACCAGGCGCGAGCGGAGGGATCGGCGCTCGACTGCATCAACAACGGTGCGCACAGGGTCAGTAGGACCAGTCCGGCATCGGCACCCCGCGGGCGCCATCCCGCACGCCACCGGTTCGAGTGCTCCGTCACTCGACCGACCCTAGCGGGATTCAACGCGGTCATCGTCATTCCTAGGAGCTACATCGACGTTCACCGGGACGGTGCCGGACGGTTCCACCGTCGCGTCCGGCTCGCGGCGCAGAGGCCGCGGCGTCCACCAGTTCCACCTGCCGAGCAGGATCATCGCCGCGGGCAGGACCACGGCCCGGATGATCGTGGCGTCCAGCAGGATCGCTGCCGCGAGCCCGACGCCGAGCTGTTTTAGGTCCAGAGTGGTCAGCGTGCCGAAAATCGAGAACACGGCGACCATGACCACGGCGGCGCTGGTCACGGTGGAGGCCGAACCGGTGATGCCGCGCGCGACCGCCTCCCTGGTCGGCACCCCGGCGCGGACCGCCTCCCGGATCCGGCTCACCACGAAGACGTGGTAGTCCATCGAGAGCCCGAAGAGCACCACGAACAGGAACAGCGGCAGCCAGGTCACGATCCCGCCGTTGGACCGGAAGCCCAACAGGCTTTCGGCCCAGTGGTGTTGGAAGACCAGCGTGAGCAACCCGTAAGCGGCCCCCGCCGAAAGCGAGTTGAGCACGATCGCGGTGAGCGCGATGACCGGTGCCCGGAAGGTCCCGAGCAGTACGACGAAGGTGAGCACGAGGACGAAGCCGATCGTCCACGGCATCGCGCCGGACACGTCGGCGGTGAAGTCGGCGTTCGTCGCGATCGGTCCGCCGACCGCGTACCGTGCGCCCGGCAGCCCGGAAAGCGCCGACGGCACAAGCCGTTGCCGTAGTTCGTCGAGTGCCTTGGCGGCTCTGTCACTGCCGACCGGGTACGGCACACCGACGTCGAGCACGGACACCGTCCGGTCCGCCGAGGTCTGCCGCTGCGGCGGCTGGTCGTGGGCGAACAGCGGCTCGGCCCGGGTGCGCCGGCCGAGGTCGGTCAGCGCCTCGCGCACCTGGGCCGCGTCTTTCGCCGGCGTGCGGACCGCGATCCGCAACGACGAGCCGGTGCTCGGGAAGGCCCCGGTCAGCCGGTCGTAGCTCTGCATGATCGGGATCGAGCGGGGCAGGTCGGCGTCGTCGGTCAGCCGCAGCGTCATGCCCAGCGCCGGGGCGGCGAGCGCCAGCAGGCCGACGACGGCGACCACGAGGGTCGGCTTCGGGGCCCGCAGCGCGGGTCGCAGGACCGTCGGCCAGAACCGGCCCCCGCCCTCGTTGCGGGCCGTCAGCCGCCACACCAGCGGGACCCGCGGCCGGTCGAGCCGGCGGCCGAGCTTGGCCAGCAGCGCGGGCAGCACGGTGACCGAGCCGAGCACCGCGACGGTCACCACCAGGATCGAGCCGGTCGCCAGCGAGTGGAACGTCGCATCGTCCGCCAGGTACATGCCGGACATGGCGACCGCCACGGCGAGGCCCGAGACCACGACCGCGTGCCCGGAGGTGGCCGCCGCGATCTCGACCGCGTCGATGGTGCCGCGTCCTTTGGCCCGCTCCTCGCGCTCCCGCTTCAGATAGAACAGCGAGTAGTCGACCCCGACCGCCATCCCGACCAGCAGGACGACGCTGTTCAGCACATCGGTCGTCGGCACCAGGTGCGAGGCCAGCGCCGACAGCCCGATCGCCGCCCCCACCGAGGACAGCGCCAGCAGCACCGGAACCCCGGCGGCGATCACCGCGCCGAAGGCCACCAACAGGATCAGCAGGGTGACCGGGATGCTGATCAGCTCCGCCTGATGGAAGTCGCCCTTGATCCGGCCGTCGAGCGCCTCGTCCATCGAGGCGTCCCCGACCTCCTCGACGCGCAGCCCCGGGTACGCCTTCGCGGTGGCCGTCGTCGCCTCCAGCAGCGGCCGGACCCGCGACCCGGCGTCGCTGCGCGCACCCGTCATCTCGGCCCGGACCAGCAGCGCCGACCGGTTCGGCGCCACCACAGCCGACTCCACCTTCGCCACCCCCGGCAGGGCCCTCAGCCGGGCGGCCACATCGGCGGCGGCCCGCCGGGCGGCCGACGCGTCCAGCGCACCCGACCGGGCGCTGATCAGCACGTTCTCCACCGCCGGGTCATGGAACCGGCCGCTGTCCACGATCTCGACCGCCCGGCCCGACTCGCCCGGCGACATGGCCGAGTCGCTCGACTTCGTACCGGCCACCGCGCCCACCCCGACGCAGACCACGACGAACAGCACCCATCCGCAGATCGCCCGCCACGGGTGCGTCGCGCTCCATCTCGCGATCCGCACCGTCATCCCGCGTTCCACCATCGCCACGTCGCCTCCCCGGCTCACTGAGCGACCCGACGTCACTTGGACGCGGCCGGAAGGGACTTGCCGAGCATCGTGCAGACCGCGGCGTCGACCACCTTCTGGTCCGCGGCGCCCGACTTCTCGTCATGCAGCCCGAACAGCGTCGTGGTCACCACGGTGACCGAGCGCTTGCCCGTCGCGTCCGTGTAGTTCTGGCTCGCGTAACCGGGCACCCCGCCGGTGTGCCCCCAGACCGGTCCACACGGGCTGTCGTACTCCTCGATCCCGAGCCCGTACCGCGAGCTCTGCGGGTCCCCGGGCGTCTCCACCACGGTCGTCCTCATCTGCTTCAGCTGCGCGGGCCGCAGCAGTCCGCCGGACGCCAGCGCTCGCAGGAACCGCTGCTCGTCGGCCGGCGTCGACACGATCGCGCCGGCCGCCCACGCCCACGCGGGGCTGATCGACGTCACCAGCACATGCTCGCCCCGCGCCGGCCCGGCGAACGAGGTGCCCTCGGGCACGCCCGGCGGCAGCAGCGGCGCCAGGTGCTCGGCGTCCGGCTCATACGCGGCGGCCAGCCTGGCCCCGTCCCGCGAGGTGCCGTTGGCCGCCAGATAGGTGTCGCGCAGCCCGAGCGGCCCGATGATCCGCCGCTGCAGCAGAGTCGCCAGGCTCTGGCCGCTCGCCTTCTCCAACACCCGGCCCAGGGCTATGTAGTTGGTGTTGCTGTAGGAGTATTCGGCGCCCGGCTTGAACAGCGGCGGGTACTTCGCCGAGACCGCCAGCAGCGCCTCCGGCCGCACGGGGGACTGATCCGCGCCGATCACGCGGGCCAGGGCGCTCGGGTCGTTGATGTAGTCGTACAGCCCGCTGGTGTGGTTCAGCAGCATCTTCAGCGTGATGTTCCGGCCGTTCGGCACCAGGCCCGGCAGCCACTTGTCCACCGGGTCCTGCAGCGACAGCTTGTGCTCGGCGACCAGCTGCAGGACCAGCACCCCCACCATCGTCTTGGTGTTCGACCCCATCCTGAACTGGTCGTCCGCCGACAGCTTGTGGTCCCGCTTCGTCCACGTCGCCTGCTGCGCCAGCGAGATCGTCCGACCACTCCCGTCGTTCACCCGCACCACGACCCCGGGCGCCCCCGCGTCCAGATCCTGCCGCATCAGCGCGGCCAGCCGCTTGGCCGCGGTGGCATGGCCGACTCGCCCGGCGTCGGCGGCGTTCGCCGTGTTCAGCGCGGCGGCATCCCCCGGTGTGGCGCAGACCGCGAGCCCTGCCGTCGCGGCCAGGACCGAGGCCACCGCCATGCCGGCGCGGCGGGTGAGCAGATGCTTCGAGACGAGTCGACTTGCCATTGTTCCTCCTGGGTCGGTTTCCCCTGCGGCGTGTCCGCCGCCTGAGAACCATTCAGCCAGGATCTCGACACAAGATCGTCACTCGTTGTCGCGCGGTTGTCGCCCCGCCTATCCCTCCTCCGGAGGGGGCCCTCCGCCCCGGGAGTCACTCCAAGGAGCGACCCCACATGGGAAGTACCTGACCGCGGTGCGCCGACCCGGCAGGAGCCCGGCATGCCCCGGCGGCGGGCACGCCCACAGGTCCGGTCCCCGGTTCGCCTGTCCGGCCGAATCGCCCCGGGCCGTGACGGCCTCAACCGCACGAGCCGCAGGGGGCCGTCCCGCTGCGGGCAGCGGGACGGCCACGGACATTGCCGACTACGGCAGCCTGTTCCCACAGCCGTTCGATCTCCTCGTACTGGGCCGTGAGCCGTGAGACGGCGAAGGTCTTGAACACTGAGCCCGGCCAGCGCCTCGTCCCGCTTCGCGAGCCGTTCTTCGAGTTCGGCGACCTGAGCCTTGAGCCGTTCGAACCGAGCTTGTGCTTTATGGCCCGAGGTCGAAATGGGCCTCGCGCCAGGCCACTCACCTGGGTGTTCGCCGGACGCCGAGGCGGCCTTCGTCTGGGAGCGGGTTGCCCCGTTGCTGCCACCCGCTCCCGAACGACGCCACCGGCATCCTGGGCGGTTACGTGTTCCTGACCGGACAGCACTCGCCGGCGTCCTGTTCGTGCTGCGGACCGGTGTCGCCTGGCGGGACGTCCCGGCGGAGACCGTGGGCTGCTCCGGCGTGACGGCCTGGCGCAGGCTGCGGGACTGGACCGAGGCCGGCGTCCGGCACGCCTGCACGCCGCCCTGCTGACCGAGCTTCGCCGCGCCGACCTGCTGGACCTGGACGACTGCTCCGTGGACGGATCGCACGTCCGGCCCTCAAAGGGGGGACCCTGTTGGACCCTCACCCGTCGACCGCGCCCGCCCCGGCTCCAAACACCACCTGATCGTCGACCGACACGGAACTCCACTCGCCGTCACGCTCACCGGCGGCAACCGACACGACATCACCCAGCTCCTGCCCCTGCTCGACGCGGTCCCGCAGATTCGGGGAGTTCGGGGACGCCCCCGCCGCAAACCCCGGTGTCTGTACACCGACCGGGGCTACGACTTCGACAAGCACCGCCGCCTGCTGTGAAAGCGCGGCATCAAACCCGTGATCGCCCGACGGGGCGTCGACCACGGCTCCGGACTGGGCAAGGTCCGCCGGGTGGTTGAGCGCGCGTTCGCCTGGCTGCACCAGTTCAAAAGGCTCCGCACCCGCTACGAACGCCGCGCTGATCTCCACCAGGGGTTGCTCGACCTGTCCTGCAGCCTGATATGCCATCGCCGCCTTCGGACCTCATTCTGAAACGATCAGTTAAGCAACTGACAAGGCCGGAAGCGGGACAGGGGCGGCGGCGCCCAGGACGTGCCGCCGCCCTCTCACGCCCATGCCCCAACCCACGCCGCTCATCAAACCGGACACGAACACCGGGAGCCGGGCACACAGCCCGCCGGAAGCGATCACGGCTTCCTTGCCCTAGCGGGGATCATGGTGGTCGGCGCCCGGTGGTCGGGACGGTGCGGTCCAGCAGGGGCGGGATACATGGTGGTGGAAGCGGTCGTACGCGACAGTCTGGGCCGGATGACGGCCTCGGGCCGCGGCTGAGACGCTGTCAGCGCCGGGACCTACACTCTGCCCGTGATCTTCATCGCGGACGGCCAGTCCGTCTATCAACTGAGCCAGAGATTCGGGCAGTCCGACCTCGTCGTCTGGATCATCCTGGTCGTGATCTGGGTCAGGACAGCGGACTGGAGACAGCCGTCCGTGGCGCAGGGCGACGACCCGGGGCGCCTGCAGCAGATCGGCCGCAAGCGGTCGCGCTGGATGGCGCTGTGCCTTATGGCCGTTGCGGTTCTGTGGCCCGTTCTCGGCTTCCTCTTCCTCCTCGACTTCGGTTGCGACTTGGCCTCCTGCTAGCTCGCGCGAGCGCGTGCCCGCCGCCACGCGCTCCGAGCAAGCGCAGGGGTCGTGGCGTGCACCGGTCGGAAAGAAGTTCAGGTGGGGCCAGAGGAGTCGTTCAGAGCCAGCGCAGACTTGCGCGGCTTGCCCCCCTGCTCCCGCATACTCCCGGCCCTGTCGGAATCCTCACCCCACGACACCAGGGCTGAGCCCGCCCACCCTCCACTGCGCATGCGAGAGGCGCATGCCCGAACCCACAGAACAAACCCGCCGTGTCCACGATCACCCTGCTCGTCGCCGTCCTGCTCGGCCTGGCCTTCATCCTTGCAGATCTCGCCGAACTCGCCCCCTGGTTCCCTCGGACGACAGCCGAAGGCCCCAGGACAGGCCACGAGGTCTGCGACCGGCTGCTGGGTCAGACAACCTGAGCTCCCCCGCCCTGGCGGACGCGGCCGAGGAGGGTGTCGTGACAGGCAGTGCGGTCACCGCCGGGAACAGGCCTGGCGGTGAGTGTGTGTGAGCAGCGAGGTGCAGCGAACGATCACGGCTTCAGCGCCACGGCTCCCAGCTGGGGTACGACCGTGGGCTCTTCGCCGGGCTCCGGCCGCCACAGCGCGCAGGACACGAGCCCGGGCTCCAGGAACGTGAGCCCGCCGAAGTACCGGGCGACCTCGTCACTGCTGCGGGCGGTGACCGGCGGTGTGGCGTTGGCGTTCCAGAACGCCATCGCCTCAAGCTGGAGATCGCCGCCGAGTTCGGGCTCCGTGGTGGGATGGGTCAATACGAGGAAGCTGCCGGGAGACAGAGCCTCCACGAGCCGGCGTGCGATGGACCGCGCCTCGTCACCGTCGAGGACGAAGTTGAGGATACCGAGCAGCATGAGCGCGGTGGGCTTGGCCAAATCGAGTGTCCGTCCGGCGATGCGCAAAATGGTGTCCGGGTCGTGCACATCGGCGTCGATGTAGTCGGTGGCGCCTTCCGGAGCACTGGTCAGCAGGGCGCGGGCGTGCGCGAGCACGATGGGGTCGTTGTCGACGTACACGATCCGCGACTCGGGGGCTATCCGCTGGGCGATCTCGTGGGTGTTCTCCAAGGCCGGCAGGCCGGTGCCGATATCGAGGAACTGACGGATGCCGTGCTCCTCTGCCAGACAGCCCACAGCGCGGCCGAGGAACTCCCGGTCGGCGCGCGCGATGTCGCGGATGACGGGAATCATTCCGGCAACGTGGTCGCCCACCTGCTGGTCCACCTGGTAGTTGTCCTTGCCGCCCTGCCAGTAGTTCCACACGCGAGCGTTGTGCGCCGTTCCCGTGTCAAGTCGCTGCACTGCGGCGTCGGCACTCTGGTTCTCGCTCACGTCTTCCTCTCCTCGCACGCCCAAAGACCGCATGACATAAGGCACTTGCGGTCACGGCTGTACCACGGCACATCGGTGGGCGTCATTCTGCCGCACACCGCCTGCCCCCCTCGCGTTCCGCGATGTACGGGTGCGCCGGCTCGGGCTGCGCGAGACCCCGCACGGGCCGGAGGCGGTCCTGGTCGCCCGCGAACTGGGCCTGGGCCGCGTCCTGCACTGGGGGATCACCTCGCGCAGCACGCTGCGTTCCGGACTGTACGAGTACGACGCCATCGGCCGCGCCCAGGCCTCCCTCGGCCGGAGGGCGGCACCGGTCCACGGATCGGCGACCTCGTGCGGCTCGGCCCGCTGGGCACCGCCCTGCTTCGTGGTCTGTGGCTTCCCCTACGTGCACCCGCACACCGGGCCCCCCTCGTCCTCGTTCCTGCACCACCACCATCCCGGCGGGCGCGTTACGCACCAAGGCGATTAGGGTTGCTCTCCGCTGCCATTCCGCCACCAGATAGGGCCATCCACAGCCCGCCTGTGAGTAATAGTCAAGACCTGTGGATCTGAGCCGCGTTCATGGCGATGCGGGCTTGCGGGCGAGGATCTGGATCCCGGTTGACTCGTGACCGTTCATGGTGGGCACGGTGATGGTCCGGGTGTCGATGGTCTGGAACCCGGTGAGCAGGGTGGAGAACCACTCGCGAGGGTGGTGGCGACAGACCGCACCGTCGCCGGTTTCGAACACGCCGTAGCTGCCGTAGTGATCAGCATGGCGGCCGTAACGGTTGCGGTTGCGTTCGTCGTCTTGCAGCAGAAGATCGCTGACGTAGAGGATTCCGTCGGGCTTGAGGATGCGGTTCGCCTCGGCGATCAACCGGTGCTGGGCTTCGTCGCTGGGGACGCAGGTCAGCACGGCGAAGAGCAGAACGGCGTCGAAACCTGCGTCTGGACAGGGTGCGGCGGGCGGCGCGTCCAGGGCGGCAAAGCGCATGGTGGGGTGCAGGTGGCGTGCCCGGCTGATCATTCCCGGTGAGGCATCGACGCCCGTGAGGTTGCCGAAGCCGCGCTGTTCGAGCTCCTTCATGATGCGGCCGTAGCCACATCCGTAGTCAAGGATCGCGGCGTGCCTGCTGATCCCGTCGAGCCAGGGGAGATGGAGCGGGTGGGTGAACGTCTTCGTGGCCGCAGCGGCATCCCAGTAGGGAACCTGGCTGTCGAGGTCGGACAAGGCGGATACCTCCCTGGACGCTTGCCTGAAGCCGGTCATGCTGCCACGGCGGTTGGGCGTTCGACGAGCTGGCCGCGTTCGAAGCGGGCTCCGGCACGGATGAGGGCAACGAGATGGGGTGAGTTCACGGCCCGCCACCGCTGCTGGGCGGACTCGACGAGCTTGAAGACCATGGCCAGGGCGGCGGTGCGGGAGCCGGCCCCGCGGGTGACCTTGGTCCGCAGCCGGACGGTGGAGAACGTGGACTCGATCGGATTCGTGGTCCGCAAGTGGATCCAGTGCTCGACCGGAAAGTCGAAGAACGCCAGCAGCTCCTTCTGATCGTCGGTGATCTTCTTGACCGCTTTGGGGAACTTCGCGCCGTAGAGCTGGGCGAACATCTCGACCGCCTTGATGGCGTGGTCGCGGTCCTCGGCGTTGTAGATGTCCTGGATCGCCTTCTTCGCGCCGGGCTGCGCGGACTTCGGCATGGCGTCGAGCACATTTGCGGTTTTGTGAACCCAGCACCTTTGCTCGCGGGTGTCGGGAAACACCTCGGCCAGCGCCTTCCAGAAGCCCAGCGCGCCGTCGCCGACCGCGAGGACGGGGGCGCGCATGCCCCGGCGGGCGCAGTCGCGCAACAGGTCGGCCCAGGACTCACCGGACTCGCGGTAGCCGTCCTTGAGCGCCACCAGCTCCTTGGAACCATCGGAGCGAACCCCGATGAGCACCAGGACGCACGCCTTGGCCTTCTCCAGACGGACGTTGAGGTGGATGCCGTCGGCCCACACGTACACGTAGTCGACCCCCGCGAGGTCGCGGTCCATGAACGCGGCGTGGTCGGCCTGCCACTGCGTCGTCAGCCGCGTGATCGTGGCCGGGACAGCCCGGCCGAACTGCCCAGGAACTGCTCCAGGGCGGGCGCGAAGTCGCCGGAGGACAGGCCGTGCAGGTAGAGCAGTGGCAGCACCTCGCTGATCTTCGGCGACTTGCGGCACCATGGCGGCAGGATCGCCGAGGAGAACCGCTTGCGCTCGCCCGTCGCCTCATCGACGCGCTTATCGTTCACCCGCGGAACCTTCACCTCGACCACGCCGGCCGCGGTGGTGACTTTCCTGGGCTGGTGGTAGCCGTTACGGACCACGAACCGCCGACCGTTCTCGTCGCGCTGGTCGGCCAACTCGGCTATGTAGGCGTTGACTTCGGCCTCCAGCGCAGCGGCCAGCATCCTTCTTGCGCCTTCCCGAACGATCTCGTCGATCAGCGACGACCCGTCGTGCGTGGCGCCGTCCTCGCTGACTACGGTGAGCACGGACGTACCTTCCCGGCCGGTGCTGCGAACACCGGTCTTGCTCGGTGACCTATCGATCAATCACCCGGGAAGGTACGTCCTCACCGGGCCGATCCACAGGTTCTGAGCATGGCTCCCCGCCTGTCCAGCGCCCCAGAAGAGTGTTCACGTCACTGAGTCGAACGAGAGGCCAAAAGCGCTGCCTGTCCGCATCAAGATTTTTTCGGTGAGACCCGCGGCATCAGCCGGACGCTGAGGCCACCGGCTCCCTTACCGGCAGGCGTTCCACTCCTTTAGAGCGGCCAGATCAGGAAGACTTCACCCGTGCGGGTCCCCGATGTGCGCAATGCCCAGGACCGGCTACACAGGTGAGGCCCGATCCGCAGGCTGATTACTTCCTCCGGCATCCAGGGACGGGGCGGACGAGGAAGTCGAGCACGCGGTCGGCCCGGGCTTCGAAAGCAGCAGGCATTGCGGGTCAGGCCGACGTACTGCACGCAGGTGCCATCCCCGCCCAGGTCGCGAGGGCCTCCTACTCTTACCAGTGGCGGTGACGCTGACGATGTCACGCAGTCGTGTCACTGCCTCCCCGACAGCCCAGCTGTTGAAGTCGGCAGGGTGGAGAGCCCGTTCGGCAAGCCTTCGGTGCTGGGCTCCTCCAGGTCCTGGCCCTCCTGCAGGGAGCCGTGCACGCCAGCGCGCGCGAGAGCACAGGCGTCGGCGTGGGCGTGAGCAACTGGCTCCGCTCCGACGCGCCGGCGCGGGGTTCCTCGGTGGTCGGCGTCGAACCTCCTGCCGCGGCAACGCCCTGCGCTCCCCGGTGACGCCAGCGGGATCGCTTCGAGGATGGCTACGAGCACGTCGCGCAACGGCTCTTGCGCGGGCTCGGAGCTGGTGTTCGCAGTAGCGTTCACGGCGGGTCCGACTCCTTGCGCAGAAGGGCTGGATCAAGGCTCGGAGCCGGTGTGAACGACCGGCTCCGAGCCGTCTGCCGTCTCACGGATCTCTCGCACACTCCGTGCGAAGAAGTGGACCGCGGGCCGCTGACCTGGACAGATTGGACTCAGCGGAATCCCGTGGACCCTGAAAGCCGGCCGGTAAACTTGGAGCATGGATCTGCCGGTGATGCCACCCGTGAAGCCGATGCTCGCCAAGTCGGTGGCGGCGATCCCGCCGGACATGCAGTACGAGGCGAAGTGGGACGGCTTCCGGGCCATCGTGTTCCGGGACGGCGCCGAGGTGGAGCTCGGCAGCCGTACGGGGAAGCCGTTGACCAGGTACTTCCCCGAGCTGGTGGCGGCGCTGCGGGAGCGGGTGCCCGAGCGGTGCGTGCTGGACGGGGAGATCGTGATCGCGCGGGAGGGCCGGCTGGACTTCGACGCGCTGACCGAGCGGATCCATCCGGCGGACTCCAGGGTGCGCACACTGGCGGAGCGGACCCCCGCCTCCTTCGTCGCCTTCGACCTGCTGGCGCTGCACGACGAGTCGCTCCTCGACGTCCCGCTGACCGACCGGCGTGCCCTGCTCACCCGGGCCCTGGCCGACGCGACCCCGCCGGTGCACCTGGCGCCGGCCACGACCGATGTCGAGGTGGCCCGGCGGTGGTTCGAGCAGTACGAGGGGGCCGGCCTCGACGGGGTCGTCGCCAAGCCGCTCACCCTGCTCTACCGCCAGGACGAGCGGGCCATGTTCAAGGTCAAGCACGAGCGGACGGCCGACGTCGTGGTGGCCGGCTACCGCTTCCACAAGAGCGGCCCCGTGGTGGGCTCACTGCTGCTGGGCCTCTACGACGACCGGGGCGCCCTCCAGCACGTGGGCGTGTCGGCCGCGTTCCCGATGAAGCGGCGGGCCGAGCTGGTCGAGGAGCTGGAGCCGCTGCGCATGGACGACGCATCCGGGCACCCGTGGGCGGCGTGGGCGGAGGAGGCGGCCCACGAGTCGGCCCGGCTGCCCGGCGCGCCGAGCCGCTGGTCGGGCAAGAAGGACCTGTCCTGGGTGCCGTTGCGGCCGGAGCGGGTGGCCGAGGTGGCGTACGACCACATGGAGAACGGGGCCCGCTTCCGGCACACGGCCCGGTTCCGCCGCTGGCGCCCGGACCGCGCGCCGGAGAGCTGTACCTACGCCCAGCTGGAGGAGCCGGTGCGCTACGACCTCACGGAGATCCTGGGGTCCTGACCGTCCCCGATCTGGTTCGACCGGGTATGGCCCCCGATGACTTGTTGAGCACACAATCAAGCAAGAGCGTGAACGGGGTGGGCCGAACCGGGGGGCCGCGGTGGACATGCGACACGAGGCGCCGACGCGCCGGACCGTACTGACGGCGGCACTGGCGGCGGTCGCGGCGACGGCTTCCCTCACGGGCTGCACCCGGCACGCCACGACGGACGACGGCCGCACGCCAGGGGCCACCCCGACGCCGAGCGAGGGCACCCCGGCCCCGAGCGGGGAGCAGGCCACCGGATCCGTGCTGGCCGTGAAGATCGACAACGTGGCCGGGGCCCGCCCCCAGACCGGGCTGGAGTCGGCGGACGTGGTGTACGCGGAGCAGGTGGAGGGCGGGCTCAGCCGGCTGATGGCGGTGTACGCCACCCGGCTCCCCGAGGTCGTCGGCCCGGTCCGCAGCGCCCGCGAGTCCGACCTGGAGCTGCTGCGCCAGTTCGACCGGCCGACCCTCGCCTTCTCCGGCGCCCAGCGGAGACTGCTCCCGCTGATCGGCCGGGCGCCCCTGCGGCCGGAGTCGCCCGCGGAGGCGTCCGGCGCCTACTACCGGGGCAGCGGCCGGCCGGCCCCGCACAACCTGTACCTCCGTCCGGCCGAGGTGATGCCGGACGGGGCCCCGGGCAGGGCGGCGCTCACCACCGGCTTCCGCTACGGCCCGGCCCCGGCCGGCGGCACGGCCACCGCCTCCCGCACGGTGCGGTACCCGGCGGCCCGCTTCACCTTCACCTGGTCCGCGAGCCGGAGCCGCTGGCTGGTGTCGATGGACGGCACCCCGGCGAGGACGACGGCCGGCGACCGGCTGGCACCGGCGACGGTCGTGGTGCAGCACGTGCGGGTCCGGGCGTCGGCGTACCACGACGTACTCGGCAACAACACGCCGTTCACCGAGACGGTGGGTTCGGGGAAGGCGGAGGTGCTGCGGGACGGGCGGTCGTTCGAGGCCACCTGGTCGCGCCCGGAGGCCGGTGCGGGGACGGCGTTCACGGGCGCGGACGGCGGCCCGGTGAACCTCGCCGACGGTCAGGTGTGGGTGGTGTTCGCGAAGGCCTGACCCTGCGGCGCGGCCGGCTCGGCCGGGTTGCGCAGGTCCTCCGCCGCGTCCGAGACCCGGCGGATCAGGTCGAAGAACAGGGTCTGCTCCGCGGCCGAGAGCGGGGCCAGGAAGACCTGGTTCATCCGGGCGGTGCGCACGCCGAGCTTGCGGTGGGTGCGCAGGCCGTCGTCGGTGAGGCGCAGCAGGAAGCGGCGGCCGTCCTGCGGGTCGCGCACCTTGTCGAGGAGCCCGCGCCTGCCCAGCCGGCTGATCACCTCGGCGATGGTCGACCGGTCCAGGCCCACCCGCTCCCCCACGGTCCGCTGGTCCAGGCCCGGCTCGGCGACGAGCGCGTTCAGTACGGCGAACTGCGGCGAGGTGATCTCCTCCGAGACCATCGTGTTCCACAGCAGGTAGTGGGCCTGCTGGAGCCGCCGGGCCAGGTGCCCGGGGTGGGTGGTGAGATCCACCGCGGCCATATGCACTCCCATGGTCCGAATTCGTTGGTGCACTGAACGATAGCGGCAGACACGGAAGCTGTCTCTACACCCGTCTGCCATCGCACCAGCTCTTGACGGGTGGCGGCGCCAGTGGCAGCGTGGCAGCTATCTCGCTGAAATACTCAGTGCCCTGATTAATTCGCTGAGAGATGAGGCTGCACGGATGGACAAGGTGGTCGCCACGGCCGCGGAGGCGGTGGCCGATGTGCCGGAGGGCGCGTCGCTGGCGGTGGGCGGGTTCGGGCTGAGCGGTGTCCCGAGCGTGCTGATCGAGGCGTTGTACCGGCGGGGGGTGGGTGGCCTGGCGGTGGTCTCGAACAACTGCGGGGCGATGGACACGGGTCTTGCCGTGCTGCTCACCGCCGGGCGGATCACCCGGGTGACCGGTTCCTACATCGGCGGCAACAAGGAGTTCGCGCGCCAGTACCTGGCGGGTGAGCTGGAGCTGGAGCTGATCCCGCAGGGCACCCTGGCCGAGCGGCTGCGGGCGGGCGGTGCCGGGATCCCGGCGTTCTACACCCCGGCGGGGGTGGGCACGCAGGTCGCGGACGGCGGACTGCCGTGGCGTTACGACGGCTCCGGCGGGGTCGCCCTGGCGTCGCCCCCGAAGGAGGTGCGGGAGTTCGACGGCACCGAGTACGTCCTGGAGCGGGGCATCCGCACCGACTTCGCGCTGGTGCGGGCGGCCAAGGGCGACCGGCACGGGAACCTGGTGTTCAACAAGTCCACGCGGAACTTCAACCCGCTGGCGGCGATGGCCGGGAAGGTCACGGTCGCCGAGGTGGAGGAGCTGGTGGAGCCCGGGGAGATCGACCCGGACGCGGTGCACCTGCCGGGGATCTTCGTGCAGCGGGTGGTGGCCCTCACCCCCGAGCAGGCGGCGGACAAGAAGATCGAGCAGCGGACGGTGAGCAGCTGATGGCCTGGACGCGCCAGGAGATGGCCGCGCGGGCGGCGCGCGAGCTGGAGGACGGGCAGTACGTGAACCTCGGGATCGGGCTGCCGACGCTCATCCCGAACCACCTGCCCGAGGGGGTGGAGGTGATCCTGGAGTCGGAGAACGGCATCCTGGGGACCGGCCCCTACCCCACCGAGGACCAGGTCGACCCCGACCTGATCAACGCCGGGAAGGAGACGGTGACGGTCCTGCCCGGGGCCTCCTTCTTCGACTCGGCGCTGTCGTTCTCGATGATCCGCGGCGGGCACATCGACGTCGCCGTGCTGGGCGCGATGCAGGTCTCCGCGGGCGGGGACCTGGCCAACTGGGCCGTCCCGGGGAAGCTGGTGACCGGTATCGGCGGGGCGATGGACCTCGTGCACGGCGCCCGCAGGGTGATCGTGGTGATGACGCACACCGCGAAGGACGGCTCGGCGAAGATCCTGACCGAGTGCGCGCTGCCGCTGACCGGCAAGGCGTGCGTGGACCGGATCATCACCGACCTGGGCGTGCTCGACGTGACCGAGGACGGCCTGGCGCTGGTCGAGACCGCACCCGGGGGGGACGTCGAGGAGATCATCGCCAAGACCGACGCGAAGCTCACTGTCCCGGAGGGCCTGCTGTGAACACGGTGTACATCGTCGACGCGGTCCGCACGCCGATCGGCCGCTACAACGGCGGGCTGGCGGGCGTGCGCCCGGACGACCTGGCCGCCCACGCGATCCGCGAGCTCCTCGCCCGCACCCCGGCTCTGGACCCGGCCCGGATCGAGGACGTCTACTTCGGCAACGCCAACGGTGCGGGCGAGGAGAACCGCAACGTCGGCCGGATGGCCGCCCTCCTCGCCGGCCTGCCGACGTCCGTGCCGGGCGTGACGGTCAACCGCCTGTGCGCCTCCGGGCTGGAAGCGGTGATCCAGGCCGCCCGCGCCATCGCGGCCGGGGACGCCTCCATCGCCGTGGCCGGTGGCGTCGAGTCGATGACCCGGGCGCCGTACGTGCTGCCCAAGAGCGACCGGCCGTTCCCCGCCGGACACGCCGAGCTGTACTCGACGACCCTCGGCTGGCGGATGGTCAACCCGAAGATGCCGCCGCAGTGGACCATCCCGCTGGGCGAGTCGGCGGAACGTATCGCCGACAAGCACAAGATCAGCCGCGAACAGCAGGACGAGTTCGCCCTCGCCTCCCACCGGAAGGCGGCAGCCGCGCAGGAACAGGGCCTGTTCGAGGCCGAGTCGGCGCCGGTGTCGATTCCGCAGCGCAAGGGTGAGCCGGTCGTGTTCGACGCGGACGAATGCGTACGGCCCGATGCCTCCCTGGCCGCCATGGCCAAGCTCAAGCCGTCCTTCCGTACGGAGGGGGGCACGGTGACCGCGGCGAACGCGTCGCCGCTGAACGACGGTGCGGCGGCGTTGCTGCTGACCGACGAGGAGGGGCTGCGGTCGCTCGGGCGGGAGCCGCTGGCCCGGGTCTCCGCGACCGGGGGCCACGCGCTGGACCCCGACTACTTCGGGCTGGCGCCCGTGGAAGCCGTCAACCGCGCGCTGGCCAAGGCGGGCAGGACCTTCGGCGACCTCGACGTCCTCGAACTCAACGAGGCGTTCGCGGCGCAGGTGCTGGGGTGTGTCGCCGAGTGGCCCGAGTTCGATCCGGCGATTCTCAATCCGCAGGGTGGGGCGATCGCGTTGGGGCATCCGCTGGGTGCGTCGGGGGCGCGGCTGGCCGGGACGGTCGCGCACCAGCTCGCCCGGCGCGGCTCCGGGGTCGGTGTGGCCACCCTTTGCATCGGCGTCGGGCAAGGGCTCGCGCTTGTTCTTGAGCGGTAGACAGGCCGTGCGCACCTGCCGGTGCGTTGTGGCTGGTCGCGCAGTTCCTCCCCCAGCCTTCGGCCGGGGGGACCCCCAGCGCCCCTTACGGGGCGCTCACACCGAGGACTTCTTATGACACTCACCCAGGCCGACATCGACCTCGAAATCGCCGCCGAACACGCCGACTACGAGAAACGTGTGGCGGAAGGTGCCCCCGTCGAGCACCACCCCCGGCGGGAATACGCCCCCTACCGGTCCTCCGTGCTGCGGCATCCGAAGCAGCCGCTGGTGGCCATCGACACGGCCCGGGATCCGGAGCTGGTGGAGCTGCACTCGCCCGCGTTCGGGGAGCGGGACATCACCGGGATAGACAATGACCTGACCCGGCAGCACAGCGGGGAGCCCGTCGGGGAGCGGATCACCGTGTCCGGGCGGCTGCTGGACCGGGACGGCCGGCCGGTCCGGGGCCAGTTGATCGAGATCTGGCAGGCCAACTCGGCGGGCCGCTACGCGCACCAGCGGGAGCAGCACGACGCCCCCCTGGACCCGAACTTCACGGGGGTCGGCCGTACGATCACCGACGCCGACGGCGGCTACCACTTCACCACGATCCAGCCCGGCCCCTACCCCTGGCGCAACCACCTCAACGCGTGGCGCCCGGCCCACATCCACTTCTCGATGTTCGGTACGGCGTTCACGCAGCGGCTGGTGACGCAGATGTACTTCCCGAGCGACCCGCTGTTCCCGTACGACCCGATCATCCAGTCGGTGACGGACGACTCGGCCCGCGGGCGCCTGGTCGCGACCTACGACCACAGCCTGTCCGTGCCGGAGTTCTCGATGGGCTACCACTGGGACATCGTGCTGGACGGCCCGACCGCCACCTGGATCGAAGAAGGACGCTGACCCGCCATGACGAAGATCGACACGAGCAGCCCGGAGCACGTGCTGCCCACCCCGTCGCACACGGTCGGCCCGTTCTACGGCTACGCGCTGCCCTTCCGCGGCGGCGAGGACATCGCGCCCCTCGGGCACCCGGACACGGTCACGGTCCACGGGTACGTCTTCGACGGCGCCGGCAACCCGCTGCCCGACGCGCTGGTGGAGCTGTGGGGAGCCGACCCGGACGGGAACCTGTCCACGACCGACGGTTCGATCCGCCGCGACCCGGCGACCGGTGACTACCTCGGCCGCAACGGCGTGGAGTTCACCGGCTGGGGCCGGATCCAGACGGACACCGACGGCCACTGGTACGCGCGGACGCTGCGGCCCGGCGCCCGCGGCGGCAGCGCGCCCTACCTCAGCGTGTGCGTGTTCGCGCGCGGACTGCTGGTGCACCTGTTCACCCGGATCTACCTGCCGGGCGACGACGCCGCGCTCGCCGCCGACCCGCTGCTCACCCGGGTGGGCGAGCGACGCGACACGCTGATCGCCACGGACGAGGGCCGGGGGACCTACCGTTTCGACATCCGCCTTCAGGGCGAGGGCGAGACGGTCTTCCTGGAGTTCCAGTGAGTTCAGCGGAGTACGGCGGCGGTGACGCCGGGCTGCTCGGTCCCGGGTGGTCCGGTTCCGCCGCCGCGGCCGTGACGAGCGACGGCGCCTTTCTGCGGGCGCTGCTCGACGCGGAGGCGGCCCTCACCCGTGCCCAGGCCGCCCTGGGGACGGCCCCGGCCGGGGCCGCGGCGGCCGTGACCGAGGCGGCCGACCCCGCCCGCTACGACGTCGGCGCCCTCGCGGAGCGCGCCCGCGGCGGCGGCAACCCGGTCATCCCGCTGGTCGCCGATCTGACGAAGGCGGTCGGCACGGAGTACGGGCCGTTCGTGCACCGGGGTGCGACCAGCCAGGACATCATGGACACGGCGACGATGCTGGTCGCCGCCCGCACCCTGGACCTCGTGCTCGCCGACCTCGGCCGCACCGCCCTGGCCCTGGCCCTGCTCGCCGCCGAGCACCGCGACACGCCGATGCCGGGCCGCACCCTCACCCAGCACGCCGTACCGACCACGTTCGGGCTGAAGGCGGCCGGCTGGCGCTCGCTGGTCCTCGACGCCCGGGACCGCGTGACCCCGGTCCGGGAGTCGCTGCCCGCCCAACTCGGCGGCGCGGCGGGCACGCTGGCCGCCCTCGGGGCGTACGGCGCGGAACACCCCGAAGACCTTCCGGCCGCGTACGCCCGTGAACTGGCCCTCGCCGCGCCGCTGTTGCCCTGGCACACGCTGCGCACGCCGATCGCCGACCTCGCCGGGTGCCTCGCCTTCACGGCCGGGGCGCTGGGGAAGATCGCCGCGGACGTGCTGGTCCTGTCCCGCACCGAGATCGGCGAGGTCTCCGAGGGCAGCGGGGGCGGCTCCTCGGCGATGCCGCACAAGGCCAACCCCGTGCGCGCCACGCTGATCGCGGCGACCGCCCGGCGGGCCCCGCAGCTCGCCGCCGTCCTGTACGGCTCGCTGGCCGCGGAGGACGAGCGGCCTGCCGGTGCCTGGCACGCCGAGTGGGAGCCGGTGCGGGATCTCCTGCGGACCGTCGGGGGCGCGGCGCGGGACGCGGCGGAGCTGGCACAGGGACTGCGGGTGCACCCGGAGGCGATGCGCCGGAACCTCGGCCGCACCAACGGGCTGATCGTCTCGGAGCGGCTCGCCGCCGAACTCGCCCCCGTGCTGGGCCGGGCCCGCGCCAAGGAGCTGCTCACCGAACTGGCCGGCCGCACCCACACCGAGCACCGGACGCTGCGTGAACTCCTCGCCGAGGAGCCCGACCTGAAGGACCTCGACCTCGACGACCTGACCGACCCCGCCCGCTACACCGGCTCCGCCGGTGTGCTCACCGACCGCGCTCTGGAGCGACGTTGACCGAGAACCTCCTCAACCACCGTGTCGAGGGCCCCGCTTCGGCTCCCCCGCTGCTCCTCGGGCCGTCGCTCGGCACCTCGTACGCCCTGTGGGACGCCGTGGCACCCGAGCTGTCGACCGCGCACCGGGTGGTGCGCTGGAACCTGCCGGGCCACGGCGGTTCGGCGCCCGGCCCGATCAAGGCGGGGGCGACCGTCGGTGACCTCGCCGGCCTGGTGCTCGCGCTGGCCGACTCGCTCGGCATCGAACGGTTCGCGTACGCGGGGGTGTCGCTGGGCGGTGCCGTCGGGCTGCACCTGGCCGTCCACCACCCGGACCGGCTGGAGAGCCTGGCGGTGATCTGTTCCTCGGCCCACTTCGGCGGGTCCGGGCCGTGGGAGGAGCGGGCCTGGCGGGTGCGCCGGGAGGGCGTGGAGTGGCTGGCGGAGAACGCCGACTCCCGCTGGTTCACGCCCGGGTTCACGGTGCCGCGGCTGGTCGAGGACCAGCGGACGGCCGACCCGGAGGCGTACGCCGCCTGCTGCGACGCGCTGGCCGCCTTCGACCTGCGGGACCGGCTCGGTGAGATCGCCGTCCGCACCCTGCTGATCGCCGGCCGTCAGGATGCGGCGACCCCGCCGCCGCATCTGCGGGAGATCGCCGACGCGGTCGCCGCGTCCACGCTGGTGGAGCTGCCGGGCGCCGCGCATCTGGCGCCCGCGCAGTGCCCGGAGGCCGTCGTGACCGCGCTCCGCTCCCACCTCGACGGGGGCGCCGGGCGCGGGATGGCGGTACGCCGCGAGGTGCTCGGCGACGCGCACGTCGACGGCGCCCAGGCCCGGCAGACCCCGTTCACGGCCCGCTTCCAGGACTTCATCTCGCGCTACGCGTGGGGCGAGGTCTGGACCGACCCCACGCTCTCCCGGCGCGAACGCAGCATGATCACCCTCACGGCGCTGGTCGCCCACGGCCACTACGCCGAGCTGGCCATGCATGTGCGGGCGGCCCGGCGCAACGGGCTGACACCGGAGGAGATCGGCGCGGTGCTCTTGCAGACGGCGGTGTACTGCGGGGTCCCGGCGGCCAACTCGGCGTTCGCGACGGCGCAACAGGTACTGGCGGAAGAAGAAGGGTGACCCTGCCGGGGACAGGCACAGGAGGGGGCGCTGTGCCTACGGTGGGGGCATGTCGACCATTCTGATCACGGGTGCCACCTCCGGGCTCGGCCGGTACGTCGCCTTCGAACTGGTCCGCTCGGGACATGTCGTCCTCGCGCACGGCCGCGACCCCGGTCGTACCGAGCGGCTGGTCGAGGAGCTGCGCACCGAGGGCGACGCCGAGGCGTTCGTCGCGGACCTGGCCTCGCTGGCGCAGGTCCGCGAACTGGGCGCACGGGTCGCCGACGCCCGTCCCGACCTGGACGTACTGATCAACAACGCGGGCGTCGGCGCCGGCGCGCCCGGCTCGGGCCGCGAACTGAGCACGGACGGCCACGAGTTGCGCCTGGCCGTCAACTACCTGGCCCCGGTGGCCCTGACCCGCGCCCTGCTGCCGGTGTTGCGCGCGGGCGCCCCGGCCCGGATCGTCAACGTGGGCTCGGCCGGCCAGGAACCCCTCGACTTCGGCGACCCCGAGTTCACCCGCGGCTACCAGGGCTTCGCGGCCTACTGCCGCGCCAAGTTCGCCCTGGCGGCCCACACGTTCGCTCTCGCGGAAGAGTTGGCCGACACGGACGTGTCGGTGAACGTCCTGCACCCCGCGACCTTCATGGACACCGCGATGGTGCGGGAGGGCGGGGTAGCCCCCTGGAGCACGGTGGCGGACGGCGCCCCGGGCGTACTGGCCTTGGCGACACAGGACTTGGGCACAGGGCGCTACTTCGACGGCACGAGGCCGGCAAGGGCACACGAAGCGACGTACGACCGAGAGGTGCAGAAACGCCTCTCAGCGGTCACTGACCAACTCCTTGCTCTCTGACGCCCTGCTTTCAGGGGCGCGGGGCTGTATCTATATGCGGCTCCGCCGCGTGGGCGCGCCAGCCCCCACGCCCCCGCACCCCGCAACGCACCTGTCACCGCAGCCCTCGCCCCGTGTCCAGCACCTCCCGAGCCTGGGCAACCAACCCGTCGGCCCCACAGGACCGGGCCAACGCGAGCCCCCTGTTGAGCTCGGCCACCGACCGCGCAGCGATCCCGTACTCCACCCGAGCCGCCGCATGCTCGTACTGGCAGGGCGACGCCTCCAGATACGCCACCGCCTGCGACGCAAGCCGCACCTGACGCTGCCCGGTCTCCAGCGCGGCAGCGCACCGCAGTGCCTCGCCGATCGCCGTGTCCGTGCCGAACCGCTCGGCCTGCCGGCGCGCGTCGGCGGCGAGCCGGGCCGCCCGCGCCGGGTCCTGGCCCGCGAGCGCGCGGGCGAGATCGAGCGTCCAGGGCACGACCACGGGGTTGAAGTGGCCGCGCGCGATGGCCGCCTTCTCCGCCGCCTCCAGTTCGTTCACCGCCTCCTCCGTGCGGCCGACGGCGAGCAGCAGCCGGCCGCGCACCGACCGCGGGTCCGGCATGACGATGGTGGAGGGGTACGGCGGTGCGAAGCCGTACTGTTCGGCGGTCTCCCAGGCCTGCTGGACATGGCCGCGGGCGAGCAGCGTGTCGACGAGGTTGCAGGTGGCGGTCCAGTACAGGGGCAGTCGGCGGCCGACCCGCTCGGCGATCCGCAGGGACTCGCGCAGCGAGGTCTCGGCGTCCCGGAGCCGGCCGCGCCTGCGGTGGCCGAGGCCGACGTAGGCATGGGCGAGGGCGAGGTGGCCGCCGCTCCAGCCGGACGACTCGTAGGCGCGCAGGGCCTCGTTGTACAGGCTCTCCGCGCGGTCGAGGCGGTCGGTGTAGACGTAGGAGTTGGCGAGCATCAGCAGGAGTTCGATGCCCCACTCGGTGTCGGTCCAGCCGAGGCCGGGGGCGAGCCGGCCGTTGACGAGGGCGCGGTCGCACAGCTCGACGACCTCCTCGGCGTTCTCGCCCTGGATGAGCAGGTCGAAGCCGCGCAGCATCAGCAGGGCGCGCTCGGAGTTGTCGCGGCCGGTGCAGGTGGCGGCGAGCTCGGCGAGCCGTTCGGAGCGGCGTGCGGAGACGGCCTCGCCGGCGATGCCCTCCCACATGAACTGGACGGCCTGGAGCCGGAGTTTCGCGGGTCCTTCCTCGTGCCGGGCGGCTTCCGCCTCGACCGCGCGGACGGCCTCCTCCAGCTGGTCGTTGTGGAGGAGGGCCTGGGAGAGCCGGAAGACGGCGTCGACGCGTTCGGGACCGGAGAGGCCGGGCATGCCGAGGGCGCTCTGCAGATGGCCGATGGTGACGGCGGGGTTGGTGAGCAGGGTCGCGCAGCCCAGTTCGTAGAGCACGCGCGCGTGGACCTCGGGGAGGGGCGGTTCGCGCAGGGCGCGTTCGAGGCAGCGGCGGGCCGCGTCCGGGGCGCCGACGGCGAGGTGTTCCTTGGCCGCGTCCCGCAGCTGTTCGACGAGTTCCTCGTCGTCGTCCGGGTGCACCTTCAGCAGGTGGCGGGAGGCCTCGGCGATGCCGCGGCCGTCGTCCAGGACGATCTGGGCGGCGATGCCGTGCATGGCGGTGCACATCGCGGCCGGGATGGAGTTGTAGACGGCGGTCGCGATCAGCGGGTGGACGAACTCCAGGTCACCGGTGTGGGTCCGGGAGCCGGCCGGGTCGGGCGCGGTGACGATACGGGCGGTGCGCAGCAGTTCGGCGCAGCGCTCGGCGTCGTCCACGGCCATGCTGGCGAGCTGGGCGACGAGGTCGACGGTGATGCCGGTGCCGAGGATGGCGGCGGCCCAGGCGAACCGGGTGGCGTCGACGCCGAGTCCCTCCAGGCGGGTGACGAGTCCGCCGCCCCTGGCCGACCGGTTCAGGGCCCGCAGTTCGCCAGCCCGGGCCTCGACGGGTTCGACCTCGCTGTCCTGGACCTTGGCGAGGAGTTCGACGGTCTCGTAGGGGTTGCCGCCGGTGACGGCCCAGACCTCGCGGCAGAACGGGGCGTCGGCGTGCTCGCCGAGGGTCGCGCGGGTGAGGCCGGCGGTGGCGTCCGGGGTGAGCGCGCTGACGGTGCGGATCGGGCGGCCGGCCGCGGCGGCCACGGCGTCGAGGTGGCGGGCGCTGTCGCCGCTGACCTCGCCGGGGCGGCGGGCGACCAGGACCAGGACGGACAGGTCGTCGAGGCGTTCCACGAAGGCGGCGAGCCAGGCCAGGGTCTCCTGGTCGGCCCAGTGCGCGTCGTCGACCAGCAGGACCAGCGGCCAGTCGCGTTTGGCGAGCCGGCGGACGGCGGCGACCAGGCCGTCGCAGACGCCCTGCGGGTCGGCCTGACGGTCCCCGGGGTCGGTGATGCCGAGGGCGGGGCCGGCGATCTCGTACCAGTCGCCGAGGTACTCCCTGGCCTCCTCGGGCAGCAGGGAGACCAGGGCGGGCTGGAGCAGCTGCCGCACCACGTGGAAGGGCACGCTGCGCAGGGTCTCCACGCCGCGGGTGGACCAGACGGTGCAGCCGCGGCGTTCGGCGATGCGGCGGGTCTCGGCGAGCAGCGCGGTCTTGCCGAGCCCGGCCTCGCCGCGGATCACCAGCAGGTGCCCGGCGGTGGAACGGTCGGCGCACAGGACGTCGAGCGCCTCGGTGACGGCGGCGATGTCCCCCTCGCGCTCCCAGAGGCGGCCCGAGGCGCCTCCCAGGGGCTGCTCCTCCGTCATCCTGCTACCTCCCCAAGTCGCCCGAACGACGTACAGACCACGAGCGTAGCCGTCCTGTTGGCTGTCCGGAGGCGGGTCGGGACAGCTGTTGCCGTGACGGGTGACGGCGGGTGCGGCCGGGCGACGCGGGACGGCCCCGACCTGCCGCTGTGCACCGAACGGACCGTCAACGGGCAGGGACATGAGGCTGACTTTCGAAGATCGGGAAGCACGGGAGCGGAACCGGCCCCTCCGGGCGCTGGCGGCGGGCTCGGTCGGCAATTTCATCGAGTGGTACGAGTTCGGTGTCTACGGCTATGTCGCGACCGTCGTCGCCGAGCGGTTCTTCACCCCGGCGGGCGGGAGCGCGGCCGAGGGGCTGGTGCGCACCTACGCCTCGTTCGGGCTGGCGTTCTTCTTCCGTCCGCTGGGTGCGGCTCTGTTCGGCCGGCTGGCGGACCGGTTCGGCCGGCGCCCGGTGCTGATCCTGGTGGTGGCGCTGATGACGGGCGCGACGGCGCTGATCGGGGTGCTGCCGACGTACGCGCAGGCCGGTGCGCTCGCGCCGTGGCTGCTGACGTTCCTGAGGGTGGTTCAGGGGCTGTCGGCGGGCGGGGAGTTCGGGGGCGCGGTGGCGATGCTGACCGAGTTCGCGCCGCCGGGGCGGCGGGGGCTGTACGGGGCCTGGCAGTCGTTCACCGTGGCATTGGGCCTGCTGGGCGGGGCCGGGGTGGCGGTGGGCCTGTCCGTGGTCCTGACGGATGATCAGTTCGCGTCCTGGGGTTGGCGGTTGCCGTTCCTTCTGGCCTTGCCGCTGGGGGCGCTCGCGCTGTGGCTGCGGATCGGTCTCGACGAGACGCCGGAGTTCCGGGGGCCGGCCGCGGGCGCCGCGCGCGCCGTGCGGGCGCCGGTCGGGGCGATCGCACTGGCCGCCGCCCGGGTGATGGGCTGGTCGGCGGCCGGGTACACCTTCCTGGTGGTGCTGCCGTCGTACCTCCAGGCCGCGCTGCACACCGGTTTCCGGCAGGCGCTGCTGGCGACCGTGGTGGCGAACCTCGGGTTCGCGGCGGCGATCCTGCCGGCGGGGCTGCTCAGCGACCGGGTGGGGCGGCGGCCGGTGATGCTGGCGGGCGCCGGGCTCGTGGTGCTGCTCGCGCTGCCCCTGCTCCACCTCCTCCAGGACCCGGGGACCCCGGCCGCCGTACGGGGCGCGGCCCTGTTCGGAGCGGGCGCGGTGGTGGGGCTGATGGCCGGGCCGGGGCCCGCGCTGCTGGCCGAGATGTTCCCGGCGCGGGCCCGCTGCACGGGCCTCGGACTCGCCTACGCCCTGTCCAATGCCGTGTTCTCGGGCTGTGCGGGCCTCATCATCACGGAGGCGGTGCGGCGCACCGGGAACCTCGACGTTCCCGGCTACTACGCGGCGGCGACCTGCGCGGTCAGCGTGCTCGCGCTGCTCGGGCCGCCGCGGACCAGGACGGGACGAGAGGCGGGTTGAGACGGTGCTGGTGATCGGCCTGATGTCCGGGACGTCGTACGACGCGGTGGACGCGGCGGCGGCCGAGCTGCGGCTGCTGGACGGCACGCTGCTGCTCAAGCCGCTGGGCATGGTGAGCACGCCGTACGACGAGGAGCTGCGGGAGGCGCTCGCGGGGGCGCTGCCGCCGGCCGCCGTGCCGCTGGCGCGGGTGTGTCTGCTGGACACCCGGATCGGGCAGGCGTTCGCGGCGGCGGCGGTCCGGGCCGACCGTGAACTGTGCGGCGGGCGGGCCGAGTTGGTGGTCTCGCACGGGCAGACGGTCTACCACTGGGTGGACGGCGGCCGGGTGCACGGCACGCTCCAGCTCGGGCAGCCCGCGTGGATCGCGGAGGCGACGGGGCTGCCGGTCGTCGCCGACCTGCGGTCGCGGGACGTGGCGGCCGGCGGGCAGGGGGCTCCGCTGGTCAGCCTGGTCGACCTGCTGTGGCTGCGCGGGCGGCCGGGGACGCCGGTGGCGCTGAACCTCGGCGGGATCGCCAACCTCACCGCGCCCGACGGCACGGCCTTCGACACCGGGCCCGGGTGCGCGCTGCTGGACGCGGCGGTCCGGGAGTTCACGGGCGGCCGGCTGACGTACGACGTGGACGGAGCGCTGGCGGCGCGCGGCCGTCCGCACGGGCCCTCGCTCGACGAGCTGCTGGCGGAGCCGTACTACGCGCTGCCCGCGCCGAAGACGACCGGCAAGGAGCTGTTCCACGCCGGATACTGGCGGGCGCCCGCCGGGATCTCCGCCGAGGACGCGCTGGCGACCCTCACCCACCTGACCGCCCGGACGGTGGCGGACGCGGTGCGGGGCGTGGCGGCGACGGAGGTGGTCGCCTCGGGCGGCGGCGCCCGCAACCCGGAGCTGATGCGGACGCTGCGCGGCCTGCTCCCGGGGATCCCGGTGCGGGTCTCGGACGAACTCGGGCTGCCCGCGGCGGCGAAGGAGGCGTACGCCTTCGCGGTCCTCGGCTTCCTCACCGCACACGGCCTCGCGGGAACGGCCCCGACCGCCACCGGCGCCCGCCACCCGAGCGTCCTGGGCTCGCTGACCCCGGGGCGCAACGGACTGCGCCTGCCACCGCCGGCGGCGGGACCTCCGGTGCGGCTGCGGATCGAGTGAGCCGCGCGGGCCCACTGACAGGGTGAGCCGCGCGGGCCCACCGACCGTCGCCGGATCCTCTCATCCGACTTTCACCGATGCCTCATACGGTAGGAGCATGACGCAGGTGACTCCTCCCGGGTGGTATCCCGATCCCGGGCAGACAAGTGACGGTCCGGCCACCGAACGCTGGTGGGACGGCAAGGCCTGGACGGAGCAGACCCGGCCCGCCGGGTCGGCCGCCGACTGGGGTCCCCCGCCGCAGCCGCCGGCCGACGGGCCCGAGCCGGCCGCCGGGGCCTACCCGGCGTACCCGGCCGACGGCGGCTACGCCGCCTACCCGGGTTATCCGGGATACCCGCCGGCGCCGCCGGCCCCGGCCAGGCGCGGGCTGCGTACCGGCATCGCCGTCGGCGTCGCCGTGGCGGTCCTCGCCGCGATCGGGGTGGGCGCGTGGGCGCTCACCGACAACGGCAGCGGCAGCGGCGACCAGCAGGCCTCCCAGAGCTCGGGCGGCCAGGGCGGTTTCGGCCAGGGCGGCCCCGAGGGGCAGAACGGCGGCCAGAGCGGCGGGCAGAACGGCGGCCAGGGCTTCCCGTTCGGCGGGTCGGGCGGCAGCTCGGGTTCCGGTGGCACCGACGGGGGCGCGTCGCCGTCGCCGGGCCAGTCCGAGGCGCCGAAGGTCAAGGGCGGCGGCACGGTGTCGGACTCGATCAACGCCATCAGCATCCCGGTGCCGGACGGCTGGACCGGGCAGGCGGCCAACTACGGCGCCACCGTCAGCTCCGACGACTCCTACAAGTGTCCCGGCGACACCTCCCAGACCTGCACCACCGGCGGTGTCACATCGATGCCCGCGGTACTGCTCGGCACCAAGGGGGACACGGCCGAGGAGGTCGCCAAGGCGGACATCTCGGCCAACGCCAAGGAGTCGTACGGCGGCAAGACCTACGGCTCGATCACCTCGCACGAGGTGCTGGCCTCCAAGGCGGTCACCGTGGCCGGGCAGAAGGGGTACCTGGTCCGCTGGAAGGCGATCACCAGCAAGGGCGCCGACGGCTACGTCGAGTCGCTGGCCTTCCCGTCGCCCGCGAACGCCCAGCAGATCGTGGTGCTCCGGTTCGGCGTCGACGTCGGCCAGAAGGAGTCGGTCATCGACACGATCACCAGCGGCATCAAGGTGTCCTCGGGCAGCGGCAGCGGTTCGAACGTCTGACCCGCAGCGGTCCCGGAACAGCAGTCGGCCGGGTGGAGCGCCCCTCCGCTCAAAGGGGCACCCCACCCGGCCGGGGGGTGCGCGCCGCCCCCGTCCCCACGGTGCGGCGCGTGCAGGTCGCCGTCCAGTCATCCCGTGGGCGGCGGCCTGGGTCCTAGGTCAGTCCGAGTGCGGGCAGCGCGACGGAGTCCACGAACCGGACGAGATAGTCCGCGTCGGCGTACTCGCCGGTGAGCACCGGCCGCACCCGCAGCACGCCGAACATCATGGCGGGCACGTAGTCCAGCGCGGGATGCCCCTCGGGCACCTCGCCGCGCTCGACACCGCGGCGCAGGATCTCCTGGAGCGCGGCGATCTCCGGTTCCACGAGCGCCTCGCGCAGCGCCTTGGCCAGTTCCTCGTCCGCGGTCACCGCGTGCCCCAGCGCCTGGAGCGTCTTGGTGTCCTTGCGTGACCAGTCGCCCGCGGCCCGCGCGACCTCGCGCAGGTCCCCGGCGAGCGATCCGGTGTCGATGCCGACGAAGCGCACCCGGCGGTTGGCCCGCAGCGCGGCGGCGACGAACTGCGGCTTCGTCTTCCACTGCCGGTAGAGGGTGGACTTGCTGCACCGGGTGGTGGCGGCGACCCCCTCCATGGTCACGGAGTCGTACCCGCACTCGCGGATCTGTTCGAGCACGGCGTCGAAGAACTCCCGCTCACGCTCCGGCGTGATCTTGGAGCGGCGCGTGGCGGCGACCGAGTCCGGTCCGTCCTCGGCCTGCGACGTCATGTGCCCTGCTCCTCACTCGTTCATCACGTGCGGATCACTTCCGCCCCGCCCGCCGTTCGGCCGGCGCGGAAACCTACAACCAGTGTGGCCTACGTCTATCGATACGCCACTGTACCGGTACTCGACCGTATCGGTACAGTGGCGTATCGGTACGCTTCCGTATCGAAGAGTTCGGGCCACCGTCCGGGACTCGCACAGCACCACCGTCAGTGAGGGGGCCTGGGATGAGATCCCAGTCCGAGCCGGCAGCAGCGGAGCCGGGCGCGATAGCCCGGCCGCCGCTCGTCCGTGAGCTCCTGCTCGTCGCAGGGCTCTTCCTCGTCTACAAGTTCGGGCGCCAGCTGGCCACCGGCCATACCGCCGAGGCCCTGCACAACGCCCACCGGATCTGGGACCTGGAACGGACACTGCACCTGCCCTCGGAGGTCGACGTGCAGTCCGCACTGCTGCACGGCGACACCCTCGTCCACGTGGCCAACACCTACTACGCCACGGTTCATTTCCCGGCCACGCTGGCCTTCCTGGTCTGGCTCTACCTGAAGCGGCCCGCGCACTACGTCTGGGCCCGCCGGGTGCTGGCCCTGGTGACCGCGGCGGCCCTGGTGCTGCCGTTCACGTTCCCGCTGGCCCCGCCCCGGATGCTGGCCGCGAGCGGCCTGATCGACACCGCCCGGGTCTACGGCCCCTCCGTGTACGGCCCGCCGTCCAGCGACCACCTCTCCAACCAGTTCGCGGCGATGCCCTCGCTGCACTTCGGCTGGGCCCTGATGGTCGCGATCGGCCTGATCGTCGCGACCCGCTCCCGCCGGCGCTGGCTGTGGCTGCTGCACCCCGCGGTCACCCTCCTCGTGATCGTCGGCACCGCGAACCACTACTGGCTGGACGCGATCATCGCCACCGCGATGCTCGGCGCCGCCCTCGCCGTGATCCACCCGCCGCACCGCACGGCCACGACAGCCGGACGCGGCACCCGCCACCTCGTCACCGAGGAGCCCGCACTGGTGGGGGCGGGCCGATGAGCGCCGCGGCCCTGATCGCCGTCGCCCTCTCCCTGGTCTCGGCCGTCGCCTACGCGGCCGCCGCCGTCGCCCAGGAACGCCTCGCCTCGAAGTCCGCGGACGCCGGCCTGCTGCGGCTGCTCGGCTCGGGTGCCTGGTGGGCGGCGGTGGGCCTGAACGCCGGCGCGGCCCTGCTCCACGTCGTCGCCCTGAAGTACGGCCCGCTCACCCTCGTCCAGCCGCTGGGCGCGCTGACCCTGGTCGCGGCCGTACCGATGGGCGCCCGGGTGGCCGGCCGACGGGTCACCACCGCCGAGTGGCGGGGCACCGCCCTGACCCTGCTCGGCCTCGGCGCCCTTCTGGTCACGGCCTCGGGCCCGGCGCCCCACCAGGTACTGAGCCTCACCGAGGCCCTCGCCGTCGCCGGTACGACGGCGGCCCTGATCGGCGTCCTCTCCCGCCCCGGCACCCGCCCCGGCCTGCGGCACGCCACCGCGTCCGGCTTCGCCTCGGGCGTCGCCTCGGCCCTCACCCAGACGGTGACGGTGGCGGCGACCGACCGCTCGGGCCCGGCCCTGAACGCCGAGGTGATCGTGGTCTCCCTGCTGGTTGCCGCGTTCGCGGTGGGCGGCCTGCTGCTCTCCCAGACGGCCTACCGCGGCGGCCTGGGCGCCCCGCTCGCCGTGGTCACCCTGTCCAACCCGGTCGCGGCGGCGGTCATCGGCCTGGCTCTGCTGGGCCAGGGCCTCCAGGACGGCGCCTGGGGCATCCTCCTCGCCCTGACCGGCGCGGGCCTCGCCTCCTGGGGCGTGGTCCTCCTGACCCGCGTGACACCCCCGGCTCCGGCCGTCGAACCGGACGACGAACACCCGGTGGCAGCAGTCCTGGCCCTGGACCCGACCCTGCTCCCCCGCCAGCCGACGGAACCGAAAAAACTGACGGCTCTGTAACGCGCCCCAAAGGGGCGCGGGGAACTGCGCGACCAGCCACGACCAACCCGCAGCCGCCGCACAACCGCTCCCCGCGCCCCCTCAGGCGAGCCTCACACCGTGATGATCGCCGGGTCGCTGACCCCGGCCTCCCCGTTCTCCACATGCCCGGCGAACCGCCGCACAAAGCTCGCGTCGGACTCGGACGTGACCGTCACGTCGTACCACCGCTTGCTGTGGTTGAGGTGCACGATGTGCGTCACGACGGCCCCGGCGCGCACCGTGAACGTGCGGCCCCGGCCGCCGTACCCGTCGGCCACCGCCAGCTTCACCGTGCCGCTCCCCCTGTTGGTGAGGGTCAGCTCGATGTCGTCGCCGTGCGGCCGGGCGGTAACCTCGGGTCCCGCCACCTTGCCGGGACCCTGGAAGGTGCGCAGGAAGCCGTTCGGGCCGTGCACGGTCAGGTCGTACGAGCCGCCCGAGTACACCGAGTTCCAGGTGTCGGAGACGGACTTGCCGGCCTCGGTGGTGTAGCTCCAGGGGCCGTCGGCGCGGTTGTTGGAGGTGACCAGGAAGGCGGCGCCCGCGTGCGCACCGGACGCGAAGGTGAGCGTGAACCTGCCCGCCGCCGCGTCCAGGGAGCCGTCCACCAGCGGGGCGTACTTCAGCGGCCGGGTGGGCCGGGAGCCGCGCTCCTGCTTGGGCAGCGCCGGGTTGGCCGGCGGGGTGGGCACGTAGTCGGGGTGGCGGTTGCCGTCCGGCGGCCGGTAGCCGTCGGTGGCGGGCAGCGCGACCGGCTTGGTGTCCTTGCGGGAGAAGTCGAACGCCGAGGTCAGGTCGCCGCTGACGGTGCGCCGCCAGGGCGAGATGTTGGGCTCGTGGACGCCGAAGCGGGCCTCCATGAACCGGATGATCGAGGTGTGGTCGAGCGTCTCGGAGCAGACGTAGCCGCCCTTGCTCCACGGGGAGACGACGAGCATCGGGACGCGCTGGCCGAGGCCGTAGGCGCCGGCCGGGTGGCTCGCGTTGCCCGCGAAGAGGTCCAGGGCCGGGTCGACCGTGGACTTGCCCTGGGCGGCGGAGGACGGCGGGAACGGCGGGATCAGGTGGTCGAAGAAGCCGTCGTTCTCGTCGTACGTGATGAACACGGCCGTCTTCGCCCACACCGCGGGGTCGGCGGTGAGCGCGTCGAGGACCTGGGAGACGTACCAGGCGCCGTAGTTGGCCGGCCAGTTGGGGTGCTCGGTGAAGGCCTCGGGGGCGACCACCCAGGAGATCTGCGGCAGCTTGCCGGCCTTGACGTCGGCCTTCAACCGGTCGAAGAAGCCCTCGCCCTTGGTGGCGTCGGTGCCGGTGCGGGCCTTGTCGTACAGCGCGTCGCCGGGCTGGGCGTTCTGGTACTGCTTGAAGTAGAGCAGCGAGTTGTCGCCGTAGTTGCCGCGGTAGGCGTCCTGGATCCAGCCCCAGCCGCCGGCCGCGTCCAGACCGTCGCCGACGTCCTGGTAGATCTTCCAGGAGACGCCGGCCTTCTCCAGGCGCTCCGGGTACGTCGTCCAGCTGTAGCCGGCCTCGTCGTTGCCGAGGACCGGGCCGCCGCCCTGGCCGTCGTTGCCGGTGTAACCCGTCCACATGTAGTAGCGGTTCGGGTCGGTGGAGCCCATGAACGAGCAGTGGTAGGCGTCGCAGATGGTGAACGCGTCGGCGAGCGCGTAGTGGAACGGGATGTCGTCGCGGTTCAGGTACGCCATGGTCGTACTGCCCTTGGCCGGCACCCACTTGTCGTACTTGCCGTTGTCGACCGCGGTGTGCGTGTCGTTCCAGCCGTGCGGGAGGTCCTGGAGGAAGGCGAGACCGAGGTCGTCGGCGTCCGGGTGGAAGGGCAGGATGTCCTTCGTGCCGTCGGACTGCTTCCACACGGACCTGTTGTTCTGGGTGACCGAGCGGGGGTCGCCGAAGCCGCGGACGCCGTTGAGGGTGCCGAAGTAGTGGTCGAACGACCGGTTCTCCTGCATCAGGACGACGATGTGCTCGACGTCCTCGATCGACCCGGTGCGGTGGTTCGCGGGCAGTGCGGCGGCGCGCTGGATGCTGCTGGACAGCGCGGTGAACGCCGTGGTGGCGCCCGCCAGTTGGAGGAATCGGCGCCGGTTTACTTCGGGCATGGGTGAGCGACCTCTCATCCTGACGCACGGGTTGGCCGGAACAGGGCGGATTGTGCGCGGGTGCGAGTGTTCCAAGGGCATCGAACGTCAGGGAAGGGTCCGGTGGCGCGGATGTGAAACTCGGCGGTACGTGAGGTAGGTAATCGGTAAGGAGACGGAACCGGCCGCGGCGGGGGGGATGACCGCGGCCGGCCGCCCGGCGTCAGCTGATGAAGGAGCCCGCGGCGCAGGCGCTCTCCGTCACCCACTGGTGGGACAGGATGTTGTCGTTCATGGGGTGGCCGTCGGTGAAGTGGTCGCGGGTGAGGTCGTCCACGTAGAGCTCGCCCGGCTTCAGGCAGCCGTAGCCGCCCCCGTAGTTGGCGTAGTAGTAGAAGGCGACGACGTCCTTGCCGCCGACGTAGCCGCTGTTCATCACGGAGGAGGCGACGTTGCCGACGCCCTGGAAACCGCCGGCGCCGTCGGCCCAGTTCGCGTCGTTGCCCGCGCTGACGCCGAGCAGGCCGCCCGCGCAGTCCCAGTCCTTCCAGGCCCGCACGTTGCCGTCGCGGCCCGGCCAGGCCGCGTTGCAGCCGGCGGAGGCGTGGGCGTTCACCGGCAGGGCGAAGCCGACGGCCGCGAGGGCCAGCGTGGTGAGGGCGAGGGTCATTTTGCGCATGATGAATCCCGTTCTGCCTCGTCGGAGGCGGTCGGTGTGGGAAACGGCCGCGGCGGGCGCCGCGGAGTCATGGGGTCGGGCAGGTGTCAGGTGCGGGCGGGCACGATCCGCTCGGCGCGCTCCAGCGCCTCCAGGCGCACCTGCCGGTAGGCGTCGAGACGGGCGCCGTACTCGCCGTCCAGCCGGGCCAGGTAGTGGGCCTCGCGTGCCTGGCCCACGGACCTGAGGGAGACCTGGCGGGCGCAGGTGGCGTCGGCGACCGCGATCCGGGTCTCGGCGGCGAAGCTCCGGGCCTCCTCCGTCCGGGTCTGGTCCGCGGGGTGCTCGCGGGTGGCCTGCCGGGCCGCGTCCGGGTCCGGGTAGGGGTGGCCGGCCCGCTTCATGCAGGCCGACCACGCGTGCACGGCGGCGGTGAACCGCCGGTCGTGCAGCAGCTTGCCGACGTAGAGCGGGCGCAGGTTGCTCGCCGTGGTGTCGAGCCGGAACCAGGTCTGCGGATCGCCGTACAGCCGCCGCTCCGCCTCGGCGTCGCAGCCGCCGGTCTGCTTGCTGACCTGGCCCCCGCCGGGGACGCCGGTGCGCAGCACCTCGGCCTGCCGGCCGCCGTCGAGAGCGGTGTCGTACGCGGCCTTCCGGGTGGCGGTGAGGCCCTTGCGGTAGGCGCTGTTGGGGTTGTGCAGCCGGGCGCGGTCCTCCTTCGCCGTGATCCGGCTGCCGTATCCGTAGGTGCGGGCCCAGTCGACGTCGTCCTGGACGTAGCCGAGCGGCCTGCTCTCGGCCAGGCTCAGCGGGCGGTCGGTCCAGTAGCGGAACCCGTGGCGGGCCATGCACCGGGCGACCAGGCGCTGTTCGGCGTCCGAGACCCGCAGGTCCTCCGCGTAGCCGAGGTCGCGGACCCGGTGCGCGGCGACGGGGGCCGAGCCGTCGCCGGATTCCCGGGAGCAGCCGGTGAGAGCGAGCGCGGCCACGGCGGCGACGGCGCTCAGCCGCACGGTCCTTCGGCGGAAGGCGGTGCGCTTCATCGGGCGGCTCCTCGGGCGTACGGCGTCAACGGCTCGGTGCTTACGGGCCGTTGACGCCGCGGGCAGGGCGTTCGTATGACATCCGGCCGCAAGGAATTTCCGGCGCCGCGGACAGTGCCGCTGACGGCGCCGCGGACGCTGCGGGGACGGCGTCGCGGATCACGCGGCGGATCCGGGCGTGCGGTCATACAAGAGCCGGCCGGCGGCCGTCTCCCGCACAGGGGCCGCTATGGCCACCCACAGAAACCAGCCAACTGCGGCAGGAGGGAGAACGGCTCCCGCAGCACCGCCGGGCCCTGTCCCCCGTCGGCATGCCGGGCGTCGCGGTGGTTCCGTCCGGCGGGTCGGACGGAACGGTTCCGGACACGACGGCCCGGTCGTCGGGCTGCCCGGACGGTGGCCGCCGATATCGTTGTCGGCATTCGCGGGGCGGCGATCGGGGACCGATGTTCGAAGTACGTCTGCTCGGCCCGGTGGAGGTCTGGGACGGGGGCAGGCGGGCCCCGCTCGGCGGCTCCCGGCCACTTGCCGTCCTCGCCGCGCTCGTCGTCCACCTGGGCGAGGTGATCTCCACCGAGCGCCTGGTGGACTTCGTCTGGGACGAAGAGGCGCCGGCCACCGCGGGCGCCCTGGTCGCCACCCATGTCTCCGCCGTACGCCGGGCCCTGGCCCGGGTCGGCACCGCCGAGCTGGTCCGCACCCGGCCCCCGGGCTACGTCGCCGACCTCGCCCCGGACCGGGTCGACGCCCGCCGCTTCGAGGAACTCCTCGCGGCCGGGCGGTCCCTGGGCCGCACCGAGGAGGCCGCCGACGTGCTCGCCGAGGCGCTCGGGCTGTGGCGGGGGCGGGATGCGCTGGAGGGGCTCGGGCAGTCGTTCGCCCGGATCGAGGCGGCCCGGCTCACCGAGCTGCGGCTGGTGGCCCAGGAGGAGTCCTTCGGGCTGGCCCTGGACCTCGACCGCGCGGACGCCACCATCGCGCCGCTGCTCGCCCATGTGGCCGCCCATCCGCTGCGCGAACGGCCGCGCGGCCAGCTGATGACCGCCCTGTACCGCACGGGCCGGGTCTCCGACGCGCTGCGCGTCTACCAGGAGGGCCGGTCGGTGCTCCGCGACGAACTGGGCATCGACCCGGGTCCCGAGCTGCGGGCGGTGCACCAGGCCGTCCTCACCCAGGACTCCGGCGCGCTGGGCGGAGGGCGGGCCGCCCGGCCGGTCCCGGCTCCCCGGAACGGGCGGAGCCGCCCCGCGCCCTCCCATCTGCCGCCCGACATCGCCGACTTCGTGGGCCGGGCGGAACAGGTCAGGTGGGCGACGGAGCTGGTGCGGGGCGTCGGCGACGCCGGCCGGACCGCCCCGCCGATCGGGGTGATCTCCGGGCGCTCCGGCATCGGCAAGACCGCTCTCGCCGTGCACGTCGGCCACCGCACCGCCGACCTCTTCCCGGACGGCCGGCTCTTCGTGGACCTGCGGGCCGCGGACACCACCCCGCTGGAACCCGCCGACGCGCTGGCCCGGCTGCTGCGCGCGATGGGTGTCGACCCGGACACGCTGCCCTCCGGCGTCGAGGAGCTGACCGGCCTGTACCGCACCCACATCGGGCACCGGCGGACCCTGATCGTCCTGGACAACGCGGCCGGTGAGGCGCACCTGCGGCCCCTGCTGCCACCGGGCCCGGAGGCGGCGGTGCTGATCACCAGCCGCCGCCGGCTGGTGGCGCTGGAGGGCGCCGCGCATCTGGACCTCGCCGTCCCGGACGAGGCCGAGGCCCTCGGCCTGCTCCGCCGGGTGGCCGGTGCCGGGCGGAGCTGGGCGGAGCCGGAGCAGGCCGCCGAGATCGTCGCCCTGTGCGGGCGGCTGCCGCTCGCGGTGCGGATCGCCGGGGCCCGCCTGGCCGCCCGTCCGCACTGGGCGCCGGGCCGGCTCGTCGGGCGGCTGCGCGACGAACGCCGCCGGCTCAACGAACTCAGCGCCGGGGACCTGGAGTTGCGCGCCAGTCTGGAGCTCGGCTACTCGGACCTCGACCCGCAGGAGCGGCGGGCCCTGCGCCGCCTCGCCCTGCTGGACCTGCCCGACTTCGCGGCCTGGATCGCCGCTCCCCTGCTCGACATAGGGACGGAGGAGGCCGAGGAGGCGGTCGAGCGGCTTGTGGACTGCCACTTCATCGACGTGGTCGGCGTGGACGGCACCGGTCTCGCCCGCTACCGCATCCACGACCTCGCCCGCGAACACGCCCGCGAGCGCTGCCTCGTCGAGGAGAGCGCCGAGGACCGCGCCACCGCGGTGCTGCGGCTGGCGGCGAGCTGGCTGGACCTCGCCCGCAAGGCCGCCGCCCGGGGACCCGGCGGCGCGACCCGCCACTTCCCCGAACCGGCCGCCGTCCGCCCGCTCGGCCCCGAGACGGAAGAGGCCGTCCTCGCCCGGCCCGCGGCCTGGTTCGCCGCCGAACAGGCCGGGCTGCTGGCCGCGGTGACGCACTGTGCCGACCACGGCATGGCCCGCACCGCCCGTGACCTCGCCGGGGCGCTGATCGCGAGTTCCGCCGCGCTGTACAACCAGTTCGACGCCTGGTCCCGCGCGCACACGGCGGCCATGGCGGCGGTGCGACGCGGCGGTGACGTGGAGGGCGAGGCCTGGCTCCTCGCCGGACTCGGTCAACTCCGTTACGAGCAGGACCGGTTCGAGGACTCCTACGCCTACTTCGCGGACGCGTTGCGGCTGTTCGGGGAGCGGCTGCCGGACGGGGCGGCCGTGGCCCTGGCCGGGATGGGCACCGCCCGCCGCGAACAGGCCCGCTACGGCGAGGCGCTGGAGCTGCTGGAGACCGCGCTGGAGCGGTACGGCGACACGGGCGACGCCGGTGCCCGGGCGGGCGTGCTGTACGGCATCGGCTACGTGCACCGCGAGCAGGGGCGCGGCCCGCAGGCCCGGGCGGCGCTGTCCGGGGCCCTCGCGCTGTACCGGGCGGCGGCCGACCTGCACGGCGAGGGGCTCACCCTGCGCTCGCTGGCCCTGTGCGACCGGGCCGAGGGCCGGTACGCGGATGCCGAACGGCTCTTCCTCGACGCGCTGCGGATCTTCACCGGCTTGCACGACACCTTCGGCGTGATGTACACCGAACAGGCGCTGGCCAAGGTGGAGTTGCGCACCGGGCGGCCGGCCGAGGCGGGGCGGCGGCTGATGCGGTGCCTGGCCGTGGCCCGGGAGCGCCAGGACCGGTTCGGCGAGGCACTGGTGCTGCGCACGCTCGGGGAGCTGCGGCTGGCGGCCGGTGACACCGAGGCGGCCCGGGAGCCGCTGGAGCGGGCGGCGGACCTCTGGGCGGAGTTGGGGCTGCCGCTGTGGCGGGCCCGCACGGTGTGGGACCTGGCCGGGGTGTGGTCGGCCGACGGTGAGACGGAACGGGCGCGCGCGGCACGGGCGGAGGCGCTGGAGGTCTTCCGGTCGGTCGGCGGGCGGGAGGCGTCGGAGCGAGCGGGGGACGGGACGCCGTAGCCGTACGGCGGCTGCGGCAGCCGCACCCACACCCGCACCCGCACCCGCAGCGCATGGCATGGCATGGCATCGCATCTCGCCGGATCGGGCCGGATCGTCGCTGTAGAAGGCCTGGTGACGCGCTTGCAGGGAAGCTGCAGAGCAATTGCAGCGGCCCCGGGCACGCTGTTCCTCGTGACGGACATCATCACGCTCTCCGACTCCCGGGTCGCCGAGGTCACCGAGCAGGAGTGCGGTGAACCGCTGGTCGATCTGCGGGACACTTCCGACCTGCGGATCGACCTCCGGCAGGCCGACGCCGACGGCAGCTACGCGCACCTGCGCCTCGGGGCACTGCGCAGGCTGCTCCAGGCGCAGTCGCTGCTGCCCGCCGGGCTCCGCTTCCTGGTGGTCGAGGGGTACCGCCCGCCCGACCTGCAACGCCGCTACTTCGAGCAGTACGCGGCGACGCTGCGCGCGGCCCACCCCGACGCCGGCCCGGACCGGATCCGCGAGCTGGCCAGCGCCTACATCTCGCCGCCGGAGGTGGCCCCGCACGTGAGCGGCGGGGCGGTGGACCTGACCCTGTGCACCGCCGACGGCACCGAACTGGCGCTGGGCACGGAGGTCAACGCCACCCCGGAGGAGAGCGCGGGTGCCTGCCGTACCGGGGCACCGAACGTGGGCGCCGAGGCGCGTGCCAACCGGGTGCTGATGGGCCGGGCGCTGACCACGGCCGGCTTCGTCAACTACCCCACGGAGTGGTGGCACTGGTCCTACGGCGACCGGTACTGGGCCCTGCTGAGCGGGGCGCCGGCCGCCCGCTACGGGCCCGCCGCCGCACCCGTCAGGACCGCGTGACCGGCGGGACCTGACCCCTCTCGCACCACCGACGACCAGACGACCAACGGGGGACGACCATGGAAAGCCACGGCGGTACGTGTACGCAGGACCCGCGCGACGAGGTGGACGGCGTCGGCGAGTCCGTGAGCCCGGGAGAGTTCGACGCCTCCTTCACCGCCGACATGCCGAGACTGCGCAGGCGGCTGCTGGCCCTGACCGGCAATCCGCACGACGCCGACGACCTCCTCCAGGAGACGTATCTGCGGCTCTCCCGGCGGGCCCGCGCCCGGAACCTGACGCCCCAGCAGTACCCGTACGCCTACGCCTGCACGGTCGCGCTGAACCTGCTGCGCGACTCCTGGCTGCACCCCTCCCGGCGGGAGCGCACCACGGACCGCCTGCCCGAGGCCGGCTGGGACGGCGGATTCGGCACCTACGAGGCCTCGGCCACCGCCCTCGCGCTGCTGAGCATGCTCTCGCCGAAGGAGGCCGCCGCGGTGATCCTCGTCGACCTGGAGGGACTCACCCACGACACGGCCGGGGAACGGCTCGGCACGCATCGCGGCACCGTCCAGCGCAACCGGATGCGGGCGCTGGCGAAGATGCGCGCCGCGCTGGCCGGCTGAACTCCGGGTGCCGCGCCCCGACGGGGGTGGGGCGCGGCATCCGGTGGATCCGCCCGACCCCCGCACCCGGCTCCACGTCGACGAAGGATGCACACCTTGAACCTCATCACGTCCGCCAGGACGCTCACGGTGGTCGCGGCTCTGGCCACGGCCCCGCTGCTGCCCGTCACCGCGCACGCCGCCGCCCAGGACACCTCGTGCGGGGTGCTGGCCTCCGGCGCCTCGGCCACCGCGCAGGCCGCCGTGCAGGCGGCCTGCTCCCAGATCGGCGTCTGGTACAGCTGGGGCGGCGGCCACGGCGCCACGCCCGGTGCCACGTACGGCTACTACGACGGCTCCGACCCGGACAGCCTGCACGACAACGAGCGCATGGGTTTCGACTGTTCGGGCCTGATGCGGTACGCGTACTACCGGGCGACCGGCCGGGACCTGCTCAACGGCACGGCCGACGACCAGTTCCACAGCCCGCAGGCCTCGGCCCGCTTCTCGGCGGGCCAGGGCACGGCTCCGCTGGTCCCCGGTGACCTGATGTTCTGGGGCAGCGGGTACGTCCACCACGTCGCGATGTACCTGGGCGCGGGGCAGATGGTCGAGGCGTACGAGTCGGGCACCCACATCCGGGTGACCCCGGTCCGCACCGGCGGCGACTACGCGGGCGCGATCCGCATCAACCCGACCGGCACACCGGTACCCCCGCCGGCGAACGGCGGTTCGACGTTCCAGACCTGGGGCACAGGGGTGCACACGCACTCCACGCCCAGCGTGCACGCCTCGGTGGTCGACACCTTCGCCGGTCCCACGCAGATCTCCGTCCAGTGCCAGGAGCACGCGGAGGAGGTGAGCGCCGAGGGCTACACCAACGACATCTGGGCCAAGCTCGCCGACGGCTCCTGGATGACGAACATCTACATCAAGGGCCCGGCCGAGCTGCCCGGCATCCCGGACTGCGGCGGCGACAACCCGCCGCCGCCGAGCGGGGGCAGCACCGCGTTCCAGACCTGGGGCACGGGCGTGCGCACGCACAGCGAGCCGAACGTGAACGCCGGTGTCGTCGACTACTTCCCGCAGCCGACGACGGTCAACGTGGTCTGCCAGGCGCACGCCCAGACGGTCACCGCCGAGGGGTACACCAACGACGCCTGGTCCAAGCTGACCAACGGCGCGTGGATGACGAACATCTACCTCAAGGGCCCGGCCTGGCTGCCGGGGGTCGCCACCTGCTGACCCGCCGCCGGCCACGGGGTGTCCGCCACGGCGGGCACCCCACCTCGGCGCCTACTCACTTTGTTCACTATGAACGGCCGCCCGCTGTTCGAGTCTGCGCAGGGCCAGGTCCCCCCACTGGAGGTTCTCCCGCTCGAAGGACATCCCGCGCAGCAGGGTGAGGTACGGCCCGATGCGGTCCGTCTCGGCGAAGTACGCCTCCTCGGACCGGCCGGCGAGGAGACGCTGCCGGATCCGCTCGTAGCGGGCGAGCTTGGCAGTGGCCCACTCCATGCGCTCGGCGACGGCCGTCCGGACCGCGTCGATGTCACCGACGTCCGCGCACTGCACCTTGACCAGCAGCTCGTCGCGGACCACCGCGGGCCGGCCGGGGGGCGCGGCCGTGTAGGCGCGCACCGCCTCGTGGCCGGCGTCCGTCAGTGAGAACAGCCGTTTGTTGGGCCTGCGTTCCTGCTCGACGACACGGGCGGCGACCAGTCCGTCCGCCTCCATGCGCTCCAGTTCGCGGTAGAGCTGCTGGGGCGTCGCCGTCCAGAAGTTGGCGACCGTCGCGTCGAATCCCTTCGCGAGGTCGTAGCCGGAGGCCTCTCCCTCCAGGAGGGCGGCCATCAGCGCATTCCGCAGAGCCATGGGAGCACGCTAGCATCCACCTACTCAATTTTTTGACTAGGTGAGGTGGACCCATGCCTTCCGTGCACCCCGTACACCCCTTCCGCAAGGCCGTCGAGAGCGGCGACATGGATGCCGTGGCCGCTCTGCTGGCCGACGACGTCGTCTTCACCAGCCCGGTCGCCTTCAAGCCGTATCCGGGCAAGCCGATCACGGCCGCGATCCTGCGTGCGGTGTGGCAGGTGTTCGAGGACTTCACCTACGTACGCGAGATCGCGAACCCGGACGGCCGCGACCACGCCTTCGTGTTCACGGCAACGGTCGCCGGCAAGCGGCTCCAGGGCTGCGACTTCCTGCACTTCGACGAGGACGGGAGGATCGACGAGTTCACGGTGATGGTGCGTCCGCTGTCGGCCGCGCAGGCGCTGTCCGAGGCGATGGGCGCCCGGTTCGAGCAGATCGCGCAGGAGGCCGCCGGCGGCCGGTGACCCCAGTCGGTGCCCCCGGCCGGGGCCGCCGTGCCGCCGCGGGCGGCCCGGCTCAGGCCGGTGGAGCGTGCCGCACCTCGGGCAGGTCGGGGTCGAGGTCCGGGCGGCGGGGCGGACCCGCGAGCGCGCAGTCCACGGCGACCACGCCGTCGACGCCCCGCACCCACCCCACGGCCACCGGGACCAGCGCGGTGTCCGGGACGCGCCCGGTGAGGGTGACGACGCCGTCGCGGACCCGCACGCGCACCGGTTCGGCCGCGTCGGGGAAGAGGTGCGGGACGATGTCGTGCCGGATCTCCTCGGCGATGTCCTCGTCGTCCCGCAGGAACACCTTCAGCAGGTCGGCACGGCTCACGACGCCCTGCAGCAGGCCGTCCGCGTCGACCACCGGAAGCCGTTTGACGCCGTGCCGGGCCATCGTGCGCGCGGCCTCCGGCAGCGCGGCCCCGGGGTGGACGGTGACCGCCGGGACGGTCATCAGCTCCTCCGCGGTGACCGCCGTCGCCTTGCCGCGGCCGGGCGGCGCGGGCCGGGGGCCGGGGTCGCCGCCGCGGGCCTGTTCCCTGCGCAGCAGGTCGGCCTCCGAGACGACGCCGACGACATGCCCGTCGTCGTCGAGGACGGGCGCCGCGCTGACGTGCCACTGCTGCATCGCCTGCACGATGTCCTTGAAGGCCGCGCCATGGCGCAGGGCGAGGACGGTGCGGGTCATCACGTCGCTCACAACGTGTGGTGAGCCGGTCATGGCCACCTCCGGAGTCCGGCTGCCGTGGTCCGACACTCCCAGAATCGGCCATCCTCGCCCCGAGGGCATAGTCCGAACGGTCCCGTCCCCCCTCCCGGCCTTCACGTGACCGGGCGGCGCGACGGCTCGGGCGGCCGGCGCTACGGCCGGGACACCGGCACCCGCCACACCAGGGTCGTACCGCCGCCCTCGGCACCCGCGGGGCACTCCCACTCCAGCCGGCCGCCGAGTTCCGCCGCCCGCTCGGCCATGTTGCGCAGCCCGCTGCGGCGGCCGTCGGGCGGGATGCCGACGCCGTCGTCCCTGACGGTGACGACCAGCTCCCGGCCGTCGGTCGCCAGGGCGACCTCCGCACGGCCGGCGTGCGCGTGCCGGGCCACGTTGGTCAGGGCCTCGGACAGGACGGCGACCGCGTGGTCGGCGATCTCCTTGGGCACGTCCGTGTCGATGAGCCCCTCCATCCGCACGCTCGGCGCGAACCCGAGCGCCGGGGCCGCCTCGCCGACCACCCGCACGGCGCGGGCCCGCAGCCCGGTGCCGGCACCGTCCTCCCGGGTCCGCAGCCCGAAGATGGTCGACCTGATGATCTTGATGGTCTCGTCCAGGTCGTCCACGGCCCGCAGCACCCGCTCGGAGGCCTCCGAGTGCTCGATGAAGCGCCCGGCGCTCTGCAGGGTCATCCCGGTGGCGAACAGCCGCTGGATCGCCAGGTCGTGCAGGTCCCGGGCGATCCGGTCGCGGTCCTTGAGCACCGCGATCTCCTCGGCGTCCCGCCGCCGCTCCGCCAGCTCCATCGCGATGGCGGCCTGGGCGGCGAAGACCTGGAGGGGCTCGGTCTCCGCCGCGGTGAACGGCGGCTGTCCCGTCTCGCGGGCCAGCAGCACCACGCCCCGCGCCCCCGCGCCGCCCGTGCCGATGGGGATCGCCATCGCCGGGCCGAGCCCGGCGAAGCGCGGCGGCTCGGGCGAGACCCGCTCGTCCCGGTTGACGTCCAGGCTGGTCACCGCCGCGCCCCGGGAGAACGCCAGGCCCATCAGGGTCCGGTCCACGCCCAGCACGAGCCCCCGGTGGTCGTCCGCGTCCATGCCGACGGCGATCTCCACGGTGAGCGAGTCGGTGTCCGTCATCGGCGTCGCGACCGCGGCCAGCGCAGAGCCGGTGATCTCCCTGGCCTGCTCGGCGATCAGCCCGAGGGCCTCGGCGCTCGCGCTGCCGGACATCAGGCTGTGGCTGATCTCCGCGCTCGCCCGCAGCCAGCGCTCGCGCAGCCGTGACTCCTCGTACAGCCGGGCGTTGTCGATCGCGACGCCGGCCGCCACGGCCAGCGTCGACGTCACCGACACGTCCTCCTCGTCGAACTGGCCGCCGCCCCGCTTCTCGGTGAGGTAGAGGTTGCCGAAGACCTGGTCGCGGACGCGGATCGGCACCCCGAGGAAGGTGTTCATCGGCGGGTGGTTCGGCGGGAAGCCGTACGAGGCCGGATGCTCGGAGAGCTTGGTCAGGCGCAGCGGCTCGGGGTGGCGGATCAGCTCGCCGAGGATTCCGTGGCCCTCCGGGAAGGGGCCGATCCGGGCGATCTCCGCCTCGGTGACGCCGACCGTGTGGAACGCCGACAGCCGCCTGCCGTCCGGCCCGATCACGCCGAGGGCCCCGTACTCGGCGTCGACCAGCACGGCCGCCGCCTCCACGATGCTGCGCAGGGCCTGCTCCAGGTCCAGCTCCCGGCCGACCGAGAGGACCGCCTCCAGCAGACTGTGCACACGGTCCCGGGTGCCGCGCGCCGCGTCCAGCCGGGCCTGCAGCTCCTCCAGCAGGTCGTCCAGCCTGAGCTGCGGCAACCGTACCCGGGCCGCCTCATGGCTCTCCACCGCACTCCTCCCGATCCTGTCGACCCGTACACCGGCAGGTCCGGTCAAAGCCCACGGTAGTGGGCGCCCGCGGCGTCGGGCATCTGGATCGGGGAAGTCGGTTCCGGTGCCGACGGGAGTACCGCGAGGTCAGGAGACGGGATCCAGGCCGTACAGGGTGCGACCGCCGGTCAGTTCGCGTCCGGTGACCAGTTCCGGCTCGATGCGGACGAAGACCTCGCGCGGGGAGGGCACCCAGGACCTGGGACCGTCGCGGACGAGCCGCTCGTGTTCGACGGGGTCGCCGACCACGGTCGCGCGGCCGGTCACGACGACGCTCCAGCCGGCCTGCGCGACGGCGTCGACCTCGTCGGCCTCGAACGCGACGACCGACCCGTCGACGGCCCGCACCAGCTCCGAGGCCTCCGACGTGCGCAGGACCACCGCTCCGTCGCGGTCCAGGCCGAAGTTGACGGGCAGCACGGCCGGCAGCGCCCCGCGCGTGTGGACGATACGGCCGACCGGCACCCCGGCGAGCCGCCGCAGGCACTCCGGCCGGTCGAGTTCACGGAATCCGTCGTTGGCATACATCGTCCGTCTCGCCCTTCAGCTCTCTCGGCACTCTCGGCACTCTCGGCTCTTCGGCACTTTCGGCTCTCTCACGACGGCGTCCACACGTACGACGCCGCCGGTGCCGCCCGCGGAACCAGCCTGTACCCGGCCCGGCCGGGTCCGCTTGGGCCGTTCGGGCCTGCCGCCGGGGGCCGAGGGGACCGAACGGCCCTTCCGCGCGACCCGCCCACTGGACTTCGCTCGTTCCATGGGCGACAACCACACGAGGTCCGCGACGTACCGCACGACCCGCACCGACGAGGGCGCCACCGTCGTCACCCTGCACGGCGACCTCGACCTGCTGGCGGTTGCGGCACTCTCCGCCGCCCTCGACGACCTGACGTCCGGTGCGGAGCCCGATCTGGTGATCGACCTGAGCCCCGTCCCCTTCATCGACTGCTCCGGCCTCGGCCTCCTGTGCCGGGCCCGCAACCGGGTCCGGTACCGCACCGGCAGACTGCGGCTGGTCGCACCGGCCGACGACGTCCCCCGGCTGCTGCGCCGCACGGGACTGGCCGACGCCTTCGACCTGTACCCGGACCTCCCCGAGGCCCTCGCCGCCCAAAGCACCTCCGGGGCGGTCGCCTAGCCGTTCCAGGTCCAGTCGGCGACCTCGGGCAGGTCGGTGCCGTGGGCGCGGATCCAGGCCTGGTGGCGGGTGCGGACGTCGGCCATCTGCTGGCGTACGGCGGCGGCGCGGACGGCGAGGCCGGGGACCCGGTCGATGACGTCCATGACCAGCCGGTAGCGGTCCAGGTCGTTGCGGACGACCATGTCGAACGGCGTGGTCGTGGTGCCGGACTCCTTGTAGCCGCGCACGTGCAGGTGCTCGTGGCCGGTGCGGCGGTAGGCGAGGCGGTGGATGAGCCAGGGATAGCCGTGGTAGGCGAAGATCACCGGCCGGTCGGCGGTGAACAGGCCGTCGTACTCGAAGTCGGTCATGCCGTGCGGGTGTTCGTCCTTCGGGAGCAGCCGGGTCATGTCGACGACGTTCACCACCCGCACGGCCAGTTCCGGCAGGTGCCGGCGGAGCAGCTGGGCGGCAGCGAGCACCTCCTGGGTGGGCACGTCACCGGCGCAGGCGAGGACGGCGTCGGGCTCCCGGGAGCCGTTCTCCGTGCCGGCCCACTCCCAGATCCCGGCGCCGCGCGCGCAGTGCTCGCGGGCCTGGTCCATGGAGAGCCAGTCGAAGCAGGGCTGCTTGCCGGCCACGATCACGTTGACGTAGTCGCGGCTGCGCAGTGCGTGGTCCGCCACCGAGAGCAGGGTGTTGGCGTCCGGCGGGAGGTAGACGCGGACGACCTCGGGGCTCTTGTTGAGGACGTGGTCGACGAAGCCGGGGTCCTGGTGCGAGAAGCCGTTGTGGTCCTGGCGCCAGACATGGGACGTGAGCAGGTAGTTGAGGGAGGCGATGGGCGCCCGCCAGGGCAACTCCCGCGACGTCTTGAGCCACTTGATGTGCTGGTTGACCATCGAGTCGACGATGTGCACGAACGCCTCGTAGCAGGAGAACAGTCCGTGCCGGCCGGTGAGGAGATAGCCCTCCAGCCAGCCCTGGCAGGTGTGTTCGGAGAGGATCTCCATCACGCGGCCGTGCCGGTCGAGGTGTTCGTCGACCGGCAGCCGCTCGGCCTGCCAGGCCTTGCCGCTGGCGGCGTAGACGGCCTGGAGCCGGTTGGAGGCGGTCTCGTCGGGGCCGACCAGGCGGAAGTTCCGGGCGGCGCCCGTGTCCCGCATGACCTGTTCCAGCAGGTCGCCGAGGACGCGGGTGGGTTCGTGCAGGGTGGTGCCGGGCTTGTCGACGGGGACGGCGAAGTCGTCGAGGTCGGCGATGGGCAGGTCGCGGACGAGGAGGCCGCCGTTGGCGTACGGGGTCGCGCCCAGCCGCTGCGCGCCGTCGGGGACGCAGGCGAGCACGTCGGCGGCGGGCCGGCCGTCGGCGCCGAACAGCTCCTCGGGCCGGTACGACCGCAGCCAGGCCTCCAGCTGCCGCAGGTGCTCGGGGTTCTCGCGGACGCCGGCCAGCGGCACCTGGTGGGCCCGCCAGGTGCCCTCGACGGGCTCGCCGTCCACCGTCGCCGGGCCGGTCCAGCCCTTTGGCGTACGCAGCACGATCACCGGCCAGTGCACGCGCTCGGTGACCCCCTCCTGGCGTGCCGTGCGCTGCATGACGGCGATCCGGTCCAGCGCGTCGTCCAGTGCGGCGGCCATGGCCCGGTGGACCTCGTGCGGGTCGTCGCCCGTGACATGGATCGGTTCGTGGCCGTAGCCGCGCAGCAGCGAGTCGAGTTCGGCCTCGGGCAGGCGGGCCAGGACGGTCGGGTTGGCGATCTTGTAGCCGTTGAGGTGCAGGATCGGCAGGACGGCCCCGTCGTGCACCGGGTCGAGGAACTTGTTCGAGTGCCAGGAGGCGGCCAGCGGCCCGGTCTCCGCCTCGCCGTCGCCGATCACGCAGGCCACCAGCAGGTCGGGGTGGTCGAGGGCGGCGCCGTAGGCGTGGGAGAGGGAGTAGCCGAGCTCGCCGCCCTCGTGGACGGAGCCGGGGGTCTCGGGGGCCACGTGGCTGGGCACCCCGCCGGGGAAGGAGAACTGCCGGAACAGCCGCTCCATGCCCTCCGCGTCACGGGACACGTCCGGGTAGGTCTCGCTGTAGCTGCCCTCCAGCCAGGAGTTGGCCAGGACGGACGGTCCGCCGTGCCCCGGCCCCCATACGCACAGCGCGTCCAGACCGCGCGCCCTGATCACCCGGTTGAGGTGGGTGTACACGAGGTTGAGGCCCGGCGAGGTGCCCCAGTGGCCGAGCAGCCGGGGCTTGATGTGCTCGGGCCGCAGGGGCTCGGTGAGCAGCGGGTTGGACATCAGGTAGATCTGGCCCGCCGCGAGGTAGTTGGCGGCACGCCAGTGCGCGTCCAGGGTGCGCAGCTCGTCGTCGGACAGTACGGTGGCGTCCTGGTGTTCGACCTTGGACATCGGATGGCTCCATGGATAGGTCATCGGGCGGTGGAGGCGGCATGGCCGGCGAGCAGGCGGCTGAGCTGCCGCGCAAGGTGTACGAGGCGGAACTGCTGCGGTTGCAGACCGAGTTGGTGAAGCTTCAGGAGTGGGTGCGGGCCACGGGTGCACGTCTAGTAGTGATCTTCGAGGGACGGGACGCGGCCGGCAAAGGCGGGACGATCAAACGGGTGACCGAACACCTCAATCCGCGGATCGCCCGGATCGCGGCGCTGCCGAAGCCCACCGAGCGCGAGCGCACCCAGTGGTACTTCCAGCGGTACGCGGAGCATCTCCCGGCGGCCGGGGAGATCGTGCTGTTCGACCGGTCCTGGTACAACCGGGCCGGCGTCGAACGGGTGATGGGCTTCTGCACGAAGGACGAGTACCAGCTCTTCCTGCGGCACTGCCCGATCTTCGAGCGGATGCTGGTGGAGTCCGGGATCCTGCTGCGCAAGTACTGGTTCTCGGTGAGCGACACCGAGCAGCAGGACCGGTTCCGCAAGCGCCTCGAAGATCCGCTCAGGCGCTGGAAGCTCTCGCCGATGGACCTGGAGTCGATCACCCACTGGGAGGCCTACTCCCGGGCGAAGGACGAGATGCTGGTCCACACGGACGTCGCCGACGCGCCCTGGTACGTGGTGGAGAGCGACGACAAGCGCCGGGCCCGGCTGAACATGATGGCCCACCTGCTGTCGACCGTGCCGTACCACGACGTGCCGCCGCCGGTGCTCAAGCTCCCGAAGCGACCGCCGTCGACCGGTTACGAACGCCCGCCCAGGGATCTGCAGACCTACGTCCCCGACCACACGGCGAGCCTCTGAGCGGCGGCAGGTCACCTCGACCACGACCGGGCGGCCCTCTCGACGGTCCCGGTGCGGGGGCGGGTGCGCGGGCACTGCCATGGCGGCGATCCCTTCGGGGAGCCGGGGACGGCGCGGACGGTTCCTGACGCCTCCACCCTGGCGGGGCGGGCGCGGGCACGCCGGATGCCGAAGGTCGGTACCCGTTGGGCCGAACGGCCCCGACCGTGTGCCCTGTTGAACATGTACACGGCGTGTGCGTCGCGGCGCGGCGCGGACCGGCGGATTCTGGGCTCACCTGACGGAAGGCGAGGCATGACCCACGGCAGCAGCGGCGGGCCCCCGGCGTGGCACCGGCTCGTGCCCGGACTCGTCTCGCTGCTCGGCTACCGGCGCGCCTGGCTGAAGGGCGACCTGCTGGCCGGGGTGACCGTCGCCGCGTACCTGGTGCCGCAGGTGATGGCGTACGCCGGGGTGGCCGGGCTGCCCCCGGTCGCCGGGCTGTGGGCGATCCTGCCCGCCCTGGCCCTGTACACGGTGTTCGGCTCCTCGCGGCTGCTGTCGGTCGGCCCCGAGTCGACGACCGCCCTGATGACGGCCACGGTGGTCGCCCCGCTGGCCACCGGCGACCCCGACCGGTACGCCGTACTGGCGGCCGGCCTCGCCGCCACGGTCGGCCTGCTCTGTCTGATCGCGCGCGCCGTCCGCCTCGGTTTCCTGGCGGACCTGCTCTCCCGCCCCGTCCTGATCGGCTACCTGGCCGGCGTCGCCCTGATCATGGTCGTGGACCAGCTGCCCAAACTCACCGGGGTGCCGGGGACCGGAACCGAGTTCTTCCCCCAGCTCTGGTCGTTCCTCACCCGTCTGGGCGAAGCCCATGCGCCGACCGTGGTCTTCTCGGCGGCTGCGCTGCTCTTCCTTCTCGTCGTCACGCGCTGCTTCCCGGTGCTCCCCGGCCCGCTGCTGACCGTGGTCCTGGGCACGGCGGCGGTGGTGGCGTTCGACCTCGACGACCGTTACGGCATCAGGGTCATCGGCACGGTCCCCGCGGGTCTGCCCGGCCTCGCCGTGCCCGACCCGACCGAGCTGCCACGCCTGGTGCTCCCCGCCATCGGGGTCCTCCTGGTGGCGTACACGGACTTCATCCTCACCGCCCGCGCGTTCGCCGACCGCGGTCCCGACGGGGGGCCAGGGCTCGACGCCGACCAGGAGTTCCTGGCCCTCGGCGCGGCCAACCTCGGCGCGAGCGCCCTGCACGGCTTCCCGGTCAGCAGCAGCGCCAGCCGCACCGCCCTGGCCACCTCGGCGGGGGCCCGCAGCCAGGCGTACTCCCTGGTCGCCGGTGCCCTGGTCCTCGCGGTCCTGCTCTTCCTGAGCCCCCTGCTCACCCGGACGCCCGCCGCGGTGCTCGGCGCCCTGGTCGTCTACGCGGCGACCCGGATGACGGACCTCGCCGGCTTCCGCCGCCTGGCCGCCTTCCGCCGCCGCGAACTGCTCCTCGCACTCGGCTGCCTGGCCGGGGTCCTCGCCCTGGACATCCTGTACGGCGTGCTGGTCGCCGTCGGCCTGTCGGTGGCCGAACTGCTGACCCGGGTGGCCCGCCCGCACGACGCGGTCGAGGGCCTGGTGCCCGGCGTGGCCGGCATGCACGACATCGACGACTACCCCACCGCCCGCACGATCCCCGGGCTCCTGGTCTACCGCTACGACTCGCCCCTGTTCTTCGCCAACGCCGAGAACTTCCACCGCCGGGCCCTGGCCGCCGTCGACCAGCAGACCGCGCCCGTCCGCTGGTTCGTCCTCAACATGGAGGCGAACGTCGAGGTCGACATCACCGCTCTCGACGCGGTCGACGCCCTGCGCCGCGAACTGATCGCGCGCGACGTCGAGTTCGCCCTGGCCCGGGTGAAACAGGATCTGCTGGACAGCCTGGAGGCGTACGGCCTCGCGGACGCGGTCGGCCACGACCGCATCTTCCCGACCCTCCCCACGGCCGTGACGGCGTACCGCGCGTGGCAGGCGGCACAGCCGGGGCGGTAGCGCGAGGGCCACTGATGGCTCCGCGGGCTCCGCGGGCTGCGCGGGCTCCGCGGGCTGCGCGGGCTCCGCGGGCTGCGCGGGCTCCGTGGGGTACGGCCGTCCGGGGCCACGGCCGTACCGAAGGTCCCGGGCCGAGGGGACCGCTCGGCCCATGGCGGGCCCGGCCCCGGCACCGCACGCTGGCAGTGGCAGCGCGTACCCACGCCCCGCCCCTTCTCGTCCCGTCCCACTCCGGGAGGCAGGCCATGAACACCCCGTCGACCCTCAGCATGCCGCGCGTGCTGTCCGCCGAGCGGCAGCGGCAGCTGATGTGCCACGCCCGTGAGGTCTCCTTCCCGCAGGGAACGCGGATCTTCGAGGAAGGCGGTCACGCCGACCGGTTCTGGATCGTCCGGACCGGCCGTGTCGACCTCGACATGCACGTCCCGGGCCGCCGTGCGGCCGTCATAGAGAGCCTCGGCCACAACGAGCTCATCGGCTGGTCCTGGCTGTTCGCACCCCCCGTCTGGCACCTGGGCGCCGAGGCCACCACCCCCGTACGCGCCTACGAGTTCGACGCCGCGACCGTACTGGCCCTGTGCCAGGAGGACCCGGCGCTGGGCAACGCGGTCAGCCAGTGGGTGGGCCAGGTCCTCGCACACCGCCTGCGCGCGGCCCGCAAACGGCTGCTGGACCTGTACGCCCCGTACGGCGCGGGCGCGAGCGTCTGACGCAAGTGGGGGCCGGTCGGCCCTAGTGCGAACGGCCCCCGCGGACGATGATCGTCGTGGGCGGCCCGCAGCCCGCGGTCTGCCCACGGTCCGGGACAGCCGGGGACAAGGGGACGTCATGATGTCGGAGTCACGCACCTTCTCGGAGCAGGACCCGATCCGCGTGTTCCTGCTGGACGACCACGAGGTCGTCCGGCGCGGCATCACCGACCTCCTCGAAGCGGAACCCGACATCGCGGTCGTCGGTGACGCCGGCACCGTCCAGCACGCCCTCGCCCGCGGCCCCGCCCTGCGCCCGCACGTCGCCGTCCTGGACGTCCGGCTGCCCGACGGCGACGGCATCACGGTCTGCCGGGAACTGCGCGACCAGATGCCCGGCCTGGCCTGCCTCATGCTCACCTCCTTCGACGACGAGGACGCCCTGCTGGACGCGATCATGGCCGGGGCGTCCGGCTACGTCCTCAAGCAGATCAAGGGCTCCGACCTGGTCTCGGCGGTCCGCACGGTCGCCTCGGGCCAGTCGATGCTGGACCCCGCGACCACGGCCCGCCTCATGCGCTCCCTGCGCGCCGACCCCGCCGAGACCCCGTCCGTGCCGCCCGAACTGGCGGGCCTCTCGCCCCGCGAGCGGGACATCCTCGCGTTGATCGGCGACGGCCTCACCAACCGTGAGATCGGCAGGAAGCTCTACCTCTCCGAGAAGACCGTCAAGAACCACATCTCCCGCCTCCTCGCCAAGCTCGGCGTCCAGCGCCGCGTCCAGGCCGCGGTCCTCGCCACCCACCTGGAGCAACCGGAGAGCGGCGGCCGACCGGCGAAGTAGCGGCGGCCGGCCGCCGAAGCAGATCGCAGAACGCAGAACGCAGCGGGGCTTCCGTATCAGGGCTTCCGTGGGGCGGAAGCCGTGTTGCGGCGCCGAGACGCGCTTCCCGACGATGGCGCCACGACCCAACGACGGGAGCCGAACGCCATGCCGCACACCACGGCATTCGCCAGGAACCAGTGGTACAGCTAGCGCAACTTTCTGACCTGCGCTCATGTGGGGGCGATGAGGCTGTGACCTGCTAGGACGGGTTGCAGAGGCGATCGGAGGCAGTCAGAGGAAACCGCTCTGATTCGACCCCGGTTCGACCCGGGTCGCTCAGAGGCAGTCAGAGGCATCAGCCTCCCCAACTGCCCTTTGAGCACTCGGTGTTGACCGGTACGGATCCAGGGTGGCAACTCTGACAGGCCTCTCGGTCGTCTCCGGTCGAGCCGCGATGGGGACGCCTGCCTCCGACAGGTGCCAGAGCGCACGAAAGCCCCCAGGACGGCAATCCTGGAGGCTTCGCCGGCACCGATTGGAGGTCGGTTCCGGACACCACCACTGGTTTTAGCGGGCCTTGGTGGCGTCCATGTCCTTGGGACGACCCCAGAATGCCACACCCCACAGCCCACCCGCACTACTCCTCGTCGGCTTCACGTCCGGTTTTCTCCCCACCAGAGGCAACCACAGGCAGCCACACCACGTTGCAGGAACTCGCCTCCCTCCCCAAGCCCGCCGCCGACCTGGTCCTGCTCGGCGACCTCACCGGCCGCTACGCCACCGGCAGTTACAGCAGACTGGCCGCCGACGGGCGGACCGTGTCCCTCCGCGCAGACCGCCAGGGCGCCGGCGGAGCACGGTCACCGGATCACCGCGGCAATCGCCTGCCATGTCGCCCGCGCCGGCGGCAGCCTCGGCCAGTTGATACGGCTGCTGCTGCACCCCGAGCACGAGGGCGGACGACACGCTCGCGGCATCGCGCTGCGCTCCGGACAGACCCGCGCCCTGGATTACATCCGCAGGGTCTGGACCAACGCCGTCCAGACCGTCAGCACCACTATGGCGCTCGGTTCCCGGGACCACGTGTACGAACTCCTGGCCGCCCTGCGGGACCGAATCGAGACCACACCGTGGCGCGGGGAGCGGGGCCGGACCGCGCTGCGGGTTCTGCGGGCGCACCTGAACTTCGCGGAGACCGCGGGCGGGCCTCTGCACCACGCCAGCGAGCGGCAGACCGCCGAGGAAGCCGGAATCTCCAGCACGACCCTGCGGGCCGTCTACGAGACCGTCCTCAAACCCCACGGCTGGCTACGCCGCCTGCGCGTGGGGCACGGCCGGGAGGGCTCCACCTGGTACCTCGCCATCGGCACCCCTCGCCGACCTGTGGCGCTCGCTGTGTTGTCTCGTTCCCGTACCACTCAGTTCCCCCCCGAATCGGCACTTGAGGAGTGGACCACCCCTGAGACCGGTACGGCGCCGGACATCGACTCCACCGTCCTCGGCCGTCTGATGGGCCACGACGCCTTCGCCCATCACGGCCTCGGCAGCGCCGCCCTCGTGATCATCAGCGCCCTCCACGCACGCCAGGACCAGACGGTCGGCGAACTCGTCGGCACCTCCTCGGTCTCCCGCGCCAGCACCTACCGCACCCTGCAACGCCTCGTCGACCACGGTCTCGTGCACCACACCGGGGAGACCTGGGCCCTGACGCCTCGTGCCCTGGAGGGCTACGGCATCAGCCTTTCGGACGGCGACACCGGCCACACCGTCGCTCCGGCACAGGGCTGGGACGAGGTCGCCGAGCAACACGGAACCAGGGGCGTCGCCGCCCGGCGGAAGGCTCGGCACACGATCGAGCGTGCTGCCTACCGCGAGGCCGTGGACCGGTTTGCCGAACATCGCAGCAGGGCTGTGGTGCTCCTCCGCGACGGCCGCCAGGTCCTGGTCCCAGTGCCGCGCCCCGACGAGATCCCGCCGGCGTGGCACGCCCCGGACGGGCGCGTCCTCGATCCGGTGACCGGCCGGGCGGCTGACGGCTGGCGGGTGGCGACGGACGGCCGGCTGATCCTCATCACCCCCGCCGACCAGCGCAGTTACGACGAGCTGGCCGCTGCCCACACCCAAGCCCTCAGCGAATGGGAGTCCACCGCATGAACCCACCCTCCCCACCGACCGAACCCGACAGCGAACCGCCCAGCCTCCAGGAGCTGCGTGAACAGTACGAGGCCGGTGCCACGGTCCAGGAACTCGTGGACGCCAGTGGCCTGCCCTACGGCACGCTGCTGAACCGGCTGCACGAGGCCGGGACAGTAATGCGGACATCGTGGCAGACCCGCAGGCTCCGCGAGGACCCCCAAGCCCGCGCTCGTCTGGCGGCCCGGCTGCGTGTCCTCTACGAAGAGCACGGCGCAACCCTCGACGAACTGGCCCGCAAAGCAGGCAAGTCGAAACCAGCCACGCGACGCCTTCTCGTCGAGGCCGGTGCAGAGGTACGCACCACACAACAAACACGCGCGATCCGCTCCGCGCCGTCGAAGGCCAAGCGGCAGAAGCTCGCGCTCTGGCTGCGGAAGCAGTACGAGGCCGACGCTTCGGTCCCGGACCTGGCGAAAGCGTGCAACTTCTCCGTCGCCACGGTCTACCGGCTCCTGCGCGAGGCCAGGACCCCGATGCGACCACAGCACCGTCACGGCCCCGCCCAACAGTCGAGGAAACAGCCGTGAAGGCCCGCTGCGAGGCCGCGTGCGCGCTCAGACAGGCCATCCACCCCGCGCACGGTTGCCATCCCAGATGGAGGTGCCTGGCCCGGGCACCACCGCGGTCAGCCTGACGCCCAGTCCGTCCCAGACGGTCGGCGCCCGCCGCACCACCACCGTCAGCGCACACCTCGTTTCTACTCTGGAGATCAAGCACACGTGAACGAGAACACCCGCCCCAAGACCCTGGCCGCGGCCACCATGAGCGCCTGGGACGCCTTCGTCATCGTCGTCGGCATGCTCAAGGGCGGCACCGGCAAGACCACCTCCGCCTGGTTCATCGCCCTCTACCACGCCGTCGTCCTCAACCTGCCCACCCTGCTCTTGGACGCCGACGCCACCAGCCAGTCCGCCTACGACTGGTTCAAGGGCGCCCAGGCCGCCGGCTTCGACATCCCCACCAACCTGGTGGTCGAGCGGTACCCGTTCGACGACATCGCCGAGTACATCCGTGCCAAGCGCGCCGAGTTCGGCGCGATCGTGGTCGACGCCGGCGGCGGCAGTGCCCGCATCTTCCACGAGGCTGTTACCGAGGCGAACCTGCTGCTCGTCCCGGTCGCCCCCACCAAGATCGAGCGCCGCAAGCTAGTGGCCACCTTCGACGAGGCCGAGCGCGCCGCCGCCCGCAACGAACACGGCGTCACCTCCCACGTCGTGATGGTCAAGGCCGACGACCGCACCAGCCTGCCCGGCCGCGCGAAGGACCAACTCCTCGACCCCGTTAAGGGCGAGGGCATCGGCCCGGACCGCGACGAGGCCTTCCCGCTCGCCGACACCACCATCCACTCCTGGGTCCACTACATGGAGGCCTTCAGCGAGATCCCCACCGAACTGAGCGAGTACGCCAACCTGATGAAGGAGCTGACTCAGGCATGAGCGAGAAGTCCGCCACGCCGACTGCTGAGGCACCGAGCGGCCCCGTCCCGGAGCCGGCCGCCAGTCAGCCAGTTCGCCCGGCCGTCGCCGCCACCGAGGCGGGGCGGAATCCCCCGGTCAGCCGATGGAGTGGCAGCTACCGCCTGTTCTCCCGGCTGCCGAGCCCGCAGCACCTGCCATCCAGCCCACGCAGCCAGCCGCACCCGTTGTGCAGCACGGGACGTCCGCGGCTCCTGGCGCAGCCCGGGGCGCCGAGGTGGCGCTTCGCCCTGCAGATTCTCCGGCGGCAGGTGGCAACGGGTTCCCGGTGAGGACCGATGTTCCATGGGCTCACCAGGAACAGGATGCGCAATCGCAGGCAGCGCCCAGCGAAGGAACACCGTGGGCTCAGGGATCCGGCCGTCCCAAGGACATTCCTGAGACCGCCGTCGTTCTCAACCAGCGCATCATCGCGCGCGAGAGTCTCGACCCGTCGGTCCCCGCGGCGCTGAAGCTGAAGAAGCGGATCAAGCGCTTCGCGCTGGACAACGAACTCGACCACCTGCCCAGCGGCGACATCGTCTCGGTTGCACTGGACCAGTGGCTCACCACCCGCGGGTTCTGACCCGACCGCAAGGCACAGGGCGGCCCCCCTCACGCAAGGGGGCGGCTGCCCTGTGCCGACTATTCCAATAGCCCAATAGGCGGATAGCTATCGGCCTATCCGGACCGACCGGAGCAGCTCGCGTGCCTGATCACTCCGTCTACGCCCGCCGACTACGTGAAATCGCCGACGCGCTCGACGCCGAGCCCCAGCAGACCGATGACGTTCTCACGCCGCACCCGGACACCCTGGACGTCATCAGAAACCGGCACACCAAACGCGGACAGTTCAACCACGCCGTCCCCGAAGTCCTCCAGCTCCAGCGTCGGATCCGCCGCTACAACGCCGACACCGGCGTACCGCACGGAGACATCGTCGCTCTCGCCCTCGACACCTGGCTCCGCGCAAAGGGCTACCCGCCCGACCTCAAGCCGCGAGGGACAGAGGTCCTCTCACCAGACATCTCACAGCAGAAGCCATCGGGCCCCGTGCTTCACGGTGAGGGTGGCTCTGCCGATCACCGTACAGACCCCACTCCAGATCCCGTTCTGCCCGCTGCGGTGCCATGGCGCATCTTCATGTCCGCCCCCAGCCGGGCAATGACGCTCGATTGGAAGAGGCTGAATAGTGATAGACCCGCTCGATTCGACATAGGCGTGTTGGCCTTGGTGGTAGTCGTCCCGTAGCTGCATTCCTTCGTACCGGTGCCACACGATCAACTCATGGTCTTCCTCGCCCGGGCGCGGCTCCTGACGTGAGCACTGCCTCCCAGACGGTGGCGGGGGTGGCGAAGGTGCCCGAGCGCAGCAAGTGGTCCGGCATCGGCTGTCCGTAGGTGTCCTCGATCCTGACCAGCAGTTCCATGATGGCCATCGAAGTGAGGCCCGCATTGAGCAGATCGAGGTCCGGGTCGAGCGGGCCCTCGGGGAGCCCGGCGGGCAGCACGGCTCGCAGCAGGTCGTCGAGGCGTTCGTCCCTCGGTGTCATGGGAGCTCCTTAAGAGTTGGCCAATGCCAATGCCGCGTGACTTCGTCAGAGGTCATCACCGGGCCAGCCTGTCCCCCGTCGGCGTGACCGGAGACCAGGTCCAGCAGGTTAGTGTGAAAGGAGGTCAGGAAGGCCCGCGTCCGCTCCACGAGCGGATCGCGCGGGTCTGCTTCTCCCGTCTCGTCGCCCGTCCCGGTCGAGTCCCGCAAGGTGCACCACAGTTCGTGGGAGCGGCCGACCCGGAAGTAGAAGGGGAAGCCGTTGTCTCGGCCCTCGGCGCCGGTCGTGATCGACCAGTCGTCCGGGGAGGCCTGGAGGGCATCCGCCTCACCCTTCTCTCCGCCTGTCCCCATGTCCTCCATGTAGTTGAAGAAGTAGCGGAAGCCGCGGCCCGTCGCGTCGTACCCGTACGCGCGGCGGATCCCGTCCAGGGCGTCCACGTCGAATGCCGCGTTGCGGTAGGCCCTGATCGACTCCCAGTGCAGGCGCTGGGCGCAGTCGGTGAAGGTCTCGTCCGGGTCGAGTTCGGCGAACAACGGGGTCAGTTGGTCCAGCGAGCTGACCAGGCGTCGACTGCGCCCGTCCACCCGGTTGCCCGCGATGAGACCGAGCAGGATCCGGCGTTCCCCGGTCGTCTCGGCGAGCGTCCGGAGGAAGACGGTGAGTACCGCGGTGTGTTCCGAGACACGGGCGGTAGCGGCGAGAGCGCGGACGGCATGGGCGGCGGGGTGGGAGCGAAGGGTGCCCCAGTGCAGGGGGGCCGGGGTCCGGGTATCCGGCAGTGCGGGGGGCGCGGCCTCGGCAGCGCGTCGCCAGTGGGCCACGGCCGAGGCGGTGCGGGCGGCCCACAGGTCCGAGCACTGTTCACGGGCCAGGCCAGCGCAGTCGGGGGCGGGTGAGCCCAGGTCCTTGCCCGCGAGCAGGGCGTCCAGTTCGGTGCGCAGCAGGTCGATGGCGGCGCCGTCGGCAGCGAGGTGGTGGATGCAGAGGAGGAGGCGGACCGGTCGGCTGCGCCGGGTGACGATCAGGGGGCGCCAGGGGGCGTCGCGGCCGATGTCGAAGCGGAGGCCGGATAGGTGTGCGCCGAGTTCGTCGAGCCGGACGCTCTCCGCGTCGGACCCGCTCGCTTCGGGGAGTTCCGCCTGCTCCGCCGGGACGCCGGTGGCCGGGCGGACCACCTGCTCGATTCCCCGGGGGCCCGAGCGTACGTAGCAGGTGCGCAACGAGGCGTGGCGTTCGGCCAGTCGGGAGAGGGCGCGGTTCACGTCCTCGGTGGTGTGCCCGTTGGGAAGTTCCCAGCTCCAGAGCAGGTTGGCGTTGTGCTGCCGGTCCTCGGTGAGATGTTCGATCGACCTCCACACCGACAGTTGGCCGTACGTCAGCGGAAGAAAAGGAGTCCGCGACATTTCGCATTCCCTTTCTGAACGGCCACTGGGTGCGGATCTCATCGGTCCGCACCCAGTGGGCTTTTTCTTGCTTTTCCTGCTCTTACTCGGTTCTCGAGTCAGCAGCGGGAAATTCAGGAGTTGATGGAGTTGATCGCGGAGTTGATGTCCATGCCGTCACACCTCCCCTGTGCACCGATTCCGGGTGGGCGATGACGAATCTAGCTTCGGCTCCGATGGGGAACCAGTGTGCAAGTTGCACACCGCGGAGAGGTGTTCATCCGTGTGTGGTGCGCGGTTGGACGGCAAGGTGTTCCGTGACCGGGCGGGACGGATCGGCAGTTACTCCGCGCACCATCGCGGTGTAGTCGCGTACGAGTTTTTCGACCCATTCCGTGGAGAACCGGCGCCGGTCGAACCAGACCACCCCGTCGACGTCCGCCGTCCCGGGCATGAGTGCGAACTCCAGATCGAACCGGCTGCCGATGCCGCCTGGCGGCGGCACCTGCGTCACCTCCAGCCCCTCCAGCGCCAGTTGGTACTCCGGCCCGGCGGCGACCTGGAACAGGATGTTCTCCAGACCCGCGGCCCGCTCCCCGGCGTTCTGCGGCACCAGGTGGTACGGCACCTCCTGGTGCATGAGCGCGTCGAAGACCATGTCCTGGGCGGCGTCGAGGATCTCGTCGAAGGCGGGCCGCTCGGACATCCGCAGCCGCAGCACCAGGAGGTTGGCCAGGAAGCCGACAGTGCCGGCCAGTTCGGGGCGGGCCCGGTTGGCGAACATGGAGGCGAAGCCGAAGTCGCGGTCGCCGGTCTGGGTGTGCAGGACGGCGGCGAAGACCGCGAGCGCGGCCGTGAAGAGGGTGACGCGACGGCTGCGGCACAGCGCGTCGAGCCCGGCCGCGGCGTCCTTGTCGAGCCGGAAGTGGGCGGTCCCCGGCAGCTGGCCGGCGGCCGTGCGGTGGGCGGGGGCGCCGGGCAGCGTGGGCGCCGGGGTGCCCGCCAGCCGCTCGCGCCAGAACGCCTGGTGCTGGGCGAGCCGTTCACCGGAGAGCCGTTTCTCCTGCCAGGCGCAGAAGTCCGAGTACTGCCAGGCGGTCGGCTCCGGCACGGGCGCCGATCCTCCCCCGGGCTGGTACAACTCGCCGAGTTCACGGGAGAGTACGCCGCCGGACCAGCCGTCGGTGGAGAGGTGGTGGATATTGAGGAGCAGCAGGGCGTCGTCGTCCGCGCGCTGCCACAGGGTCGCCGCCAGCGGAGAGACGGACAGGTCGAGCCGGGTGCGGGCATGTTCACGCAGCTCCGTGTCGAGGAGCCCGGGCTCCTCGGGGGCCAGGCGGCGCTGCAGCCGTACCGGCGCGGGCGGGGCGGGACGCCGGGTGAGCCGGCGGCGGGAGATCTGGTAGCGGGTTCGCAGGGCCTCGTGGCGTACGACGAGCCCGTCGAGCGCCGCCTGCAGGGCGCCGGAGTCCAGCGGGCCGCGCAGGCGGTAGAAGACCGGCACGTTCAGGGGGGTGTCGGCACCCCGGTAGTGCTCCCACAGGCCCAGCAGCCGTTGGCCGACCGAGGCGTCCAGTACGTCGTCGGTGTCCAGAACATCGCCGCTGATCATCCCGCATCCTCCGCCCCGGCCGTGGACAGCCTGCGCCGGACGGCGGCCGGCCGCAGGTCGGTCCAGATCCGCTCGATGCGCGCGAGGCACTCCTCCTCGGTGCCGGCCGGGCCCTCCTGCCGCCATCCGGCAGGCAGTTCCCTGTTCCGCGGCCATACGGAATACCGGCCTTCGTGGTTGACCACGGCCAGAAACGAGCCGCCTCGGAGCTGCGCGAGCACATACTCCTCGACATCGCTCACCCGCCGGATCGTCATCGCGCTCTCCTGGTCGATGGGCGGGAGGTCGAACTCGTCCTCCAGGGCGAACGCCATCTCCAGAAGAGCCAGGGAATGGTAAGCGAGTTGATCGATGAGTTCGGGATCCGGCAGATCACTGTCCGGTGATTCGGGTGCCATCTCGTACACGATTCCCCTGATCTTCTTCCTGATCGATTCCTCGTACGCGTCTTCCGTCGGTTCATCCGTCGATTCGTGCATCGATTCACCTCTGTGGTCCGCCGGGCTTGTCGTGCCGGTCGCCGAGATGATGCGGGAATGCGGGCGCGCCTGACCAGACTTCCCAGGAGCGGGGGCCGGGGCAATGATTTCGCTGTTCATGACGTCGGCGAGAAGGAGTTCCGGTGCTCAACCTGGCCGAGGAACTGTGGCGTTGGTGCGAACAGGGACGCGACTTCGCGGTCGCCACCGTGGTGTCCGTGACCGGCAGCGCACCGGCGCAGCCGGGTTCCGGTATGGCGGTCGGCGGGAGCGGCGAGGTCATCGGGACCGTCTCGACGGCGTGCGTCGAGGCGTCCGTCCACGAACTGTGCCGGCAGGCGCTCGCCGACGGGCGGCCGCTGCGGGCCCGGTTCGGCTCGGACATTCCGGATCCCTTCGCGGTGGTGCCGTTGTGCGGCGGCTCTCTCGACGTGCTCGTCACGCCGGTGCCGGCCGGTGCGGCGGACCGGCCTGTGTACGAGGAGGCGCTGCGCCGCGCGGCGGCCGGCGAGGCCGTCACGCTGATCCGGCCCGTGGACGGGATGCCCGACGGCACGCCGGCTCCCGGAAGTCTGCTGGTACGGAGCGACGGCAGCTGTGTCGGTGAACTCCCGAAGACCGCCCGGACGTTCGCGGACGCGGTGGCGGCCCGGCCCCGCCTGATCGTGTTCGGCAGCGGCTCCCCGGCGCCCGCCCTGGTGCGGATGGCGGCCCTGCTCGGGTACCGGACCACGGTGTGCGACGCCCGGCCGGTGTTCACGACGCCCGAGCGGTTCCCGGAGGCCGACGAGGTCGTGGTCGACTGGCCGCACCGGTACCTGGAGCGGACACCCACCGACCATCGCACGGTGCTGTGCGTGCTGACGCACGACGCCAAGTTCGAGGTGCCGCTGCTGGCGGCGGCCACCCGGCTGCCGGTCGCCTACGTCGGCGTGATGGGCTCGCGGTCCACCCACGCGTCCCGGCTGGCGCAACTACGCGAGGCCGGCGTGCCCGAGGAGCGGCTGGCGGCCCTGCGCGCACCGGTCGGGCTCGACCTCGGCGGCCGTACCCCCGAGGAGACCGCGCTATCGGTCCTGGCCGAGGTCGTCGCGGAGCGGTACGGCGGCACCGGGCTACCGTTGAGTGGACTGCGCGGGCCGGTGCACGCGGCGACGGCGGGCCAGGTGACGGCCGCCATGCGCCGCTTGGCGGGGGCGACGTCATGACGTACGAGGACATGCAGGGGAAGACGTACGCGAATACGACCTACGACGTGATCGTGGTCGGCGCCCGTTGCACCGGGGCGCCCCTGGCCATGCTGCTGGCTCGTGCCGGGCATCGGGTGCTGGTGCTCGACCGGGCGGTGTTCCCCAGCGACACCCTGTCCACGCACTGGGTGCTGGCGCCCGGCGTCCGGCTGCTGAGGGAGTGGGGGCTGCTGGACGCGGTCGTGGCGAGCGGCTGTCCGCCAGTCGACCGGGTGTGGCTGGACGCGGAGGGGCTGGTGCTGTCCGGTGCGCCGGAGACGGTGACCTACGCGCCACGCCGCCAAGTCCTCGACGCGCTGCTGGTGGACGCGGCCCGCGCCGCGGGGGCCGAGGTACGGGAGGGGGTCGCCGTACGGGATCTGCTGTGGTCCGAGGGCCGGGTGGCGGGGGTGGCCGGACGGGACGCGCGGGGACGGCAGGTCCGGTTCGAGGCCCGGATGGTGGTCGGGGCAGACGGCCGTAACTCCACGGTCGCCCGGTGCGCCGACGCGGAGCCGACCGTCGACCTGGGCGCGCTGGCGGCGACGGCCTACGGCTACTGGGCGGACGTACCGGTGTGCGGGGCGGAGATCCGGATCCGGGAGGGACTCGGACTGTCCATGTGGCCCACGCACGACGGGCTGACCACGGTCGCCGTGACCCTGCCGAGAAGCGTGTACGGCCGTGGCGGCGCCCGGGAGACGTTCGCGGCCGCGCTGGCGCGGGTGCCCGAGGTGCGTGACCGGCTGACGGCCGGACGGGCGGTCGGCGCGGTGCATGGGGCGCAGAACCTGCGCAACTACTTCCGCCGGGCCTGGGGTCCGGGCTGGGCGCTGGCCGGGGACGCCGGGCACCACAAGGATCCGATCGGCGCCCGCGGGATCTCGGACGCGTTCACGGACGCGGCCGGACTGTTCCGGGCCCTGGACGACGTGCTCACCAGCCGGCTTCCGGAGGAGCGCGCGCTGGAGCGGTTCCGGGCGCGGCGGGACACCGGACGCGCGGCGGCGTTCGCGTTCGTTTGCCGGCAGGCCGAACTCGGCCCGCTGGACGACCCGTTCCTCGCCCGGCTGAGGGAGGCGGCCGGCGATTCGCTCGCCACGCGCGAGCTGCTCGGCGTCTTCACCGGCGAACGGCCGCTGGAGGAGTACCTGTCCGCCGCCCGCGACTCGGGCACGGTGAGCGCCGGATGAGCGGGCGGGGCCTCCTCGACTGGCTCGCCGACCCCGACCCTCGCCACGGCCTCCGGTTCCTGGGTGCCTCGGGCAGCTGGGAGCGGCTCTCCTATCCGACACTGGCCGCGCTCGCTCTCGGCACGGCCGAACGTCTGCGGGCGGACGGTGTGTCGCCGGGGGATGTGGTCGGGCTCACGGCCGACGCCGGGCCCGGATTCCTCACCGGGCTTTACGGGATCCTCGCGGCCGGAGCCACCCCGGCGCCCCTCGCGCCGCCCGCCCTGTTCGAGCGGGGCGAGCTCGCCCGGGACCGGTTGCGCGGGCAACTGCTCACGTCCGGGGCCGTGCGGGTGGTGGCCGACCCCTGCTGGGCCGACGTACTGCGACCGCTGGTACCGGTCGTTGGGACGTTGCTGGAAACCGGTTCCTCTTCCTCGACGCCGCCGCGGTGTCCGCCCTCGCGGGTTCTGGTCCAGTTCACCTCGGGATCAGGCGGCCGGCCCAAGGCGGTGAACGTGCCGCTGGACGCCCTGGAGGCGAACGTCGCGGCCATCCGGGACTGGCTGCGGATGGGCCCCGACGACGCCACCGCGAGCTGGCTGCCGCCGTATCACGACATGGGGCTCGTCGGCTGTCTGCTCACACCGGTGACGTACGGCGGCGACCTGTGGGTGATGTCCCCGCGCCAGTTCGTGCGGGACCCGGTCGCCTGGCTGGCCTGCTTCGGCGAGCACAGGGCACGGCTCACGGCGGCGCCGGCCTTCGGTCTCGCGCATGTCGTACGACGGGTGAAGCCCGGCCAACTGGACGGGCTTGGCTGGGACTTGCGGGCCTGGCGGGCCCTGATCACCGGGGCCGAGCGGGTGGACCCGGTGGTGGTGGAGCGTTTCGTTGCCCTGCTGGCACCGCACGGCTTCCTGGCCCACGCCGTGCTGCCCGCCTACGGGCTGGCGGAGGCGACGCTCGCAGTGACCGGTGTACCGCCGGGGCGCGGGCTGCGCGTGCGCCGGGTCGACCGGCACACCCTGGTCGCCGGGCGACGCGTGAGGCCGGTACCGGTACGGACAGCGGTGCCAACACCGGCCTCAACCCCGACTCCGGCCCTGGACGCGGCGGTCGACCGGGCACTCGACTTGGTGGGGTGCGGTGCGCCGCTCGTCGCGTCGAGCGCGGTCGGGGTGGTGGACGCGGCGGGCCGGCCGCTGCCCGACGAGTACGTCGGCGAGATCACCGTCACCGGGCCCGCCCTGGCGTCCGGTTACCTGCGGGCCGAGGAGGAGGAGGAGAAGGACGGCGATCGCACCAGTGCCTTCAACGGGGGCGTACTGCGTACCGGTGACCTGGGCTTTCGCTCGGACGGTGAGCTGTTCGTGCTCGGCCGGCTCGGCGACGCCGTCAAATGCCGGGGGCGGGTCGTCCTCGCCGAGGACGTGGAGGGCGCCCTCGCCGGCGTGCCCGAACTCGCAGGCGCCCGTCCCGTCGTACTGCTCGGGGTCCGCCACGGCGTCCCCACCGCACTCGTGGTCGCCGAGCGGCGGTCCGGCCCGTGGTGCGCGGCGGCCGTCGAAGCGGTACGACGCCGGGGTGAGGGGCTGGACGTCCGGGTGATCGCCGGAGGGCCCGGCACCATCCTGCGCACGACCAGCGGGAAGCCGCGCCGGCGGGCGATGTGGGACGCGACCGCGGAGAGGGCCTGTGCCGATGACCGGTGACCGTTCGCCGCACCCGCCAGGGCACGCGCCCCCACACGCGCTCGCCCTCGACACCGAGGTGCGCACCGTCCTGAGCTGGTGTTACGACCAGCCCGCCGACCGCATCGGCGCGCTCTACGAGGCGGCGAAATCGGCCCAGTGGAACGCGGCCGAGGACATCGACTGGTCCCTGGAGGTGCCCTACGGAGCCCCGCTGCCGCCCCCGTCGGCGCACTCGCTCGCGACCTTCCGTGCCTCGCCGCTGCGGGAGCGCGGGGTCGCCGCGTGGGACACGTTCCGCTGGGAGTTGCAGGCGTGGATGATCGGCCAGTTCCTGCACGGCGAGCAGGCGGCCATGGTCTCCGCCGCGCGGCTGGTGGAGGTGCTGCCCGATGTGCGGGCCAAGCTGTACGCGGCGAGCCAGGCCGTGGACGAGGCACGGCACACCGAGGCGTTCGCCCGGTACACGGCGGAGCACCTGCCCGACCCCTACCCCATCTCCCCCGCGCTCCAGGAGTTGTTCGAGGACGGGCTGCGGGCACGGGAGTGGGACGTGACCGCGCTGGCCGTGCAGTGCCTGGTCGAGCCGGTCGCGCTGGCCGGGTTCCGGATGGCGGGGAGCACCTTCCACGACGACCTGGTCAAGCAGATCGTGACCAAGGTGGCCCGCGACGAGGCCCGGCACGTCTCCTACGGCGTCCTGCTGCTCAAGGACGTGCTCCCGGAGCTGACGGACGCGGAGCGGGCGCACCGGGAGGAGTTCGTGCTGGAGTCGCTCGCGCTGCTGCGGCGCCGGTTCCTGCTGGTGGAGGTCTGGGAGCGGATGGGCGTGGACGCGCGGACCGGGGCCGCCTTCACGGCCCGGGACCCCGGTCTGACCGCCTACCGCCAGGCACTGTTCTCCCGTGTGGTGCCCCTGCTCGGGCACATCGGGCTGCTGACCCCGCGGGTGGTGCGCGGCATGGAGGATCTCGGACTGCTCGACCGGGCGGCCTTGCGCACCGTACGTCGGGCCGGGCTCCGTGGCCCGGCCCGGCCGTCAGAGGGACCCTGACGCGGCCCGGTCGCGGGGCGTGGCCGTGCGGATCGCCTCGGCCAGCGCGGCCGGCTCCTCCCGCAGCAGGTTGTGGCCGCCGGGCACTGTCACGAGCCGGAAGCCGGCCGAGGTGAAGTGCTCCCAGGCGGCGATGTCCTCGGTGCGGACGGTCTGTTCGTCCACTCCAATGAGGGCGTGCACCGGCACGGGCAGGACTTGCCCCGAGGGCGGGTGCTCCTCGATGAGCCGGTAGTCGGCCCGCAGCGCCGGTTCCACCAACGCGGTCAGCTCGCGGTCGGCGAGGAGGTCGGCGGAGAGGTAGCCGTCGGCGGCGACCTGGGCCAGGAACGCGTCCCGGGGCAGTCTCCAGGCTCCGCCGAGCGGGATGCGGTCGGGGGCCTCGTTGGCGGACACGATCAGGACGTCCAGCGCCCCGGCGGGGAGCCGGCAGGCCGTCTCGTAGGCGACGACGGCGCCTGAGCAGTGCCCGTGGAGCAGGATCCGCCGCCCCCGCGCGTGCAGGAGGAGCTGCCGGGCGAGTTCGTCGGCGAGCCGGCCGAGGTGGGTCCACGGCTCCTGCGCCGTGAGCCGTTCCCGCCCCGGCAGCCGCACCGCCACCGTGTCGCAGTGGTCGGCCAGCAGCCGGCAGGTCTGCTTCACGGCCGCGGCACCGGCCCCCGCGTGCGGAACGGCGTACAGCACCCGTTCATGGCCGCCACCGGAGGTGACGTCGACGAGCCAGGGATGGTCGGCCACGGTTTCCTCACCCAATTCCTTCGTCGCGGACGGAACTTCAAAAGGCAGTATCGGCCGTCGAGTTCGTGTGTCCAACCGTGTCGAGCGCATGGTTGAACGGGTGATCGGGCGCCCGGGGGATTCGTATGTACGCTGCGCAGAACCCGTAGGACCCTCCTGGGACGGGACCGTTAAATTCCGTCACATTCTCTGAGGAGGGCTTGTGCCGCCCATTCAGAAACTGACCGTCCAGCTGGTCCAGCAGGGAGTCTGGGACATGCCACTGGAGTCCATGCCACTGGCCTCCGGATACCTGAAGGCAATGATTCTCGACGATTCCTCCCTTGCCGACCGCGTCTCGGTCTCCATAGCGAACTTCCGGGGCAAGGTGACACACGGCGAGATGGCGCGCGAACTGCTCGCGAAAGAACTGCCGGACGTCCTCGCCTTCTCCGTGCTCGGCTGGAACGTCCGGGCCTTCGGCGCGCTGGCGGCCACCTACAAACAGCTCAGGCCCGACGGCTGGGTCGTCTTCGGGGGCACGCATGTCAGCAACCAGGCCGACCGGGTCTTCCGGGAGTACCCGGACGTGGACGTCGTCGTCAACGGCGAGGGTGAGATCACCTTCCGGGAGCTGGTACGGGCCCGCGCGGACGGCCGCTCCCGCACCGGACTGGCCGACATCGAGGGGATCTCGTACCGCTCGGAGGAGGGCACCACGACAACCACCGCGGACCGGCCACGCATCGACGACCTGGACCTCATCCCGTCCCCGTTCCTCACCGGCGCCATCGAACTCCTCGACGAGGAGGGAAAGTTCCGCTACGACGTCGCCCTCATCGAGACCAACCGCGGCTGCCCCTACAAGTGTGCCTTCTGCTACTGGGGCGGCGCGGTCGGCCAGCGCGTACGGGCGTTCTCTCGGGAGCGGCTGCGGGCCGAGATGGAACTCTTCGCCGGCCTGGGGGTGCACACGCTGGTCGCCTGCGACGCCAACTTCGGGATGCTGCCGATCGACCAGGAGTTCGTGGACGACCTCATCGACATCCGGGAGAGGTTCGGTTATCCGCGGGCTTTCGAGACGTCCTGGGCGAAGAACAAGTCGAAGGTGTTCTTCGAGATCGTGCGCCGTATGAAGGAGGCGGGACTGCGCAGTTCGTTCACGCTGGCCCTGCAGACGCTCAGCACCGACGCCCTCGACACCATGAACCGGCGCAATATGAAGGTGAATGCGTGGCGGGATCTGGTGGAATGGCTCGGCAAAGAAGGACTCGACTGTTACGCCGAACTGATCTGGGGCGCCCCGGGCGAGACCGTGCAGTCCTTCCTCGACGGATACGACGAACTCGCCGAGCACGTGTCGAGAATTGCCGTCTACCCGATCATGCTGCTGCCGAACACGGACTACTCCGAGAACAAGGAACTGCACGGAATCGTCTCCCTCAGGGGCGACCACGACGACTTCGAATACGTCCTCGCCCACCGGACCATGTCCTTCCACGACAACGCCCGGATGCAGCGCTTCCTCTTCTGGGCCCGGGTGATGGCGGAGAACGCCGTACTGCGGCACTGCTGGCTGCCGCTGCGGGTGCTGGCCGGCTGGCGGCAGTCACGGGTGCTCGACTCGCTCGCCGACTGGGCCGACACCACCTCGTGCCCGCAGGCGGCCCCGCTGCGGGAGGCGGCGGCCCGGGCGCACGGCGGGGGTGCCCCCGCCTACGCGAATGCGATCGGCTACCTGTTCACCGACCCGGCCGGCCGCGAGGCGCTGCGGACCTGGTGGGCCGAGGCGGTCAGCCCCGCGCTTCCCGAGGCCCACCGCCCCTTCCTGGACGAGGTCTTCCGCTACGACCTGCTCACCCAGCCCGTCTGCCCCGCGAACGGCACGGGCCGCCCGCCCGGCGGCGACACGGACTTCCCGGACCCGCAGGAGCTGCCCGGCGGCGACCTGTACGTACGCCGCAACGTGCCCCTCGACTACGACGTGCCGACACTGCTGGCCGCGATGCGGGCCGGCGGGCACGTCCACCCAAAGCCCGGCCCGGTCGAGTTGGACGTCTTCTACCGCACCGGCGCGCTGAACGCCGTGCTGTCCACCAACCACGAGGAGATCATGCACTTCATGGGCGAGGAACAGCCCGCGGCCCGGCGCACGGTGGCCGCCGTGGCCACCGGGTAGCCGGGTAGCCGGGGGGCGCGGATCGCGCAGCTCATGCGGAAGGCCCCGTACGCCGACACGTACGGGGCCCTGCGCATGGTCCGCGAAGGCCACGCGGTCACAGCAGGCGAGCGAGCGCCTCGCGGTCCACCTTCCCCGTCGGCGCCAGCGGCAGGGCCGGCACGGACAGCAGCCGGGCCGGGACCATGTACGCGGGGAGGACCCCGGTCAGCTGGTCGCGGACCGTGGCGCCATCGGGGCCGCCGGGCACCGGGACGTAGAAGCCGGCCAGGGTACGGCCCTCGCCGGTGCCGCCCGCCGTCAGCACCTCGGCGGCGCGCACGCCGGGGCACTGGGCCAACGCCGCCCGTACCTCGCCGAGTTCGATGCGGTAGCCGCGCACCTTCACCTGGTCGTCCAGCCGGCCGAGGAACTCGACGTTCCCGTCCGCGAGCCAGCGGGCCCGGTCGCCGGTCCGGTACATGGTCTCGCCCGGGCGCGGCGCCCACGGGTCGGGCCGGAACCGGGCGGCGGTCAGGCGGGGGTCGCCCGCGTAGCCGACGGCCACGCAGTCCCCGGCGATGTACAGGTCGCCGGGTTCGCCGAGGGCGCAGGGGCGCAGCTCCTCGTCCAGGACGTAGTAGCGCGCGTTCTGCATGGGCCGCCCGTACGGGATGCTCGGCCAGTCGGGGTCGACCTCGCCCACCCTGAACCCGTTCGACCACACGGTGCACTCCGTCGCGCCGCCGAGGGCCACCACGGACGCCCGCGGGAAGGCATCGCGGACCTCGTCCGGGAGGGCCAGCGGCACCCAGTCGCCGCTGAGCAGGACGAGCCGCAGGTCCTCGCGCCCCGATCCGGTGCCCAGCCGCAGGAACGGCATGACCATGGACAGCGCGGCCGGCGCCGAGTCCCAGATGGTGATCGGCTCGGTCTCCAGGATCTCCACGAGCCGGCCCGGTTCCGCCACCTCGTCGTGGCCGGCCACCCGCACGGTGCCGCCGGCCGCCAGCACGCCGAACATGTCGTAGACGGACAGGTCGAAGCAGAAGGAGGTGACGAACAGCAGCCGGTCCGCCGGGCTCACGGCGTGCTCACGGTTCATCCAGTCGACGAGGTTGACGACCGCGCCGTGCCGGACCAGCACCGCCTTGGGCAGGCCGGTGGAGCCCGAGGTGAAGATGGCGTACGCGATGTCGTCGGCGGTGGCCGCCTCGGGCAGCGGCGTCGCCGGGCGGTCCGCGACGTCCGCGCCGGTCCACACCCGCAGCCCGGTCCCCGTGCGGTCGTCGACGGGCGCTGCGGCGCCGGCCGGTTCCCCGGACACGTGCAGTACGGCGTCGTACCGGTGCTCCAGCTCACCGGCGAACGCCCCCGCCGGCCGCCGCCGTACCTCCACCGACACGAACCGGGGCAGCAGTTCGGGCAGCCGCTCCAGCAGTCTGGGCGGCACCCGCAGCCCGGCGTGTTCCTCCACGTCGGGGTCGATGAGGTCGGCGAGGACCAGGGCCCCGCCAGGACGCACCAGCCCGGCGAGCGAGTTCAGGGTGCGCAGCAGGTAGCCCATGTCCGGCAGGAACTGGACCGTGCTCGCGAGCACGGCGACGTCGAACAGCCCCTGGACCTTGTCGGCCACCTCGTGCGCGTAGGCGGCCGCGCCCTCCACCGGGCTGCCGGCCTCCGCACCGATCCGCACGTTCTTGTCGACGGCGACCGGCGAGGGGTCTGTGGCGACATAACGGCGGGCCGTGGGCGCCACCGCCTCGGTGATCAGCCCGGACCCGCAGCCGACCTCCAGGATGGCCGCGTCGTGCCCGCTCGTTTCGTGCACCAGGCTGGCGACGTGGTCGCGGTAGTCCGCGACGTCCTGCGGGCGGTACGGGCGGTGCGAGCGCCGCAGGTTGAACCCCGCGGCTTCCAGAGGATCGGGCTCCGCGGAGAGGAAGTCGAAGAACGTCTCGACCATCTCCCGGTCCAGGAGCGCCTCCCAGCTCTCCCGTGCCTCGATCGCCGGGCAGAGGACATGCCGCAGCGACGGCACCTCCCAGCGCAGCTCCTGCGCCGCCCGCAGTGTCGGTCGGCCTGCGACCAGACAGGCCACGTCCATCCTGCGCAACAGGGAGACCACGCGCTGCCGCGGCCAGGCCGGGTCCAGGGGCACATAGGCGGCACCCGCCTTGAGCACCGCGATCAGCGCGGCCACCGCGAGCGGGGTGCGGTCGCTGTAGAGGGCGACGTGACTGCCCGGACCGACACCGAGGTCGGCCAGCAGCCGGGCCATGCGGTCGGTGAGCGCGTCGAGTTCGCCGTGCGTGAGGCCGGCGGTGCCGGTCGCTGTGAGCGCCGGATGATCCGGCTCGCGGCGCGCGGCCTCCCGCAGCAGGTCGGGGAGGGTGGCGTCGGTGCGGTAGGGGCGCTGCGTGTCGTTGAAGGAGGCGGGGGGCGTGGCCCGGGTGGGTGCGGCGGACGTCATGAGCGGTTCTCCCCGTGTGTGGTGTCGGCCAGGGCGGCGGCCAGTCCGTTGACCGTGGGGTTGTCGAAGAACAGGCGCAGGGACAGCCGCTGGCCGGTGGCCGCGCACACGTCGGCCATGATGTGCGCCGCGAGCAGCGAGTGGGCCCCGGTGACCAGGAAGAAGTCATCGTCGTTGGTGAAGTCCCCGTGCTTCAGCACCCGGGCCCAGGCGTCGCGGACCAGTACGGTGCCGGTGTCGATGCCGGAGCTGGTATCGGGGTCGGTGTCGGTGTCGGATGCCATGCTCGGTCTCCTGAGCGTTGCAGCGGATGTCGGGCGGGTCGGTTCAGCGGACGGCACCCGGCCCCGACGTCAGCCGGTGCAGGACTGCCAGGATGTGCTCGGCGAGTTTGTGTACGGGGCCGTCGTCCGTGCCCCGGTCGTGGCCGATGCGCAGTTCCAGGGCGTCGTCGGCGAACAGGGCGCTGATCTCCAGGGGATACGGGCGGGCGTCGGCGGGCCCGCGTTCGATGCCCGGCGGGAGCGGGACGGGGCGGAACGGGTTCGGGGGTTTCCTACGGCCTTGCTCGCCGACCGGACCCAGCAACCCCCCTGTGGTTCCGAGGTAGTTGAAGCCGACGTCGGCGGGCGGCAGGGCCGCGAGGGTCTCCCGGGCGCGCGGGTCCGGGCCGTGGCGCAGCAGGCCGTGAGCGAGACCGCCGTCCTCGTGCTCCCGCAGAAAGGCGAGGACGGTACGCAGCGTCTCCCCGGGGTCCGTGGCGGCCGGCACGGGCCCGTGCAGGACCGGCAGGACGGAGGTGAACCAGCCGACAGAACGGGACAGTTCCACGCCCGGCACCCGGTGTCCGCGCCCGTGCCCCTCGACGTCGACCCGGATCCGCCGGCCGCCCTCCCGCTCCGACAGCGCGTGGCAGACCGCGGCCAGCAGCACCTCGTGCGGCCGGGGAGTCCCGGGCGGAGCCGACCGGAGAGCGGCCGACGCTTCGGGTGGTAGACGTGCGGTCACGGTGCCGGGGCGCGGCGGGGCGCTGCGGACGGGCGCTGGTGTGCCGGCGCTCTGCGCCGACGCCGCCCAACCGTCCAGTTCGCGGGTGACGCCAGGCGAGGTGGCGTGCGTGGCGAGGGCCGTGGCCCAGGCGGGGAAATCCGTCGTCGGGATCGGCAGGCGCGGGTCCCTGCCGTCGTGCAACGCCTCGCAGGTCCGGGTGAGTTCATCCAGGACGACCTGCCAGGACACCAGGTCCACGACGAGGTGATGGGCCGCAACGCACAGCAGGCTGCCGCCGGACTCCGGCTCCGGCGCCAACGCGGCGACGAGGAGCGGACCGCGCGTCACATCGATCTCGCGCTGTGCGCGCACCGCGAGCGCGGCGGCCCGGTCGCCGGGCGTCCCGCCGGGGGCGGCGGCGTCCTCGGTGAGCAGCAGCAGGGGCTCGGCCCCGGGTGTCAGGCGCTGCGTCCAGGTCCCGTCCGACGCCCGCCCGAATCTGAGACGGAAGGCGGCGTGCCGGTCCGCGACCGTGCGGAGCGCGGTGGTCAGGGTGGTCGGGTCGAGGGTCGGGCCGGTGTGGAATGCGAGGACCTGGTTCCAGTGGTTCACGTCGGTCAGGCCGAGTTCGAAGAACCAGTGCTGTACGGGGGTGAGGGGCACGGATGTGTCGCCCGCGGCGGCACTGCCGACGGACGCCGGTTCGTCCGCGGGCGGTCCCTCAGTGCGGGCCGTCGCGGCGAGGTCGCGCAGGGTGGCCGCGGTGAAGAGTTGCCGGGCTGTCAACTGGATGCCCTGTTCGGCGGCGAGCGCCACGACCTGGAGGGCGGTGATCGAGTCGCCGTCGAGGTCGAAGTAGTTGTCGTCGGCGGACACGTGCGCGACGCCGAGCACCTCCTGCCAGATGGCGGCGAGGGCGGCTTCCACCGCGTTCCCTCCCGCCTTCGACTCGCTGGCCGCCGGGTGCGGGGCACGGCTCGGTTCGAGGTCCCCTTCCGCCGTCGCCAGACGGTCGACGACGGTCACCGTGTCGGGGACCTCCGTGAGCGGCAGCACCTCCCGCAACGCGGCCCGCAACGAGGCGCCGTCGGGCAACTCACCACCCTCCGGACGAACAACCTGTACCTCCGCCGTCAGTGACGTTCCGTCGAATTTGACGACCGCGGCCGTCACCGCGGGCAACCGCGTGATCGCTCGTTCGACGTCCCCCAGCCAAAGCCGCCGCCCCCGCACCCTGGCGACATCGCCGACGCGCCCGGTGACCACCACGCCGACCCCCGCCCCGGTCACCGCGTACCGGCCTGCGTCACCAGTGCGCCACAACCGTCGCCCCTGTAGGCCGAGTTGGGAAACGAAGTCCGCTTCGGACGGTTCAGCACCGTCGTCCGCCCTGGGTTCCACAAGCGCCTCGGCAACGCAGATCTCGCCCGTCACGCCGGGCGGACAGAGCCGGCCCACGTCGTCGAGCACATACCGCTGGACGCCGGGGAGCACCGTGCCAGTGGAGGCCATCTCGTGGTCGTCCAGGCCGTCCGGGATCTCGCCCCAGGCGAGCGCGAGGCCCGTCTCAACGGACCCCTGGACGTGGGTGATCCGGGCCGCGGGGTCCGCGGCCCGCTCGCGCCAGCGTCGTGCGAGATCTCCGGTCGGCGCCTCCCCGGTCACGGAAAGGACGGCGACCTGTGGGCGGAGGTCAGCGGCCGTCAACTCCGCAAGCAGCTGGCGCAGTTGGGCGGCGGTCAGATCGAGTGCGCCGCAGGCCCTGCCGGACCCGAGCGCCACCGCCAGGTCCCGGGGATTGCGGATCCTGGGCTCCAGTACCGCCGTACCGCCCGCCGCGATCGTGGTCAGTACGGTGACCAGCGCCCGGTCGGCCGCCGCCATGCCATGCACCAGCGTGCCGCCCCGGACTCCCCCCGCCGCTTCGGCCGCCCGGAGAGCCGCGCAGCGGGCCAGCGCCCGGTGACCGACCACATGGGCGCGCGGCGGCGCGGTGGCCCCCGAGGTGTGGACGACCAGAGCCGGTGCCTGGAGCGCGGCCCCGGTGAACCGGCCGCCACCGCCGACCTCGTCCGGCACCAGCACCCGTACCCCCGACAGCCGGTCCCCCAGCGAGTCCCTCCGCGCCTGTGTCGTCACCAGAGCGTCCAGCCGTTCGGCGGCCTCTCGTACCCGCTCCGCCGACGCGTCCGCCGCGACGGTTTCGCAGACCGCGCCCACCTGCCACGCGCCGGCCGCGGCAGTCGCCGCGTCCCCGGTCCCGTCGAGCCACAGCCCCACCCGGGCTTCCAGCCCCACACCCGACGCCGCCAGCGCTCCGGCCACCCGGCCGACCCGTTCGGCGAACTCGCCCAGTGTGACCGAGCCGGCCGAGGTGACGATCGCGAGGTCGTCGGGCCGGTCCGCGCAGCGCCGGGCGATGAGTTCCGGAACGGTCGGCAGTTCCTCCGCGGGGCCCGTCGAGGCGGCGAGGAGTCGCTCCCGCCACGCCCGGTCGAGCGGCTCCGCCTCCCGTACCGGCCGCCCGGGGGCGCTCAGCACCGCCTCCAGCAGTTCCTCGAACTGCCCGGCGATCCGTATGACGGTGTTCTCGTCGAACAGTGCCCTGCTGTACTCCCAGGCGACGGAGACCGTGTCGTCGGACTCGTAGACGGCGCCCGAGAAGTCGTAGACCGTGCCGCGCTGCCCGACCGCGACGGACTCCAGGTCCAACGGCCCTACCCGCAAAGGCTGTCCGGTGCCGCCGGCCAGAAACGCGCTGACGTCGGGCATGCCAGGGTCGTGGGCCTTGCTCTGGCCGAAGGCGAGGTCGACGAGCGGGGCGCGGCTGGGGTCTCGTCGCACACCCAGGTCGTCCAACACGACGGCGAACGGCAGCAGTTGGTGCTCCATGGCGGTGAGCAGTCCACCGCGGACCGTCTCCAGCAGCGCGTCGAAGCTCTCGCTGTCCGCCGAACGGACCCGGCATACCACTTGGTTGGCGAAGTAGCCGAGAACGTCGTGGAACTCCTGCCTGCCGCGGTTGGTGGTGAGCGCGACCACGGCGATGTCGCGTTCACCGGTGAGGGAGCGCAGCAGCAGCTGGAAGGTGGCCAGCAGGACGGTGTAGACGGTGGTGCCGCGGGTGCGGGCGAAGGCCCTCAGCCGCTCGACGCGGTCCTTGTCGAGGGTGTGGAAGTGCGTGGCGCCCTCCCTCGGCTGCACGCGCGGCCGGGGGCGGTCGAGGGGGAGTTCGAGGACCGGGGGAAGGTCGGCCAGGGCGGACCGCCAGTACGCGCGGTCCGCCGCGCCGGTGGCGCCCGTCACCTGTGCGTCCAGCCAGCGCGTGTAGTCGGTGTACGTGTGGGAGGGGGCGGGCCGGTAGTACTCCTCGCCGGTGAGCTCGGCCGCGTACAGGCCGCCGAGGTCCTTCAGCAGCGTCACCATGGACCAGAAGTCGGTGGCGATGTGATGCTGGGTCACCAGCAGCACCGGGTCGCGGCCGGGACCGGTGAACAGCCGGATCCGCAGAGGGACTTGGGTCGTCAGGTCGAAGGGTTCGGCGGCTGCCGACTCCAGGGCGGCGGCCAGGGCGGGTTGGCCGTCCGGGCCGTCGTCAGCGGGAAGGGGAAGTTCGGCGAAGTCCACCCGGGTGTGCGCGGCGACGCGCTGGCGGGGGGCGCCGTCGTGCGGGGCGTACGTGGTGCGGAGCACGGGGTGGCGGTCGGTCAGGGCCTGGAAGGCGCGGTGCAGGGCGGCCGGGTCGCAGCCGGAGACGACGCGTGCCGCGAAGCTCAGGTGGTAGGAGGCGCTGTCGGGGGCGAGCCGGTCGGCGTGCCAGATGGCCGCCTGGTTGTGGGAGAGCGGGAACTCGCCGGTCGGCGGACCCTGCCGGACCGCGGCGACGTCCTCGGCCGGGCGGTCGGCCAGCAGCGCGGCGAGTTCGGCGGGGGTGGCGGGGCCGAGCAGTTCGGGCAGGCCGAGCGTGCGGTGCAGATGCTCCTGTACGGCCATCTTCAGCCGCAGCGCGCTCAGCGAGTCCAGGCCCAGCGCGCGCAGCGGCAGCGTCCGGTCCCGGTCGATCTCGTCGGCCGTCCTGCCCAGCACCTGGGCCGCCAGCGCGACGAGCCGGTCACCGACCAAGTGTGCGCGTCGGCGCGGGTCGGGTTCGGCCCAGGGATCGTCCACGGGATCGGCGCCTTCGGGCCTGGTGGTGGCCGGGGCCGTCGTACCGGTCTCCTCCGCGGTCAGCAGGGCGGTCAGCCGGGTGCGCCGGATCTTGCCCACCGGGGAGCGCGGCAGGGCGGTCACCGGGACGAGGTGGCGGGGGACCTTGTAGTCCGCGAGCCGCGCCCGGCACGCCTCCCGCAGCCGTACGAGGTCGAGTCGGGTGTCCGGCGCGGCCACCACCGCCGCGGCCAGCACCCCGCCCGGCAGCCCGACGACGCCGGCCTCCCGCACCCCGGGCAGGCTCTCCAGGACCTCCTCGACCTCCACCGGGTTGACCTTGTGCCCGCCAGTGTCGATCAGCGTCCGCTTGCGGCCGGTGACGTACAGCCGCCCCTCGGCGTCGAGCAGTCCGAGGTCGCCCGTGAAGTAGGGCGCGCCCGGATCGAGGCGTACCGTCTCCTCGCCGTCGCGCCAGGAGCGGGCCACGGCGGCGCTGGTCACCGTGATCTCGCCCTCGGCCCCCGGGGGCAGCGCCTCTCCCCCGGGGCCGACGATCCGCACGCTCACCCCGGACAGCGGTCGCCCCACCGAGTCGGGCGTGATCGGCCCCGGCCCGCAGTCCCAACTGACACTGCCCGCCTCGGAGCTGCCGTACGTCTGCCGGATCGGCACCCCGTGCCGGCGCTCGAAGCGGTCCCGGACGGCGGGCGTGAGGAAGTTGCTGCCGGACAGGCACAGCCGCAGCGAGCCGAGGTCGCCACCGTGCCCGGCCGGCAGGTCGGCCAGTGCCTCGAAGACGTACGGCACGGCGGGCAGGATCGTCACCCGGTGCCGATCCACCAGCTCGGTCACCCTGCCGATGGTCCAATCCGTGGCACCGCCCCCGCCGGTGGGGTCGATGAGCACCAGGGTCGCCGCAGCGCGCACGGCCACGATGAGACAGCAGAACTGGCCCAGGGCGTGGAAGAGCGGCACCGGGCACAGGACGACGTCCCGCTCGGTCACCTCGGCGGTCCGCACGATGTTGCTCGCCTCGGCGAACTGGTTGGCCTGGGTACGGGAGATGCGGCGGGCTTCGCCGGTCGACCCGGAGGAGTAGGTGAAAACCCAGTCGGCGTCCCAGTCGCCCTGGTCTCTGTCCCACGACTCTGCTGCGGCTGCGTCCTCCTGTCGACCCGTCAGCACGGAGAGGTCCGTGTGCGGTACGTCGTCGGAAGCGCCGTCCCCGGTGAGCAGCAGGGCGGGGCGGCTGGGCAGGGTACGCCCGACGCGGTCCAGGAGCCCGGCACGGGCCGGGTCGGTGACGACGACCGTGGGCGCGCACTCGGCGGCGGCGCTGCGCAGTTCCGGCTCGGTGAGCTCGGGATCGAGGGCCAGTACGGTGGCGCGGAGTCCGGCGGTGGCGAAGTAGGTGTAGATCCAGGCCGGGCAGTTGGGGAGGACGACCAGGACGCAGTCACCGCGGCCGACGCCCAGTTCACCGAGGCCCGCTCGCAAGGCTGCCGTCCGGTACCCCAGTTCGCGGTAACTGACGGTGTGCTCGCCGAAGACGATTGCCGTTCCTTCGGGATTTCCGGCGATCGAGGTGCGCAGCATCGCGTCGATCACGGCAACTCTCCTAGGTCCGCATCGGTTGTTCGGGGTCGATTCACCTTAGGGAGTGTTCTGTCGGCCGACCAGAATTGACCGGCCCGCCCAACTTGAACTGCCCGCGAATGGTCGCCTGTCCCATTTCCGCATTCGGAGTTACGTTGCTGATCTCCCCTTTCCTTTCTCCGAGAGGAGCACCGGTGATCACGCATGTGCGCAGTGTCGGGCTGGGAGTTCCCGACCTCCGTCAAGCCCGCGAGTTCTACGAGAAACGCTGGCAGTTGGAAGCCGTCCGCACGGAGGACGGTCTGCTCTATCTCGGGGCGGGCTGCGCCGAGAGCCATGTGCTGCGGCTGCGGGTCACGCCCGACCCGCGGATGGACTTGCTCTGCCTCGGCGCGGAGTCGGCCGGGGCCGTGGACCGGATCGCCGCGCGGGTGGCCCGGAATCCGGAGGGGAAGCTGCTCGGCGATCCCGCGCCGAGGCAGGATCTCGGCGGCGGGTACGCGGTGCGGTTCCTGGACTGCGACGGCCGGGTGGTCGAGGTGTCGGCCGAGGTCGAGGACCGGGTGTTCCGGCCGGTCGAGGAGCTGGAGAGCCGTCCGCTGGCCATCAGCCACGTTGTGCTGAACACCCGGGACCTGCAACGGGCCCGCGCCTTCTACGAGTCGGTGCTGGGCTTCCGGGTCTCCGACTGGGTGGAGGACATCATGTGCTTCCTGCGGGTCGGCCCGGCGCACCACATCATCGCCTTCACCCGCGCGCCGCACGTCTCGCTCAATCACGTGGCCTTCGAGGTGAACGGCCTCGACGCGTTCATGCGGGCCACCGGGAGGCTGATGCGGGACGGTGTGGCCCCGCTGTGGGGTCCGGGCCGGCACGGGGTCGGCAACAACACCTTCTCCTACTTCCAGGACCCTTCCTCGCGGTTCGTCCTGGAGTACACGACCGCGGCCCAGATGATCCACGACGACCGGGCCTGGACGCCCCAGGTGCATCCGGCGAACGCCCAGACCACCGACCAGTGGGGCACCGCCAACCCCCGCGACGAGCTGGTCTCGGCGGCGCTGTGCGGCCTTCCCGACCCGGGGCTGTGGACGCCCCCGCCGGTATGAGCTGGGGGGCGGGGCCCGGACCGGGGCGGGGTACGGGTGCGGGCGCCGTGCTGGTGACGGGGGGCTCGTCCGGTATCGGGCGGGCCGTGGCGGAGGAGTTCGCCGCGCACGGCGACCCCGTCGTCGTACTGGACCGCGAGGAGCCCGCGGACAGGTTCCCGGACGGAGTGACCTTCGTCGGCGGAGACGTGCGCCGCGCCGCGGACAACGAACGGGCGGTGGCCACAGTCGTCCAACTCCACGGGGGACTGGGCGTGTTCGTGGGCAACGCCGGCATCCACGACGCCGGGACGACTCTGCTCGATCTGCCGGGCGCCGAGCTCGGCGTCCTCATGCAGCGTCTCTGGGAGGTCAACGTCCTCGGCTATCTGCTCGGCGCCCGCGCCGCTGCCGACGAGCTCAGGTCGTCCGGCGGCTCCATGGTGTTCACCCTCTCCGACGCCTCCTTCCTGGTCCGTGGCAACGGCGCCGGCGTGGCCTACGCGGTCACCAAACACGCCGCGCTCGGCCTGGTCCGCCACCTCGCCGCCGACCTGGCCCCGCGGGTCCGGGTCAACGCGGTGGCCCCCGGCGGCGTCCTCACGGGCCTGCGGGCCGCCGTCGGCGAGACGGACGACCGCGCGGTGTACGACAGGCCCGAGGAGATCGCCCGCGCGATACGGGACCTCAACCCCCTCGGCGTGGTCCTGGACCCCGTCCGGCTCGCTGGCCTCTACCGCTTCCTGGCCTCGGAGGCGGCCTCGGGCATGACCGGCGAGGTGCTGCGGCCGGACGGGGGCCTGGCCGTGCGCTGAACCGCACCCTCACCCGGCCGCACAGCCGCCGGAAGGCCGGTCACCCCTGGTGACCGGCCTTCCGCTGCACTGGCTCACTGCCGCACTGGCTCACTGCCGTACGACGACCGAGACGACGTACGGAAGCGGTGACTCGAAGGCCCTGCGCAGCGCCTGGCCGAGTGCCTCCGGCCTGGTCACCTGTTCGCCCGAGCAGCCCTGGGCCGCCGCCAGTCCCGGGAAGTCGAGGCCGCCCAGTTCCGTGCCCGACGGTTTGTCGATGCCGAAGCGGCGGGCGAAGGAGTCGACGGTGGCGTATCCGCCGTTGTCCACGACGACGACGACGAGCCGCACCCCCAACCGGGCCGCCGACCACAGCGCCTGTATCGCGTACATGGCGGAACCGTCCCCGAGGACCGCGATCACCTGACGGTCGGGCCGGGCCAGCGCCATCCCGACGGCGGCGGGCAGGCCGTAGCCGAGCGCGCCGCCGGCCGTCGTGAAGAAGCTGTCCGGGCCGTCGTTGGGCAGGTGCTCGCACATCACGGGCCGGGTGCTCGGGGCTTCCTCGACGATGACGCTGCCCTTGGGCCGCAGGTCGGCCAGCGTCTGGACGAGGTACGACGGAGTGACATACGGCCCTGTCACGGTGACCCGTTCGGCGGGGCGGCGCGGCGCGGGGCGGGATCGCGGCCGGTCGGGGCCGTGGGCGGCGAGGATCTGCCGGACGGCCGGGCGAACGCTGGTGAGGACGGAGACGCCCTCGGGCGTCCAGGCGGCCCGCTGGGCGTCGTCAGTGAACTGGTACAGGCGGGTGCCCGGCGACAAGAACGGTCCCTCACCCGGCACGTGGTAGGTGAAGGCCGGCGCGCCGAGGACCAGCACCAGGTCGTGCCCTGCGAGTTCGGCAACGACGCCTTCGCGCACCGGCGGCAGAAATCCCGCGAAGAGAGGATGCCTTTCCGGGAACGAGCAGCGGTGGGACATCGGTGCGGCCCAGACCCGGGCACCGTGCGCCTCGGCCAGCTCGACGACATCGTCCAGCGCCTGCTCGCGGTCGACCTCGGCGCCCACCACGAACGCCGGCGAGCGGGCCCCGGCCAGGGCGCGGCCCGTCTCGGCGAGCAGCTCAGGGTCGGCGTTCAGCACCGTGCCGACCTTGCGTGGGGCGACCGGCGACGCGGGCCGGTCCCAGTCGTCGGCGGGCACCGAGACCATGACCGGACCCATCGGCGGGGTCAGCGCCAGGTGGCAGGCACGGGCGATCGCGGCCGGGACGTCCTCGGGACGGGCCGGTTCCCGGCTCCACTTCACGTGCGGACTGGCCAGGAGACCGGGGTCCTCGTTGAGCAGATACGGCTCCCCGTGCAGCAGCGACCTGCTCTGCTGGCCCGCGATCACGACCAGCGGGGCCCGTGTCTTCGCGGCCGTGTACAGGCTGCCCATGGCGTGTCCGACGCCGGCGGCCGAGTGCAGGTTGACCACGGCGAGCCTGCGGGTCGCCTGGGCGTGGCCGTCGGCCATGGCCACGACCACGGACTCCTGGAGGCCGAGCACGTAACGGAAGTCGGCCGGGAAGTCGCGGAACATGGGCAGTTCGGTCGAGCCGGGGTTGCCGAAGACGGTGTCCACGCCGTGGCCGCGGAGCAGGTCGAAGACCGCCTGGCGGACGGTGACCGGGGCCGCGGAGGCAGCGGGGACCTCGGGGGTTGCAGGGGTCGCAGGGGTCGCGGAATTCACGACGTTCACGGCGCCTCCTTCGCGTCGTCAAGTGCCGCCCACAGCACGGCCGGTGACAGGGGCGTGCGGTTCAGGGACCCGGCGATCGCCGGCACCGCGTTGGCGACGGCGGCTGCGATGGTCGCGGGCGGCGGGATGGCGCCCCCCTCCCCGAGCCCCTTGAAGCCGCCGGGGACCACTTCGCTCGGGGTGCACAGGTGCTCGACCGACACCGGGGGGACGTCACCGAAGGTGGGCAGGACGTAGTCCTGGTACCCGGCGGCGAGGGGCCGTCCGTCCACGGGGTCGTGGTGGACCTCCTCCAGCAGGGCGAGGCCGATCCCCTGGGCGACACCGCCGGTGATCTGGCCGTCCGCGAACGCCGGGTTGACCAGCACTCCACTGTCGTGGACCGTCCAGTAGTCCTCGACGGTCACCTTCCCGGTCTCCCTGTCCACGGCGACCGCCGCTGCGTGCACGCCGTAGGCGAAGGTCAGGGCGGGCGGGTCGAAGTCGGCGCTCTCCTCCAACTGGATGCGTTCCTCGTCCGGACCCCGGTCCCACCCCTTCCAGGCCCGGTGTGCCACCTCCCGCCAGCTGACGGCCGAGCTCCCTCCCACTACACGGAACATGGCCTTGTCCGGGCTCGACGCGGCACCGGGCCCGAGGTCCAGTGTCACGTCGGCCGGATCCGCGTCGAGCCGCCGGGCGGCCAGCGCCCGTATCCGCTCGCGCATCCGCTCGCAGGCCCGCACCAGCGCGCCACCGGCCAACGTCACCGAGCGGCTGGCCTGCGAGGTCAGGTCCGAGTATGGAGTGACGTCAGTGTCGCCGAGCCGCACGCTGATCCAGGTCAGAGGCACGCCCAGCCGGTCGGCGACGATCTGGGCGAGGGCTGTCTCGATGCCCTGCCCGATGGAGATCACCCCGGAGAAGGCGGTGACCGTGCCGTCCTGGTTTACCCGGACGCGGGCGCCCTCCCAGCCGGCCCAGTCGATGCCGAACATGCCGAGCAGCGCGGACGGCGCGAACCCGGTGATCTCCACGCTGGCGGTCACCCCGGTGCCCCGGCTCACGGTGCCCTCGGAGGGCCGGGAGCGGCTTCTGGCCAACTCGGCGGCCCGGCGCAGCGCGGCGGGGTAGTCGCCGTTGTCGTAGGTGAGCCCCGTGCGGGTGACGTACGGCAGCTCGTGCGGGCCGAGGAGGTTTCGCAGCCTCAACTCGACGGCATCCAGACGAAGTTCGCGGGCCGCCTCGTCGATGAGCCGTTCCCTGATCCAGGCCGCCTCTTGCATGCCGTAGCCCCGATAGGCGCCCGTCGGCACGGTGTTGGTGTACACGGCGTCCACCACCGCGCCGGCCCGCTCGAACCGGTAGGGGCCCTCCAGGGTCATGCCCGTCACCTGGAACGGCCCGGAGCCTGCCTGCACGGAGAAAGCGCCCAGGTCGCCGGTGATGTGGGCGTCCAGGGCGAGGAAGCGGCCGTCCTCGTCCAGCGCCAGCCGGGCCACCGCCGACTGGCCGCGGCCCTGGTAGGAGGAGGTCAGGTTCTCCGCTCGGTCCTCGGTCCAGCGCACGGGCCGGCCGAGGACGACCGAGGCGAGACAGACCATGGCCTCGTCGGGGTAGAGCATCACCTTCCCGCCGAAGGACCCGCCGACGTCGGGGGCGACCACACGGATCTGGTCGACGCGCAGCCGCAGCGCGGCCGCCAGCTCCTGGCGGACCGCGTGCGGGGACTGGGTGCTGCTCCACACCGTCAGGCTCTCCTGGCCCGGCAGCCATTCGGCGAGCACCCCGCGCGACTCCAGAGGGCTGTGGCTGACCCGCTGCACGGCCAGGTTGCGGCTGACCACGTACGCGGCGCGGGCGACGACCGCGTCGATCTCCGCTACAGGGTCGCCGAAGGCGACCGTGCCGGCGAGGTTGGACCGGCTGCAGGCGTGCAGCAGGGGCGCGTCCGGGGCGAGCGCCGCCTCCACGGTGACGGCGACGGGCAGCGGGTCGATCCGCAGCCGTACCCGCTCGGCCGCGTCCTCCGCCTGCGCCCTGCTGCCGGCCACCACCACGCCGACCGCCTGCCCGACGTAGCGCACGGTGTCGTCGGCGAGGAGCACCCGGTCGGGGTTCTGACCGGGCAGCGTCCACACGGTGGGCAGCGGGTCCGTGAGCCGCTCGATCTCCTGTGGCCCCAGGGCCAGCCGGGTCCCCGGCAGCGCTAGCGCGTCGGCGGCGTCCCACTCCAGGATCCTGCCGTGCGCGACGGGGCTGCGGACGACGGCCGCGTACAGTACCCCGGACGCCTCGATGTCGTCGACGAAGCGGCCGCGGCCGCGCAGCAACCGCGCGCTGCGGCTGCTCGGCACCCGGCGGCCGACCCAGGCGTCACTCATGGCCCGCCTCCTGGTCACCCGAGGCAGCACGGCGTTTCCAGTGGCACGCGACGGCGGCGCGGATACCGCCGTAGCCGGTGCACCGACACAGATGACCGGGCAGCACGGTGGTGGTGACCTGCTGCTCGGTGAGTCCCGCCTCCTCGGCGTGGGCGAGGCTCATCAGCAGACCGGGGGTGCAGAAGCCGCACTGGAGGCCGTGATGGTCGAGGAACTCCCGTTGCAGCGGCGACAGTTCTCCGTTCGACTCGTCCTCCAGACCCTCGACCGTGCGCACCGAACGCCCCTCGGCCTGCACGGCCAGCATGAGGCAGGACCGCACGGGCACGTCGTCCACGAGAACCGTGCACGCCCCGCAGACGCCCTGTTCGCAGCCCGCGTGCGTGCCGGTGAGGCCGAGGCCGCGGCGCAGGTGGTCGCTGAGCAGGGTACGGTCCTCGGCGGCTGCGGTGCGTCGGGCGCCGTTGACGGTCATGGTGAGGTCGCGCGTCCGTACCGCAGGTCCGGTCGGAGCGGTGAATTCGGTCAGCTCAGTCATCATCGGCCTTCCCGTGAACCAGGAGCGCGGCGCAGCGGCGTACCAGCGCGCGCAGCAGAGCGGTCCGGTAGCGGGCGTCACCGTGCTGGTCGGCGCGCGGTCGTACGGCGGTGCCGACCGCGTCGAGCGCGGGGCCCAGGTCGCCGTCCAGACGCAATCCGCACAGGGCGTCCTCGACGGCGGCCGGCCGCACCGGTGTCTCGGCGACGCCGGCCGCCGCGAGCCGGGCCGCGGTGACCACGCCGCGTTCCGTGGTGACGCCCAGGCAGAGGGCCACCAGGGGGAAACCGGCGGCACCCCGGCGGGTGACCTCGTCGAACGCGAAGCGGAAACCGGGGGTGGGCGGGAACTCGACGGCGACGAGGAGTTCACCGGCGCGCAGGGCCGTGCGGTGGCGGCCGGTGAAGAACTCGGCTGCCCGTACGGTACGTTCGCCGCCGACCCGGGAGACCAGGACGAGGTGTGCGTCCAACGCGAGTGCGGCGGCGGGTAGTTCGGCGGCCGGGTCGGCGTGGCAGAGGCTGCCGCCCAGTGTGGCCCGCTGCCGGACGGTGTGGTGGGCGACGCTCTCGGCGGCCCGGGAGAGCACCGGCAGCCGACGGCGGACGAGGGGGTCGTGCACCACGGCGGCCAGCCGGGTCCGCGCCCCGATCCGCACGCCCGCAGGGCTTGCGGCGACCGTGTCAAGACCGGGCACCCCGCCCAGGTCGATCACCGCCGAGGGGCGCCGGTGGCGGGCATTGAGCTGCGGCACCAGGCTCTGCCCGCCGGCCAGTGGGACGGCGCCGGGCCCGGTGTCGGCGAGCAGGTCCAGGGCGTGCTCCAGGGTGGTTGGCGCGTGGTAGAGGAACTCGGCGGGCTTCATACCGGCACCTCCGTGACGCGCTCGGTGCTGGCACGGACCAGTTCCGCGGCCCGGTCCGGGGTGAGCGCGCACAGGGCGTCCAACACGGTGGCGTCCAGCAGGACCCGCAGCCCGGAGCGCTCCGAAGTGAGTTGCAGGCGGGCACCGTTCCCGGTGCGGCGTACGGCCACGGTGACAGCGGCCGATTCGCAGACGATGCGGCACAGCACGGACTCCCGTGGCTGCGCGGTGTCCCAGGCGAGGCCATCCATGGCCGCCTCCGATCATGAAGACGAGGGACTCAGAAGACGAGGGACTCGGAAAACGGGGGAACTCAGAAGATGAGGGACAGCTGGGCGTGAGTCGACACCTCGGCGTCCAGCAGCACCCGGCGCCGCAGCAGCCGCAGACCGTCGGAACCGCGGACCACGACGTCGTGGCGGGCGGCCACGGCCAGTGCGGTCTCGTGCCCGCGGGCGAGGGTGGCGAGGACGTTGCAGTCGACGCGCAGCAGCCGGGGCCGGTCGAGCGCGAAAACCCGGACCGCGCCAACGAAGTGCCGGGTGGCCGCGGCGGGGCGGTCCGACCAGGCGTGCTGGAGGCCGGCGCGGCCCAGCTTCATGGCGAAGATCTTCTTGGTGGCCTCGAAGAGCATGGCGCGCTCGCTGTGCCGGGGCAGGGCCGGGTCCTCTCGCAGCAGTGGGACCGGGACCTGGTAGACGAAGGGCTCGGCGAGCAGCGCCAGCCAGTCGTCGGCGCGGCCCTCGTCCAGGGCGGCGGACTCCTCGGTGTAGAACGCCGTCAGCTCCGCGTCGAGGTCGGCGCGCCGGGCACCGCGGCCGGGAAACGGCTCCAACTCGGGTGCCTGGCAAAGCGGTTCGGCCACCGTGGCCGCCGCCTCCGGGTGCGTGACGATATCGGTCATCGCTCCTCGTCTCCCATCAGGTCGGACCAACGGCGATAGAAGGCACGCTGGTTGTGCTCGGAGAGCGTGATGTACTGCGCGCTGCCCGGCCCGGGGAAGTCGGCCGCGGTCGCGCCGAGCCCCAGGCCGAGGGTGAAGTCGGTGAGGGCCGAGTCGACGTGGTCCCCGCCCATCGCGGCGTCGATGCGGGAGAAGTTCTCGAAGTCGTCCATCTCGAAGAGGATTCCGCCGGCCGACTGGGATCGGGCCTGGTAGGCGTACGAGCGCTGCTTCCACTCCTCGCTCATCGCCTTGGGCACGAGCGTCCAGTACGTGCACTCGGTGTGCCGCGCGTCGATCGGGTTGTGTACCCGCCACACCACGTACCGGGTCAGCGGGTCGGAGGGGCGGCCGATGGCGTTGTCGTGGGAGACGCTGAGGAAGGCGGCGTTGGGGAAGACCACGCCGTGGGCCACCTCGCAGTGCGAGTTGAAGCGGATCTGCTCCGGGGTCTGGGCGGCCGAGAAGGCGTCCCACACCTCGCGCGGATACCCGATGTAGACGGGGTGCGACAGATCGCGGCCGGCCAGGGACTCCTCGCCCTTGGTGACCACGTACCCGGCGCGCAGCGTGTGTCCCTCGTCGGTCCCCATGTTGACGGCGAGCAGGTCCAGGGCGCCGCGGCCCAGGGTGCCGCCGGCCAGGGTGTCGCCGTAGATGCCCATGTCGAAGGCGGACTGGTGGGTGGTCTGCATGTGGTAGCCGTCGCCGGCGAAGTTGTCGGTGACGACCTTCCAGTTGCCGGTCATGACCGACCGCTGCGGGGGACCGTACACCTCCCACTCGCCGCCTGCGAGGTCGAGCATGGCGTCCAGGTACCATCGGAAGTCGCCCAGGTAGTCGGCGAGTTCGGGAATGCCGGTGTCCCAGGTAGCGAAGACGAAGCCTCGGTAGCACTCGACGCGGGCGGACGGCAGGTCGTAGCACTCCTTGCGGAAGTCGCGCGGATAGCTTGCCCGGATGCCGGGGACGCCCACCAGCCGGCCGTCGTTGGCGAAGGTCCAGCCGTGGTAACTGCATCGGTAGTGGGCGGCGTTGCCGAAGGTGGCCCGGCACAGTTGGGTGCCGCGGTGGCTGCAGGAGTTGAGCAGGACGTGGAACTCGCCGTGTTCGTCACGGGTGACGATCACGCCGTCGTTCCCCATCCGGCGCACCACGTAGTCGCCCGGGTCCGGCAGCTCCGAGGCGAACCCGAGCAGTTGCCAGCTGCGGCGGAAGACGCGTCGGTACTCGCGGTCGAGCACGTCGTCGTCGACGTAGGCGCGGCGGTCGATCCGGTACCGCCGCTGCACCGATTCCCATTCGGGCGCCTCGGTCATACAACACCTCCTAAGTCGAGTAACTTGCCGAATGTAAGTCGGCGCCAGCGAGGCGACCAGACTGTATTTCTGAACACGCTGTTCACGGGCCGGTGTTCATCTCTTGTGTGCCGTCCGGAGTTTCTGTTCCACTCCACCCGGACAACCGGACGGAACCGGAATTCCCTGGAGGCCAGCGTGACTGTCGTTCCCGAGCTCCCCCTCTCCGCCGCCGAATTCACGCACAACGAGTTCGAATACATACCGGATCCTTTTTCCTTCTACGAGAAGATGCGGGCGCAGAGCCCCGCCTATCTCTCGGAACGAATCTTCGGCGGTGCGTGGCTCTTCTTCGGCTACGCGGACTGCCTGAACCTGATGAAGGACGAGCGGCTCTCCAACGCCCGCGCCGACGTTCCGCTGCGATTTCTGCCGCCGGAACAGCGGTGCCGGTTCTCCGACATGATTTCGGTCTACGAACGCTGGCTCGCCTTCCACGACGGGCAGGAGCACACCCGCAACCGCCGTCAGGCCAACCGGAGTTACAAGCCGTTCACCGACGCTGCGCTGGAGCCCCGTATCCAGGGACTCGTCGACGGGCTGCTGGACTCCGTGGACCCGGGCGGCTTCGACCTGATGTCAGAGTTCTCCTTCCCGCTGCCCGCCATGGTCATCGCCGACGTCCTCGGCGTCCCGGTGGAGGCGCACGCCGAGCTGAACCGGTGGACGGACGACATCGCGCACCTCTTCGGCTCGACGCAGGTCTCGGTGGAGCACCTGGAGCGCACCCAGCGCAGCACCGGGGAGCTGACCGAGTTCCTCGCCTCCGACGAGTGCCGCAGGCACTCCGAGCGGCAGTCCGGTCTGCTGCACCAGCTGCGGGTGATGGAGGTCCACGGGCACCGCTTCTCCGAGGAGGACGTGGTGGCCCAAGCGGCGCTGCTGCTGTTCGCCGGCGTGGCCTCCATCCGCTACCTGATCGGCAACAGCGTGCACGCGATGGAGAGCCGCCCGCTCGCGGAACGGCAGCTGCTGCTGCGCCCCGACACCGTCGGACCGGCCATCGAGGAGCTGCTGCGCTTCTGCACGCCGGTGCAGTTCGTGGGGCGGGTCGCGGCCGACGACATCGTCGTGCCGACTCAGTCCGGGCAGGAGGTGCTGATCCGGGCCGGCCAGCCGATGCTGCTGTACGTGGCCTCCGCCAACCGGGACGCGACCTTCTTCGAGCGGCCCGACGAGCTGTGGCTGACCCGGCCGGAGCCCAACCGCCACCTCACCTTCGGCGCCGGCCGGCACCTGTGTTTCGGCGACCCGCTGGTCCGCCAGTCCACCCGGATCGCCCTCGCCTCGCTCTACCGGCGCTTCCCGCGTCTCCGCGTCACCTCGCCGGACCTCAACTGGAACAACAACCTCGGCTTCCACGGCCTCACCTCGCTGCTCGTCGACCCTCAGGGCCCAGCCGCCAGCCGCTGACGCCCGGACGTTTCCGCAGGCGGCCGTCCGGTCACCGGGACGGCCGCCGCCCCCCTCGCTCCCCTCTCTGGGGGCCTGTCCGAAGGAGAACCATGCCCCACGCGATCGAGACGCGCGACAACTTCATTGACGGCAAGCCCGCCCCGGCCGCCACAGACGCCGTGGTCGACGTCGTCGACCCGTGCACGGGCGAGGTGCGGGCCCGTACCTGCGCCTCCGGCCCGGCCGAGGTCGAGGAGGCGATGCGGGCAGCCGAGCGGGCCTTCGTCTCCTGGCGACGCACCCTGCCCGCCGAGCGCCAGGAGGCCCTGCTGGCGCTGGCCGACGCGCTCAGGGCGCGGACCGCCGAGTTCGCCGAGGCCGAGCTGCGGGACACCGGCAGCGCCGCCGCGGCCGGCGAGGTGCCGCTGATGGTGGACCAGCTGCGGTTTTTCGCCGGTGCCGCCCGGCTGCTGAACGGCACGGCGGCCGGCGAGTACGCGGCCGACCACACCTCGTACGTCCGCCGCGAGCCGGTCGGTGTGTGCGCGCAGCTCGCCCCCTGGAACTTCCCGCTGCTGATGGCCGTACTGAAGTCGGCCCCGGCGATCGCGGCCGGCAACACGGTGGTCCTCAAGCCCGCCCCCTCCACCCCCACCAGCGCACTGCTGCTGGCGGAGCTGGCCGCACAGTTCCTGCCGCCGGGCGTGCTGAACGTGATCTGCGGCGGCGACGACACGGGCCGCCTGATGGTGGAGCACCCCGTCCCGGCGATGGTGTCGCTGACCGGTTCGGTCGGCGCGGGCCGCGAGGTGGCCCGGTCGGCGGCGGACGGACTCAAGCGGCTGCACCTCGAACTCGGTGGCAAGACACCGGTGATCGTGTGCGCGGACGCCGACCTGGACGCCGCCGTCGAGACGATCATCACCGGCGGCTTCGCCAACTCCGGACAGGACTGCACCGCCGCCTCCCGGGTGCTGGCCGCCGACGAGGTCTACGACGAGTTCACCGAGCGCCTGGCCGAGGCGGCCAGCGCGGTGCGCACCGGCCCGCCCTCCGACGAGGGCGCGCTGTACGGGCCGCTGAACAACGCCGACCAACTGGAGCGCGTCTCCGGGTTCCTGCACCGGCTGCCCGAGCACGCGCGCGTGCTCACCGGTGGCCACCGCGTGGGCGACAGCGGCTACTTCTTCGCCCCCACGGTCGTCGCCGACGTGCGCCAGGACGACGAGATCACCCACGAGGAGGTCTTCGGCCCGGTGATCACCGTGCAGCGGTTCACCGACGAGGAGGAGGCGATACGGCTCGCCAACGGTGTCTCCAAGGGGCTCGCCTCCGCCGTGTGGACCAGGGACGGCGCCCGCGCCCTGCGCCTGAGCCAGGCCCTCGACCACGGCTGCGTCTGGATCAACACCCACCTCGGCTTCCCCTCCGAGATGCCGCACGGCGGGTTCAAGGACTCGGGCTACGGCAAGGACCTGTCGGCGTACGGCTTCGAGGCGTACACCCGCATCAAGCACGTCATGCAGCGCTTCTGAGGCCCCGAGGACTCGGACAGGCACAAGACGGAGGCGCCGCTCCCGGCCTGCGGGAGGGCGCCTTCGTCGTCGGGCCCGGGGCTCAACCGCCCGCGGTGACCGGCTCCTCCCCGACGGGCTGTGCCTCGCCCACCCGGGGCGCCCGGCGTACGGCGCGGTTGCCGGCGGTCACCAGGGCGAGCAACAGCAGGTAGGCCGAGAACAGCAGGACCGTGTGGTCACCGCCCAGCGCGGCGACCAGGGCGCCGCCGGCCATGGTGCCGATGGACATCGCGCCGAAGACGAGCGTGGAGACGGCGCTGGTGACCCGGCCCTGGATGGCGTCCGGTGTGATGGACAGCTGGTAGCTGGTCAGCGCCACCATGTAGACGGGCCGGACCAGCGACTCCAGGGCCGCCACCAGGCCCAGCAGCAGTGGGTTGGGGGCCAGGGCGTACAGCGGGAAGGCCAGCGCCACGACGGTCATGGTGACCACCGCGATCCGGCCGAGCGGGAAGTGCTTGATGATCCGGTTCGAGAGCGCGGCGCCCACCAGAGCGCCCACGGCTGCACCGCTGAAGATGAGGCCGATCTCGGTGGAGTCGGCGCCCACGCCCTTCGCCAGCATGATGATGACGAGGTATCCGGCGCCATAGCGCAGGTTGTCGGCGGCCTGCACGAAGGTCAGGAAGCGGATCACGGGCTGGCGCCAGACCCAGCCGACCCCGTCGCGGATCTCCTGTGTCAGCGCGCGCGCCGTCAGCGGCCGGCGCTCCTCGCCGTCCTCACGCTCCTGCTGGAACTCGGTGCGGATGAACCGCAAGGAGGCCGCGGAGACGAGGAAGGAGATCCCGTCCACGAGGAAGGGGACGACTCGGCCCAGCCCGTAGAGCGCGCCCGCGATCGAGGCGCCCACGATGCGCAGCGTGTTGGACATCGACTGGAAGAAGCCGAGCACGGTGGGGAGTTGGGACGCGTCGACGACGTTGGGCAGCGCGGCGGTGTTGGCGACCTGGAAGAAGGTGGCGAGGATGCCGCTGGCCAGGGCCACGAGGTAGAGCTGGGTCATGGTCAGGTGGTCGTTCCACAGGGCGACTACGACGCTGAGAACCAGCAGGCCCCGGCCGATCTCGCACCAGATCATGGTGACCTTGCGGTTCCACCGGTCCACCAGCGCGCCGGAGACCAGGCCGAACACGATGAACGAGACGGTGTTCAGGCCCATCACCAGACCGGCCTGCGTGGGCGTGCCAGAGATGGCCAGCACCACCAGCGGCAGCGCGAACAGCTGCATCTGGTTGCCCAGGCTGGAGATGAGCTGTCCGCTCAGGAGCAGCGAGAAGTCGCGGTTTCGCAGGATGGAGACCCGCACCCCGCCGGATGCACTCATGTAGTTCCTCTCTCGTCGTGGTGCTCGTGTTTCCGGCCGGAGCGCCGCAGCGCGTCCGTGACCAGGGTCAGTACCCGTCGCTGGTGCGTCATCACGAACAGGTGGCCGCCGGGGACCTCGTGAACCGAGTGGCCGCCGGTGGTGCAGCGCCCCCAGGCCTCCAGGTCCGACCGAAGGGCGAGGGGGTCGTCGGTGCCGTACAGCGCGGTGACCGGGCAGGCGAGGTCGGCCCGCGCGGGACGGTGGTGGGTCTCGGCGGCGGTGAAGTCCGCTAGGAGCGCGGGCAGCAGCAGGGACGCCAGCTCGGGGTGGTCCAGGACCGCGTTGCCGGACGGCTGGAGCTGGCGCAGCGCCCGCAAGAAGGACGCGTCGTCCGGCAGCCGGTGCAACTCCCCGCCGCGCACCGGCAGATGAGGGGCGCGGGAGCCGGAGACCACAAGCAGTTCGGGTCCGGCGCCGGCCTCGGTGAGACGCAGCGCCGTCTCGTGCGCCACCAGCGCGCCAAGGCTGTGCCCGAACAGGGCCTGGGGCAACTCGCCGGCATCCGCGAGCAGCACGGGCGCGAGCCGGTCGGCGACCCCGCGGACACAGTCCAGCGCGGGCTCGGCCAGCCGCCGCTCCCGCCCCGGCAGCGCCACGGCAACGACCTCCACCCACTCCGGAAGTCCCCGAGCCCAGTCGCGAAAACTCACCGCCCCGGCTCCGGCCCAGGGCAGACAGTACAACCGGACCCGGGCCAGGGGCCGCCTCAATGGCACGACCGTCCAATCACTGCGCTGCCGGCCGCCCGGCGAACGAGTGGCCGGGCTGCTCCAGGCGTCCTGCGCGGTCATCGTCCAGTCTCCGGGGTCGGGGGGGGAGGAGAGGCTGCGGGTCGGGCGCGAGGACTCCGGGGGGCTCGGGGGCCTCCGGGTCTCCTGGGTCGGCGATGGCCAAAGGGGGGACAACGGGGATGGCCGAGGAAGGTGTTGCGGGATGCCCGCGGCGCGTGGCGCCCATCGTCTGCCATCCCGGTGGCGTCCTGTCCAACCGCGGATGCCGTGCGGTTGGACGGCCAGCGCTCACAGAGCGCGGCTCAACGGTACAGCGTCCCTGGACAGTTCGTCCGCGTACGACTGCCAAAGGCGGGCGTAGGAGGTGAGGAGTTCGGCCATCGGCCGCTTGCAGTGGGGCGGCACCTGGGCGGTAACCGCGTGCTGCTGCCGGACGAACACCGCGCAGGCGTCGAAGAGCCGGAGCGCGAGCCGCCCCACCTCGTTGAACCGCAGCGAGGGGTCCTTGCGCAGCGTCTCGGACAGGGCGAGGAGCTTCTCGAAGGACACCGTCTCCGGCTCACGCCCCGGCACACCACGCGCACCGGCGTCGTCACCGGCTCCGGACACCGCCCCCCGCTGCCGGTCGGGCACCGGATCGACCCCGCGCTGCATACGTTCGCGCACGTCGGCGACGGTGGCCGGGGAAATCCCGGCCTGCCTGGCGATCTGGCGCAGCGAGGCCTGCGGCTCCCGCGTGATGATCTCGCAGGCCAGCCGACGGCCCTCCGCCGCATTGAGGGGCCGTACCCGCCCGTCCTGGCCGATCCGGCTGATGCCCTGCGCCGCCGGGCCATCGCTGCTGCGGCGGACCTCGGCCACCTTGTGCGCGGACAACCCGACGACCGAGGCCACACACCGGTCCGACCAGCGCGGATGATCGTCGAGCAGCCGCGCGGCCGCGGCGACACGGTCGGCGAGCGACAAGGGCTTTCCATGTACGATATTGCAGGCCACGGAGAGCAGAAACGCTTCTTCCTCAGAACCGGAGAAGAAGCGGACGGCGATGTCCTTCCGCCCGGCGAGCCGCGCGGCGAGCAGCCGGTGCGTTCCGTCGATGACCCGCATGTCGGGCCGGTGCACCAGGATCGCGGGCAGCGCGGCCTCGGTATCGGCGAGGGCACGGACGTGCACACTGTCCTGCCCGTCGAGGCGGGGCGAGGCGCTCACGGTCAAGTCGTCGAGCGGCACCCATGCCATCGGCAGGCTACCGAAGTCTCCGTCACGCAGCGCCAGCAGCCGTTCCGCGGCGCCGCTCTCGATGTCCTGCGCTGTGGGGTACGCGGTCGTCGTCATGCGACTTCTCCTCGAAGACGGGGCCGGTTCCGTAGCTCATTGCTGGCCGGAGCGCCGGCGGCGGTCGCCGTGCCCCGCCCCTCTGCCACCGATTCGGAGGTAACCGGACGCAATGGCCCGGTCGGCCGCGATCCCGGCGGCCGAGGCGTCGGCGGAACCGACGAGCAGGGCGACAGCAAGCGAGATATTTCAAACAAGATGGCGAGAAATAGGTGCCCCCGGGAACATGGGTGGCGGGATGACCACGGTGAGTCTTGCTCGCGCTTCGCAGCCTCCGAAAGCGCTGTCCCGAACGGGATCGCGGCGCCCCGATATCGCGAGGCTCGCCCCAGAGCAGTGACTCGTCCAGATGGCTGAGCGGGTGGGCCACAACCAGTGGTTTCGGCCCACCCGCTCAGCCGTTGCCGTTGTTGTCCGTCCCGGAGACGGTCAGGTCCGGCACAGAGGCGATGGCGACGGTGCGCTGCTGGGCCGTCCCCGGCGCGGCGGCGTCGGAGGAGGCCGTGAATCCCACCAGGAGCGCCCCAAGAGCGATGACGGAGGCGGCGGCGAGAGGGGCGAAGCGCATGGGAGAACTCCTTTGGAGAGAAAGGCCGTTTCGACTCCACCGATGTTCTCGAGCTGCCTTCCCGGCCCGTTCCCCTCCGGACACCCGCCCGATCCCCCTGCTCGTAGGCCGCCAGACCTGCGGGCTCAGCGTGCGTTCTTCGGCACTTTCATGAGGGAGAAGAGGTTGTCCGCCGCCGAGCGGTGCTGCTGGGCCAGCTGCGAGTCTCCCTGGGCCTCGGCGGTACGGCCGAGGCCCCACAGCGCGCAGGCCTCGTCGTAGCGCAACTCCATTCGGCAGGCGATCTCGTGGGCCAGCAGCTGTTGAGCCCGCGCCGTGTCCAGGTCCCCCTGCGCGTACCGCACGCGCCCCACCGAGAGGTGCACGGCGGCACGGTGGATGTCGTCGGTGCTGCTGGTGGCCTTGGCGAGTGCGTGGTCGGCGCTTTCCACGGCCTCGTCCAGCTCTCCCATGCGCTCCAACACATCGGCTCTGCGGGCGAGTACGAGCGGCAACACCGAGGGCATGCTCATGCGCTGGCACCGCTCCAGCGCCGCGTCGGCCCAGGCGAGCGCCTCCTCGAAGCGGCCGAGGCGCTCGATCGCCTGGGAGAGATTGCTCAGCGCGTCCACGGAGAGCTGTATCTCCTTGATCGAGTCGAAGATGGCCACCGCCCTCTCCGCCGATGCCGCCGCCTCGTGGAACAGCCCCAACCGCACCTGGACCAGACTGAGCGTGCTCAGCGATGAGCCGTCGAGTCGGGTGAAGCCGAGTTCCTGCGCTCGCGCGTTGGCCTCCTGGCACAACTGCAGCGCGCGTTCCAGCTCTCCCATGCTGTTGCACGCCTGTCCCAGCCGGGCCCGGCACTCCGCCTCGCTCTGCACATCGTCGATCTGCCGGGACAGGTCCACGGCTTCCTCCAGCCGGGCGACGGCCTCGCCCAACTGCCCAAGCCGCCACTTGCCCATGGCCAGATTCATCAGGTTCAGCCGGGTCAACGACCGGTCCCCGAGCTGTCGCGACGCGCTGACCCCCTTCTCCAACGCCGCGTTCGCACTGTCGTCGTAGGCGCGGATGCTGGAATGAAAGCCCAACTCACGCGGCAGCCGCGCAGCGTGCCACAGCAGTCCCTCGTGGTAGGCGGCGTCCACCGCCGCCAGCAGACTCTCGCGGTGCTGGTCGAGCCACTGGAGCGCCTTGTCCTTGTGGTCGAACTGGTGGCGTTCCCAACGTCTTTCGTCGACGTCTCCGAAGTGGCGCCGTCCCGGGAACAGCGTGTCGCAGGCACGTTCCGCCGTGACCAGGTAGTGGTCCAGCAGTCGCCGCACCGCCTGCCCGTCCTGCGGCGCCTTCTGGCTCTGCGCGACCCGCTGCACGAAGCTGCGCACCAGGTCGTGCAGCGCGTACACCCCCGGCTCCCTGGCCTCCAACAGCCTTACGTCCACCAGTTCTTCCAGCAAGTCCTCAGCCGCCAGCACATCGGTGTCCAGCAGTGCGGCGGCCTCCTCGGCATCCAGATAGCGTCCGGGGTGGTGCCCCAGCAGCCGGAAGGCCGTTCGTTGTTCCGGGGGCATGGACTGGTACGACAGCAGCAGTGCGCCCGCCACTCCCCGTCCCTCGCTGGTGAGTTCGTCCAGGCGCCGGTCGTGGTCCCGCAGCCGATCGACGAGTCGCTGGACGGTCCACTGCGGGCGGTTCGCGAGCCGGGCGGCGGCGATCCGGACCGCCAGCGGCAGTCCTCCGCACAGCCGCAGCAGCTCACGAGCCGCGACCGGCTCCCTCTCCACGCGTTCGGCACCGAGGGTGTTCCGCAGGATCTGGTAGCTCTCCGGCTCCCGAAGGGCGCCCAGGGAGAGCCACTCGGCTCCGTCCAATCCGGTCAGCCGCGGGCGGCTGGTGATCAGGACCAGGCTGTCGGACGAGGCTGGAATCAGCTCCCGCACCTGCTCCGAGGCGGCGACATTGTCCAGGACCAGGAGCATGCGACGGCCTCGCATGTACGACTGCCACCGCGCGGCGCGTCCCGCCGGCACCGTAGGCAGCTCCTCGCTGGTGATACCGACGGCGGCGAGCAGGTCCCCCTGCGCCTGGAACGCGCTGAGCGGCGTCTGGCCCGGTGTGAAGCCGTGCAGGTCGATGAAGAGACTGCCGTCCGGATACCGCTCGGTCAGTTGATGGGCGGCGCGGATGGCCAGTGCCGTCTTGCCGCCGCCGCCCATGCCGTCGAGGGCGAGGACCGTCGGTGCCCCCTCCAGGGCACGCCCGGCCGCGTCGCAGACCCACTCCAACTCGGAGCTGCGGCCGGAGAAGTCGGGCACGTCGAACGGCAGCACGTGCGGAGCCTCCGCCACCTGGTGCGCAGCACGGGGCACTGCGCGTTCCGGGCGGGTGAGCGACGGGTCCTGGCGCAGGATGCGTTCGTGCAGTCCGGTCAGCTCCGCGCCGGGGTCGATGCCCAGTTCGTCCGTAAGATGCTCTCGGGTACGGGCGAACTCGTCGAGCGCGGAGGCCTGTTGGCCGGAGTGGTAGAGAGCGAGCATCAGGCGGCTGCGCAGCGTCTCCCGCAGCGGATGCTCGTCGACGAGGACACGCAGCTCAGCCGTGATCTCGGTGGCCTCGCCCGCCTCGATGCACAGATCGTAGAGCTGCTCGGCGGCGGCCAGCCGCTGCTCCTCCAGAGCCGTCGAGGCGGCGTCGACCACACGGCCGCCGGAACCGGACAGCACGGGCCCTCGCCACAGCGCCAGCGCCTCCCGCAACTGTGCCGTGGCCCGCTCGGTCTCCCCCGCCTCCAGTGCCGCCCTGGCCTGCCTGAGCAGCTTCTGGTAGCGCAGCAGATCGAGTTGCTCGGTGTCGACGACCGCGCGGTATCCGGGTCCGTCGGTGACGATGATGTCGGGCCCGTGCGGAATGCGGCTGCGCAGTTTGGCAACCGTCTTGCGCACCTGGTGCTCGGCGCTGTCCGGCGGTTTGTCGCTCCAAGCGGCCGCCACCAGACGGGATACAGGCACGACGCGCCCCGCCTCCAGGAGCAGCATCACGAGAACGCGCCGTTGCAGAGCCCCGTTGACCAATATGTGTTCGCTGCCGCTGCGGACTTCCAACGATCCCAGAACGGAGAATTCCGGTCTGGGAACTGTGTCGTCTTCAATATGGCTCGATGTTGCGGCCCGCACCTTATCCTCCCCCGTCAGCGATGAGATGGGACACACGCCACAGAGGGTAGATCGTTTCGCGGGGCACATGCACCAGGCATGTTGGATCCCACGTCTCGCCCCCTCGCGCCTTCGCCTCGCGCAGAAGGAAAACACAATTACCCGGCGCGCGTCACCGGGCAGCTGGCCAAATATCGGCGACAAGGTCCTGTCGCGCCTTGGCGACTCGTTCGCGGGTGACCTCCGGTGTGCTCCCCTCGACGACGACATAGGCACGCCGGGCGAGCGGATCACCGACTGCCGCGACTCGGTCGCCGACCGTGTACGGGAAGCGGGCTCCACGGACCCATGGGGTCACGGCGATGTCTTCCATGCCGGTGTATGTCTCCAGCCGCCCTTCGGGCAGCAGGAAGAAACCGACCTCCGCGTACTGGGAAGCCTTCGGCACGACCGGGCGGCCGCCCAGGAGACACGTGAAGACCGCCGCCTCCAGGTCGAACCCACGCGCGATCTCGACGAGGAGGGGGATACGGTCGGCGCCCAGGTGCGCGCGGCAGGACACGATCCGCGGCCCGTGGGGCAGCAGCGCCACCTCTGTGTGAGCCGGGCCGAACCGGTATCCGCTCGCCGTCAGTCGCTCATCGACCGCCGCCGAGATGATCCCTTGTTCGTCGTCGGTCAACGGCGCCGGATGGAGGTAGCCCGTCACGATGAAGTGCGGTGGGCCCGTGGTGCGTTGAGCTGTCATCCCCACGACGTGATGGGTCCCGTTCACGGTCAGCGTCTCGACGGTCACCCTGGGAGCCTCGGTGGGGGCCCAGCCTTCCCCTTCGCAGCACTGGAGCCGTTCGTATACTGCCGGGGGGTTCGGAGACAGACCCAGATGCCATGCCTCCCGGGCCACCGGCAGGACAGAACTGCCGTATCCACAGTGCAGCACAGCGTCGATGCCATTGCGCCGCGCTGTCCGCGCGATGGTCTCACGCAGTCCGGTCTCGTCGCTGAAATCGGTGAGCAGCAGCTCCTCGGATACCTCTTTGACGCGCCGCGCGAAGTCGGCCTCCAGCTGCGACGGATCCCATACCGACCATACACGGAGCCCCCGCTCGGCTCCTTTTCGCACGAGTTGGTGACTCGGCATCACCAGGAGCAGTCTGAACTGCGAGCTTCCAGGGGAGTATGCACACATACACGCCACTGTGCGGTGCGGTCTTCCCTCCCTGGTCCCCTTCCCTTCCCCCCACCGGGCAACCACGGCCGCTGGCGGCGCAGCGCCCTTCTCGAGTCACGCTCTGCCTGGTTATCGATGCGTCTTCCGTGATCGGGAGTTACACCGAACTCTTTCGTATTCCTCGGCCCTGTGCTGGCGTACTCGCTTGAGTACACCGACGGCGGCCATGACAAGCTCCCCATTGATGGGCAGGCCTCGGCAGTCACATAGGGAGATCCCGACCACCACACCACCGCCGCACCAAGTCCGTACGGCAAACAAGCGCCGACGCCCATTCACGACAGACGTCACCGCCGCACGTCCGGGGGTTCAGCCCGCCGCGTCCATCGACACCCGAGGGGCCGCTATTGATGGCTGTCTCGACATGCCGCGCGAGCAATGTCACCCATCCTGGCCCGGGTACGGCTCACCGGAGAAGGCGCCATCGGTGCTCAAGTTCAGCCAGAACAAGTCGGCAAGAGGACACCTTGTACCTATGGCCCGAATTCGCCCCGGATTCGACCGGGCAGTTTGTTTAGCGGATAAACATTACCTCTGACCTGCGGAAACGTAGAGCGGCAGACGAGTCGTGCTGTACGCCGGGTATTCCTGAGCACCCTTCTGACCTGCGCTTTTGCGAGCCGGATCGGTTGTGACCTGCTAGGACGGGTTGCAGAGGCGATCGGAGGCAGTCAGAGGAAACCGCTCTGATTCGACCCGGGTTCGACCCGAGCTGCTCGGAGCCAGTCAGAAGCAGTCGCCCTCTGTTTGGCCCCGAATCAGCCGAGGTCAGGACCGTGTCGAATCGGTGAGGACTCCTCTGACGGCACTCCGAGTCGTTCTCGGCCGAGCCGCGATGGGGACGCCTGCCTCCACTGCGGAGCCAGGCATACGAAGGCCTCCAGGACGGCAATCCTGGAGGCTTCGCCTGGCACCGATTGGAGGTCGGTTCCGGACACCACCCGTGGTTTTAGCGGGCCTGGGTGGCGTCCACGTCCTTGCGAGACGACCCCACAGTGCCACACCACACCCACCAGGCAGACCCATCCCGACGACCCATTCACCCGAGCGAGCGACTGGGGCTTCACCGGCTGTCTCCGGCTGCAGCCGACCTGGTTCTGCTCGGAGACCTCACCGGCCGCTACGCGGCCGGAAGCTACAGCAGGCTCGGCTCCGACCGCCGGAGCGTGGTCCTGCGCGCGGACCGCCAGGGCGCGGCCGAGCACGGTCACCGGATCACCGCGGCCATCGCCTGCCACGTGGCCCGTGCCGGCGGCACCGTCGACCAGCTCACGCAGCTCCTGCTGCACCCCGAGCACGAAGGCGGACGGCACACCCGGCACATCGCGCTGCGATCCGGGCAGGCGCGCGCCCTGGGCTACATCCGCCGGGTGTGGGCCAACGCCTCGGACGCAATCAGCACCACCATCGCGCTGAGTTCCCGGCACGACGCGTACGAAGTCCTCGCCTCACTACGCGACCGGATCGAAACGACACCGTGGCGCGGGGAGCGGGGACGGACCGCGCTGCGGGTGCTGCGGGCGCACCTGAACTTCGCCGAGATCGCGGGCGGCCCCCTGCACCACGCCAGTGAGCGGCAGACCGCGGAGGAAGCCGGGGTCTCCCGCACGACACTCCGGGTCGTCTACGAGACGGTCCTCCGGCCACGCGGCTGGCTGCGGCGTCTGCGGGTGGGCCATGGCCGGGAGGGCTCGACCTGGTACCTCGGCGAGGGCACCATCCCCGGACACGGCGACCACGCTCTGCTGTCTCGTTTCCGGTCCACTCAGTTCCCCCCCGACCCGGCACTTGGGGAGTGGACCACCCCTGAGACGGCCACAACGGCCGACATCGACTCCACCGTCATCGGCCATCTGATGGGCCACGACGCCTTCGCCCACCACAGCCTCGGCAGCTCCGCTCTCGTGATCATCGGCGCGCTGCGCGTCCGCCCGGCGCAGACGGTCGGTGAGCTCGTCGGTTCGGCATCGGTGTCACGAGCCACGGCCTACCGGACCTTGCACCGCTTGGCCGACCACGGCCTCGTAGACCACAGCGGGGAAACCTGGGCCCTCGCACCCCGCGCACTGGAAGGCTTCGGTGCGAGCGCGTCGGAGGCCGTTCCCTACCCAACCGCGCGCCCAGCACACGACTGGGACGCCATCGCCCGGCAGTACGGCACCGCAGGGGTCGCAGCCCGGCGCAAGGCACTGCACGCGGCCGAGCGCGCGGCGTATCGGGAGGCACTGGAACAGCTGTCGAAGCACCGCAGCAAGGCCGTGGTGCTCGTGCGTGATGGCCGCCAGGTCCTCGTCCCGGCACCCCGGCCCGACGAGATCCCCTCTGAGTGGCACGTCCACGGTGGGTGCGTCCTCGACCCGGTCACCGGTCGCGCCGCTCCTGACTGGCGGATCGCCACCGATGGACGGCTGCTCCTCATCACTGCGGCTGATCAGCGCAGTTACGACGAGCTGGCAGCCGCCCATGCCGAAGCCCTCAGCGAATGGGAGTCCGTCGCATGAACTCAAAGCCCCCGGTCACCTCCGATACGAGCGAAGCGGTCACGCTGGAGTCTCTCCGCAGCCAGTATGAGTCCGGGGCCACGGTCATCGAACTCGTCGCCGCCACTGGGATGTCGTACGGCACGGTCCTCAACCGGCTGCACGACGCCGGAACCGTGATGCGCACGTCGTGGCAGACCCGTCGGATGCGCCAGGATCCACAGGCGCGCCAGCGTCTCGCGGCCCACCTGCGCACCCTGTACGAGCAGCAGGGCGCAACCCTCACAGAGCTCGCTGCGGCCGCGGGAGAGACGAGGCGTGCTGCCCGACGCCTGCTGATCGAGGCCAGCGGCACCGTGCGCACCACGCAGCAGACGCTGCGGATGCGCACGGCAGCGCAGGCCGCCGAGCGGCGCAAGCTCGCGCTGTTCCTGCGGGCACGGTACGAGGCCGGAGCCACGGTCCCGGACCTCGCCACGGAGCACAGCTACTCCATCGCCACCGTCTACCGGCTCCTGCACCAAGTCGGTGCCCGCATGCGGCCCCAGCACAACCACGGCCCGGCCCGCGACGTCAGGAAGCGCCCATGAGCGCCCCCGTCCTCGCAGGTGTCCCCCGCGGTGCCTGGCAGATCAAGAAGGCGGCCGTGTGCCATTCCGGCCGCGACAGGACAGCACGGGCACCCCCATGGTCAGCCCGCACGCCGAACCGCGCACAAGAAACACACCTTCCCCTTTCAGGAGATCAAGCACACGTGAACGAGAACACCCGTCACAAGGCCTTGGCCGCAGTCACAGAACACGTCTGGGACGCGTTCGTGATCGTCGTCGGCATGCTCAAAGGCGGCACCGGCAAGACCACCTCCGCCTGGTTCATCGCCCTCTACTACGCCATCGTCATCGGCGTCCCGACGCTGCTGCTGGACGCCGACGCCACCAGCCAGTCCGCTTACGACTGGTTCAAGGTCGCCCAGGCCGCCGGCTTCGAGATCCCCGCCAACCTGGTCGTCGAGCGCTACCCCTTCGACGACATCGCCGAGTACATCTCAGCCAAGCGCGCCGAGTTCGGCGCGATCATCGTCGACGCCGGCGGCGGCAGCGCCCGCATCTTCCACGAGGCGGTCACCGAGGCGAACCTGCTGCTCGTGCCGGTCGCCCCCACCAAGATCGAGCGCCGCAAGCTCGTGGCAACCTTCGACGAGGCCGAGCGCGCCGCCGCCCGCAACGAGCACGGCGTCACCGCCCACGTCGTGATGGTCAAGGCCGACGACCGCACCAGCCTGCCCCGCAACGCGAAGAACAAGCTCCTCGACCCCGCCCAGGGCGAGGGGATCGGCCCCGACCGCGACGAGGCATTCCCGCTCGCCGAGACCACCATCCACTCCTGGGTCCACTACATGGAGGCCTTCGGCGAGATCCCGACCGAACTGAGCGAGTACGCCGAACTCATGAAGGAGCTCACGGCATGACCGAGCGCATGAAGCCCCCAGCCCGCCGAACCGGCGGTCGCACCCTGGGCGGGGCCAAGAAGACGGCCCCGCCGCCCCCTCCCCCGGCCGCCGAGCTCACCCCCGAGCAGTACGCGGCCGAACAAGCCACGCCCCAGGGCCCAGGCCGCCCTACCGCCGAACCGCCGAAAGGTGAGCCCGCTCCTTCCACCGTCCCTGACGAGGCCTCGGAGCAGGGCCGGATCACAGCAGCGGCCGAAGAGACGCAGACATCCACCCAGCCGACCCTCGACGTGGTACTGAGCGGCCCGGTGCCGGAGCCGGTCACCAGTCAGCCGGTGCGCCCCGCCTACGTCGCCCCCGAGGTGGGAATGGAGACCGCTGAGGAACAGGCAGAGCGACAAGTGCAGCATGAGCCCCCGGCTGCCCAACCTGCAGCTCCTGCGGTGCGACCCGCGCAGCCGAGTGAGCCCGCCGCGCGACACGACCTGTCCCCCATCCCGTCCGCAGCTCCTGATGTGGCCCCGACTGCCGAGGTGGCGGTTCGTCCAGCAGCTTCTCCGGCCGCAGGCGGTACCGCGTTCCCGGTGAGGACCGATAGTCCGGGATCCCACCAGGAGCCGTACGGGCGACCCGAGGCAGCAGCCAGCGAGGGAACGCCGTGGGCTCACGGTCCCGGCCGCCCCAAGGACATCCCCGAAACGGCTGTGATCCTCAACCAGCGCATCATCACGCGCGAGAGCCTCGACTCGTCGGTCCCCGCGGCGCTGAAGCTCAAGAAGCGGATCAAGCGCTTCGCGCTGGACAACGAACTCGATCATCTGCCCATCGGCGACATCGTCTCGGTCGCCCTGGAAGAATGGCTCACCGCACGCGGCTTCTGACGCTGCGTTCGTCTCCCAGGGTGTCCGCGAACGCTTCATTCGTTCGCGGACACCCGTCCCACCGACTATTCCACTAGTCGACCAGGCGGCTTGCTAGTCGACTAGTGGGCCGGACTGGAGCAGCCCATGGTCGATCTCTCGCGCCACGCCCGTCAGCTGCGTGAGCTGGCTGACGCTCTCGACGCGCAATCCGACCTGACCGACGACCCGTTGGCGCCTCATCCGGACACATTGGCGGTCATCAGTGGCCGCCACACCAGTCGCGGGCAGATCAACTACGCCGTCCCCGACGCTCTCCAACTCCAACGCCGCATCCGCCGGTACCACGCGGACCACGGTGTCCAGCACGGCGACATCGTCGCCATAGCGCTCGACGCATTCCTTCGCGCCAAGGGCTACCCTCCCGACCTCACCGCGCCCAAGGCCGAAGAACAGTGATCACTCGGCCGGCCCGCGGATGTGCCCCACGCCCTCTCACCGGATGGCGCCTTGTCCGGTGGGCCGCAGGCGTTACCTCAATGCTCACAAACCCTCTCTGCCGCGGCGCCCGCGGGCGCGGTCGGCACACGCCGCTGCTCCCGCCCGGATCGGCGGGAGCAGCGGCGGGCCTGCGGCGGTGACGTCACCAACCGGGCGGGATGATCCCGGCGACCGTCACGGTGTTCCCCGAGCCACGCTCCGGGGCGGAACCCGCGGTCGCCGTCGTCACCACGGTCGCGCCGACTGCCAGAGCGGCCGTCAGAAGGCTGGCGATCAACGCGGCCAGCGCACCGTACCTGCGGCGTCGTTCCATCTCGTCGGTCCTCCTCGCTCCCCGTTCGGGGACGTGCCGGAATGGGATGTTCATCGGCAGTCTGGCGTTCGGCGCCCCGGACAGGCTTCCGTCATGTGACCCATCGGGTGACCGCATCAAGGAGCCGGGGCGGCGCCATGGACCGGCATGGGGACGGACGATGCGTGGCTGAAGTGCGCCATCGGCTGGAAAGTCAGGCGGTGCCCGTGGCCGACGTCACGGCGGCGGCCAGCTCCGAGCGGGAGGCGATGCCGAGCTTGGGGAAGATCCGGTAGAGATGGCTACCGACCGTGCGGTGGGAGAGGTACAGCCGCCGGCCGATCTCCCGGTTGGTGAAGCCCTGGGCGGCAAGCCGTGCGATCTGCCACTCCTGGGGTGTGAGCCGGTCCAGCGGTCCGGGCTTGCGGTCGCCGCTCGCCTCGCCGGACGCCTGCAGTTCCTGGCGGGCGTCCTCGCCTTCGACCACGGCGCCGAGGGCGTCGAAGGCGTCTCGGGCGGAACGCAGGTGGACGCGGGCCTCCGACACCTGGTGGCGCCGTCGCAGCCAGGTGCCGTAGGCGAACTGGAGGCGGGCCCGATGCATCGGCCAGGCCGCCAGATCGGCGCCGTGCGCCTCGGCGAACAGCTTCTCCGCGCCGTCGTCGGCCAGCATGGGTGCGGCGATCGTGAGGCCGGCCCGCAGCAGCGGGTTGCCTGTGGTCCGCGCGAGCGGGGCCAGTTCGGCGCAGCGGGCCCGCGCGGCTTCCCGGTGGCCGCTGCCGCCGGCGGCGACGACGTAGTCGGCCAGGGCCCACGCCCGCAGGTGCGGGTGGTAGGCGATGTCCGCCGGATCGAAGACGCGTGCCAGCTGCTCGTACGCCTCGTCGTAGCGGCCCGCGCCGAGGGCGGCGACACCTCGGGCGATCGCCACCTGGGCGAGCATCGGTGGGATGCGGGCGGGCAGCAGGACCCGCTCGGCCCGAGCGGCGAGGTCCATGGCGGTGGCGGTGTCCCCGCGCCGGCCGGCCACCACGGCCGCGACGAGCTGGGTTCCGGTGGCCCAGAACGGCCTCCCGGACTCGACCAGCAGCCGGCCCCCCTCGTCGGCGGCGGACGCCGCGATGTCTAGCCGGCCGACCAGCACGGCCGCCCAGGCCTGGACGAGCAGACACCTGCCGAGTGCGCCGAACTGCCCCTGCTCCGACAGTCCGTCGGCGGCTGCCGCGAGGAAGTCGACCGCCTGGTCGCACGCTCCGACAGCTTGTGCGGTGTTGCCCAGAAGGTAGTCGTGGTAAGGGTCCGGGCCCCCGGGACGCCGACGACCGAGCCGTCGCAGGACCGCGGCGCCCCGCTCGGTCGGATCGGCCAGCGCCAGGATCGACAGTACCTGCGGGTCGTCGGGTGCCGCTGCGGCGTCCGCCAGTCCGGCCATCCGTCGGCACACCCGCGGATCCGGGTTGGACCACCACATCCGCATCACCACGTTCTCCATCGTCTCCAGCGCCTCGACGGTGTGCCCCGCCCGCAGCATGCGCTCGGCCAGCTCGGCGAAGGCCTCGGCCGGGTTGAAGCCGGACCGGGTGGTCCCGTGTACCTCCCGCTCCCACTGCAACCGGAGACGGTCCCCGGCTTCGAGTTCGAGCCTCTCCGCCTCGTCGAGCAGCCGCAGGATCTGCGCCGGCCGGCCGCCCTCGCTCCTCGCGACCGCGGCGCGGAGCAGGAGCCTGCCGCGCCGCGTCGGCCGGGCGGTGAGCCGGGCCGCCCGCGCGATTGCCGTGGCCGCCTCCGAGATCGCGCCACGGAGTCTGGCGCGATCCGCGACCGCCTCCAGCTCATCCGACAGGTCCTCGTCAGGGCCGACCGCTGCCGCCGCCCGGTGCCACACCCGGCGGTCCGGCTCGTCCCCCAGCAGCTCGGCCACTGCCGCGTGCGTCTGCCGCCGCTCCGCTTCGCCTGCCGCCTGCCGGACCGCCGAGCACACCAGCGGATGGCGGAACCGCACCCCGGCCGGGTCGGCCACGACGAGCCCGGCGGCCACCGCGGGCGCCAGGTCCGCGCTGGTCACCTCGTTGCCGACCATCCGGCCGGCCGCGGCGAGGGCCGTGGCGCTGTCCCCTTCGAGCGCGAGCGCCAGGAGCGCGGTCCGGCATGCAGACGGCAGGCCGGTCAGGCGGGCGACGTACGCCTGTTCGATCCTGTCGCTCAACGGCAACCGCGCGGGCACCTCCGCCCGGCCGGGCGGCTCGCGCATCGTCACCGCCAGCTCCACCAGGGCCAGTGGGTTGCCGGACGCCTCGTCCAGCACCCGTCGGCGTACCCGGGGATCGAGCCGGGCACGCGAGTCCAGGAGCGCCGCCGACGCCGCGGTCTTCAGTGGTCCCAGCTGCAGCTCCGGCAGGCCGGCCATGCGCAGCGGGTTGTCGTCACTCTCGCCGTCGCGGCATGCTGCCAGAAGTACGACCGGATCCGCCTCCAGCCGGGTGCCGAGGAACGCCAGCACCTCACTCGTCGACCGGTCCAGCCAGTGCACGTCGTCGGCGACCACCAGGACGGGACCCTGCTCGGCCAGCAACTCCAGGGCGGCCAGAGCGATGACGCAGACACCCGGGGCAGGTTTGTCGACGAGCCCGAAGGCACTCAGCAGGGCCTCCCGCTGCTGGGCGGGAAGCCGGCCCGTATCGGCGCGCAGATGCCACCAGAGCTGGTGCAGCCCGGCAAACGCCAGAGACGCCTCGCTCGGCACCCCCTCGCAGGTCACCACCAGCATTCCACGCTCGCGCGCCCGGCCGGCCGCCCAGTCCAGCAACGCGGACTTGCCGATGCCCGGCTCGCCCCGGACCAGCAGCGTCCCGCCCAGGGGTGCCTCCGACACGGCAGCGCTCAACAGCGCGTCCACCGCTGCCATCTCGTCGTCCCGTCCGATCAACGGCGCCATCACCGACCCCCCGCCTTCGGTACTGACGTAGTGTCATCGTCAGCGCACCGCTACGGCAAGTACCGTCGGCCGCCTGCGCAGTTGATGGAGAACAGGAGCGCCAGAGGGCCGGCGGGCAGCAGGAAGCGGCCCTGCACAGCGGCCTCGACGGCCTCGCATCCGTGCACCCATGACCGGGCTCGTCAAGCGGCCCGCACAGAGGTGACGGCGCTCACTGCGCGCAGGCGTCCACCCGGACAACCCCCGAGCGGCGGCGAACAGACCGTTCAGACCGTTGCTCGATCGACATGCACACGAAAGGACCCGACCCGCGTTTCCACCGGTCGGGACCCTTGATCCGGAGTGCCCCGGCTGGGCTAGGGCCGGACCCTGCTCAGGGTGGCGTACGCCGACTCTGCCCACGGAGGACGGGCCGGCGTCGACCAGCGCCCTGGCGGCTGCCGCCGCAGCCGCTTCGGGCCGCACGCACGTCAGTTACTCCGCCGCCTCGGTGGCGTCGTCCGCTTCCGCCCTTGCCAGAACCGCGTCCAGGGTGGCGTACTCGGCCTCCTCGACGGCCGCGATCGCGAAGGAGATGGCATCGGAGGCATAGTCCTCGGCGTCGTCTGCGGCTTTCCGCAGCCGCTTCACGTCGCGTTCCTCCTTGCGTTCCTCGATCTTGTCGCGGACCGCGGTCACATGCTCCTGCCAGGAGGTCTGTACCTGGTTCCAGGCACCGGTGACATGCCCCTTCGTCTGTTCCCCGCTCGCCTTCAGCCGCTGGGCGCCCTGCTCGGCCTTGTCCTTCGCGTCGGCCACCGCGGCGGACAGCTTCTGCCGGTCCTGCGAGAGACCGGCCTCCACCGTCCGCTGCGCGTCGCGGGCCTTCTCCGAGAGCTCGGCGAGCTTGCTCACCGGGGCGGGCTGGGCGGCCGGGTCGGTCGGAGGCGTCGGGTTCGACATGAGTGCATCCCTTCGTTTCGTTGACGGACATGCTGTTCGTTGACGGACGTGCTGCATACGGAGCGGGGAAGGAGTCAGTGGGACCCGACGAGCCGGCCCCTGGTCTGAGCGGTCCGACGGGTCCGCGCGGACAGCGCGAGCACGAAGGCGCCGTGCAGGATGCTGAAGGCGCCGAACACGGTGGCGAGTGTCACCGCCCCGCTGTCGGGCCGCGCCGCGAGCATGAACCCGAGGACGATCGAGACGAGGCCGCTGAGCAGCCACATCGCCCGCTCGCCCGCGCTCCCGCCGTGCCGGAACGACAGGGCCACCTCCATGACGCCGATGGCCGGTGCCCACGCCGCCACCCATACCGTCAGCACCGGCGCCGTGACGCCCGGCCACGTCAGTGCGCCGAACGCCGCGGCGAAGGACAGCACGGCCGGCAGCAGATACCCGAGGGCCGGGCCGGCGCGGTCACTGCTGAAGGCGCGTATGAGATCGATACCGGCGGCGAGGAGGGCGTAGACGGAGAAGGCGACGACGAACACGGCCAGGGTGATGCCGGGCCACGCCGGCGAGACGACTCCCACGACCATGGCCAGGAGCCCTCGCCAGAACAGAGCGGTGGCGGTCGATCTGGCCATGATCACGCCCTTCTCGTTCGGAGACCGCCCGCCCGCGCGGAGCGGAACCGCGGCGGTGCGGCCCTCACCCTGCCGCGGTGTGACTCGGCCCGCTTGCGTCAAACGACTCAACGGGCGGCTTACCCGTACGCGTTCGGCGTCGTCCGCAGTCGATTGACGGAAGGTCGGCGAACCGCCCGGCGCATACCCTGCGAGCGGCATCCCGTGGGAAGCGAACCAAGGAGTGGTCATGGGCTCTGCGACAAACGGGTCACACATCCGGCTCCGGAACGAGCAGGCCGTCCTGGCACGGATGCGTGGGACCCAGGACCGGATCGCTGACGCGATCACCACCTTCTCCGGCACCATGCAGTTCGTCTACATCCACGCGGTGTGGTTCACGGTCTGGATCACCTTCAACGAGGGGCTGTTCGGCCGTTCCGCGGTCTGGGACCCGTACCCCTTCGGGCTGCTCACGATGATCGTCAGCCTTGAGGCGATCTTTCTGTCCACGTTCGTGATGGTGAGCCAGAACCGCCAGGCGGTCCGTGAAAAGGTCCGCGCCGACCTGGACTTCGAGACCGACATCCGCTCGGAGGTGTGGTCGGCTCACATCGGATCTGCCCTCGGCGTCGACCCGGACATGGTCGAACAGGAGGTGCAGGAGCTCCTCGCGAAGAACCAGGCGAAGATGAACGGCGCCGCGCAGCCGAGCGAGTAGGCGGGCTCGTCGGCGTACCGTTCGCTCGTCAGTCAGACGACCGAAGCGGCGGCGCCGGCCAGGCGGTGACGATGCCCTTCACCGGGCCGAACTGTCTCCGGGAGGTCCCGTCATGATCCAACGCCACCGTCCTCTCCTCTCCTACTGGGACTGGCAGCAGCGGGCGCGCTGCCGGGGCATGGACAGCTCCGTCTTCTTCTCCCCGCCCGGTGAACACGGTCCCGAGAAGCGCGCGCGGGAGGCGAAGGCCCGGGCCGTCTGCAGGCGCTGCCCGGTGATCGAGCCCTGTGCCTGGACCGCCATGAGCGGTCCTGAAGCGTACGGCGTCTGGGGAGGCATGTCCGAGGTGGAGCGCAGACAGCTTCGGCGACCGGGGCGGCGCAGGGGCGTTGCCGCGGAGTCCGGGACGGCCGACTCTGAGTGAAGCAGTTGTCAAGGGAGGGCGTGCGATGGTGGCGAACACGGGCGGTGCTGACGCGGAGCGGGCCCGGCTCGCGGAGGCCGACGCGGGGCGGGCGGCGTGGCGGCGCTGGGGTCCCTATCTGAGCGAGCGGCAGTGGGGCACGGTGCGGGAGGACTACAGCCGGGGAGGTGACGCCTGGTCGTACTTCACCCATGACCAGGCCCGCTCCCGGGCCTACCGCTGGGGCGAGGACGGCATCGCGGGCGTCAGCGACGACAAACAGCGGCTGTGCTTCGCGCTGGCGCTCTGGAACGGCCGGGATTCGATCCTCAAGGAGCGGATGTTCGGCCTCACCAACGCGGAGGGCAACCACGGCGAGGACGTCAAGGAGTACTACTTCCACCTCGACAACACGCCCACCCACTCGTACATGAAATACCTCTACAAGTATCCGCAGGATGCCTTCCCGTACGACGACCTGGTCGCCACCAACAGGGCGAGGGGCCGCGGGGACTTCGAGTACGAGCTGCTGGACACGGGTGTCTTCGACAAGGATCGTTACTTCGACGTGTTCGTGGAGTACGCCAAGGCCGGCCCCGAGGATCTGCTGGTCGAGATCACCGCGCACAACCGCGGCCCCGACGAGGCCACCCTCCACCTGCTGCCGACCCTCTGGTTCCGGCACACCTGGTCGTGGGCGGGCGGCACGGCCGTACCGAACCTGTGGCTCACGCCGGGCGCGATCCGGGCCGACCACGAGGAACTCGGCGCGCGGTGGCTGTATTTCACAGGTGACCCGGAAACCCTCTTCACCGAGAACGACACCGACAACGAGCGCGTTTTCGGCTCCCCGAACGCCACCCCGTACGTCAAGGACGGCATCGACCGATGCGTCGTCCACGGCGAGACCGACGCCGTCAACCCCGGGCACACCGGCACCAAGGCCGCCGTCCACCACGTGCTCACCGTTCCCGCGGGCGGGAGCGCCACCGTCCGGCTGCGCCTGACCGACATCGAACTCGCCGACCCCTTCGACGGGTTCAACCAGGTGATCGAGGCGCGACGGGCCGAGGCCGACGTGTTCTTCGAGGGCGTGGTCCCGGACGGGCTGGGTGAGGACGAGCGCCGGCTGGTGCGTCAGGCGCTGGCCGGGATGCTGTGGAGCAAGCAGTACTACTACCTGGACGTCGAGCGCTGGCTGGCCGAGCACGGTGTGGATCCGCTGGCCGCCGATCCCCGGATCCGCAACAGCGCCTGGTACCACATGGTCAACGACGAGGTCATGTCGATGCCGGACACCTGGGAGTACCCCTGGTTCGCGGCCTGGGACCTCGCCTTCCACACCATCGCCCTGTCCGTGGTCGACATCGGCTTCGCCAAGTCCCAGCTGGAGTTGCTGCTGCGCCGCCTGTACCTGCACCCCAACGGCCAGATCCCGGCGTACGAGTGGAACTTCGGCGACGTCAACCCGCCCGTGCACGCCTGGGCCGTCCTCTTCGTCTACGAGCTGGAGAAGCACCGCACGGGCGGCGGCGACCGCGTCTTCCTGGAGAACGCCTTCCAGAAGCTGATGAAGAACTTCACCTGGTGGCTCAACCGCAAGGACGTCGAGGGCAACAACGTCTTCCAGGGGGGCTTCCTCGGTCTGGACAACATCGGCGTCTTCGACCGCAGCTCCCCGCTGCCCACCGGGGGGCACCTGGACCAGTCGGACGGCACCGCCTGGATGGCGCTGTACTGCCAGAACCTGCTGGAGATCGCCATCGAACTGGCCGCCGAGAACCCCGTCTACCTGGAACACGCGCAGACCCTGTTCGAGCACTTCGCCTGGATCGCGGTCGCCATGAACCGCGTCGGCAAGGACAACGCGTCCCTGTGGGACGAGGAGGACGGCTTCTTCTACGACGTGCTGCGGCTGCCGGACGGCGGTGCGACCCGGCTGAAGGTCCGCTCCCTGGTCGGTCTCATTCCGCTCGCCGCGACCAGCGTGGTCGGCGCCTGGACCGACCGCCGCTTCCCCGAACTGGTCGAGGGTGCACGGGACTTCGTGCGACGGCACCCGGCCGTCGAGGCCCTCGTCTCCTCCGGTGACACCCTGGGGTCCGGTACGGCGGGACGGCACCTGTTCGCGCTGTTCGGCGAGGACCGGTTGCGCCGGATCCTGGCCCGGATGCTCGACGAGGAGGAGTTCCTCGGTCCGCACGGCATCCGCTCGCTGTCGCGGTACCACGCCGAGCACCCGTACACCTTCGAGGTGCACGGTGAGACCTACGGCGTCGGCTATCTGCCCGCCGAGTCCGACTCCGGCATGTTCGGCGGCAACTCCAACTGGCGTGGGCCGGTGTGGTTCCCGATCAACGTCCTGCTCATCCGTGCCCTGCTGAACCTGCACACGTACCACGGCGACACGTTCACCGTGGAGTTCCCGACCGGTTCGGGCCGGCAGCTGAATCTCTACGAGGTCGCGCGGGAGATCTCCGGGCGGCTCACCTCCACGTTCCTGCGCGACGCCGAGGGCCACCGCCCGGTGCACGGCGCCCAGCCGAAATTCGCCAAGGACCCGCACTGGAAGGACCTGATCCTGTTCTACGAGTACTTCCACGGCGACAACGGCGCCGGTCTCGGCGCCTCGCACCAGACCGGCTGGACCGGCCTGGCAGCCGTCACCGCCACCCTGTTCCGTCTCGTCGGCGCCGGGGACTGGGGCGCCCTGAGGGAGGAGCCCCTGTCATGACAGCGATCTACGAGATCAACACCCTGGTATGGCTGAATGAGTTGAGCACCCGGTACGGACGCCCCGTCACCCTGGGCGAGGTGCCCGAGGAGGTGTGGGACGAGGTCGCTCGGCCGGGTATCGACGCCGTGTGGCTGATGGGCGTGTGGGAGCGCAGCCCGGCGGGACTGGAGATCGCCCTGCGCAACGAGGAGCTGCTCTCCTCCTTCCGCCACGCCCTGCCGGACCTGGCCACCGGTGACATCGCCGGATCGCCGTACTGCGTACGGAACTACGTGGTCGACCCGGGTATCGGCGGTCCGGCGGGACTCGCCGAGGCACGCGCCCGGCTGGCCGCGCGGGGCGTGCGCCTGATCCTCGACCACGTCCCCAACCACGTGGCCCCCGACCACCCCTGGCTCACCGAACGCCCGGACTGCCTGGTCCACGGCACCCCCGACGACCTGGCCCGCGACCCCGAGGCGTTCCTGAAAGCGGGCGATAAGGTATATGCGCGTGGCCGGGACCCGTACTTCCCGCCCTGGCCGGACGTGGTCCAGCTGAACGCCTTCGCCGACGACCTGCGTGCGGCGGCCGTGGAGACCCTGGTGTCGATCGGCGACCAGGCGGACGGGGTGCGCTGCGACATGGCGATGCTGCTGATGAACGACGTGTTCGCCAAGACGTGGGGACATCGGGCGGGAGCGGCCCCGGCGGAGGACTTCTGGTCGTACGTCATCCCGAAGGTCCGGGAGCACCACCCCGACCTCCTCTTCGTCGCGGAGGCGTACTGGGACCTCGAATGGGCCCTCCAGCAGCAGGGTTTCGACCACTGCTACGACAAGCGGCTCTACGACCGCCTCGTCCACGAGGACGCCGAATCCGTCCGTGCCCACCTCCGGGCCGACCTCGGCTACCAGCGCCGGCTGGTGCGCTTCCTGGAGAACCACGACGAACCCCGGGCCGCCACCGTCCTGCCCGGCGACCGGGAGCGTGCGGCGGCCGTCGCCGTCGCCACCCTGCCCGGCGCGACACTCTGGCACGAGGGCCAGTTCGAGGGCCGCCGGGTGCGCCTGCCCGTGTTCCTCTCGCGCCGGCCGCAGGAACCGGCCGACGAGGCCCTGCACGACTTCTACGACCGCCTGGTGACCGCCACGGCCCCGGTACGCGAGGGCGACTGGCAGCTGCTGGACTGCGCGGGCTGGCCGGACAACGACACCCACCGCAATCTGCTGGCCTGGTCCTGGTCCGCCGGCCAGGACCGGTACGTCGTCGTGATCAACTACTCGGACCGGCCCGCTCAGGGGAGGCTTCCGCTGCCCTGGACCGATCTCCGCGGACGGTCGTGCACTCTGGCCGAACTGCTCGACGAGAACACCTACGACCGGGAAGGCGACGAACTCGCCGGCCCCGGCCTGTTCGTCGCGCTCGACCCCTGGCACTGGCACCTGCTCTCGGTCCGGCGGTAGCCGAGGGGGGCTCCTGCCCGTCACCCCAGGTGCCACCACACTCCCCTCACGCGGACGCCTGCGTCCCTACGGGCCTCCTCGGACCGGTCATGTCGCCTCCTCCGGGCGGCTGAGCGGTCCCTGGGGTCGTGGCCGCCATCGGGATCCGGGTCCGGCGGTGACGTCTTGAGTCGGACGACTGAGATGACTGCCTTGCGACGGGAACGCACCGGACGACCGGGATGCGGCCTTCGGGGCAGTCGTCCTACCGAAGTCCGGCCCGGTTCCGGTCACCTAGCTTCGGAGTCATGAGAACGATACGAGTGACGTCTCCTGTGACCGTGGTCGTGAAGTCCCCCGACCCCAGGTTCGGTTGTGCCATCACCACCGCACTGCGGGAGCGGCCCCGCGTCCGCGTGCTACGACCGGATCAGGAAGCACGGGCGGATGCGCTGCTCGTGCTGGCCAGGGAACTCGACGAACAGGTCCTCGCCCTCATGCGGGGGGCGCGGCGCCCCCGGTGCGAACAGGGGCCGCCGATCGTGCTGGTGGCCCAGTACGTCGGCCCCGGTCAGCTGCTGCGGGCCGTGCGTCGCGGGCTGGTCGGGGTGCTGCCCCGGCACTCGGGGCTCGACCAGATCGTGCTTGCCCTGCTGCGTACCCGCGAGGGCCGCAGGCACCTGCCCGACTCCGCCCTCGCCGAGGGACTGGATCTGCGCCACCGCGCCCAGGCGCTCGACGGTGCGGAGTTCGGGTAGGCACCGGGGCGACCGTCAGCGGTCCCCCCGCGCCAGGACGCGTTCGAAGGACTCGTCCCAGTCCATCGACAGCCCTTCCGTGCCGAGGGGTACCGACGTGAGCGTGCCGGCGATCCACCTGCGCACGGGGGCGAGGCGGATTTCCAGGAGCGCCCCGCCGCGCCGTCCCTGCAGCAGCACCCAGAGGCCGTTCCCGCCATGGCGCGGGCACGGCGGCAGGATCCGGACGTCGCCGTCGCCACTCGGCTGGTGCATGCCCGCGATCAGCAGGTCCCGCGAGAGCGCCCATGTGACAACGCCCCCGGCGGAGTTGGAGAACTCGACGTGCACCTCGAGGGGCAGGGACTCGTCGTAGCTGAAGCGGGCCTGGAGCGGCAGGCTCTCGTACAGGGTCACATGCAGCCAGACCGTCAAGTCGAGGTCCGGGCAGTCGTGTTCGGCGGAGCGTATGTCCCCGCATGGGTTGTTCTGCGGAACGGCCATGCGCTTCCCTTTCTGTGCTGATTCGTGCCGACGTTCTCGAACTGCGCCCGGCGCGGCGACGGTTCCGGCCGCGGGGTCGGCCCGGACGGTCAGTTCACGGCCCGACGCGTCCCGGAGCAGGCTCACCGTGGTCGGTCCGCATGCGGTGA